>JBGUOB010000032.1:0-183228 GCA_045117755.1 Candidatus Cryptobacteroides sp.
TAGGGGAGCGGGGGCTCGGCTGCCGCTATAGGCATTTGGCGGAATGGCGGCAGGGTGCTGGTGGACGGGCATTTTTCTGCCCGGACATCAGCAGCCCTGCTGCCTCCGCCGGAGAAGGAGGGAGATCCGCCGATCAAGTCGGCGGATGACGGAAAGGCAGGTCGGGCATGACGAAAAAAAACTTATCACCAAGAATAATTGCAGCTATCGCAGACAATGCGACAGCCAATGCTGTAGAGTAACTCAACCCCCCGAAAAAATCTAAACCCGATAGCTTGAATTGCTTCAGGGGCTACCGGGAATCAACACTGCAAATAAACGAATGTAATTCAAATAAACAACTTTAGCGTTTCTTCTTTCGCCTGTGCGTGGCGATCAACTCATCTATTTCTTCGTCAGTCCATTCGTGTGCCTCTTGGGAAGAAAGGGTCTGCGAACGTCGAAGTGCGTTCTGCGCTGCGATGGATCGCTGGTCAGACTCGCTGCTCTTGAGCGAGATGGGGAAGGGGATGGCCTGTTCCCGAACGACCGTCCGTGCGAACAGGTTGAAAGCGGCATTCGTGCTCAGACCAAACTCGTTGCAGAGTTCGTCGAATTGTTTCTTGATATCAGAATCAAGGCGGATCGAAATAGCAGTTGTTGACATAATGTATATCATCTTTATAGCGCAAAGATAGCATATTAATATTATTTTACAAATTTTCATCCGGAACCACGAATCAACGCAGCGTTTTTGGCGAAGATGGGAAGAAAAGCAATCTGAATAAATCCGTATATTTGTATTCAATGAATGCTTAAGTCCGTGCAATATGACCTTTCTGATTGAATCCCTGGTGGCGTGCGCGTTCTTCACGCTGTTCGTGTTCCTGATGTCACGGAACCCGATCAAGAGCATTTTCAACTATCCGCCGGCCATCATCGAACGTTGCGACAAATTGGGGCTGGTGAATGCGGGCAACAAGCCCGGAGGAGCGGCTTTCTACGCAAAGAAGGTCTTCGCGATCGTGCTGTTCGGCGTGCTGATGGGGTGGTTGGTCAGTTCTGTCAACGGCTGCACGACCTTCTGGAGCGGAGCGCTGACGGCCTATGCGTTATGGACGGTTGTCAACTGGTACGACGCCCTGGTGATGGACTGCCTCTGGTTCTGCCACGACAAACATTTCGTGATCCCCGGAACGGAGGATATGGTGAAGGAATACCACGACTACTGGTTCCACATCAAGGGATCCCTGCTCGGCATGCTGCTGGGCATTCCCGCCGCCCTGATGGCCGGCCTGATGACGATTCTGCTCAGTTCCTCGGGAACCTTCATCCCGAAGGCGCCGGATTATGCCGATGCGACGATGTGGTACACCGTCGACGGGGATCCGGAGGGCAGGGGAGCCGATGTGTTCTATATCGTGTCCACCTGGGAGAAGGACTGGACGGACACGAGCGGGCGCGTGAGCCATTACGCGGATGTCTGGAGCCCCGGGCACCGCGAGCGGATGACGCGGGAGATCAGCGGCGTGGCGGCCTATATGGCGCCGGGAAACCGCTTCTGGGCGCCCTTCTACCGCCATACCACCATCGAGGCCTTCGACACGCAGGACGAGGAAATCATCCGCGAGCGGACGCGCCTGTCGATGGGGGATGTCTGCGACGCCTTCGACTGCTTCCTAGAGGAGCGCGACAGCGAGCGGCCGATCATCCTGGCTGGCTTCAGCCAGGGCGGACTGGCCGTCGTGGAGCTGCTCAAGCACATGGACGACGCCACCTACGCGAAGCTCGCGGCCGCGTACGTGATGGGCTACAAGGTAACAGCCGAGGATATGGCTGAAAGCCAGCATATTAAGGAAGCGGAAGGGGAGTCCGACACCGGGGTCACCATCTGCTACAACACCGTCAAGGACGAGCGATATGTCATCCCCGTAATCTCCGACACGGAATTCGGCATCAACCCGGTCAACTGGCGCACGGACGCCACGCCGGCCGTCCTGCACGACACCATCACCGTCACGCTCTCGCCGACGTACCACGCCCTCGTCGTGACGGGCTACGAAGGCGCCGAATACCGTCCGCACGGGGGCTATCTCAACGTGGGCAACATCCACAGCTGCGAGCCCTGGCTCTACAGCGACTGCATCCAACAGAACATCGCCGTGCGCACCGCCGCCTGGCGCCACGAACACTCTCAGCAATAATACTTTCTATAGGATCATCGCAAGTCGTTTGCTGATGGCTTCGATACCCGCAAGGATGCGCCGATGGGTTTCGGGGCGGGGGATTTTCCAGCCATTGGCATAGTGGCTGAGCTGCTGCTCGTTGATACCGGTTTCCCGGGCCAGAGCAGTGCGGGTGATATAGGCATCGGCGTAGCGGAGCTCTGCGCGCGCCGTCAGGTGGTATTCCGGCTGCCAATCTCCCAGATACTCCTCGGGTACGGTTTCGCCGTTCATGACCATGCCTTCGATATGGAACTGAAGAGCGTCGACGATATTTCGTTTCACCTCATCCAGAGTCTTTCCGGTCGCCACACAGGCCATACGCTCGTCAGCCGGTGCAGCTCCGAAATTCTTATCCATCCAGTCAATATTGATCTTTACCATATTCTGCATATTTGTATTATTCATTTCAAACCAGCTTGTTTCCATATACTGTTCAGAAGCTCCTGGCTCAAATCATCACTGGGCTTACCGTTCACAGTGACCGTCCCAGGTTTGTTATCGTTCTGAAACTGCCGATGGTCTCCTCGCGTACGGACCAGATACCATCCATCTTTTGAGAGCAATTTGATCACCTGTCTCACCTTGTACTTTTTCATCGTTTTAGTTCATTGCAAAGGTATATAATTCTATACTATTATCCAAATCGAATGGGATAAACGGGGCGGAAGTTGGAAAACAAATTACAATAAAGCAAGGATCATTAAGATTTGTCAGGGGGTAATTGTGAAATTTTACAGGTTTTGACGATTTTACATTTATATTTGCAGTATGTCTATCTTTCTGAAACAGACCGATCCGGAGGCGAAGCTTCGGGTGGACAGCCCCGAGGCCCTGATCGCCACGATCAAGGCCTGCGGCATCATTCCTTTCTTCGAAAACGCCCTTCCAGGCTATTCTATTGAGGAAATGACGCCCCGGGAGTACTGGTTCGACGGGGAAGAGGGGACCCTCGGCCCGTGGGACTGGAAGATCGACGCCGTGCAGACGGGGGAGATCGCCTACGGCAAATTCCTCTGCGGCGGAAAGGCCGCTTTCGCGACGGCCGAGTGCTACCGCGACCTGCTGAACTGGCGCCGGGCGCAGCCCAAATACGCCTTGCGCGAGGGCGACCGGCAGGCTTACGAGGCCATCTGCGAGGCCGGGAGCCTGACAACGCGGGAACTGCGGCGCATCTGCGGGCTGAAAAAGGCCCAGATGGACGCCGTGGTGACGCGGCTGGAGCAGCAGACGCGCCTGGTCATCGGCGACTTCGAGCGGGTCTATAAGGGGCGTTTTCTGGAGTATAGCGGCTGGCAGCTGGCGTCGCTGTGTCGGCCGGAGGATCTGTTTGAGTATGAGCTCGATGCGCCGGGCTGCAGCCCGGAGGAATCGTTTGCGCGGCTCGCGGCAAGGATCCGGCGGACGGCGCCCGAAGCGACGGATGCGCAGATTAAGAAACTGCTGTGCTAAATGACTGCAATCTGGACACAGGGGGAGCTGTTGCTACACGCAACTTAACATAATATAAATTGTGTAACAGGGGACTAGTCGGTCTCGCGGGCGAGTTTGGCGTCGACCGGACCGGCATAGATGCCCAGGAAAACCTTGCGGAGCTCCGCCTGGTCGAGCCGGCGCTCCAGTTTTCCGAGCTTATGGAACATGTACTTCGCGAATTCGCTCAGATCCTGCGCGGTGTACAGCCCCTTGTCCTGATACTCGGATTTGCCGTGCAGCAGGTCGTGCGCCATATAATTCGTCTTCCAGAGCCGGTATCCGTCGATGATGCGACGGTCCACCGCGTGGCGGATGGCCTGGTAGCGGTCGTTCTTCTCACATTTCGAGGCCTCGTGGATCTCCTCCGGCGTCAGCGGCTTGCCGATCTCCAGATGGATGTGCCCCTTATACTGGCGGATACCCGTCATGATGCTGTGCAGGTCCTCCTTCGGCTTCTTCTTATACGGCCCGCTGCGGCGCATCAGCACCTCGCGCGCCTTGCGCGAATCGCAGGACTCGTACTCGTAGGAAATGCTCATCGGCACGATGTTCAGCTCGGCGAAATTCTCCTCGAAAGTCCCCTTCCCGCTCATATCGAACATCTTCAAAAGACCCTGCTCAGTGGTGTCCAGGCCATTTTTCGTGCGTCCTTCGCGCTGCGCGATCCAGATGGAAGC
The DNA here is from genome assembly GCA_045117755.1 of Candidatus Cryptobacteroides sp. Lineage (GTDB taxonomy): Bacteria > Bacteroidota > Bacteroidia > Bacteroidales > UBA932 > Cryptobacteroides. The sequence continues at coordinate 4,358 of JBGUOB010000032.1, forward strand.
GCGGCCGGAAACGATGGTCTCGCGGATATACTGCGACAGCAGCTGGGAGCTCAGGTACAGCTCCCGCGCGCCGATGCCGCGGATGACCTTGATCATGCGGTTCGAGCGCATCAGATCCACGATCAGCTGGCTCGTCAGGAGGTTCGAGCCCACGCAGATTTCCGTATAGGGAAAGCCGTTGTGGCGCATCGTATGCTGGATCAGCGCCGGGTCCAACACGATGTCCCGGTGGTTGGAAACGGCCAGAAAACGGCCCTGGATGCCCTTCAGGTTCTCGACGCCGCTGCAGGTCAGCCCCTCGGAGGTCTTGGCCAGGATCGCGTCGATCACGGCCAGCATCACCTCGTCCTGGAACTGGTCGATGCTGCCGATCCCGCGCAGCATGTGGCTGAGCGTGGACGCCGGCAGGTCGGAGAACAGATATTTGGAGATCACGGGCATCATCGGATGCCGGGACACACGGGCAAGCGCCTCTACGGCTTCTTCATCCGTATAGGGGCGTATGTCGCCGAATTCTTCTGTATTCACGGTACTCATTACAAAGCCCAAAGTTACACAATCAGCGGCGGAAAAGCAAAGAAGAGTCGCCGTAACTGAGGAAACGGAAGCCGTTCCCCAGCGCATAGTCGTAGATGGTCTTCCAGTCCCCTCCCACGAAGGCGGAAATGAGCAGCAGCAGCGTGCTCTGCGGCTGGTGGAAGTTGGTCACCATCGCATCCACCACGCGGAAACGGAAGCCCGGAACGATGATGATGCGCGTGCCGACCTTCAGTTCCTGCAGGCCATTCTGATCCAGATAACGGATGATCGCGTCCAGCGATTCAGCCAGCGAAACGGCGTATTCCCGCGTGTACGGGGCCCACTGGTCCACGTCGGCCGGGGCGCCCTGCTCCAGGCAGCTGATGCCCACGTAATAGAGCGATTCGAGGGTGCGAACGGAGGTCGTGCCGACCGCCACCACCGGGCGGCCGCCGTCGCGCAGGCGGCACAGCAGCTCGCGGCTCACCACGAAGGGCTCCCGATGCATCGGGTGCTCGGACACCAGCGAGCTCTTGACGGGCAGGAACGTGCCTGCGCCCACGTGCAGGCAGACATTTTCGATATCGATGCCCTTCGCGGCGATGTCGTCCAGCACGCGTTGCGTGAAATGGAGACCGGCCGTCGGAGCCGCCACCGAGCCGCGGATGTGCGCGTAGAGCGTCTGGTAGCGCTCCAGGTCGATGGCCTCGGTGTCCCGATTCAGATAGGGAGGAATGGGAATGCGTCCGCAGCGCTCCAGCACGGCGGAGAAGGGGCTGCCGCCCTGCCAGGAGAACTCCACGATGCCGGTCTGGCCGTCGCGGCTGATCAGGCGGGCCTGCAGCGCGAGGTCGTCCCATTCGTCGGAATCGACGTCCAGGCTGAGCATTTCGTCGGTTTTCAGGCGTTTGGAGTTGCCGATCACGCATTTCCAGCGGCAGGAGGCCGTGGTGGCGAATATGGTGTTGTATTCGGCCGGCGTATCGGGTTCCAGGCAGAAAATTTCAATATGTGCGCCCGTCGGACGGCGGAAAAAGAGTCGCGCAGGGACGACTTTGGTATCGTTGAAGACCATCAGGCTGCCCGCAGGCAGCTCTTCCGGCAGGGAACGGAAGATCCGCTCGCGGACCTTTCCGTCCTGATAAATCAATAATTTGGAGGCGTCACGCTCCGACAGCGGGTATTTCGCGATTCTCGCGTCGGGGAGTGTATAGGTGTAATCCTCTATGTGAATCTCAGGAATCATGATGCAAAGTTAACGCTTTTTTTCGAGGCGAGAAACCGTTTACATTTGTACACATTTGTAAACTTCTTGTTTACATTCGTAAAGTTTACAAAAGTTTTATCCACTTTTGAGCCCAATTGTTAATAAGTGATATAAGACGTTCTTATGATTAGTAATTCAGTATGTAAACTAACTTAAAATCAATAGTTTAAGTCCTCTAAGTTGAAGCAAACAACGATGTTCATTTCGTGTAAACAGGCGGTTTTCGGCCAGGAAACCCGGATTAGCAGATGTAAAGCATATATTATATACTGATTGCTCAATAAGTTGAATGGCGCAACATGAATTAAGACTCTATGTAGGATATTGGGGATATGCACAGACCTGTCAACCAACCATCAACAATTCACATTTGTAACCCTTGTTTTCCTGCATTTTTCTTGTTACTTTTGTAAACAAATCGTTTAGAATTATGAACGCGCGTCTGCAACAGTTTCTGGTCGCTGAAAATATCAGCCAGGCCCAGTTCGCCGAAACGATCGGCGTCGCCCGTGCCAGTATCTCGCACATCCTCTCCGGACGGAACAAGCCCGGCTTCGATTTTCTCGAGAGCATGGTCCGCCACTACCCTAACCTGAATTTCGAATGGCTCCTCACGGGACGCGGCAAGATGTACAACACGGCCAGAGCACCGCTGGAGGAACCCACAGCCCCGGTTTCTCCCCTTCCGGCCGCAGCTGAAAACAGCCTCTTCGACGAACCCGACTACCCCGACCCTGCCCCTGCAGAGTCCCCCGCTCCCCGCCCCTCCACCTATACCACATATACAGATACCAAGCTGCAAAAACGTCCAAATCAGCGCGTTATCTCCAAGGTAATCCTCTTCTACTCCGACGGCTCTTTCCAGGAACTCGTCTAATCTTGTACCGTCAGCCGCAAACATTTCAAGCGGGCAAGACCTTCGTCTCGGCTTCCATCCTCGCTTCCCGCTATCGCGGGAACCGGATTCGGCGCCACGAATCCTGCTGCGGCTGAGCCTTCGCCGAAGGTCCAGCCACGCCTTCAAGATTCAGTTTGCAGCTGCTGCAGAAAATTGATACGGCGGCTGCCGGTGCAGGGGGCGTGCGCGAGCCTGTGGATGTTTGCCTGCGCCGTCGGGGGCCGTGCGGGAGGGTGCGTGGGGTCGGCAGACGCAATAATGTGGATAGCCATAGCCGGTCGGCAATACCCGGGGAGCGAGGAGCGAGACGGGTATTGTTGACCGGCTGGCGATATAATAATATAAATGTGTATATTTGCATTGTATGGGACTGTATAGCGTACTGATTCGGCCGTTTGTCCGCAGAGCGGACATCGAAAAGGCTTCCCGGGTGGCGCTCCGGTACTTCGAAATGATCGAAAGGATACCGGGCGGCCGCCTCATCAGCCGCTGGATCCACAACAACCGCCCCACCGGCCTCCAGCGCGAAGTCTTCGGCCTCAGCTTCTACAACCCCATCGGCATCGGCGCCGGCCTCGACATCTACGGCGAACTCTACAACGACCTGAACAACCTGGGCGTCAGCTTCATGGAAATCGGCCCGATGAACGCCGACGGCATCCGCCGGGCCATCCGACGCATCCAGCAGGACCCCCAGAACGACATCCTCGCCGCCTGCATCAACGAAGAATACCTGACGGCCTTCACCCTCGCCTACGACTTCTGCGACTTCTTCGTCATCGACATCTCCGAGAACCCCAGCACCGACATCCTCGACCCCATCCTGGACGCCCGCCTGGCCGAAGAAGTCTACAAACCCATCGTCGTCAAACTCCCCGTAGCCCTGCCCCCCTCCGAAACCGAAGACCTCCTGGACTACTGCCTGATGAACGGCATCGACGGCGTCGAAACCCGAAGCCTCGACCAGATCCGACACATCGTCAAATACACCTCGGGCCTCCTTCCCGTCATCTCCAACCACGCCATCGAAACCCCCGAGCAGGCCGCCGAAGCCCTCGAAGCCGGCGCCTCCCTCATCGAAGTCCGCGACGGCCTGGTCAAACAAGGCCCCAACTTCGTCAGCAACATCCAAAAATACCTGCTCAACCTGGCCAAGAATGAACGAAACAATCCAAAACCGGATAGCCCGGCTCCTCAAGAATAACGGCCGCACCCTCAGCGCCGCAGAATCCTGCACGGGCGGCCAGATCTCCCACCTGCTCACCACCGTCTCCGGCTCCTCCTCCTGGTACGCCGGCTCCGTCACCTCCTACTTCACCCGCATCAAAGAAGAAGTCCTCGGTGTCCCGACCAAGACCATCCAGGACCACGGACTCGTCAGCGGCGAAGTCGCCGCAGCCATGGCGGAAGGCGTCCGGAAACTCATGAAAACAGACTACGCCGTCACCACCACCGGCCTCACCGAAGGCGGCGACGAATGGGGCAATCCGGAAGGCACGGTATGGATCGGAATAGCCGGTCCGAAGGGCACGAAAACCCGGAAATACCACTGCGACCTGGGTCGGAAAGGCAACATCCGGCGCTTTGCGAACGTCGCCCTCCATTTCCTGGCCTCCAACATCGAAAAAGAGGAAATCTAGCTAAGAATCAAGGAATATAACAAAATTGTTAGTATCTATAACATTTTTGTTAACCCCTATTTTAGCCCCAAAACGGGGCTATTTTCTGTCATAAGGGATCAGCGAAGCGCTCTTCAGGTAGGTCACGTGGATGGCGGGATCGTTCAGGAAATACACCGTGGCTCCCCCGCTCAGATCGACCGTCAACTCGTCACTCGCCGCCTGCGTCAGCGTGCCCAGACCGGACATCTCCACGAACGCGCGGGCGCTCTCCAACAGCGTCGCATTGACCTGCGAAGAATTCGTCAGTTTGTAGCGCACGACCGGGGCGGAACCATTGAGAATCGACTTCGAGAAACCGGCCGAATTCAACTTCAGAAGACCGGTCTCCCCTTTCACCGTCAGACTGCTGCTCCCCGACAGTTCGAAGGCGGACACATCGGTATGATGGGTCAGCTCCAGGCCGGTCGTCCCAGCCTGGCGGACGGAAAGCGAATCGCAGGTCACGCTCATCTTCACGTCGGCCTTCTTGTCGAGCGAGAGTGCCACCCGCCCGGAACCGAATGCCAGCGAGGAGACCCGGGCATTGTCCGTGACCAGGAGCTCAAACGAAGCCGGATCCACCACCAGGTCGTCGGCGGACAGCAGGATGGCCCGCGAACTCAGCTTCAGCGAGCGCAGCGTCTCCGGCATCGTCACATTCACCCGGAAGACCGGCTGCGCGACATCCTTGCCCCGGAACTGCCGGCGCACCTCCGCGGGCACATGCCGCTCATCGAGTGTGACCGACAGCGTACTGTCCATCACGGAGTTCATCACATAGTCGGCGAAAAGCTCCTCGACCGATAGCTGCACGCGGTACTGCTTGCCGTACTGGATGTCGAGGACGAATTCCCCGCCCACCTCGATGCTGTGGAAGGCCGAGAGATTCTCCAGGGGTATCTCCCGGACGCTCTGTCCAAAGAGCGGCGAAGCAGATAAACCAACAAATAAGGTAATAAGACCTAATAACTTATAATTCAATGTTTTCATATTCTAACCTATTAACTCTCCCCACTCATCCGTCTTGGCATCCAGGTCCCGCTTGCACTCCAGGTACGTGCGGGTCAGCTCCATGATGTCGTCCTTCTCCGTCGGGGCGGACAGGGTGTTCTCGATCTCCTTCATCTTCGCCTCCAGCTTCCCGATCTCGCACTCCAGCCAGGAGATGCGGTTCTTCTTCTTCCGGTCCATTTTGCTCTCCTGCTTCCGCTCCTCGAAGGCCGTCTTCTTCTGCACGTCCTCCTGCTTCGGCGCAGCCTGCTCCGCCTTGCGCTCCAGCTCCTGGAGCGTCTCCAGCTTGCGGGCCGCCAGGAAGTCGGACACGGTGCCCAGGTGCTCCTTGACCCGGCCGTCGCGGAACTCGTACATCTTGTCCACGAGTCCGTCCAGGAAGTCACGGTCGTGCGAGACCACGATCAGCGTGCCGTCGTAGGCCTTGAGCGCCTGCTTGAGGATGTCCTTGGACTTGATGTCCATGTGGTTGGTCGGTTCGTCGAGCGCCAGCAGGTTGTAGCTCTGGAGCATCAGCTTCGCCATGCCCAGGCGGGCGCGCTCGCCGCCGGAGAGCACGGACACGCGCTTGTCGATGTCCTCGCCGCGAAAGAGGAACTGGGCCAGCAGATCGCGCAGCTTGCTGCGGATGTCCCCCACCGCGATGCGGTCGAGGGTGGAGAAGACCGTCTCGTTCTTGTCGAGGATATCCTCCTGATTCTGGGCGTAGTAGCCCAGCTGCACGTTGTGCCCGAGCCGGGCCTCGCCGCTGATGGGATCCAACTCGCCGGCGATCACGCGCATCAGCGTGGTTTTGCCCTCGCCGTTGCGCCCGATCAGGGCGACCTTCTCGCCGCGCTTGATCTCGATCTCCGCGTGGCGGAAGACGACCTTCTGCGGATAGCCGACCGTCAGGTCGATGCCCTTGAAGACCACGTCGCCGGAACGCGGAGCCGGCGGGAACTTGACCGTCAGCCGGGCGTTGTCCGTCTCGTCGATCTCGATGCGGTCCAGCTTCTCCAGCGCCTTGATGCGGGACTGGACCTGGTTGGACTTCGTGGGCTTGTAGCGGAAGGTGTTGATGAATTCCTCCGTCTTCTGGATCATCCGCTGCTGGTTCTCGTAGGCGGCCACCTGCTGCTGGATGCGCTCGGCGCGCAGGTCCAGGTATTTGGTATACGGGACTTTATAGTCGTGGATATGGCCCAGCATCACCTCGACGGTGCGGTTCGTGACCGTGTCGAGGAAGCGCCGGTCGTGGCTGACGAGCAGCAGCGCGCAGCGGCGGGCCTTGAGGTAATCCTCGAGCCATTCGATGGACTCGATGTCGAGGTGGTTGGTCGGCTCGTCGAGCAGGAGCACGTCCGGCTGCTGAAGCAGGATCTTCGCCAGCTCGATGCGCATGTTCCAGCCCTGGGAGAAGGTCTCCGTCAGGCGGCCGAGCTCGTCGTCCAGGAAGCCCAGGCCCAGCAGAGTCCGGCGCGCCTGCACCTCGGGCGGCTCGGTGTGGCTCAGCTCCAGACGGTCGTTCAGGCTCGTCAGGCGCTCGATCAGCTCCGCGTAAGCGTCTGATTCATAATCCGTCCGCGTCTCCAGCTCCTTCGTCACGGAGGCGATTTCCCTTTCGATTTCGGCCGTGCCGGAGAAGGCGGTCATCGTCTCCTCGAGCACGGTGCGCCCGCGGTGGTGCTCCATGATCTGGGGCAGGTAACCGATGGAAAGGTCGCGCGGCCGGTCGATGCGGCCGGAGGTCGGATTCTGCAGGCCGCAGATCAGTTTCAGGATGGTGGACTTCCCCGCTCCGTTCTTGCCGACGAGGCCGATCTTGTCGGTCTCACTGATATGGAAGTTGATCTTGTCCAGCAGGACAAAACCACCATACGCAACTGTCACATCCTCAATTGATATCATATTCTTTCATCCATTCGCAGCAAAGCAGCTGCCGCGGCAAACCTACGCGCTGCGCGCTATCCCTCCCAGCCTGACGGCTGGGCCCCTCCCGTTCACGAGGTCACGGGCGACCACGGGTTTGCCTGCGGCACTGCCTTGCTTGCGAATCATATAAATACTATTGTGTCAAATAATTCAGGTCTATGGAAGTCGGGCTTCGGCGTGCCGATCGGCGCCCAGGTCAGGTAGTGCGGGACCGGCAGGCGGTCGCCGCATTTATAGAAATTGCCGCGGGCCTGCAGCCCGGCGAAGGTCTCCAGGCCGAAGGTCGAGGCCGGAATGTCCAGCGCCAGGTCCCAGGCCGTCAGCGCCTCGCGCAGCCCGAACGGCTCGGTCCCGAGCGAGGGGCGGCGGACGATGCCCGCGTAGGCCTGCTCCGGAAGGACCTCCCGCCCATGGCGCTCCGCGCCGCGGCAGAGATAGATCTTCCCCGTGCAGGTACATTCCAAATTATAATAGAGCCCGTCCTCGCGGGGCGCGAAGAAGAACTCCACGCACGAATCCTCCCAGGCGTGCTCCCGGTCCGCCGCGCAGACGGCCCGCACAGCCTGCTCCCGCACGTGGAAGTGCAGGTGCAGCGCGTCCCCGCTGTGGCAGATGTCGAACGACACCTCCGGGCAGTACGGGAAGGCCTCCGGCCAGTTCAGGCAGGCTATTCGTTCGTTTCGGGGCTCTCGGCCGACTTGGAGGAGCATAGGAGGATGGCTATTTCATACAACAAATACAGCGGCGCCGCGACGATGATCATCGACAGCGGATCCGCGGGCGTCACAATGGCAGCGAGCACCAGCACGGCCACCAGCGCGTAGCGGCGACCCTTGCGCAGCTGCGTACGGGTCAGCACCCCCAGGCGGGAGAGCAGCCAGATCACGGTCGGGAACTCGAAGGCCACGCCGATCATCAGCACGGTCGAGGTGAACATCGACATGTAGGAGCCGATCGTGATGGCGTTGGTGATGGCATCGCTGACCGAGTAGTTCAGGAAAAACTGGATGCAGGCCGGCAGGACCAGGACGTAGCCCAAGGCGACGCCGAGGTAGAACAGGCCCGTGGCCATGCCGAAGGCCGTTCCGACCGCCTTGCGCTCCCGCTCGTACAGCCCGGGAGCGACAAAGCGCCAGAGTTCCCAGATGATGTACGGGAAAGCGAGAATCAGCGCGGCGCCGAAGGCGGCCTGCAGGTGGACGAAGAACTGCGCGGAGACTTCCACGTTGATCAGGTCCAGGTCGAAATGCCAGCCCAGGAGCCGGTACAGGAAGAAATCGGGCGAGGCCGGTCCGAGCACGAGCGCAAACAGCGGCCGCTTGAAGATGAAGCCGAGCACGGCCAGCAGGCACACGGCAAGGAGCGAGCGGAAGATCGTTCCCCTCAGCTCCTCGAGATGGTCCCAGAAGGACATCTCCTGCTCTTTGCCCGACTCCGCCACGCCTTACTGCTTGGGCGCTTCGCCGGAATCGTCTTTCTTCTTCGGGCTTTCGTCAGCCTGGTTGATCTGTTCTTCGATCTCGTTCATTCCTTCCTTGAAGCTCTTGACACCTTTGCCAAGCCCCTTCATCAGTTCAGGAATCTTCTTGCCGCCGAAGAGCAGCACGATCACGAGGGCGATGATGACGATCTGCCAGGGACCGATGACACCGAGAGGGTAAATCAACATATTACAAACGGTTACGGGTTAGTTCAAACTATTCAGCGATGCCTCCAGGGCCTCGATGCGCGCCAGCGCGTCGGCCTCTTTCTTGCGCTCGCCGGCGATCACGGCCTCCGGCGCGTGGGCGACGAATTTCTCGTTGGAGAGTTTCGCGCGGACGCCCGCGAGGAACTTGCGCTGGTGCTCCAGTTCCGCCTGCAGCTTGGTCTTCTCCTCGTCGGCGTTGACGAAGCCGGCCAGCGGAATGCTCATCTTGATGGTGCCGACTAGGAAGGACACGGAAGCGCCTTCGGCTGCGCCGGGCTTGATCATGCTGAGGTTCGCGGCCTTGCGGATGACCGGGAGCAGTTCGCCGGTGAACTCGCCGTCGATGAAGAGGTCCAGCGTGTCCTTCGGCGCGATCTGCTTCTGCGCACGGACGGCGCGGATGGCGATGATCGTCTCGCGGGCCTGCTCGAAGCGGGAGAGGAAGTCGGCGTCGTAGGCGCCGGCCTTCGGGCTCGACTGGTACATGATGGTCTCCCCTTCCCGGCGCGGCTCCATGGCCTGCCAGAGCTCCTCGGTGATGAAGGGCATCACCGGGTGGATGAGCTTGATCAGCTGCTCGAAGAAGCGCACGGCGGCGTCGCGGCTGGCCTTGTCGACGGCCTTGCCGTATTCGGGCTTCACCAGCTCCAGGAACCAGCTGCAGTAGTCGTCCCAGAAGAGCTTGTAGATCGCCATCAGGGCGTCGTTGATGCGGAATTTCGAATAATGGTCCTCGACGGTCTCGATGGTCTTGGAGAGCAGGTTGTCGAACCACTTCACGGCCATCGCGGCAGCCTCCGGCTGGGCGGCATTCTCGTCCACCTGCCAGCTGCTCACCAGGCGCCAGGCGTTCCAGATCTTGGCGCAGAAGTTACGTCCCTGCTCCACCTGGGACTCGTCGTAGAGGATATCGTTGCCTGCCGAGGAGCAGAGCAGCATGCCGAGGCGGACGGCGTCGGCGCCGTATTTGGCGATGAGGTCCAGCGGGTTGGGGCTGTTGCCCAGGGTCTTGGACATCTTGCGGCCGATCTTGTCGCGCACGATGCCCGTGAAATAGACGTTGCGGAACGGCACGTCGTGCATGAACTCGTCGCCGGCCATGATCATGCGGGCCACCCAGAAGAAGATGATGTCCGGGCCGGTCACCAGGTCGTTGGTCGGATAGTAGTAGGACAGGTCGGCGTTCGCCTTGTGCTCCGGATGGCCGGGCAGTTCGGGATCGAACACGGAGATCGGCCAGAGCCAGCTGGAGAACCAGGTGTCGAGCACGTCTTCGTCCTGCTTGAGGTCGGCGGCGGTCAGGGCCGGGTTGATCTTCTGCGCGGCGGCGAGGGCCTTTTCGGCCGTCTCTTCGACAACCACCTGGCCGTCAGGCAGGTACCAGGCCGGGATGCGCTGGCCCCACCAGAGCTGGCGGGAGATGCACCAGTCACGGACGTTCTCCATCCAGTGGCGGTAGGTGTTGCGGTATTTGTCCGGGATGAACTTGATGCGGCCGGACTCGACGTGGTCGAGGGCGCGGGCCGCGAGGTCTTCCATCTTGAGGAACCACTGGGCGGAGAGCTTCGGCTCGATGACGGCGTCGGTGCGCTCGCTGTAGCCCACCGGCGAGGTGTAGTCCTCGATCTTGACGAGGTTGCCGGACTCCTCCAGCATCTTGGCGATCTTCTTGCGGGCCACGAAGCGGTCCTCGCCCACGAGGATCTGGGCCTGCTCGTTCAGGCGGCCGTGGTCGTCGATGATGTCGAGGATCGGAAGGTTGTGGCGCATGCCGATCTCGTAGTCGTGGGCGTCGTGGGCGGGCGTGACCTTGAGGCAGCCCGTACCGAAGTCCATCTCCACGTAGTCGTCCTCGATCACCGGGATCTCCCGGTTGATCAGCGGGATGAGCACTTTCTTGCCGCGCAGCCAGTGATGGCGCTCGTCGGCCGGGTTCACGCAGATGGCGGCGTCGGCCATGATGGTCTCCGGACGCGTCGTGGCGATCACGAGGTACTGGTCGGTCGGGTTGCCCTGGCCGTCGGAGACGTAGTATTTCAGATGATAGAAATGACTCTGGGTGTCCTTGTGGATCACTTCGTCGTCGCTGATGGCGGTCAGGGCGACGGGATCCCAGTTGACCATGCGCACGCCGCGGTAGATCCAGCCCTTCTTATAGAAATGGCAGAAGGTGGCGGTCACGGCGTCGGACAGGGCCGGCTCCATGGTGAAGCGGGTGCGGTCCCAGTCGCAGGAGGCGCCGAGCTTGCGGAGCTGCTGCAGGATGATGCCGCCGTGCTCCTCTTTCCATTCCCAGGCGTACTTGAGGAACTCCTCGCGCGTGAGGTCTTCCTTGCTGATGCCCTTCTCCTTGAGGCGGGCGACGACCTTGGACTCCGTGGCGATGGAGGCGTGGTCGGTGCCGGGGACCCAGCAGGCGTTCTTGCCGTCCATGCGTGCCTTGCGGATGAGCACGTCGTTGAGCGTGTTGTTGAGCACATGTCCCATGTGCAGGATACCCGTCACGTTGGGCGGCGGGATAACGATCGTATAGGGTTCGCGTTGGTCCGGTTCGGAGTGGAAGCACCTGTTTTTCAGCCAGTAGGCGTACCACTTATCCTCCACTTCGGAGGGATTGTATTTTGCACTAAGTTCCATAATCTACAAAAGTACACAAAAAAATCGTGAAATGCTTTGATTCCCGCTTTGATTATTCCAAAAATGCTTCCTAACTTGCCCCTTCAATTACCCATTTCATGGAAAACGAGAAGAAACAACTGAATTTCGAGCTCCGTCCGGAGGTAGCCCAGGGCACCTATTCCAACCTGGCCATCATCAGCCACTCGCACAGCGAGTTCATCATCGATTTCGCCGCCGTCCTGCCCGGCATGCCCAAGCCGGAGGTGCGCAGCCGCATCGTGATGACGCCGGAGCACTGCAAGCGCCTGCTCAATGCGCTGACCGACAATATTTCCCGCTACGAGGCCCAGTTCGGGCCCATCGACCTGGGCACCGCGCCCGAGCAGAAGGGAACGTTCAACCTTGGAGACTTCTCACCGAATGGCACCAAATCTTAAGGCCATCAAGGCCATCGCCTACGACCTGGACGGGGTGGCGACCGACGGGAGCATCATCCCCTTCGGCCCGACGCCCGAGGACCTGGTCCGCATCGTGAATGCCAAGGATTCTTTCGCGTCGCGTTTCGCCGCGAAGCAGGGTTATATCATGGCCGTGATTTCCGGGGCCGACACGCCGCCGCTGCACAGCCGCTGCATCCACATGGGCATCCGCCCGGAGAATCTGTTCCTCGGGGTGCGCGGCAAGCTGAAGGTGTTCCGCCAGTTCTGCGAGCAGAACGGCCTGGACGCGAGCGAGGTGGCTTATTTCGGGGACGATATCCCGGATACGCAGGTGCTGCGCGCCTGTGGTTTCGGCATCGCGCCGGCGGACGCCGCGGACGAGGCCAAGGCCGCGGCGGATTATGTGTCGGAGCGGCCCGGCGGCCGCGGCTGCATCCGCGAGGGGATCGAGATGATCCTGAAGGCGCAGGGCAAGTGGGTGTTCGACGAGGACCATTTCGATCAGATTTTCTAGCATGAAACGGATCATTCTCGGGAGCAATTCGCCGCGCCGCAGGGAGCTGCTGGCGGGGCTGGATATCGATTTCACGGTGGATACCGGCAATACGTTCGAGGAGCGGCTGGATCCGGGCGTGGAGGCGCATCAGGTGCCGGTGCAGCTGAGTGCGGGCAAGTCGCACGGGTTCCACCGGCCGCTGGAGGCGGACGAGGTGCTGATCACGTCGGATACGGTGGTGATCGTGGACCGGGAGGTGCTGGGGAAGCCGCATTCGCGGGAGGAGGCGGTGGAGATGCTCCACAAGCTGTCGGGGCGGGCGCATGAGGTGGTGACGGCGGTGACGATCCGGGACTGTGCGCGGGAGGAGACGTTCAGCGTGTCGACGCAGGTGCATTTCGAGGCGCTGACGGAGGCGGAGATCGATCATTATATCGATAAGTACAAGCCTTACGATAAGGCGGGGGCCTACGGGATCCAGGAGTGGATCGGGTATGTGGGGATTTCGTCGATCGAGGGGTCGTTCTATAATGTGATGGGGTTCCCGGTGCACCGGGTGTGGCACGCGTTGCAGCGTTTTCTGTGATGGCGCGGGGGCCTTTCACCTATCCTTTTTGTTATACGCCTGCGCCGGAGATCGTCGCCGCTTCGCAGCAACTTATTTCTTATTTAGATCAGCCGTTCGGGAGCTTGCCTCCGAAAACGTCCTGCTCCGCAGGACCCCTCCCATTGCCTTCGGCAACGGGCCCCTCCCTCTTACGAAGCCGAGGGTGGCTACGGTTTTCGGAGGCAACTCCCGAAACGGCTAATTTATTGAAACAAGGAAAAATGCTGGGGGTACTTGAAGTAGAGGATGAGGAGGGCGAGGTAGGGTTCCTGTATGCGTTCAGCGGGACGGTCGGGGGCCGGGCGAGGGTGCCTGGTTTTGTGCCGCCGATCTTCGATCTGACGGAGCCGGAGGGGTATTTCCGGCGGCGGGAGGCGGAGATTTCGGCGATGCCGGCCGGGCCGGAGCGGGCGGCGGCATCGGCGGAGCTGCAGGGCTGGATTTTCGAGCAGTACCGGGTCAGCAATGCGCGCGGGGAGACGCTGTCCATCCGGGAGGTGTTTGCGCGCCGCGGGCTCGTGCCGCCGGGCGGGACGGGCGACTGCGCGGCGCCGAAGCTGCTACAATACGCTTACGAACATCATCTTACGCCCATCGCCATGGGCGAATTCTGGTACGGCGCCTCCCCTGCCGCCGAGGTGCGCGAGCAGGGCCGCTTCTATCCTTCCTGTACCGGCAAGTGCGGTCCGCTGCTGAGCTTTATGCTCGAGGGGCTGGACGTCGCGCCCAATCCGCTCGACCGCGAATTCACGGCCGACAGCGAGCCCCGCATCCTGCACGAGGATGCCGACATCCTCGTTGTCTGCAAGCCTTCCGGTATGCTTTCCGTGCCGGGTCGCACGAAGGCGAAATCCCTGCTGGACTGGCTCCGGGAGCGCTTCGGCGAGGTGCATTCCTGCCACCGGCTGGATATGGACACTTCCGGCGTGATGGTCTTCGCCCGCAACCTGGCGGCCAAGTCCGAACTCGAGCGGCAGTTCGCCGAGCGGGAGGTCGCCAAGACCTACCGCGCGCGCCTGGCCGCCGGCACACGCCCCTTCGACCATGCCCGCAAGGGCACCATCGCCCTCCCCCTCTGCCTGGATTACTACGACCGCCCCCGCCAGATGGTGGACCGCGAGCACGGCAAACTCGCCGTCACGGAGTACGAAGTGCTGGAGCAACTGCCTGACGGAGAGATCGATATCCGCTTCACGCCCAAGACCGGGCGTACCCACCAGCTGCGCGTCCACGCGGCGCACGCCGACGGGCTCGGCCGCCCCATCAAGGGCGACCGCCTCTATGGAAACGCGAACGGAGGCCGTCTCTGGCTGCACGCCGAGAGCCTCCGTTTCCGCCACCCCGTCAGCGGGGAGATCCTGTATTTCGAAGCCTGATTACTGCCGCGCGCGGAAAGCATCCAACTGCTTGAAACAGCAGTCGTTCAGGATGCCCTGCAGCGGCCGGTCGAAGTTGTTGCGCACCCGGCACTCGTAGTCGAAGATGAAGCATTCGCCGTTCTCCGGCGTGTAGGGCTGCCAGGCCGGCAGGCCTTCGACGTTCGGGTCGCCCGTGATGGCGAAATTCGCCCAGCTGCGGCTCATGTTCTGCGCCAACTGCCAGTCGCCCTCGCCGGGCTCGGGCAGCACGCGGCCGTGCAGGTTCGGCGTGTTGAAGCAGAAGTTCAGCTCGTAGCCGTGGACGGAACCCTGGTCCGCGGGGGATTTCCAGGTGAACATATACATCCAGGTGGGCGCCCGGCGCGTCGTCGCCACCGCGTCCGCGGTGATGAGCGTCTTCGGGCGGAACATCATGTCGATAGACAGCAGGTCCTGCGGGGTATAGTCGGGCCAGGCTTCCGCGAAGGCGGCCACGTACTCGTCCACGCGCTCGCCGAAGGTCGCCTTCAGCTGCGCCTTGGCCTCGTCGAGGGTCATCGGGGTGCCGTACACGCGGCGCTGCAGTTCGTTGAAGGTCGTGCCGATCATCAGGGGCACGTCCGCGGAGATCTCCGCGAAATCGGGCTGGAACGGCTGCTGGAGCAGCACTTCCCCATCCGGCGCAGGGCCGAAGCCCCACATCATCGGCGTGCCCGGCGAGCGGGTGCCGATGCTCGCGGCCATCGCACGCTGCCCGGCGGCGACCAGCTCGCCGTACGGGACGTCCTTGAGTTTCTCCACCTCGTCCGGGCCGAAGCCCAGCTCTGCCACGACGGCGCGGCCGAGCTCCTCGGTCATCGCTTTCGTATTGACGTTCAGGATGGTACCGCTCATGATGATGGCCTTGTGGAAGAGGCCCTTCGCGGCCGGCATGCACATCAGGGTACCGACCTTGCCGCCGCCTCCGGACTCGCCGAAGATCGTCACGTTGGACGGATCGCCGCCGAAGGCCTTGATATTGTCGCGGATCCACTCCAGGGCCTGCACGATGTCGAGCATGCCGACCATGTTGGAGTGCCTGTACTGCTCACCGAAGCTGGAGAGGTCCAGGAAACCGAGGATGTTCAGACGGTGGTTCAGGCTTACCACGACCACGTCCTGCTTCGCCAGGCCCATGCCGGGGTTGCCGGCCGCCGAGCCGGAATCGAAGCCGCCGCCGTGGATCCACAGCATCACCGGCTTGCGGGCCTTCGTGTCCGTCGTCCAGACGTTCAGCACGCAGGAGTTCTGCTCGGACATCACGCTGTCAGGCAGCGCGCGCCGGCCGTTCCCCTGCATCACCTGCGGGCCGAAATGGTCGCAGACCATCACCGTGTCCCATTTCTCGACGGGCAGCGGCGGCATGAAGCGCTCCACGCGCGCATAGGGAATGCCCTTGAAGGCCAGCGTACCTTCTTCTTCAATGCCCCGGACCAGGCCGGACCGGGTGCGCACGACCAGCGGGTCGGACGGCGCGCAGGCGCAGCAGGCCGCAGCGAGGGCCGTCGCGCAGAGGAAACGGATCAACAGTTTCATGGTGAATACTTTCATATTGATAGGTCACAGATTTCGGTGACAGGATGGGCATAAAAAGAAATGAGTTGGTACCATCCCGGCAACAACTCATACTAACCACATAATTAATAACACTAAAACTAATAACCAATAGGTTGATGGGCCAGAACGGTCACTTGCTCAACCCGAGTGCAAAGGTACTACAAAAAACTGAATCTGCAAATTTTTTTTGAAAATTTTTTAATAATTTATTTCAGACTTGATTTTCAGCGAGTTAGAGTTAATAATTATTTTATCGAAGGGAAACACGATTGAAAACTGCCGCTTTTTGATTGATGTTTGACGCTTTCTTGCTATATTTACTTTCAAATTGTGTACTATGAGTCCTGAAATCACCTCTGTTATCGACGGGATTAACGTGACCCTGAACGCCGGCGGCATGAATACGATCAATATCGTGCTGGCCTTCGTCATGTACGGCGTCGCCCTCGGCATCAAGCCCAGGATGTTCGCCGAAGTATTCAGCAACCCCAAATCTCTTATTATAGGTATGTGCTGCCAGCTCATCCTGCTGCCGCTGCTGACCTTCCTGCTGGCCCTGGCCTTCGGCCATTGGATCAGCTGGACCATGGCGCTCGGCATGATCCTGGTGGCCTCCTGCCCCGGCGGGAACATCTCCAACTTCATGAGTTCGCTCTCCAAGGCGAACATCGAGCTGTCCGTCAGCCTCACGGCCATCAGCACGGCCCTCGCCATCCTGATGACCCCGTTCAATTTCTGGCTCTACGGCAACCTGTACCTGCATTTCGCCGAGGTTTCGGGCGATGTCCCGCAGCTCGCCATCCCCCTCTGGGACGTCTTCAAGACCATTTTCATCCTGCTGGGCATTCCGCTGACGCTAGGCATCCTGACCGCCCGCTACCTGCCCAAGGCGGCCGAAAAGATGAAGAAACCCATGCAGTGGTTCAGCATCATCTTCTTCATCGCGATGGTCGTGCTCTCCTTCATGGGCAACATCGAGGCCTTCCTGAAGTGCGTGAAATACATCTTCCTGGTCGTGCTGATCCATAACCTGCTGGCCCTCAGCATCGGTTTCGGTATGGGTACGTTCTTCAAGGTCCCCAAGAAGGACCGCCGCACCCTCACGATCGAGACCGGCATCCAGAACAGCGGCCTGGGCCTTGTCCTGCTGCTCGGCACCAACCTCTTCGCGGGCTTCCCGCCGCACGGCGGTACCCTGGTAATCACCGCATGGTGGGGTATCTGGCACATTATCAGCGGATTGACGGTCAGCACCATCTTCAACCGCTACGAGCATAGCCACAATATCTGACGCATGGCAAAAATCTGGGAGCCGTATCGAGGCTACACCCGCTGCCGCCGCTATACCGATTGGATCACGCGGAGCTGTTTCCGTTCCATCCGCATCGAAGGAATGGAGCGGATTCCCCATGCCGGGGCGGTGCTGCTGGCCCCCAACCATTGCGCCACACTGATGGATCCGATGCTGCAGCTCCTGCTGCGGCCGAAGCGGGACCCCATCGCCTTCGGCGCCCGTTCCGATATCTTCGCGAAGCCGCGCACGGCGCGGATCCTGCACTGGCTGCGCATCGTTCCCCTCGCCCGCGAGCGCAACGGCCTCGCGGAGGTGGCCAAGAATTTCGAAGTCTTCGACGAGATCGTCGACTGCCTGGACCACGATGTCCCCTTCTGCATGTACGCCGAGGGCACGCATCGTGCCGAGCGCGGCATGCTGCCGCTGAAGAAAGGCCTCTTCCGCGTCGCGAAAATGGCCTCCAACCAGCTTGGAAAGCCGGTTTATATCTATCCGATCGGAACCTGCTACGAGGATTTCTTCCGCGGTCAGACCCGCGTCCGCATGCGCGTCGGCGAGCCGATGGAGATCGCCGAGGAGTTCGCGAAGCGCGCGGACAAGCCCGAGGCGGAGATCTATCGGGAACTCTGCGAGGAGCTGCGCGAGCGCGTCATCGCCCTGATCGGCGAGCCGATCGAAAGGCGCCACGACCGGCGCGGCCTCCGGCTGCTGCTGTCCGTGCTCTCGCTGCCGCTGTTCGCCGTCTGCGCCGTGGGCGCCCTGCCCATCTGGCTCCCCTACCTGCTGATCATGCGCGGGATGAAGGACAAAGCCTGGTCCCTCACCGTACGCTTCGCCCTGCATTTCGTCCTGCCGCTCTTCATTCCCTTCGACATCGGATTTCAACGGTTGCTGAATGACTATAGGGAGCTGGTAGCAGATATGCGATAGAAAAAGCGGATCCTGTCACAGGGTCCGCTTTTCTTAGGTTGTAGTACAGTTTATTGTTTAATATCCACTTAGAGTTTGTTCTCCGGATATTGAACTAATCCAAAACCGTGCCACGAATGTTTTCGGCGATCTGGTGCACCAGACGGAGCAGCGCCTCGCGGCTGGCCCAGGCCGTGTGCGGCGTGAAGCGGAAGCGCTCGGGGTGCTTCACGTGCAGCAGCGGGCTGTCGGCCGGGAGCGGCTCGGTGACGTACACGTCCAGCGCCGCGCCGGCGATCACGCCCGCGTCGACGGCCTCGGCGAGCGCCGCCTCGTCCACGATGCCGCCGCGCCCCAGGTTGAGCACGAAGGCCGTCGGACGCATCTTCCGCAGCTCCGCCGCCCCGATGAGGCCCTTTGTGCGCTCGTTGAGCGGAGCATGCACGCTGACCACGTCCGCGCGGGCGAGCAGCTCGTCCAGCGGGACGCTCGGGTAATCCGTGTTGTGGCCGGTCCCGGAGGTCGAATAATAGATGACCTCCATCCCGAACGCCGTCGCCACGGCCGCCACGCGGGTGCCGATCGTGCCCATCCCAACGATGCCCAGCGTCTTGCCGGCCAGCTCGGGATACGGGTGGGAGATGTCGCAGAAGATGCGGCCCGCGGAATAGCGGCCGCTCTTGACGCAGTCGTCGAAGTACGGCGAGAAGCCGGCCAGCGAGAGCAGGTGCGCGAAGGTGGACTGGACCACCGACTCGGTGGAATAGCCGATGGCGTTGCGGACGGGGATGCCCCGCGCCGCCGCGGCGTCCAGGTCAATGTTGTTCACGCCCGTCGCGGCCACGCAGATCAGCTTCAGCCGCGAGGCACGCGCAAGCAGCGCCTCGCCGACCCGTACCTTATTGACAATCAGCACGTCGCAATCCCCCACCCGCTCCAGCGCCTCTTCGGGACTGGAGAACGGGTAGGTGATCAGCTCGCCCTGCGCGGCAATCTCGTCCAGCGGGGTTTCCCCCAGGGTGGCAGCATCCAGAAATACGATCTTTTTCATATTAAATATTCGGGGTGTTCCAGACTTTGGTAGAGATGCAGCGGAGCGTGACGGCCTGGCCGCCGCAGCTGAGGCGGAAATCGCCTTCCTCCAACCGCCACTTACCGTCAGCCCACACGAACGCCAATTCAGAGGCCGGCACCGTGAAGCTCACGGTCTTCGTCTCGCCCGGCTGCAGCTCGATCTTCTCGAAGCCGCGCAGCCGCTTCACGTCCGGAATCAGCGACGCCACGAGGTCGGAACTGTACAGCAGCACCGCCTCCTTGCCGGCACGCTTACCCGTATTCGTCACGTCGACGGACACCTGGATCTTGTCGCCCGCCTGGAAGCTCTCCGGAGACAGCAGCTGCATGTTGCTGTAAGCGAAGGTCGTGTAGCTCAGACCGAAGCCGAACGGCCACTGCACATCCATCACCGCGTCATAATTGTACGAACCCTCCATCACCTCGCGGTGCTCGGACACCTTATAATCATAGGTATGCAGCGCGTTGATGTGCTTGCTGTACGTGAACGGCAGCTTGCCGGAGAAGTTCTCGTCGCCGGCGAGCAGCGCCGCCAGGGCGTCGCCGCCGTAATTGGACGGCAGCATCACGTCCACGACCGCCTTCGCGAGCGGCTCGATGTCGCCGATGATGCGCGGACGGCCCTCGTTCAGCACCAGGATCACGGGCTTGCCCGTGGCGGCGAGCTGGCGCACCAGCTCCTTCTGGTTCGCGGAGAGATTCAGGTCGTCCATGTTGCCGGGCGTCTCGCAATAGCTGTTCTCACCCACGCAGGCCACGATCACGTCCGCGTTCCGGGCCGCGCTGACGGCCTTCTGGATACCCACGTTGATGTCTTTCTGCCAGTCGGTCGGGTCGTAGAGCACGCCCGGCACCCAGCTCACCTTCCCGGGGAAACGGTCGAACAGGGCCTCGAAGAAAGTATTGTACTGCGGCACGAAATCGTCCGCGGACCCCTGCCAGGTATAGGACCAGCCGCCGTTCATGGCGCGCAGGGTATTGGCGTTCGGACCCGTGACGAGGATGCGCTCCGTGCCCTTGAGCGGCAGGACGCCCTCGTTCTTGAGCAGCACCTCGGACTCCACGGCCGCGGCGTAGGACTGCTTTGCGAATTCCGGCGAAGCGAAATCCGGATACGCACAGTCCCAGGTCGGGTTCTCGAAGAGGCCCAGGCGGACCTTCAGACGCAGGACGCGGCGCACGGCGTCGTCAATGCGGGACATCGGGATCTCGCCGCTCTTCGCCAGGTCCACGATCACGTTGCAGCACTCCGGATCGAACGGATCCATGATCATGTCAATGCCGGCGTTGATGCCAAGCTTCACCGCCTCGCGCTTGTCGGCGGCCACGTGGTCACGCGTGTAGAGGTTGTCGATGTCGGCCCAGTCGGTCACCAGCATGCCGTCCCAGCCGAGCTGTTCCTTGACCCAGACGGTCAGCAGCTCATGATTCGCGTGCGTCGGGATGCCGTTGATTGACGCGGAGTTGACCATCGCCGTCAGGGCGCCCGCCTCGAAGCACTCCTTGAAAGGACGGAAGAACTTCTCGCGCAGGTCGTTCTCGGCGAGGTAGGCCGGGGTGCGGTCCTTGCCGGTGTGCGGCACGCCGTAACCCATGAAATGCTTGATGCTCACGGCCGCATGCTCCAGGTCGACGTGGTTGGGGTCGTTGCCCTGGATGGCGACCGTCTCGGTCCGGGCCATCTCGGCCTGGAGGTAGGGATCTTCGCCCCAGCTCTCCCAGTGGCGCGGCCAGCGGGCGTCGCGGCCCAGGTCCATGACCGGGGAGAACACCCACGGCACCTGCGCGGCACGTGTCTCATAGGCCATGATACGGCCCATCGTCGCCGCATATTCGCGGTTGAAGGTGGCGCCGAGGTTGATCTCCTGCGGGAAGAAGGTGCCGTCGGTGAGATAGGTCGCACCGTGGATCATATCCAGGCCGTAGATGCACGGGATGCCGAGTTCACGCATCGACACTTCCTGCATCTGGCGCACGAGCTCGGCGGTCTTCTCGCGACTCTGCGCCCGGTCGTTCAGCACGTTCAGGATGGAGCCCACCTTGTACTTGCCGATGATTTCCTGCAGTTTGGCGGGGTCGAGATTCTCCCCCGTCTCATCCTGCACCTTCAGGATGGAGATCTGGACCATCTGTCCGGCTTTCTCCTCGAGGGTCATGCCCTTGAGGACTTTCTCGACTTGCGCCTCCACGGCCGGATCCGGCTGGATGGCGGGGAGCATGTTGCCGTTCGGCGCGCCGCAGGCGGCCAGGGCGGCAAGGCCCAGGGCGAAGGCCGAAGCCTTCGAAATCAGTTGGTTAATCATATTACAGGGTTAGATGAATTGTTTTTCCTTCATAATCAAGCACGACGCCCAGCGCATCGGGGTCGTACGCCTGCGGATGCGCCGGATCCACGACCACGACGGTGAAGCGGCGCTGCTCCAGCATGCCCGGGAAGGCGCCGCTGCGCGCCCCAACCGTCAGGGTGCGCGTCGCATCGTCCCAGCGGATCGGGATGCGGGCGCAGGCGCCTTTCTCGTAGTCGAAGGTCAGGCCGTCGTCCTCGTAAAGCGTGAAATCCGCATCCGCGCCGGCGTAGACGTACAGGCGGATGTCCTCCGCCGGCTTCTCGTCGGACCACTGCATCTCGGGACCGAACGGGATGATGGAACCCGCCCGCACGAAGAGCGGAATGCGCTCGTAGGGCGCGTCCACGGTGCGCGTCTGTCCGCCCGACAGGAAAACGCCGGAGTAGAAGTCATACCAGCCCCCTTCGGGGAAATAGACTTCGCGGCTGCGGGCGCCGTACTCGCTGACCGGGCAGGGCATCAGGGCCGGGCCGAACATCCACTGGTCGTCCAGCTCGCGCACCTGCGGATCGGCGGGCCAGTCCATCGGCAGGGCCCGCATCAGGGTGTAGTCGTCGAAGCTGACGGCAGCCGTCAGCGAATACAGATACGGCATCAGGCGGTAGCGCAGGCGCATGTACCACAGGATGCTCTCGTAGGCCGGAGAGCCCTCCTGGGCGATGTTCCAGAGCTCGCGCTGCGGCCACTGGCCATGCGTGCGGAACAGCGGCACGAAGGTGCCGAACTGGTGCCAGCGCGTCTGGAGCTCCTGCCATTCCCCGGCGTTTGCCGGGCTGTAGAATTTGCTCATGACCGAGAAGCCGCCGATGTCCATGCCCCAGAACGGGATGCCGCTCATGCAGAAGTTCAGGCCGGCGGCCATCTGCGTGCGCATGTCGGTCCAGGAGGTGCCGATGTCGCCGCTCCACGTGGCCGTGGAATAGCGCTGCAGGCCCGGGAAGCCGCTGCGCGTCAGCAGGAAGACCCGCTTGTCGGGGTCCACGCTGCGCTGGCCGTTGTAGATGGCGTCGGCGTTGACGAGCGCGTAAGCGTTCAGGTATTCGGTCGAAGGGCCGAGCGCCGTCGGGCTGATCAGCCACTTGAAGTAGTCCATCGGGAGGCAGTCGCGCAGGTTCGGCTCGCTGGCGTCCATCCACCAGGCATCGATCTTGCGGCCATAGCGGCTGTAGAGCGTCTCGTCCATCTGCCGCCAGAACATCTTGCGCCCGCCCGCGGCGTAGGCGTCGTAGAAGCTCTGCCTGTGCCCGAGCCAGTCCACGAGGCTGTCCTCTTCGGCGTGCGTATAGGCGAAGCCCGCCGCTTTCAGCTCCTTATAATGGTCGGTGTTGGTATAGAATTTCGGCCAGACACTGATCATGAAGCGGCCGTGCATCGCGTGCACGTCGTCCAGCATCTGCTCGGGGTCCGGGTAGCGCGCGGGATCGAATTCGTGGCTGCCCCACTGGTCGTCCAGCCAGTACTGCCAGTCCTGGACGATGTTGTCCACGGGGATGCCACGCTCGCGGAACTCGCGCAGCGTGCCCACCAGCTCGTCCTGCGTGCTGTAGCGCTCCCGGCTCTGCCAGAAGCCCAGCACCCATTTGGGCATCACGGGCGCCTTGCCGGTCAGCTGCCGGTAGCCGCGGATCACGGCGTCGTGGCTGCCGCCGCCGATGAACCAGAAGTCCAGCTGCGGCTCGAATTCGGACGCGAACGCGAGGCGCTCCTGCTCTCCTTCCGCCTGCAGCGGGGCGACGCGCAGGCCCAGGTAGGACACGCCGCCGTCCGGTTCCCATTCCAGGCGGACGGGCGTCTTCTGCCCGGCCTCGAGGTGGACGGTGAACTTGTAGCTGTTGGGATTCCAGGCCGGGCGCCAGCGGCGCGCCATGACTTCCTGCCCGCCGATCAGCGTGCGCTGGAAGCCGGCATAGTATTGAATAAAGTGATAATCAGCCGTCTGCGGGGCTTCAATATAGCCTTCATAGACCACCTTGGCGCCCTGGAGCGGCACCTGCGGCAGGTTGCGGATAGCCCATTCGTTCTCGAAATAGAGGCTGTCCTCCTGGCGGACGAGCGCTTCGCCACGGAAGGGCTGGTAGGTGCCCGTGAGACCCGGCGTCCGGCCGTCTTTCCCCGTCAGGGTGAAGAGCTCGCCCAGCTGGCGGTACGGTTCGGGATTGCCCCAGCGGCTGTAGGAATAGGCGTCGAAGAGCAGGCCGTAGCCGCGCGTGGAGACCACCATCGGCAGGCTGACCTTCGTATTATATTGGAAAAGCTCCTCGCTGCGGCCCTTGTGGTTGAGCTCGCCGCTCTGCTGCTGGCCCAGGCCGTAGAAGGCCTCGTCCGCCGGCGAATCAAAGCTCACCCGGGTGGAGAAAGCCTGCCTGCCCTCCACTTCCGTCGGGGCGAAGGCCATGCGGGAGCCGCCGAGCAGCTGCACGCCGTCCGCATCCAGGAAGCGCACGGCGCCATTCTCCGGATTGACGGCCGCCGTCAGCGACGCCGTGCGGACGCACACTTCCCCATCCTGCTGCGTGACCGTGAAATCGCGGAAGCGCTTCTGCGGCACGACGACGAGGCTCGCCCGCTCGTGCAGCGCCCCGTCCGGGCTCGCCGACACGCGGATCAGCTCCGGTCCCGCAACCTGCAGGCGCACCACGGAGGCTCCGCCGGGCACCGGCGCCGACACGCGGACGGTCACCTGGTCGCCCCGGACTACATACGCTTGTTCTGAACACGCGGCCAGAGAGAGCAGGACCGCGAGCAGCGAAATGGTTAATTGTATTTTCATTCGATTTAGTTTTAGTCTATAAATTTAGACATTTTTTGTAATTTTGTCCCTGATATGTCCGAAGAATTAAACCTCGTACGTGACCTGGCGATCATTCTCATTTCCGCAGGCGCGTTCACCATTATATCCAAGGCGCTCAAGCAGCCGCTCATCCTGGGTTACATCCTGGCCGGTTTCCTGGTCGGCCCGCACATTTCCTGGTTCCCCGGCATCAGTTCCGAGGAGACGGTCCACCAATGGTCCGAGATCGGCATCATCTTCCTGATGTTCGGTCTGGGTCTGGAGTTCAGTTTCAAGAAGTTGCTCAAGGTAGGCAGCAGCGCGCTCGTCACCGCCGGGAGCAAGTTCCTCGGCGTGTTCATGCTGGGCTACGTGGCCGGACAGGCCATGGGCTGGACGGTGATGGAGAGCATTTTCCTGGGCGGTCTGCTCTCGATGTCCTCCACGATGGTGGTGCTGAAATCCTATGACGACATGGGCCTGAAAGGCCGTCCCTGGGCCGGGATGGTGTTCGGCACGCTGGTGGTCGAGGACCTGATCGCGATCCTGCTCATGGTCCTCCTCTCCACGATGGCGGTCTCCAAGGAGTTCGCCGGCGGCGAGATGCTCTTCAACCTGGGCAAGCTGGCCTTCTTCCTCATCCTGTGGTTCCTTGTGGGCATCTATCTCATCCCGTCCGTCCTCAAGCGGGCGCGCCGCTATCTCAACGACGAGATCCTGCTCATCGTGAGCATCGGCCTGTGCTTCGGCATGGTCGCGCTGGCCGAGGCCGTCGGATTCTCCTCCGCGCTCGGCGCCTTCGTGATGGGTTCCATCCTCGCAGAAACCATTGAGAGCGAGCATATTGATAAACTCGTCGCGCCGATCAAGGACCTGTTCGGCGCCATCTTCTTCGTCTCCGTGGGTATGATGGTCGCCCCGGGCGTCATCGCGGAGCACTGGCTGCCCATCCTCATCATCACGCTGCTGGTGATGCTCAGCCACATCCTCTTCGCCGGCGCGGGTATCCTGATGACCGGCGGCGGCCTGCGGAATGCCGTCCACACGGGCTTCAGCCTCGCCCAGCTCGGCGAGTTCGGCTTCATCATCGCAGGCGTGGGCGTGACGCTCGGCGTCATGCGGGAATTCATTTACCCGGTCATCATCGCCGTGTCCGTCATCACGACCTTCACGACACCCTATATGATCAAGCTGGCCGAGCCGGCCTACGCCGGCCTGCTCAAGGCCCTGCCGGAAGCCTGGGTCGCCCGCCTGGACGCGCCGGAGCAGAAATCCCGCTCCACGGCCGTCGAGCAGAGCGAATGGAAGAAGCTGCTGCGCGCCTATTTCCTGCGCATCGTCCTCTACGGCGTCATCCTCGTCGCCATCATGATCGGCTCCAAGCAGTTCCTGGAGCCGCTGGCCACCCGGCTGTTCCCGGATTGGAGCGAATTCCTGCACGACCTGGTCGTCGTCTCGGTGACCCTGTTCGTGATGTCGCCCTTCCTTTACGGCATGGCCATCAGTTCCGGCTCCATCAACGCCCACGCGTCCAAGCTGCTGGCGGAGAAGAACGCCAACAAATGGCCGCTCGCGGGCCTCGTCCTCACCCGGACCTTCATCGCCATCTCCCTGGTAATCAGTGTCATCGCCAGCCACTTCGACCTGGCCGGCTGGGCGATCGTGCTCATCATGCTGGGCGGCATCATCTTCGTGATCGTCACTCGGAGCACCATCCACCGCTACTCCGCGCTGGAGGAGCGCTTCCTGAGCAACCTCAACGAGAAGGAAGAAGCGGAGCGCCGCAACCATCCGGTGTCGACCTCCCTGCGGGACAAGATGGCCGGCTACGACGTCCACCTGGAGCCGCTGGAGGTCTCCCCCGACAGCATTTTCGCGGGCAAGCCGCTGAAAGATATCCCGTTCCGCGCCGAGACCGGCGCCAACCTGGTCAAGATCCGGCGCGGCAACCAGAGCATCACCATTCCCTCCGGCGACGTGCGCATCTTCCCCTACGACAAGCTGCTCGCCGTGGGCTCCTCCGCCCAGATCGATGCTCTCCGCACCATGCTTTCCCGCTCCAACGCCGCCCAGCCGTCGGCCGGCGACCTGGAGTTCGAGGTGGTTTCGCTCACGCTGGAAGCCGATTCTTTCCTGACCGGCAAGACGCTGCGGGGCGTGAACCTGCGCCAGTACCGCTGCATGGTCATCAGCGTCCTGCACAACGGGGAATTCATCACGAACCCCGAACCGGATTTCCAGTTCGGGGTCGGTGATGTGGTATGGATCGCCGGTGAGACCAGCGCCCTTCCTTATAAATCGTAGGTAAGACCCACGGACCAGGCCTTGTGCGCCGGATCGATCGGCGTGCTGGAACGCTTGAGGCTGCCGCAGGTGCTGTTTTCGTAGCCGAAATACAGCTGGAAGCGGGAGAACTTCGCGGCCAGGCCGAATCCATAGACAAATCCGTACTGACTCCGGCCGAAGGAACCGGTCAGATCCAGCCACGGGAACGGGTCGTAATCCACGCCCAGACGGGCCTCCCAGTACGGTGTGTACGTGTAGTTCGTGTAATTCGCGATGGCGCCCACGCGCAGCTGTTCACAGCACGGAAGCGTGTAGCGGACACCCAGGTTGGCCGTGAACGGCAGCACTTCCCAGCGCACCTGGTCGGAGTTCAGTCTCGGCTTAAGACCGTTCAGGAACTTTTTTCCGATCTCTTCGGCCTTTTCCGTCAGGGCATTCTTGTTCAGTTCACTATAGGAGAAGCTGCCCAGGCCGTCGAAGGTCATGTAGTCGTGGGAGATGGACGCATTGCCGTAATGCCAGACGATACCGCCGAGATCCAGGATCGAGGCCGACAGGGTCAGGTATTTGTTCGGCGTGACCGCCACGCCGAGATCCACGGCTGCGCCGCCACCCGTAGGAAGCGGGAACAGGTAATTGGACTTGATATCCATCAGGTTGACTTCCTGATCCGGAAGCGTTTCAATCTTGTAGAAGCGGCTGGGCAGGTCCAGTTTGGCCGAGGAAAAGATCGTGTAACTGCCAGAGGCATTCTTTTCCACTTTGAAACGCGTGAAGCGGTAGGAGGCGCCCCACATCGCAGCCAGCAACTTGATGCGGCCGCCGATGGAAACGACGTCGCTGAGCCGGCGGCCGTAACCGTACGCCAGCTCGATATAAGCCTGTCCCCTGACGCCGAAGCGGCTCAGGTCATACTCGTCCAGCACAGTTCCGCGCTTCAGCAGGTCGAAGACGCTCTTGGGTACCGAATAGGAAGACGGGATGTGCGCACTGACTTCGAAAGTATGGTAGGCGTCCCCGCGCTTGATACCGTAGGAGAACAGATTGACGCCGATCAAGACGTTCTGCCCGATCACATCCGGGAGGCGGCCCAGGAACTCGTCGGCGGACACGGACTCGTGCAAGCCCGTCACCACTTCCCCATCCCGGGGGAACAGGTAGCTGGAGGCACCGTAATTCTGCGCCCTGTCGCGGGTCACTTCAAAGCCCCCGATAAAATCGGTGTCCGGGAAGAGGGCCGGGTTGATACGGTAAATGGGGCGGTAATCCTTCAGGAAGAAGCCCTGCTGATATACCTGCGCCTGCAGGAGCGAACCGGCGCAAAGCAGCATCACGGCCGCAAGGAAGAATTTCCTATTTTTCATGGCCAAAGATGGTTACGCCGCCGCGAAGGGTTGCGGAAGCAGATTTAACGGAAATGCCCATATTGCTGTTGAGCGGCGTGGTGCCGGCTCCCTCGGCGCTCTTGATGGAGAACTGGATGGACAGGGACTGGATATCGGGGATCGTCCCTTCGGTGGCTTCGATACTCAGGGTGACGGGGGTCACGCCCGGCTTGGCCAGGGTGCCGCCGGCGATCTTGATTCCGGAGGAGAAGACGACGTCCGGGTTGGTCGTTCCCTTCTCGTCCCTCACCAGGATCTTGTCGATGGTAATGTCGAACGGCAGCGAATTCTCCAGCTCGAAGCTCAGCGTGGCGCCATGCAGCCTGTACTGGCCGATCTTCAGGTTCAGATTGTTCAGCGGGAGCTCCGTGGAGAATGCGAAGAGCGGCCCCGGAGCGATCTTCGCCGCGTACGAATAAGCGAAGGTGAAGGAAGCCCGTTCGCCTGACCGGGCCACATCGGTGAAATTCGCCGGCAGATCCAGCACGGTATCGACCAGCATGACGCGGTCGATCATGTCGATCTTGTCCTCCGGGAGCGTGAACGCGACAAGGGCCCGGGGGGAGTAGCTGGGTTTGAACTCATAATCCTCGAACTTCTTGTCCGTCGTATAGTTGCCGGCATCGATCCGGACGGTGGTGTTCAGCGTGAACGACTCCAGGAGCGGATTCTGCATGGAGATGGCCAGGGTCTGCTCCGGGAACTTGAGTCCCAAGTAGCCCAGCATGGCGGCGGGCGACGAGATCGAGCTGGAGACCATCCCGAGATTCCAGCTGTATGGCTGGGTCCGGTCCGGGATCTGGTAGGAGAGCTCGTAGGCATTCTTCGAGAAGAAGGTTTCCTCCGCGTTGACGCTCAGGGTGCCGTCCGACGCTTCCTGCAGCATCTGGTCCACGAGCGAAGCGATGGAACTGTTCCCGCTCAGGAGATCCTTTACGGTGATGGGGCCGATGTTGCCGACGGGGATGTAGATTTCCTCCCCGAACAGGGTCATTTCCCGGTTGACGCCTTCAGGCGCGTCGTACTCCCTGTGGGTACAGCCACACACCAGCAGCAAGGCCAGGATGGACAGAATAAGAATAGATTTGTGCATAAGTTTTCAGTTAGCGCAGTAAAGGTACATAATTATGGCGATTTTTATTAATTTTGCATAACAAACATCCCTACCGAATGATTTTACAGATCCTTACGCTGCTTGGCGCGGTCACCCTCTTCCTCTTCGGGTTGAGCCTGCTCAGCGGCGGTCTTCAGAAAGTAGCCGGCGACGGACTCCGCTCGTTCCTCGCCTCGATGACTTCCAATCCTTTCAAGCAGATTATCACCGGTATGGGTGTCACGGCTGCGATCCAGTCCTCCACGGCCACGACCATCCTGGTCGTCAGCTTCGTAAACGCGGGCCTGCTGGTGCTCGGACAGGCCATCGGCGTAATCATGGGTGCCAACATCGGCACCACGGTCACCTCCTGGATCATGGCGGTGTTCGGCTTCTCCTTCAACATGGCCGACTTCGCCTTCCCGCTCTTCCTCATCGGCTTCCTGCTGCGGGGCAACAAGAAAAACAAGAAATACAAGGACATCGGCGAGATCATCATCGGTTTCTGCCTCTTCTTCATCGGCTTCGCCCAGCTGCGCTCCACCGCGCAGGTGCTGATCACGCCCGAGAAGCTCGGCTTCCTCCAGGCCTGGACAGACCTGGGCGGCTGGTCTATCGCCATCTTCCTGGTAATCAGTATCGTACTGACCGTCTGCTTCCAGTCCTCGGCTGCCACGATGGCCATCATCATGATCCTCGTGACCACGGGCGTCATCCCCTTCCGGCTGGCGGCGGCCATGATTCTGGGCGAGAACATCGGCACCACCATCGCCGCCAACGTCGCCGCTTCGGTGGGTAATCTCGCGGCCAAGCGCACCGCCTTCTCGCACACGGTATTCAACCTCTTCGGCGTGTTCTGGGTGCTGTGCATCTTCCCGCTCTTCCTACGCCTCGTGGGCCATATCGTCACGCTTTTCGGCCTGCCCGACCCCAACACCGCGGACCTGACCGACGCCTCGAACGCCGAGATCATCAGCACTTCCCTGCTCTACAGCGTCTGTACGATGCACACCCTGTTCAATGTGACCAACGTGCTGGTCCTCGTGTGGTTCATCCCGCTGATCGAGAAGTTCGTCACGGCCATCTTCCCGGCCAAGGAAGGCGAAGGCGAGGTATATCGCCTCAAGTACATCTCCGGCGGTCCGCTCTCCACGGCGGAGCTCTCGCTGGAGGAGGCCAACAAGGAGATCATCTACTTCGGCGAGATCTGCCACAAGGGCTTCGGCTATATCCGCGAGGCCATCAACGAGAAGGACGCCGACCAATTCGAGGAGCTGCGCGCCAAGCTGGTCAAGTACGAGGAAATCACGGACAACATCGAACGCGAAATCGCGGCCTATCTCAACGAGGTCTCACGCGGCGAGTTGTCCGAGCGCTCTTCGATGCGCATCAAGGGCATGTACAAGATCATCGGCGAGATGGAGTCCCTGGGCGACTCCGGCGAGAGCATCTCCCGGATGCTGCAGCGCGCCCGCACGCACGGCAAGTTCTTCGGCGAGGATCTCATCGCCAAGCTGAACCGGATGATGGACAAGGTGGACGAGGCCTACCAGGCGATGCTGGAGAACCTCCGCGCACCGTACGGCACGCTCAAGGACATCTCCAACGCCGAGCACGCCGAGGACCACATCAACGAGTGCCGCAACACGCTGCGCGAGGAGCACATCGTCAACATCGAGGAGAACCCCGACTACAACTACCAGACGGGCGTCTTTTACATCGACATCGTCAACGAGCTCGAGAAGCTCGGCGACTTCATCATCAATATTTCCCAGGCGAAAATTAAAGAATAGCGTCTGCCAGGGCTTCGAGGGCCGGGATGTCAGCAGGCTGCAGGCGGCTGCAGATGGTGACCTTCTGGCCGACGATTTCCACGTCCTTCATCGCGGAGAGCATCTCCGTCATCACGCGCCCGGCGGTCGGCGCCCAGCTGCCGTTCTCGATGACGGCGGCGCGCCGTTTCTGCCAGCCCTTGATCTGCAGGTGCCAGAGGAAATCGTGCATCGGCGGGAAGAGGCCGGCGTCGTAGGAGGACGCGGCGACGACCAGCGTGCCGTAGCGGAAGGCATCCTCGATGGCCTCGCCGAGGTCGTCGCGGGTCAGGTCGCAGGTCGCCACCTTCGGGCAGCCCTTGGCACGGAGGATCTCCGCGAATTGCTCGGCCGCGGCGGCCGTGCCCCCATGGATGGAGGCGTAGGCCACGAACACGCCCGGCGTCTCCACGCCGTAGCTGCTCCAGATGCCGTAGAGGCGCAGGGCCTCCGCGAGCGTGTCGCGCAGCATCGGTCCGTGCAGCGGGCAGACGGTCTGCACGCCCAGCGGAGCGACTTTCTCCAGGACGCGCTGCACCTGCGCGCCGTATTTGCCGCAGATATTGAAATAGTAGCGCCGCGCTTCGCAGGCCCAGTCGTAGTCCGGCGTGCACCAGAGGCCGCCGGTCTGTTCCAGGGCACCGAATTTGCCAAAGGCGTCGGCGCTGAAAAGCACTTTCTCGCTCTGCTCGAAGCTCATCATCACCTCCGGCCAGTGCACCATCGGCGCCAGCACGAACTGCAGGGTGTGCGCGCCCAACGGGAGCGTGTCACCCTCGCCCACCGCGCGGGTGCGGCCTTCGAGCTGCGCGCCCGGGAAGAACTGCGGGAGCATCTTGAGGGCCTGGGCCGTGGCGACGAGCGTCAGCGCCGGGTACTTCTCCAGCAGCGCAGCCGCGCAGGCGGAGTGGTCCGGCTCCATGTGGTGGACGATCAGGTAGTCCGGCGTACGGCCCGCGAGGGCCTCCTCCAGATTCTGCATCCAGGCGTCGGCCGTGCGGGCGTCGGAGGTGTCCAGGACGGCGATTTTCTCGTCCAGGATGATATAGGAATTGTAGGACATTCCCTCGGGAACGTCGTATTGGCTTTCGAAGAGGTCCAGGTCGTTGTCGTCCACGCCGATATAGCGGATCGCGTTGCTGATGGGTTGCGTCATGGTGTTTTTGTATAGTTATTCTACAAATTTAACCTTTTTTTCGTCCCCGTCCAAGTTCGGCACGCGCTTTGAGTATGGAGAAGCGTCAATGCCTGATATGAGAATCCTTTTTGCCCTTGCCCTGTTCCTGTTCGGCGCTGCGCTCCTCCGGGCGCAGGATTATTCCGTGACGCCCATCGACGGGCCGTCCGTCAAGGCCGATTCGCTTCAGCAGAAGCCCAGCTTCCTGCCGCAGCTCTACAATCCCCTCGCCTCCTTCCTCTCGCCGCTGTCCAGGCCCCTGGGCATGCCGGCGTTCGAGACCCGGGAGCAGCGCGCGGCGCGGGAAAATGCCCGCGTGCTCCGGCAAATGATGCCCTCCATCCAGCGCAACATGGTCTGGCACCGGGCCGAGATCACGCAGTCCTTCCTGCGTGTCGTGCCGATGGGATACCAGCCCCTGCAAATGAGCAATCTCTTGATTATCGCCAAGATACCCGGCCCTCAGCCGTATGACAATCCCGCTTCGCCGGAGAATTTCCCGCAAACCATCAAGACGGAATTCGACCTGGCCACGGGCACGTACAAGATCGTGCCGCGCAAGTGGGAGGAGTACACGCAGCTGCAGTTCAACCGGGCTCAGTTCAACAACTTCAACAACCAGGCCATCCCCCAGGTCCAGCTCACCCCCGGCGACCGCATCATGCGCTAAGGGTTAGGCTGTGATCGATGCAGGCGGGGTATTCTTCCGGGTAGTGCGTGACCATGAGCAGGGTCTTGCCGGGAGCGCCGCAGAAGCGATTCAGTAAAGCCTTGACGTGGCGGCGCTGCTCCTCGTCCAGGCCGTGCAGGGGCTCGTCCAGCACGTAGAGCGGCGGATCCTTGACGAAGGCGCGGGCCACGAGGCAGAGGCGCTGTTCCCCGCTGGAGAGCTGCAGGAAGCGTCTTTCCGCCAATGCTTCGATGCCGAATTCCCCCATCCAGCGGCGGGCGCAGGCGTACTGCTCCGCGCTCGGGTGCCGGAACAGGCCCTCCGTGTCGAAGAGGCCGCTGGCCACGATGTCCAGCGCCGAGGCGTCCGCCTGGAAGGCGCGGTGCAGCTCGGGACTCACGAAACCGATATTGCGCTTGATATCCCAGATGGTCTCCCCGCTGCCGCGCGGCCGGCCAAAGAGCTCGATGTCGCAGGCGTAAGCCTGGGGGTTGTCGGCGCAGATCAGGCTCAGGAGCGTGGTTTTGCCGCTGCCGTTGGCGCCGGTCAGCGCCCAGTGTTCGCCCTCCCGGACCGTCCAGTCCAGAGCATTCAGGATGGTGCGCTCGCCGTAACGGATGGTCACGCCGCGCATGCGGATGACGGCCGGCGGCAGGACGCTATCCAGATAGGCCTCCCGAGGCATTTTCTCCCCCGCTTCCCCGTCCGCGACGGGCACCACGTGCGTGATGAAGGGCGGAATCTCCGCCACGCGGGAAAGCACCAGCACGAGCGTCGTCGTGGCGGCCAGCTCCGTCAGCTGGCGGGTCAGGACCTTGCGCGCCTGCGGGTCGAGGCCGATATAGGGGTTGTCGATCACGAGGACTTTTGTCCCGCTCTCCAGGGCGCGGCGGAGCTGATACTTGCGCAACTCGCCCGAGGAGAGCGTCACCAGCGGCCGCCCGTCCACCGACGGCGCGTCATTCTCCAGGGTGAAGAGGTTCCAGCGCTGCTGCATGAAGAAATTGCGGTCGCCGTAGCTCCCGTACGAATCCCGGAAGGTGATGTATTTCGCGCCGTAGCGGCCCGTAAGGGCAGACGCCAGGCGGCTTTTGCCGGAGGCATTGGGCCCCACGATGGCCAGCTGCTCCCCTGGCTGAAGAGTCAGTTCAGTTGCCATCATCCAACGACTTGATGGTAAACGTCTTCGATTACAAGGCCCGCGAGTGTCATCCCGAAGATGGCGGTGATGTGCGCCAGCGCGCCGTTGATCTGTGCCTTGTTGAACAGATCCGTCTCCGCCTCGCCTTCGCCGCCCCGGTTGGGCAGCACTTCCTCGTCGTAGACGCAGCGGAACTTGTGGCCGGGCCAGGTGTGGTTCTGCTTGAACTTCTTGCGCAGGGCAGCCCCCAGCGGGCAGCCGCGGACGTTCCAGAACTCGCCTACCTTGACCAGCGTCGGGTCCACCTTGCAGGCCGCGCCCATCGAACAGAAAAACTTCGCGGGCGTGCGGGTCGCACGCAGGATCAGTTCGCCCTTGTCCTTGAGGGAATCGATGGCGTCGAGGATGTAGTCGTATTCCTCCATCGCGAACTCCCCCGCCGTCTCCGCCGAGAAGATCTTGTGCAGGACCGTGACTTCGGCGTCCGGGGCGATCTCCAGCAGGCGGTCGCGCAGCGCCTCGACCTTGACCTGGCCGACCGTGCGCGGGGTCGCCATCAGCTGACGGCCGACGTTGCTCTCGCTGATCACGTCCGCATCCACGAGCGTGATATGGCGAATGCCCGAGCGGACCAGGCCCTCGGCGCACCAGCTCCCGACGCCGCCGCAGCCGAAAAGCAGCACGCGCACCGCCCCCAGGCGTGCGAGGACATCCTCGCCCACCAGCAGGCCCACGCGCTCGAGATATGCTTTTTCGCGGCTCATAATTCGGGGACAAAGATAGGTTATTTGTTGGAAATGCGATGCAGATTCTGTAGATTTGTATAGAGCCCGGAAGGGCTAACCAATTCGTTAGTAACATGATGTATTATTTTTAACAATGCTATGAAAAACGCAACACAGCTCCTTGCCCTGATGGCCGCAGGCTTGTTCGTCCTGGTCCTCAGTTCCTGCAACGACCCGCTCGGGCCCAACAAAAACAACCCCGCCGCCGTGACCCTCCAGGCCGCCGACTTCAACGTCACCCTCCTCGACCACGAGCAGGGCTGGACGAAGGATTCGCTCTACTGCTTCGAGGGCGTCTGGAAAGGCGATGCCTTCTATTTCGGCTATTGGAAGCTCGATCCGATGGTCCCGAACATCCTTCCCGACCGGCAGAACCGGCTCGAATTCGTCATCTCCTCCGAAGCCGCCGGCTTCGAGGGGGTCAATGCCAGCAGTTCCTCCCAATGCATCAACATCGTGCAGGACAGCCAGGACCACAGGCACTACCATCTCGAATATGTCGCCGAGGGCGAATCTACCATCACCTTCTGGAACGGCGAAGGCGATGCCCGCCGGGAAATCTCCTTCCAGGCCACGTCCAAGGCCGATATCCCCATCCAGGGCTTCCTCGCGCGGGTGGACGGAAAAGAGTATAAGTTCATCAAGAATAATAAATCCGCCACCAAGGTTCTCAAGACCTTCAACTACCGGGACGACTTCCCCGGCTGGGACAAGATGCACATCGTCGAACTCGTCGGTCCCATCCCCCTCAACGCCACCCGGCAATACAGCACGGAGAATCCACTGATCATCGACGTTGGTTGGGTTCTCGCCTATCTCGACAACGAAGGCAACGCTTGTGAGTGGGATATATATCAGGCTGAAGATGAAATCGGATCACTTCGGGAAGACGACGAAGAATTCCAAAAACAGCATTTCCCTAATTACCGGTGGTTCCAAAAAGAAATATCCACCCGCAATCATTACGCGCCTCTTACCCCCGCTGACCTACGTGAAAGGCATCTGATGATGTGGAGCGTCAAAAACAAGTATAGCACATGGGGTGGTCTGAATATCTGTATTACTGATATCATAGACAGAAGTAATCCCGAACAATCTAAATTCATAGATTACTGGTTCATGATTAATTAACGAAAACGGGCGACACTCAACCACGGTGTCGCCCGCTTTAGATTAGAACAGTTTAATCCGCGAAGAGGTCCGTAGTATTCACGAACGTCCCATGGACAGACCCGGGAATCGTACCGGAGGGTGAAATATACGTTTTATTTCCATCAAATATCGTAATATTTCTGGCATCACTGAAACCGCTTCCCAAACCAGCGCCGTGTTGTTTTCCATTTTCTACTGGCCATCGACGAACCATTATCATGAACGCGCTGTAGGTATTTGGCGAAAAACATCTCGAAGAATAGTCTCCCGGGATTTGATCATTGAGTTTTGTGATTCCCGCATTTGTCCATCTCGACAACGAGCCGGAAGACGGAGCATACTGAATGTCAAAGTTGTCCAAAGGAAAACTCTTGCTCGTCGATGGATCATAAAACACATGATACGCCGCGAATCCGCTGTTTGCGTGGGGATAGGCCTTGTCGATAAGGGTGTTGTCCGACCAGGAGCGGTGGCCGAACAGTTGGGTCATCCAGGTCCGCTGGGCACGGGTCGCCGTGGCGGCGCAGCGCTTCAGATACTTCACGTTCTTCGCCGGCACCAGAAACACCTGGGCATTTCGCCGGTTCGTCGCACCGACGAAAAACGCGAACGGCGTGCTGTACTGCAAGGTCACGCTCTTGCCTGTCACCACGACCACATCGCGTCCGCTATGGCGGTTCCGGAAGGCAAAACGCACGCCCTGCGGGCCATAAGGCAGCAGGAGGCCGCCCGGGACGCTCACGCCGCCCGGCGCCGACTGCACCTGCGCCGACT
The DNA here is from genome assembly GCA_045117755.1 of Candidatus Cryptobacteroides sp. Classification (GTDB taxonomy): domain Bacteria; phylum Bacteroidota; class Bacteroidia; order Bacteroidales; family UBA932; genus Cryptobacteroides. The sequence continues at coordinate 41,103 of JBGUOB010000032.1, forward strand.
CGTCATACACCCAGCGCAGTTCCCCGCCCTCGCCCGTGTCATAGCTGTCCGCCTCGACACGGTACACCGGCCCATAAGTCGTGGAGCCCACCGTATAGGTGGTCTTCGCCCCGTCCGGAGCGATATTCAGCGACAGGAGATCCGAATTGACAAAACGGTATTTCAGACTGATCCAGAAACTCTCATCGTCCTCGAACTGGTTCACGGAGGACTTGAAGTAATTCACCGTCACCGTCGAAGAAGATCCTGTATTCCAGTTACTTCCGTCCACGCTGATGGCATCCAGCACCGGTGCCGTGAAGTAGAAGCGCGTCCGGTACACCGGTCCGGAGCCGAACAAGCCGCTCGCGCCATTCGGGACGACCGAGAAATCACCGGTGAGCCCGCTGCCGTTCTCCCGGACCACGCCGTTCGGAGAGAGCTCCTTCGCCGCGAGGTCCCCGTACGTCGATGACCGCGTGTCGCTGCAGTACAGCGTGTGTGCCGTCATATCATAGCCCATGCAGTCGCCCAGGCCGTCCGACACCTGGGCACTCAACGAAAGCAGGGACGCATAGAGCGTCGGATCGAAGGACGACTGCGCCAGCGTCGCCGACCCGTCATAGACTTTGTAGCCGTAATCCGCCGTGGCCACCGGCGTGCCGTCCAGCGGCAGGCGGTAGATGGTCACGTATTCATTCGCACCGGCCAGGCGCGGCTCCTGGACCCGCACGGGCACCTCCAGAGAATCATTCAGCCAGTCGCTCGTGAAGAACACGATCTTCCCGTCCCGCGACGCCCAGCCGTGGCTCCCCTGGAAGCGGTTGGGATACCAGGCATAGACATCCAGTCCGCCGGCATAGACCTGTCCCGCATACGCGCCGTTCGACGGATCGAGAACCGGATTCCCGTTCCCGTCCACCGCACAGCTCGGAAAGCCGCCGGACAGCCCGCCCGTATTCACGGTCTTCCACTGGCGGTTGCGGTTCTGTGCCGCACCGCTCTCCGTCCCGCAGGGACCCTGGACCGCCGCGTAACGCACATCCGCGGAAGAGAATCCAGAGACTGTCAGATGACGCTTCTGTCCCATATAGAACTCCTCCGTCAGCGACTTTCCGTCGTCGACGGACAGCTGCAGATCGTCGTACAGCCCGATCCGGAAATCCGCCGTGATCGTGCCGCCGGGCAGCAATTTCACGCTGAAAGTCCGGGCAGGATCCGCCTTGCGGGCTTCAAACTTCGCCGCATCGGTGACCGTGAAGGCCAGGCGGCCGGTAGCCTTATCCCAGGATGCGCTGATCCCGTGGTCCGCCAGCCACGCGGCATCCTCCGTCCCGCTCTGCAGGAAGGCCCCGTACCAGGAGCAGTCCGACAGGCTTGTCGGGGAATAGGCGGCCGAACTGCTGGCCTCTTTTCCCAGAAGCAGGTTCGTGCCGCCCAGCGATCCGAGCGGATTCATATAGACATAGAAGGCGCCGGGGCGCGATTTGCGCACGGCCACCAGCCGGCTGCCGTTCACGGCTCCGATGTCCGTGGTGAAGGAAGCGTCCGCCGTCAGCGCGAAATTGCGCGTATCCGAGAGCGACGGTTCCACCCGCCAGTCGGAATCGAAGATGCTCCCCACCCGGAAGCTCAGGGAGACCTTATGCTCCCGGCCCCGCTCCAGATCGAAATTCGAGCAATTGTCCCGACCCAGGTAGAAACGGTAGGTCACGTCTCCCCCGTAGCCGCCGGCCGCCGGATTCAGGTGGCCGCAGAACTCCACATAGGTCAGATAGGGCTCAACGGCGCTCAAGTTCCTCGCAATCAGCTCATCGCGGGTCTTTCGGCGGCTGTCCGTATTGCCCGGAAGGAGCGTTCCCTGCATATTCTCCGGCACATAGAAACTGAAGGTCGTGACCGAAGCGTTGGTGGACTGCATATCCGGGTCAAAATCGCTCTGCACCAGGATATCGGCGGCTTCCTGCGCCCGCTGAGGCTGGTCCGAGAAGGGCTGCAGGCGCCCGTTCGCCTGACGCAGATAGAGACGGGTATTCACAAAGAACTCCGGATTCGCCCCGCCTCCGTCGAAGGCGCCGTGATCGATGCGGACGGTCACCTTGCTGAACAGGCGGCTGCAGCGGTCCGCGTCGGGCAGGTTCTGCCCGGACCCCACGAGACTCGCCGTATTCACATTCTTCCTGATCAGGGCATACGGAATGCCGCAGGACGCGACATCAGCAAAGGTCTCCCGCCGGAAACCGCCCCCCAGGTCGCCGCCGTCCAGGCGGTAGACCAGCGCTTCCAACGTATTCTCCTCCAGGGGGAATGAAGCATCCAGCGCTTCCAGCAGGTTCACGGCCGCGCCGTCCGAGCGGCGGATGGCGTTCAGGTTGCCCAAAATATAGAAATCGCATTGCGCCAGCGGCACATGCAGGCGCAGGGGCACGGCACCCTGGTTGTCCAGTTCGTCCTGCCGGAAAAAACGGGACGTCGCCAGCCGGCGGGTATCGCTGCGGAACACCAGGACCAGCGCACCGCTCCCGCGTGCCTCCACGTCCTTGAGCAGGGAGGCTTTGGTGCCGCCCGCCTCCGTCGCAGGCGCGATGGTCAGGGGCATTTCCGCCCAGGTTCCGTCCTTCCTGTCCGGTTTCTCGCCATAATACGTGATCAGCTCTTCCGGCTTGCACGCAGGCATCAACAGCAGAAAGAGGAGCGCGGCAACGGGCATCAGGTATCGTTTCAGTCTTCTCATTCGATTAAATTTCAATGTGTTCATAACTATTGTCGCCTTCCCAGTCCTGCACGCTCACGCGGATGTCCGCGGAAGCGAATCCCACTTTCACCGTGATGTCGCGCAGGTCTTCCGCCGTCCAGTCGTAGCCCAACGCCTCGAAGCGGGCGCCCAGGTCGATCACATACTCGACCCGGCCCGTATCCTCCCGGTCCGAATCGGGCAGGTAGACTTCCAGCAGCAGGTCGTTCGACTTCTGGCGGGGAATCACGCCGTACCACGCGCCCAGTGCATTCGGCCCCACACAGGCGGAATAATCCCCTTCCAGCGGTTCCAGCGTGTAGATATCCATCCCCGAGCAGGCGGCCTTGATCCGGAAGCGCCAGGGGTAATCCGACGGAGGCGTCGCAGCCTCTTCGAACTGGAACTGCACCAGGCAGTACTGCTTATGCGGCGTCGCGTCGATCACGTATTCGTCCGACTGCGCGGAAAAACTCTCGCCGTACGCCCAGAGCAGGCCCGCCTGGCAGCCCGGAAGCACCCGCATCGCGTTTTCGACCAGGATGTAATTCTCCGCTCCGCTGAAGACGGCCGCCTGCGCGTATTCCCGCGGGCAGGCCTGCCGGTACCCGCTGCGCAGGATGGACAGGAAGCTGACATCCTCCCGATCGATGACGCGCGTGCCGGAGAAGGAGACCAGGCCTTCATTCATGCCCAGGCGGACGAATTCGTCCGTCAGGACGGTCACGTAGACCGGACATTCGATCCGGTCCTCCTTGACGCTGCAGCCCGGGAACAGCGAGAGGATCACCGTTCCCAGGACAGCGCGCGTCCAATAATATCTGATTCCGGCCATGCCAGAAGCCTTTAGATATCCCGGGTGTAGACGTCGCCCGGCTCCCAGTCCGTCACGCGGATGACCGGCGTCACGTCATCGAAGGTGACCGGCCGGTTGGGATCCAGGGAACCGGGCCGATGGATGATCAGGTTCACGCGGTACTGCTTGTTGGAAAGCAGCGGACCGGCGCTCAGCTGGACGGGATAATAGTATTTCACCCAGCCGGACGGGTATTTGATCGAGGCTTCCAGAACCAGCAGCGTGGCCCGGGCGCACCAGGCGGCGTCTTCGCTGACCGCGCAGTTGTTGGGATAGGTATAGAACGTGTGCGGCACGGTATAGGGCGCGCCGGGATTCACGATCTGGCCGGACAGGGAATCATAGATCAGGTCCGCCTTGGGCGAAGCCGTCTCGGCCGCCAGCCGGGCATACCACTGCTCCGTCGGGAGCGCAGAGGGCTCGGAGGTCTCGCCGAAGTTGATCCGGCCCGGCACGTTGATCAGGTAGCAGCTCTCCAGCCGGAACATGTCCGCTTTCTGGTAGGCCGGCGAACTGAATTCATTTTTCACGCTTTCCAGGATCACAGCGGCCGCCAGGCGATGGACGCTGATACCGATCTCTTCCTGACCTTCGTGCAGCATCACGGCCGGCGCCGCATCCGTACCGGAATGGCCGATCATCAGCAGTTTCGTACTCGTTGAACGCTGCAGCTCATGCGTCAGCGCAAGGAATTCGGACTTCGTGGTCACGGCAGCGGCTCCCGCAGTGCGGTCCTCCGAGTCGTTGACCACCGCCCACACTTCCCGCTGGCCGGCGGAGCACTTTAGGGTCATGCCGTTATAGGTTCCGCCGGTGACGCCCAGCGCCTGGTCGAAACCGGCCGACGCGGCGATTTCCAGGTTGCCGGCATCGGCCCCGTTTCCGGCCCGGAACACGAAGACCTGCACATTCTGGATGGCTTTCTCGTTGGAGACGCTCTGGGTGCTCACCTTGGTGGAAGGAGCGTCGAAATGGACGGACAGCGAGACTTCTCCTGCAGCGGCTCCGTCCGGGCCGTTTTCAATCATTTTTCCACAGGAGACGAGCAGCAGGCCACTGAGGGCCAGGCTGAAAAGCATTGTTTTCTTCATCATGATTTTCATAATTGTGTTTATAGGGATTCATTATAAGCGGCACCGTCCGTCCAGTCGCCGACCCGAACCTGCGCCGAGAGGAAGGCCCGCTCGATCCGGTCGAAGGGCCGGTCTTCCGAGTTGCCCAGGCCGATGAGCGTCAGGTCCACCTTGTAGTCCTTGTTCCGCTCCAGCGTTCCGGTCAGGGCGACGGGATAATAGTACGGCACGCCCTTGACCTGCACGACCACCATCAGGACGGTCGCCGTGGGCGTGAAACTGGCGGTGAAACCGTTGTTCGGGTTGGTCAGCGCATTCGGAAAGGCGTACAGGAATTTCTGCGAAAAAGTATGGGTCGCCCCCAGAGCAAGATCCTGGTTCAGCGAGAGATAGGTCAGATCCTCCTCCTGGGCGGCGTAGCCGCTTTTTCCGATCACATGGCCCTCCACGTTGTCGGACGTGGCGTTCCGGTTGTACCAGACGGACGGAGCGGCCGATCCGCCGACATTCTGGTTGCCGACCACATTGCACAGGAAGGTCCGCAGCACGCGGACCGTTCCATAGGGCGACGGCAGGTTGTTGGTGACGGAACCCAGCGCGACGCGCGCCACCGAACGGGACAGGTCCAACGTCGTGCTGGCGCCGCTGCCCGACATCACCAGGACGGGCGCAGACGCCGTCATCAGCAAGCCGTCGGGGCGGTTATCGCCCAGGCCGACGGCGACCTGTTCCAGCTCCGCGCAGGTCATGCAGGCATTCGCGGCCGCCAAGGCTGCACCCTGGAAATTGGCCAGCGCATAGACCGTCTTGGCCCCTGTCTTCACGGACAGTACGGCCTGCCTCGCATTCAGTTCCCCGGCCGTACAGGCATGTGAAAGGTCGAGCATCCCGTTGGCGTCGAACACGTACAGGTTCAGCGAATTCACCTTCATCTCGGCCGCACTGGCACCGATGAGGGCTTTAGTGTCCGCCAGCTCGGAGAGGGCCACGGTGAGGCAGCCTCCATCATCCAATGCGGAATTCCGCTGGCAAGAACAGCTTAAAATAGTCAATATAAGGAAAGGTAACAGTTTTGTTTTCATGTATAACATTTTTGTTATCACCCAGAAATCAGGTCTCCCCAGTCTTCTTCCGGCTCCTTATGCAGCTCATACTGCCTGATGAGCGCGGAGATTTCGGGATCAAGGTTGCCGCGGCTGATGTAGCTGCGATCTTCCCGGCAGGCATCCAGGTAATGCTGCACAGCAGCCTGTTCATCACCCCGCCGGGCATACAGGATGGCCAGCATATAATGGATCTGGGGCGTGCGCGGCAGGGGTTCCAGGATCTCCAGGGCCGACAGGTTGCGGTCCAGGGCGACATAGGCCACCGCCGTATTGTAGTCGTGATAGGGGGCCAGGAACGCCAGCGCCGCCTGGTAATCGTGGTCCCGGATGGCCTGGACGCCCTTCATGTAGACGGTATCCAGCTCCGTCGTGTGGACCGTATCCTTCACCATGCCCTTGCGGTGCAGGGCGAAGGTGAAGCGCACCGTCCGCAGGCGCGGATAATATGTATCCACGACATAGCGGTACCAGGACTCCCCTTTCATCCGCTTCTCGCGCTCATCGGGGCTGGCCAGGGCGGCAAATTCCGCGTAGCGGGCCTTCTGGACGTCCGTCAGGACGCTGTCGGCCGCCACCAGCGCATCGAGTTTCTGCCAGTCCTCCCCGCCCGGGCGGGATAGGAACGGGATTTCCTTGCGGGCCCGCCCGCTTCCGCGCAGCGACCCTTCGCGCAGGTCGTCTCCCACCGTCAGGAACAGGCCGTCCTCGCGCTGCACCGAATCCCGCACGAAACGGATATACCTCTCGAAGTAGTCCGACGCGGAACGGGAGCGCCGCAGGGTCAGGGCGTCGTTGGCGGCGAGCGAGCCTTCCGGCGAAGCGGAAGCCGCGATCGTCACGCTGTCCAGCTCAAAACTGTCGTTCAGCAGCAGGTTGCGCAGGTTCTCCTTGATGAAGGCGATCTCGCGGGCATTGTCCCCCAGCCGCTCGTCGATATCGTGACGGCCGGTGCGGAAATCAATGTTGCAGGCCGTATTCGCCTCCACGTTGCGGGAGACCACCACGGTCTTGTAGCGCTCCGTCCCGTCGACGAAGGCCGACACGGACGAAATGTAGAACGTCAGCGGATCGCAGCGCGGCACGGTGTACAGCCGCTTGTCGCGTTCGAAGATCTCCCCGGACAGCACGACGTCCACCTTGCGCAGGCGGGGCCGCGTGTTGATCGTCTGGACGTAGTTGTACAGGAAGGTCCCGTTGTCGAAGCGGATCACCGTGTCCAGGCGGATACCGTCCGTGACGATGGGGACCTTGACGTACTTCTCGTACATCTTCTGCCGGTTCTGCTTGCGCCACTCGTTGCGCCAGCGCAGGAACTTGTTGGTATAGTGCTCCAGAGCTTCCTGCTCCGTCACGCCGAAATAGCTCTCGAACTGCTCGTCGGACACGAAGGTCGTGTCCGTCCGGAGGGCATAGACCTGCGGGATGTTCCTTTCGACGAAGATTTCCAGATTGCGCAGGTCCACGAACGCCAGCGTATCGTTGACAATGCGGGAGAGAAAGCGCTCATACTGCTGGTAACCACGCAGTTGAGCCTTCCTGTACTCCGCGCCCGTGACGACGACGTCGTCCAGCCGCAGGCTGTCCTCCAGCACGAACATGTCCGGATGCAGCCGCAGCTGCCAGCGCGAATCCTGCATTTCCGGCGGCACGAGGACCTGGAACTCCAGGTCGATCCGGCCGTTGCGTTCCGCGATGTTGCGGAAGCGCGCGGTCACCATGGCCGCGTCCAGCATCTCCGCCGCCACCATCTCCCCGCTCTGCTCGTCGCGGACCGCCTTCATCAGGATCATCTCCCGGCCGTCCAGGTCCGTCACGCGGATCGTGTCCCGCCGGGTGGCCTTGACGTCACTGTATTCAGGCAGATAGTCCGCCTGACGGGGCAACTGCAGCGAGGCGCTCAACTGCCTGCGGTACACTTCCTGCGCCTTGCGGCGGGTGCCGCAGGCCGGGAGCAGGAGTGCCGCCAGCAGAAGCGGCAGCGCCCACTTGATCATGTCACGTCTCATCAGAAAACGAATTGAAGTGAAACGCGGACCTCGTCCGGCAGGAAGAAGGCCTTGACGCCCTCCCCCGTACGTGCCCCGCAATAGGGACAGGCATAGGAGACATAGCGCGTCATCCCGCCCCAGCCGAAAATACCGAAATCCACGTTGAGCCAATGGTTTACATGCACCGCATAACCACCTCCCAGGGAGACGCCGACAGCGTCTCCCTCTTCGGTCTCCGGGCCGACAAGCCCGCCGCGGTTGTACTCCTGGTACTGGAGCTTGCCGCCCGCCCACCAGCCGGAATAGGTGTACCAGGGCCACCAGCGACCGGTGATGTAATAGGACTGCTGCCGAGACTGGAACTGCGTGTCCTGCCTGTGGCGCCACGTCCAGTTGTTGTAGCGCGCACCCAGGCCCAGGGTCCAGTTCCGATGCACGGCGTACTGCAACTCGGCGTTGAGCGTGCCCAGGAAGATGTAATCCGCCAGGTTCTGGTCCACGGCCACGCGAGCCCGGCGCTCCAGCGCCTGCTCCCCGCGCACCCCCTGCGGCACGGGCGCCTGCGCCCGTGCCGCAGGGGCGGCCAGGCAGCAGGCGGCCAGCAGCCAGGCAAGCAGCGAAGTCCGGGACCGGGCCACAGGAGTGAGGCAAGAACCGGTCCGGTCCCGTGCTTCGCACGAAAGGAACCTACATTTCATAGGACATTTGGGAAGGATCGTCAATAATCTGGACCTGGTTGGCCAGAATGTCCGTACCGACGCGGTCGATGCCGTCCACGCCCGTGTAGTTCTGATAGCGGAGGCGGCCGATGACATGCAGTTTGGTGCCCTTCCCGATCTTCTCCAGGCCCTGGATGTTCCGGCCTTCCCAGGCAATGACGTTGTGCCAGCTCGTGTCGATCACGGCCGTACCCTCCTTGTCCTTGTAAGCATAGTTGGTCGCCAGGCCGATCCGGGCCATGCGGTTTTCGTCGTACGTTTGGATGCGGACATTGCCGACAATGCCCTTCAGCTCTACTTTGTTTAATTGTTCCATAACAGTTTTTCGTTGTTGTAAGGTTGCGGGATCCCGGCCGCGCGGTCCGAGTCCCGGTTACAAAGGAACAAGCTTTCGGGCAAGAAAACAGCCCGCCCGGGTCCGGGAGGGCCAAATAAATACGAATCTTTCCGGCTTCGTCGGTTTTTGATGGTCCGGCGCCGGAAAATGTATGCGATTTCTTACGCTGTAAGATTTATCTTACGGCCGTAAAATAAATCAGAATCAGTAAAATACGTCAGAATCTGCCCCCATCCCCTGAAAACGCTTGCAGATGTCGGAGCAAGCGCCCATCTTTGAGAAAAAAGCACCATTATGAGCTATCATCTTTTCATTGAGGAAGAAGGAAACTGCCTGGAATGCGGGACAGCTATCCGCGGCCGGAAGGATAAACGTTTCTGCAGCCTGAGCTGCAAGAACAACTACCACAACCGCACGCAGATCGCCAAGCGCCAGATGCGGGCCAAAGTAGTAGCAGCGCTCACAGGAAACTATTCCATCCTGGAAGCGCTGCTCAACGTAGGGAAAACGGGAGCGAGTCTCGAAGAACTCTCAGAGCTGGGATTCGACCCCGCGTATGTGACGGGACACCGGCGCGGACGTTTTCGTCACGACGAATACGCGTGTTTCGACATCACGTATTACCGCACCGAGGCCCGGATCTTCAACGTCCGAAGGAAAGCCCCCGAGATACCGTTATCTGACCCATCTCCAGACCCCAGCAACCGTCGGTGATGATGGGGACCTGCTTGCCGCGGGCGTTGGCCACGTAAAGGAAGCCATCCACAAAGGTGTGCGTGTGGCCGCCGATCACGAGGTCCACCCAGCGGGTCTGCGGCACGATCGTCTGGTCCACGTCGTAGCCGGCGTGGGACAGGAGGATGACCAGGTCGCACTGCTCCGTTTCGTGCAGGTAGTCCGCCCAGCGGTTGGTCACCTCGACGTTGTCGAGCTGCTGTATGCGGGAGGAAACCGCCTTCGTCACGGCCGTGGAGATGTCGGATTCCAGGCCGATGACGCCGATCTTCAGCCCGCCCCGCTCGAAGATCGCGTAGGGCTTGACATACTCGCCCAGCTCGAAGGGCGACAGGTCCAGGTTCGCGCAGACGAGCTTGGTCTCCGGGCGGAGCATCTTCGCGCGCTCGGTGAGGGCCTCGATGTCATTGTCGAACTCGTGGTTGCCGAGGGCCAGGCAGTCGTAGCCGAAATCATTGATGGTGTTCATCTCCAGGACGCCGCCCAGCTCGGTGAAGTAAGGCGTACCCTGGCTGAAATCGCCGGCATGCAGCAGCAGGACGCGGTCAGCGCCGTAGGCGTTGCGGATGGAATCCACGTACGCCGCGCGCTCGATCACGCCGCCGATGCCGTCGTTCTCGCCGCCGCGCACGGGCTCGAAATGGCTATGGGTGTCGTTGGTATGCAGGATCACCAGCTGCGGCTGCGGGTTGCAGGCGCAGAGAGCCGTCAGGGCCGCCAACAGAAGAACTAACTTTCTCATAATCACTCCTCCCCCTTTGATTCATAGACCAGCCGGCCGTCGGTGAAATACGTCAGCGGCTGGCCGGCAGCCTGCAGCGCCCGGACGTCCGTAAGCACGGCGTCGATGACGCGGCTGTCCGTGATGCGCAGCTCCCGGGCATTCTTGCCGACGGTCAGTCCGTCCCCGCCGTCCAGCAGGAAGTCGACCGTGGCGACGCCGTACAGCTTATTAGGATCCAGGGGCTTGCCGCCCACCAGCAGGGTATCGATGCGGTGGTCCTTCACGACCATCTTGACGCCGCCCAGCACGAAGGGGCGCGAAGCGGCGATGGTATTGAAGACTTCCTGCAGATCGGAGCCCTTAAGTGCCACATAGACAAGGTTGTTCTTAAATGGGAACATCGACACGAAATCCTCCAGGAGGATCTCGCCCCGGGCCAGGCTCGTGCGGATGCCGCCGAAATTGAGGATGCCCACATCGACCTTCCGGCCGGTCAAGCGTGCGGTCGACGCCATCAGATGGTCCACCCACCAGTTGGAGAGCTCGCTCTCCGGCGCGTGGGCCTCCATATCCTCGGAGGCATAGCCCACCACGGTCTTGAGCTCCTTCATCAGCGGCTGCACGGCGATCAGGTCGTTCGCCACGGCGTACGTGGCGCTCCCCTGCTCCCAGACGGTCCCGTTCGGAGCCAGGTAGCTGCTGTCAGAGACAGTGCCGAGCGCCTGGCTGACGTTCTCGGCATTGGGCGCAGTCACGCCCGTGCGGCGGCCGTCCATGCGGTGCTTCTCCCACGTGTACGTGTACTCGCAGGAGCAGGCCAGCAGGACGGCAACCGACAGAGCAATTAATTTTGTTTCAACCACTTCCAGAGGTCTTTCCAAGTCGATTTCTTACCGAACATCAGGATGCCGACGCGGTAGATCTTGGCCGACGCCCAGGCGCAGAGCACGAAGGTGGCCACGAGGAGTCCCACGGAGAGGAAAATCTCCCACGCCGGGACGCCGAAGGGCAGGCGCGAGATCATCACAATCGGCGAGGTGAACGGGATAATGGAACCCCAGAACGCAATCGTGCTGTCAGGCGCACGGAAGGCGTACAGGGCAATCATATACGCGAGCATCAAGGGGATCGTCAGCGGCATCTGCAGCTGCTGCGTGTCGCCCTCGTTCTCCACGGCGGAGCCGATGGCCGCAAAGAGCGACGCATACAGCAGGTAGCCGAAGATGAAGTACACGAAGAACAGGCCGAGGATCTGGCCGTACGGGAGGTTGCGCAGGGTGCTGATCACCGTGCCCATCTCGCTCTCCTCGCCCAGCTGGGCGGTCACCGCCTCCATCTGGTCGGCGTCCACGCCCATCGTACTCACCAGCTCGGTCGGGTCGGAACCCGTCAGCTTGTCCAGGCCGAACACGGCGCTGCCGACGCTGATGATGGCCCCCGAGAGCACGATCCAGAGCAGGAACTGCGTCAGGGCCACCAGCGCGATGCCGATGATCTTGCCGAACATCAGCTCGGTGGACTTGACGGAGCTGACGAGCACCTCCACCACGCGGCTGGCCTTCTCCTCGATCACGGAGCTCATCACCATGCTGCCGAACATCGTCACGAAGATGAACAGGAAGATGCCGAGCACCATGGAGAGGATGCTGTAGACGCCGGCCTCGGAGATCTTCTCCTCGCCGTCGTCCCCCAGCGTGTAGGAGCGCAGGTGGATGTTGGCCTTGACGTCCTTGAGGATCTGCTCCAGGCCTTCGATATCATAGGAAGCGATGCGGTAGTCCTCCACGGCCCGGTTGATCCGGTTGCTGATGTTGTCCGTCAGCTCCATGCCGAAAGGCTTCGGCGAGAAGAGGTCGGCGGGGACCGTCTTCTCCTCTTTGTTCAGCGCACCGACGGACAGCACGCCGTCGTAACCGAGCGAGCCGAGGTTGGCCTTGACGCTGTCCAGGGGAAGCGTGGAAGCGTCCACGTAGTGAATGGTTTCCGTGTCCTCCAGGTACGGCAGGACGATGCCGGACTCATCCACGACGGCGATGGTCTTGGTCTTTTCCTTCGTATTCATCAGGGCCACCATCACGCCGATGGTCAGGCCGGCCACGAGAATAGGGACCAGAAGCGTGGTCCAGATGAAACTCTTCTTCTTGACCTTATTGAGGTATTCGCGGCTGATGACAATGCCTATCGTTCTGAAATTCATGGCCTATTCCTCCCCTTCCGTTACAAGTTTGATGAAAATGTCGTTCATGCGCGGCATCAGCTCCTTGTAGGAGTTGATCTGCACGCCGTCCTTCTCCAGATAGGAGCGGAGCGTCGAAGTGCCGTCCGTCTCGCGCGGCAGGACCTCCGTGTGGCGGCCGTTCGCATCCGTCCAGACGAGCTCGACGTTGTTGTTGCCATAGTCGCGGCGGATCTGGTCCACGCCGCCGGTGATCACCAGGCGGGACTTGTTGATCAGGGCGATGTTGTCGCACAGCTCCTCCACGGACTCCATGTTGTGCGTGGACAGGATGATGGTGGCGCCTTCGTTCTTGAGGCGCAGGATCTCCTGGCGGATGACCTCGGCGTTGACCGGGTCGAAGCCGGAGAAGGGCTCGTCCAGGATCATCAGCGAGGGCTTGTGGACCACCGTGGTGATGAACTGGAGCTTCTGGGCCATACCCTTGGAGAGCTCCTCCACCTTCTTGTCCCACCAGCTCTGGATACCGAAGCGGACGAACCAGTCCTTCAGGGCGGCCCGGGCCTCAGCGGCGGTCATCCCCTTGAGCTGGGCCAGGTACATGGCCTGGTCGCCGACCTTCATCTTGCGGTAGAGGCCGCGCTCTTCGGGCATGTAGCCGATGCGGGCCACGTCGTCCTGGGTGATGGGGCGGCCGTTGAACAGGACCTCGCCCCCATTGGGAATTGTAATGCGGTTGATGATGCGGATCAGCGTGGTCTTGCCGGCGCCGTTCGGGCCCAGCAAACCGAAGATCTGACCCTCGGGAATCTCGAGGCTGACGTGGTCGAGGGCCACTTTCTCCCCGAAATTCTTGCAGACGTTTTTACATTCTATAATTGCCATAATACACTATTAGAATTGCCTGTTATTTTGCGGCGATTGCGACCACGGAGCACGGCGGCAGGGTCACTTCCAGACCGGCCTTGGTGAGCTTGTAGTCCTTGAAGGCGACGGGCTTCACGACGTCGGCCTTGCCGAAATCATTGTAGTCGTGCACATCCTTGGAGGTCAGCACGCGGGCGGCGAGGATATTCTTCACGCCGGCCTCGTCGAAGGTCACGAGCACCTTCTTGGCCTTCTTCAGGTCCGTATTGACCAGGGAAATATGCATCTCGCCATCCTTGCGGGACACGGTAGCATCCACCTCGGGCACGGCGCACTCGCGCTCGGTCTTCACGTGGGCCGTCAGCACCTCGGAGTCGATGAACTCGGCGTCCTGGTGGACGTTGTACATCTCGAAGACGTGGTAGGTCGGGGTGAGGACCATCTCGGTCTCGTTGGTGAGGATCATCGACTGCAGCACGTTGACCACCTGGGCGATGTTGGCCATCTTCAGGCGGCGGGTGTACTTGTGGAAGATGTCGAAGTTGAGAGCGGCCACGATGGCGTCACGCATCGTGCTCTGCTGGTACAGGTGGCCCGGGTTCGTGCCCGGTTCCACATCGAACCAGGTGCCCCACTCGTCGAGCAGCAGCCCGACCTGGCCGGACGGATCCAGCTCGTCCATGATCTCGATGTGCTTCTTCAGCACGGGCTCGACCTCGATGGTCTTGGAGAGGGTCCACCAGTACTCCTTGTCGGAGAATTTGGTCGCGGAGCCCTTGCTGCCGGTCCAGCCCTTGCAGGTATAGTAGTGCAGGGAGATGCCCGCCATGCCCTTGCCTTCCAGGTTCTTCATCAGGACGCGGGTCCAGTTGTAGTCGTAGTCGGAGGCGCCGCTGGCGATCTTGTACAGGCGATTGTCGCCCTGGTCGCGCAGGTAGGTGCCGTAGCGGCGGAAGAGGTCGCTGTAGTACTCCGGCGTCATGTTGCCGCCGCAGCCCCAGGCCTCGTTGCCGATGCCGAAGTATTTGACCTTCCAGGGCTTCTCCCGGCCGTTGGCGCGACGCAGGTCGGCCATCGGGGTCTTGGCGTCGGAAGTCATGTATTCCACCCATTTCGCCATCTCCTCGACGCTGCCGCTGCCGACGTTGCCGCTGATGTACGGCTCGATGCCGAGCAGCTCGCAGAGGTTCAGGAACTCGTGCGTACCGAAGCTGTTGTCCTCCAGGGTACCGCCCCAGTTGTTGTTCGTCAGGTAGCCGCGCTGCTCCTGCGGGCCGATGCCGTCCATCCAGTGGTAGTCGTCGGCGAAGCAGCCGCCCGGCCAGCGCATCACGGGGACTTTCAGCGTCTTGAGCGCGTCGAACACATCTTTGCGGTAGCCCTCGACATTGGGCACGGAGGAGTCCTTGCCTACCCAGAGGCCGCCGTAGATGCAGCGTCCGAGGTGCTCGGAGAACTGGCCGTAGAGCTCGGCGGGAATGGTCTGGCCGGTGCCTGCGTCATGCACGCGCACGGTGGCGTCCTGTGCCAGCAGGGAGGCGGAAGCGAGCAGGCAGGCGCCTGCAAGCAGGGTGATGATTTTCTTCATATAATCCGTTATTGTGGTTGCAATAGATACAAATGTACGAAGAATTTTGCGTAAATTTGTGGTTGTATGGCCAAGAATTCCGTCAATATCGACGCGCAGTGCGCGAAAATCGTCTCCGACGCCCGCGAGGGGCGCTTCAGCCCCCTCTATCTGCTGATGGGAGACGAGCCCTATTACCCGGAGCTCGTCTGCGACGCGATCCTGCAGCACTGCATCCCGGAGGAGGAAAAGGACTTCAACGAGACCGTCTGCTACGGCGGCGAGGTCACGGCCGCGCAGGTCGTCACCGCCGCGCGTCGCTTCCCCATGATGGCCGAGCGGCAACTCGTGGTCGTCAAGGAAGCCCAGCAGATGAAGGGCATCGAGGAACTGGCCTTCTACTGCGCCGAGCCGCTGGACAGCACCGTGCTGGTGGTCCTGCTGCACGGGGCCTCCGTGGACAAGCGCAAGGCCTTCTACAAAGCCGCCCAGAAAGTGGGCGTGGTGGTCGATTCCCCCGCCCTGCGGGATTATGAGGTCCCGAACTGGATCCTTTCCTATTATAATTCACGCGGCCTGCAGATCGAGCCGCAGGCGGCCGCCCTGCTCGCCGAGTCGGTCGGCACCGACCTCTCGAAGATCGTCGTGGAGACGGACAAACTCACCAAGGCCCTGCCCGAAGGCGCCACGCGCGTGAGCGTCGCGGACATCGAGCGCAACGTCGGCATCTCCCGGCAGTTCAGCATCTTCGAGCTCACCAAGGAGCTCTCCTACCGCCACGCCGCGCAGGCGCTCAAGATCGCCGCGCACCTCGGCAACAGCGCCAAGTTCGCCATGCCCATGGCCGTCAGCGCCCTCTTCACGCACTTCAGCCGCATCCTCAAGTACGGCGCGCTGCTCGCCGGAGGCGGCTATCCCTCGCCGGAGGACAAGGCACGCGCCCTGGCGGGCGTCAATCCCTATTTCTACAAGGAATACGACACGGCCGTCCGCAACTACCCCGTTCCCAAGGCCATGGCCGCCATCTCACTGCTCTGCGACTACGACTACCTCGGCAAGGGCGGTGACGGCACCACGCTCGTCTCCGACGGCGAACTCCTCACGGAACTCACCGCCAAGCTGTTAAATCTTTAGGGTTTCGTTATCTCCGACCTTGTTTTCGTCATTCGCCGGCTTCCGCTACCGTCATTCGCCGGCTTGACCGGCGAATCCCCCGTCAGAACCGGAAGCCGACGCCGGCGAGGCTGAGTGTCGCAGCCGAGCTGAGATTCAGCTCGACCAGCCCATAGACATGTTTTCCGCCCGCCCGGAAGCCGATCGGCGTGACGTAAGGCGTAATGGCCGGCTTCATCGGCGTCAACGGGAAGCCGAGGCCCAACGCGGAATACAGCGCGCCCCAATCTCGCCGGAACCATTTCAAGCGGAAATCAAACATGACGGCGAAAGAAGACTTGATGGTCTCCTTCCAACTGGCAACCGGCCCGGACTTCCAATCCACGACCGGATGCGGCTTGCTGTCCTCCACAATCGTAAACTGACTGACGTGGACCCGCATGCAGGAATAATTGACGATGACATGCAGATCCCACAGTTCGTCCACGGCGACCGAATAGGCCAGATTGATCGAAGGAATCCAAATCTCATGAGCCGCCTGCCCCTTGTCCTCGTACTCCCAATACAGGCTGCTGTCCGGATTTCTCGGCCCAAACATGATAGCCCGCAGCGGCGGCACCCCGCTCGTAATCTCGATCGAGTGAATATGCTTCGGATCATAATGCTGCGCCTGCGCCCCCGTGGGCATCAGCATCCCCAGGCAACAGACGAGAAGAAAGGAAAGAGTCCAGCTACGCATCGTAATAATCAGAAATTGAGCGCCAGGGACAGGAAAAAGCGGTCCAGCGCGTAATAGGTCTTCGTCAGCCCGCGATCCGTCCGCTCAAGTTGTTTGATCGGAAGATATTCATAGCCCAGACGGATGGTGAATCGACCAAAATCGACACCGGCTGCAGCATTCACAAACATTCCCCCAGTCTCCAGGTGCGACGTCGTGCAGAAGCTATATCCCGTACGGCCTTCGACGAAGGGGCTGACCGCCGCATCCTTGATATTGTATTTTGCATCCACGAAAAGCGAGGCGAAACCAGTATCTTCAGACAGCCAGAAGGCATATCCGAGACCGGCGCCCAGGAAGAGTCCGTTCCCCAGCCGGCTGCCATGAACCGTCGAAAGCTGAATCAGTTCGCCGGGCTGCTCAAAGCCGCTCTGTAACCTGCCGTTGAACACGGAGCCCTCCAGCTCGACCGAGCCCCGATAGCCTTTCTTGAAGGATCGGTTCACTTGTCCCGAAGCCGTAAAACTCGAAAGAAGAAGCGCGAGAATCAATCCCGCAAAGATTTGGTTTTTCATTTCCTGAACAATAATATACTAACTAATCTCAAAGATAGTCAATAAATAGATTAATGCAAACGCACTTTTGCGCGCGTAGAATCGCATTCAATACATTTTCCAACGTCATCCAGCGAGCTGTCGACGAACGGGCACGATTCCGCACTAATATCCAAGGCAAATATCAGTTATTGATAATGCTGAGGATTATCACTCAGCCGTATTTCGTATGGCCAGGCATTTTCATTCTTGAATGCCCAAGACTCTGGCTCGCAAAAACGAAATGACCCGCCCAGATTAAGGCCAGGAGTATTATAATACGCGACGCAATCGATCACAAAGAGAAAAGACACCCCCGACGGATTAACAAATCGAACAATATTTTCTTTATGCAAATCAGCGATATAGAAATCCCTATTTACGAATTCCGAATGAATGCATGGATTATAACTTCCGTATCCCTGCGTCTCTTCAAAGCCAATGCGCTGCATATAGTCAACAACCTCCTCATCCGATACGGGGTCTCCATTTACATGAATAAAAGGCTGACGAACAAGAATCACGAAATCTCCCGACTTCGTTCGTCCAAAACCTTCAACCACTAGGAAAGACTCAGGAAATACTGCGTTATGGATTGTGATCCTGTCTAGGGCCAGTTGGACAGATTCATACTTATAGGTTCTCCATTCCTTAACAACGTCTTTGCCATCTTTGAAGACAACAGACTCGCTCCCGGAGCCAATACTGTCTCCGAATTTATCTCGAAGATATGAACCCGTTGAATTAACCCAGCAACCGTTATGCTTGGCCCATGATTCTATTAAAAGTTCTTGAATCAGCGATTGGACGCCAAGGCAGTCACTCGATAATGAAGTTTCTGAACCTGAGCAACCGCCTCTTTGTGCGATAATGGATGCTGCGACATGTAACCGAGAGCCGTTTTGTAAGCCTCGTAACGCCGCTCGATTTGAGCCCAGTCTGTTGAGCGTAAAGTTTTCATCTTCCAATGCTTGATTCAGATGGCACAAAAATAAACCATCAAATTCACTTTTCCAAATGTTTTCTATTAAATCATCATGTGACATCTGTAAAGTCCTTTCATGTTTTACAAAGATAAAAAATAGGTTTGGATAACCAATAAAAAGGCCGTCCAGGAGGGCGGCCTTGAAAGGGAGGGAGAACGCGTTGAGATAAAGTACTACCGATACTCTATCGTGCGACGGATCGTGTAAGAGCCATTCGGCGTTTTGACTTTAATATTCAACGCGTTCCCAAAAGCGTCCAACTCCGAATACGTATTCTCCGCGCAAACGGATAAAGCACCGTCACGATCAAAGGTGAAAGTATATGTTCAATCCTCTTTTCCCCGTTCTTCTCGATAACGGAATCGAGGCTTTGCCATTTGTCGGGGTACTCAAAACGCGCAAAAGAAGAGACGATTGTCTGGAAAGCCACGCACCGCAAATCACTGTCTGTTCCGACCTCAACTCCATTAACCGCATAATACTTGACAAGATGATAATCTCCGAATTCAACACGCTCCACACTGGTAGAGATGTCGTTGTCAGAAACAATCTGATCTGTTACAGCAGCAACCTCACCTTTCAACAACAACTGATCATACATGGAGATGGCGGGCTGATTCACATACAAATCGGAGCGACCACCCATATAACCATTTTGGTCGCAAGAAACAGCGAGGATGATGATCATCAGGCACAAGCAGCAATAAAGGAATTTTCTCATATCAAAACTGGATTCGGTTCAAAGGAATTTGTTTTTCAAGACCAAGACAGTAATTATTATGTCTATTTGATACCATGTTATACTTAATACAATCTGCTCCCAGTATCACTGAACCTTCTGTAGAAACCGGTTGCTGTTTCTCATCGCTCCTTTACTCCCCTTTCCGAACTGATAACTGACAGAAAACAGGCAGGTTCGTCCAAGCCGGTTAACTAACTCATACTGATATAGATATGGGGTCGAGAACGATGATAAAGAGATTGATTTATTGAAAAGGTCATTGCACTTCAGCGAGAGCGAGAACATGCCGATATCTTTTCCTATCTGCAAGGAACAATCCCAGAATCTCCGGTCGAATTCCGGACCATACCCCGAATAGACCACGCGATCAAGCGCTGTCTCGATTGTGAAGTCCTGCGGCAAAATCGCCTCGAAGGAAACTCCTGCAACGATTATCCAACGTTGATAATTGGCTTCAGGGATAAGCGAATGGGCTGATTGAAAGTATTTTGGTTGGAAATGACCGGATGCTGAAATGTTCTCGTTACGGTAAGATAGAGATAATTCAGCTTGCAGGTCGAAGATCCGGTTGGTGCTATTCTCAAATCCGCTCTCGCCAGTGTAAAAACGGGACCCAGTGTTGTCGCCCCAGATATCTTCGATGAATTGCCGATAATCAAAAGTGGAGATATCAAGGGTCTGTTCTCTGGCTGATTGAAAACCTCTGACCGCCGAAATCGTTCCATACAAAAGTGCATAAAGGCGCCATGAGCGTCGTTCTCCAAAGAAATAATCAAACTGCAAAAAAGGGGATACGCTAATACCTGGGAGTTTCGCATTGACCGGGAAAGAATAGCGAAACCCATCCTTTGAAACCCAGTTCGCTTGTACAATGGGAGATACGTCATAGCGGAGTTCAGCCGTTACCTGAAGTCTCCACTTCTTTCGGGTAAGTTCATAACTTGCCACGCCATTAACCGAATAAGAAGGTTTCAGGTATTGATTGCCAATATGAATCTCCGTAGGACTAGTTCGCAGCAAAGCAGACATTGTCTCGGTCTCCGGTACACGATTCGTCTGCGACCAGATATAAAACTGCTTGCTATAGTCTTCGTCATCAAAGTGGATATATGGCACGATACCCAAACGCCAATCCGGTCGATTCCCTTCTCCGATCAATGCGTAGAACTGCCGGGCCTGTCCGCCGGCAGAGATTCTGTACTTTCCCATTTTATACGAGAGCAGAATCGTTTCCGCAAGATCCATGTTGGAGGTGCTCAGATCAGAGGAAAATGGAATATTGGGCTTTTTGCTCACATGGTCGGAGGCAACAACACGGTCTGAAATGCTGTCATAATTAAGATCTAATGTTGTGGATAGCGTCCATTTATCAGAGAGCGGCTCCGAATACGCCGCGGAAGTAACAATGCGGTACGAGTTCTTTTCGCTGGAAAGATCCAGCAACAGGGAGGACTGCTGCATTTCATCGCCCCTGTCGTGAATAAATGTGAACTGCTGATTGATTTTGAAGTTTCGGTTCTCTTTCTTACTGGACCGCCAGGTGAACTGACCGCTCAAGCCGGTCGTGAGGCTCCCGTTCTGTCCGGTCTGGGTAAGGGACGATTGCACTCCACCAGGCAGGAGCGGTGTCATCTCGCGTAGCCGCTCGAAACGGTTCCGGGAATAATAGACATTCGCTTTCAGCGTTAAATCAACATTTTTCGCGCCCTTCAACTTGGTTTCCAAATCCGTATCCACACGCCACGCCTTGGCGGCCTCCTGTTTCTGTTGGGAATAATCCGAGCGGGCGCTTCCCCTGTCCAGATAGGTCTTTCTCCCCGTCGAGCCCTCATCCTTCTGGTTGTACGCCGAAATGACGGAGAGCGTGGTCTCCAGCCCGCGAATCAGATTGGTCCCGACGTTTATCGCCGCCTTGCCGCCCAGGCCCTTTCCCGGCTGGATATTCCCGCCGGTCAAATAAGTAGTTATCTGCGAGTTGTCATCATAACTATTGAAGTTAAGCTTTCCGTTCCACAGGCCTTTGCCTGTATCTCTCGTGTCAGCCTCAACCAGGGAGCCTTGGCCTCCGGATGCCGAAACCTGGCCAAATGACCCGCGCTTGAATTCTTCTTTGAGCACGACGTCCATCGCTTTTTCGTTTTTCTCTCCCATAGCCAGGTTGATACCACTAGCGGTTGCAGATGTACGATCCGTTACAACAATCTTATCGACGATTCGTGCCGGCAGATTACGCAGTGCCATACTCGGATCCCCAAAGAAAAAGGTTCGGCCCTCCACCGTAATCTCGCTGACGGGTTTTCCGTCCGCGTAAACTAGTCCGTTCTCAACTGATAGCCCCGGCATTTTCTTCAAGAGGTCCTCCAACATGGCATTATTGCCGGTTTTAAACGCAGAAGCATTGTAAATCACCGTATCCTGAAGAAACCTGACCGGCGCCGAAAGATCCGTGATGGTTGCGGCATCGATCATTTCATGATCCTCTTCCAGCAAGATTTGTTTTGAGACGGAGGTGCCATTGGACGGATCGATCTGTTGACGGTATGGTTTATACCCCAGGAGTTCGATATTCAGGTTATACTTCCCTTTCTGAATATCCCGCAAGACGGCGTCCCCGGCTTCATTGGTCAGCGCAAAGTGGGTAATCATCGTATCCACCTGAAGATACACCGAGGCATACGGAAGCGGCTGCTGCGTATTCTGGTCCGCGACGTTAAAGCGAAGAGTATAGGATTTGTAAGCTACGGGGGCACTGCCAGAAACAATCTTGATTTGGGCGCGACAGGGAACCCACCAAGTCATCAGCAGGGATACGATCAGCAGAATAATTCGTGGTTGTCTCATTTCTTTTCGTTTTGTTGGAGGAAGAAGCTATCAGGGGCGAATAATGCCCCTGATAGCACAACATAGATACCCTATGCCCTACGGCATTTCTATCTTTGTTTGGTTTTCTTTGACATGGTTTGCATCACCAATTGAGTCAGACTCGGCCTGCGTACCGGCACAGGGACAACCGCATAGTTTTTCATCCCGAAAACCGCCCATCGCAGACGACATTTCAAGAGCGCTGAGGACTTTAGCCTCTTCTTCAAACATTTTACTCATAATAAAACAAATTTAGATAAAAAACCGTAGAAACGCTACGGGCGTTTACATACGACTGGTATGTCATAGAGGGTCTCAAATGGTGTTGGGCTTGGACACAGCCATCGGAATACACAATTATTACACAACACGTTATCTCGTACTCGTCGCCATGCATGATTCTCCCTCAATTCTTTTACAATCATCGGGAGAATGGGCTCCGAGATGTGTCCTAGGCAATGTGTCGGTTCCTTTATTGGAGAAGGATACACTTTCCCATCGGGAAAGACAAACAATTGTCCCCAATAGTTTACATTTATCTTTTGGTGAATAAAAATAACCCTTTTAGATATTTCAGCACCCAAAATATCCTCCTCACTAACAGATAGTTTCCCGTTTCGGTAGTCCTCGGCAAGCAGTGCTTGAACGCCTAAAAATGTATCATAATCCACGATTTCATAGACAAAAGCAGGGTTGTGAGGTCTAATTCTACGAGCTATGTCATCTAGTAATTCCTTATACTTTTCACAGGTTTGGCTAGGATTCACAAATAGCGTTATCTTGTTTAAAAAAGTATATGAACAGATTCGGTTTATGTGCGACTCTTTTTCCGAATCAGACATATAATCCAGATCCCCATTCAACTGAAGAACAGGGGGTAGTGAGCAATCTCTAACATCGCGGACTTTTCTGGCCATTCGCCTTTGAATAAGCTCTTGTATCACTTTAGCCACATCTACGCTTATGTCTGCCTCTTCCAAACAGATTGAATGAAGATTGTTTTTATCTGTTAGTGATTCACAAAAAACAGTTAACTCCGGGCTCGTTTTCTGCACTAGTAGAGAACGATATGACGCTCCGTCATAAAATAAGGCGCGCGAAGGGCTGTCCCAAAAAAAGACAGCGCTAGATAAAGTGAGATAATATTTCATTGGATGCTATATGATTCGATAATTTTATAAAACAGCTCAGGGTGTTTCGCCACGAAAGCACGACTATCCCTACTAATCATATTGAGTTTTCCCGTAGGAGAATGGAATTGACAAACCGGCCGTGCCGTCTCGACGCCATATACATTAAAGAAACACCTTTGACAAATACCCAGATTCCCGCAATGCAAACAACTCTTAGACAACCCGTTAACCCAACCATTAAAACGCTCGGAAATCTGGTCGAGATTCAAATCTATCCGATCAGCAGAAACGGTACCTAATGAGAAATTATGACCGATTCGTTCACATTGTAAAATCTTTCCATTTACAGTAACAAACATTTTTTTCTGGAAGGGACTACATGTCCCTGGCGCCGGCCTATTAGGGCGCATGAGGGTGTTAGATAGAAGCGAAAAGTATCCACTGTAATAATTTCCACCAACGTATCGCATATATCGAATTAGATCCTCCGTCTCTGGATGAGAAAAGCCCATCTCCTCAACAAGATAATCTGCATCCTTGACACGATCTAGACTCGTATAAAAGTTATTATACATTGCGAGATATTCTTTCTTTTTTTCCGGATCTAAGCCCCTTGGATTAATCTCTGAAATACTCGGCACCTTCCCAAATTCGCGCTTCATGAATTGTACTATTGGCTCAACGTCATTATAATTGTGTAGTACAGCATTGAACTGGACTTTCTCGCGAAAATAATCCGGGTATCTCTCTTTGAGCTTTTTTGCGTTAGAAAATACATCTATAAAGGACTCTTTACCACTATGATATCGGCGATGTCTATCACTAAGTTGATCACCATCTAAACTAATCAGAAGATTAAATTCTTTTTCGACGAGATAATCAATATGTCGATCCAACAACGTGGCGTTCGTGGTCAAATTGAATCGTATAATTCGCTTCAAGTGCAACCCCTCGATATACTCGATTGTCCTTTTGATTAATGGCATATTCAGAAGCGGTTCTCCCCCATAGAAAGAGATCGCTGTATAATCATTAACTTTTCCTGTTGGGTGTTGGTCCCATAACTCTACCAAATAGTCAAGAAGTCTCTTCACAAGGCCAAAATCCATCATCTTCCCGTTTCGAGGGTCGTGGTCCGAGAACAGGTCTCGATACACACAATAATCACATGCCAGATTACACGCATCTGTCACCTCGAAGCAAAGTTGACCTAATCCCGCAAGATTTGACAGGATTTCATCCGGAGAAACTTGACATAAAAGTTTGTCTGTTTGCATTATCTTCAGCAATTAAGGGAATGATATTAGAAAGAGTTTTTTACTGATTACGGAATAGTGATTGAATCGGACGCAAGAATTGTTCGATAAGCCGCATATCATCTGTGATTATCTCGGCATACCCGTCCATATTTTGAACAAAAGGGAATTCCCGATGGTAAGTACTTTCAAGTCCTTTGGGGAAAGAAACGTCAACAGTATAGATTAGTCCTTCGGCCGTTTTCTCTGGGACGGACGAGATGGAGGACACATTTCCTTTTAGGATCCCAAACTCCAAATATGGGAAACCATTTAACTTTATGTTGACATCTTGCCCCTCATGGACCTTTCCAAATCCTGAAGATGGCACTTTCAGTCTTCCCTTCACCTTCATTCCTTCCATAGGGGCAACGCTTGCGATGAGGTCGCCGGAATTGACTCTTTGTCCTCGTCCCCAAACGTTCTGTAATGAGACGATTCCGGCATAAGGAGCAATAATGGCGTACTGTTCCTTCCAGAGTTCTACTTGCCCCATCAGGGATTCTTTTGCCTGTCCAATTCTTCGTTCAAACTCCACCGTTTCAATCGTCTTCTGCGTATCAAGTTCGAGGATCTGTTGTTCAAGCTGCAGCCGGTTCAAGTAGGCACTAGCCATTGAAGCCTCAAACCCAGACAAGTTGAATTTCCGGGTAATATATGACTTCATTGAAGCCTCATATTCAACCTCCGCGATAGCTTTCTTCTGGTACAAGATAGAATCCCGTTGGAGATCTCTTTTTTCGTAAAACAGTTCTTCGTTCAAGGCCTTTCGTTGTAGTTCAAGTTTGCCATAATATTCTCGGGCTTGTGCGACTTGCTCTACAAGGAGTTGCTTCTTCCTGCCGATTTGATCTATTTGGAGGTAATCCTGGTAGTCCCGGCAGGCGCGGAGATACTCTATCCAGTTTTGCTGGAGATCGCCCAGACGTAGTGATTCTTCGGGCAGATTAAGAACGTATTCCTCCGCCCCTACTTGAGAGAGCATTTGCTCTACCAGTACGACGTCGCTATAGTTCGCTGCGCTTGCTATGAGCGCCAAGATCTGACCTGGCTCTACTCTTTCTCCGTTTTTAACATACACGGAATCAATTATTCCGGTCGCCTTTGCCGCAAGATCTGAAGGCGGATTGTTTGAGGTAAGAGTAATATTGGCCGTGACGGTCTGTGGATACTTTATGAAGTAGCAGCCCGCGATTATGCTTAGCATGATAGCAATGAAAACCGTTATCCCCCAGCGCAGGATCCAGGAGGGTCTGCGCCCCATAATGGCCTGAACCTCTTCGCTGTGGAAAGAATCGACACTATGTTGAAACAGATTCAAATCTTCCTTCATACGTCAATTACCAAGTTCAAGTTGATTGCGAACTAATTCATAGTAATACCCTCTCCTTGCGATCAACTCTTCGTGAGAGCCTTCTTCTACAATATGTCCGCTGTCAAGTACGATTATATTATCCGCGTTCCTGACTGTGCTGAGACGATGGGCGATGGTAACTACAGTTTTATTCTCAAATAGGCGGTCAAGGTTCTCCATGATAACCTTTTCATTGTTGGCATCAAGGGAGTTTGTCGCTTCGTCGAAGAATAGGTAAGGAGCGTTTTTGTAAGCCGCCCTCGCAATGAGGATCCGCTGTTTCTGCCCGACACTGAGACCGTGACCATCTGCACCAATCTTCGTATCGTAGCCTAATGGTAATGCTTCAATCCAGTCCTTTATATTTGCCACTTCAGCCGCCTGACGGACACGCCCCATTGCCGGAGTCTCATCGCAAAGTGCAATATTCTCAGCAATAGAATTGGAGAAGATATAACCCTCCTGCATAACGCAACCACATTGTCGCCGCCATGTACTTTCGCTATAGTTCTTCATCTCTATACCCCCAAGAGTAACAGACCCTTCAACGGGAGGGTAAAAGCCCAACATCATTTTCAACATGGTGGTCTTACCGCTTCCGGATGCGCCTACGACAGCTGTGACTTTGCCGCATGGAACTTTGAAAGAAACCCGATCTAATACTTTGGGAGAATGCGGCCCTTCATACTGGAATGTGACATCATGAAATTCTATGTCTGCTCCTGGAGGGATTTCATGGATTTTTACTGCACCTACAGGTTCTTCGTCCTCGCGATTATGTATTTCACCGAGACGCTCCATGGAGATGCTGGCATCTTGCGATTGGCGCACGAATGATACAAACTGGCTCACCGGAGCATTCAACTGGCCGATTATGTATGTAAGCGCCGTCATCATACCGAGAGTCATATTGCCGTCGATAACACTCTTTGCAGCCAGATAAGATATCAAGATGTTTTTTGCTTGATCGATGAATGTGCCTCCGATCTGTTGTGTCTGAGAGAGTGTAAGGCCTTTGATGCTGATTTTGAATAGTTTTGCTTGAATGCGTTCCCAGTCCCAGCGTTTCTGCTTTTCACAATTGTTCAACTTGATATCCTGCATCCCCCCGATCAGTTGCACGATGTTACCCTGGTTGTTGGCTGCTTCCTGGAAGCGCATGTAGTCCAGTTTCTTCCGCCACTTAAGGAACACCAACACCCAGCCAACATAAAGAGCCGTGCCAAGAAGAAAAACTACAAGGATAATCAGATTGTAGCCACCGAGAATGGCACCATAAAGCAGAAATAGAACTATGGACATTACAATGCTGATCAGCGAATTTGTGAGGAAATCCTGTATTCTGCTATGATCCTGGATACGCTGCAGAATGTCTCCGGTCATCTTCGTGTCAAAAAACGAAATTGGGAGACGCATTAGCTTAGATAAGAAGTCCGAAATAAGCGAAATGCTGACTCTCGCTGTCATATGCAACATCAACCAGTTCCTAATCAGATCGTTTGCCAACTGCCCCAAGACGATCAAGAGCTGAGCGACAAGCATAGTTTTGACAAAACCCAGCCTGCCTAAAGAAACGCCCTGGTCCACTACACTCTGACTAATGAAGGGCAGAATAAGGCTCAGGAGGCTGGCCACGACCATTCCGAGTACAAGTTGGAATAGACTCTGACGATGCGGGCGAAGGTATTTGGCGAGATAGCCGAGCGTTATTTTTCTAGATGCCTCCGATCGGCCGTCTTGTTGTTCATAGAAGGCTGGGGTCGTCTCAAGTATAAGTGCAATACCCGTGTCTTTATAGCTCTTTTCCCCGCTTGTTGCTCCCCATGATTTCAAAAAAGATTCTTCCGAATAAATCAATAATCCGGACGCGGGGTCAGACACATGCACCACTTTCTTTCCTTTATGATTCGTTATTTTGTAGACTACTACAAAGTGTTTTTGGTTCCAATGCACGATACACGGAAGGGGCGCCTCATCGCATAGTTGTTCCCATGATAACTTAACGCCGGCAGAATGGAACCCCAGAGCCTCTGCAGCATTAGATAATCCTAGAAGAGACGTGCCTTCGTGTGAGGTATAACTCAGTTCACGCAGTGTTTGTATGGGAATGTCCCTTCCGTAGTGGGCAGCAATAATCCGCAAGCACGTTGGCCCGCAGTCCATTATATCTTTTTGTATATAATGCGGAAAAGACATCTTTGGCTATTCAGTTAGGTAATCAACGTCTTTAATCGAGAAAAGTGCAGGCAATTCGTGCCCATTGAGAAATAGCTTGGGCGTAGATGTATAACCATTATTTGAACACCATGCGTACTGCGAATCCAGAATCGCTTGCGCTTGCTCATTAAATACACCGTTAGCACCCCCGACTCCCGGGAAGCGATGTACGTGTTGCATCAAAGCAGCCAGCAACTCCCCCTTCATGAATGCAGAGATCAGCTTCGCCGCATGTGCAATTGCCGGTTTTGCTTTGGGATCTATCAAAAAGATAATGGATAAACTCGTATAGCGCTTACGCAAGATCATTTCCAATATTTCTCTTGTATTTCTCATACATGGAGAACATAACGGATTAATAATCATAGTTAACTCTGAGTTCGTACCTCTATCAATAACGGCAATCTTGGAAGAAGATGCGAAATCTGCTTCAGGAGAGCCGTATATAATTGATTGTATTCCACTTGGAGAGAATAAATACTCCCGACATATCTTATCCCTTCCTTTTACTGTGATGTGGGATGATACAAGATTGATTAAGACAGAATAACCGGAGATTACTACAAACGCTATCCCCCCGACTTTGGCTGCATCTACAAATAAACCAGTGAAAGAGACCCCTTCGTTAAGATAATATATAAGAGCCGCGACTGCGTTACAGAAAAGAATTGCCTGAACAGACAGACATAAGGGACACCAATGTCTGGCAATCTTAGCTTGGTAGATAATTGAATACGGCACATAGGCTAACGCCAGTAATGATAATGCAGCCAATAATAACGTCGCGATTTGTGACGGGAGAGTCCATATTACAACAAGAAAAAATACAAAATAGACGGAACCGAAATCAACCCAAGAAATCACACCTAGAAATTTGGATGCAGTTGAGTCTAGAATGGACGTACAATCCCGTTTTGAGGTCTGATCTGATGAGGCGTGGCATATTTTGTTCACGAACGGATTTCCGCGATCAAGCCGCTGAATATGAAACAAAACACTAATCGTGATTCCAGCGAAGGTGGATAGTAAAAAGAAAACTCTTAACCAACACGCCTGCAAAACCGTTTTGACGGAAAGATATAGCATAAATGTTGCAATAATCAAGCACAGAGCAAATAATGCGCAACGCTCAAACCGCCAGATTAGCTTTTCACGGCGAAGGTCACCAAGACCTTTCTCGTCCTTATCAAAGACAAGAGCCAAATGATCCCAAAACTTGTCGGTGGCTTCAAGTTGAATCTTTTCTCGCTCCCCCTTCTCGTTGAGTATGATGAAGGCTCCATCTTCCCCAACACCAGCTATTGGAAGAAATAGGCCATCATAATTAATTATAAGCGGGAAAGGGAGTTTATTTATCTCAGACGATTTTGTTTCGATTAACGCTGAGTCTAAACCATATCTTGAAAATAAATAGGAAATCGACTCAACATGGCTATACCGCGGGTGGCTATGATGGAGATGTTTTGCGTAACCATCATACTTCAGCCCATAATATCGGAAAAGGACTCGGACTACTTCCTCTGGATTATTGTTGATTAGTTTTCGTTTCATTGAGAAAAGCAATAATGGTATTGTCAACGCCCTCGTCCATTGGTCTTGGAGCATCCGGATCAACGAGTTTTCCGTTCCGGTCAAAGATCAGGTAGCGAGGAATCTTTTCCAGGCGGATTTCTTTCAAGAAGTCGGCACTGTTATCTTGGATGCGATATGATCCGGACATAACATCCGCATGCTCATGAACACTGTCCAGCCAATTCTTTCGACTGGTGTCAGTGGAGATGTATAAGAACACAATATCCTGCCCAACGAGACGCTGACGCAAGGCTTTAGAATAAGGTATTTGTGCTATGCATGGTCCACACCAAGACGCCCAGAAGTCCAAATAGACCATTTTCCCGGCACACATCTCCAGAACTTCATCTAACGATGTAACCTGGCCGTCAGTCGTCTCAAGCGCTAGGATATACTGGGACGAAGAAACGGTATTTTCTTTCGTCACATTCTTCGAGACGATTGTCGAGTCGCCCGTAACATCAGCATATTTCTGTCTGTACAGCTCTTTGAGTTCTTTCGAATAGTGCTTCCTGCCTGCCTCGTCGATTAGAATCAGCTTCAGCAGACGTTTGAGGATTCCTCTCTTGGCCAACTGACTCATTGTGGTATCCTTTGCCATCCGATCGAACGCCGCCACAGTGCTTTCCCGAAACACATTGCTATAGTCTTGGGCGATATAATAATTGGAAATGTAATGTAAAAGACTGTCTGTTTTTATTACTTCCTCTGTTGTATAACGTTTCTCCGGGAAAAATCGGTGCGTCATGTACCTATAGAAAGAAGTGTCAATGGAATGCGTCTGGAAAAGAGAGTCTACTTTTGATGCCAGATTTGTCTTATACTGTTCATAGACAACGGATAAGGAATCAAGATTGACATATCTATTTCTATACGTCTCCCTGAGACTCGGGACCCTTACCTGCTCCATTTCGTTCTGGTAATAATTAAATACCCTTACGAACTCATTATGTGTGAGCACTGTCTCAATATGAAAACCTTTACTCTGAATCGCTCCAGGCAATGTATACGGCAAATTATAAAGCATCGTATTATATTTATATACGAGGCTTCGCAAAAAAGGTCTGGCAGTCTCGTCGTAGCGAACGAGAACAGTATCGCCTTCCTGAAGAAGGTAAGAATCATATTCAACGACCTGATACATATGCCTCATCTCAGCATAGCCAAGATAGGTAGGGATTTCAAGTGTGTCCCGTCCCGTAAGACAAGGGTCAAAATCAACCCTGTCGCCATTTACGTCTACAAATGCTATGGTCCTATTATCCATGTGCATTCGTGTGCCACCAAATCTCGTTGTAACAGTTTGAAGGGGACAATCCTCAAAGATCACGACCACCTTTCCGTTATTCAGATTGACCGAAGTCATCGAAGGCTCTTGATTCCCGACGCAAGAGCATGTTGTCAGTAGTCCTAATAATATTAAGATATTCCTCAGCATCATTGAGAAAGTCTAAGGAGGCAAAAATAATTTTGCCTCCTTATAAAGGAATTATTCAGGACGACAGACTGCCGGATTCATATCTCCACCGCCACAGTAAGAAGATGATGCACAAGAATCACAGCACCAATATCCGCCTCCGGCTACGGCGGCAAGTGCATCGTCCATACTTACGTTACAGGCGATTTCTCCGGATGAAGACCAGAATCCACACGTTCCGACGCTTCCACCACGAATTGTAGACATAGATTCAATGGAAAGAAGATTTCTCTTCTTCAGTTCAGTGAAATTAAACATTGTTAAAAAGGATTAGTATTATTCCTACTCTATTAAAGGCTTTTCGGTTCGCCTATGATCACATCGCGTGGATAAAACGCACACGAATCATCATTAAACATCGGGTTATTCTATCTCAAATGCACCAGAATACACGCGACCACTAGGAAGCGTGAATGTGATCACATAATCTCCGGCGACATTTGGAAGTGAGAAGGGATGAACTCCTTGAATAGCGTTGACATTGGTCTGAATGGATTCGCCCGTGGTCAGGTTCTCGATCTCAATGGCGACCAGGCCCAAGTCATATATGAAGTTGACAAGGAGCGTGGACAACGACGGATAATAGGCTGCCTGGATCGGAATCAACGCAGGCGCATGCCGGACTGGTCCGCTGCCGTTACCACCGCCATTTCCGCTTCCATCACCACCAATGACAATTACCACCGGCTCATCTCCTCCCGTTTGTGCATGTAAAAAGGGCGAAACGAGACAAATAAAAAATAATACCAAAAACAATTTCTTCATGACAAAACGCATTAAAAGGTTTCGTCTCAAAGCTATGTATTATTCCCTACATTATCACATTTTTGCGCACACAAAAATCTTACACATAGTTTTCGCAATGTGTTGATTTACAGTATATTAAATATATCAATAATCGACCAATCTTACAGGCGCCATTCCCTCCCCCCAATTCAAAACGCATGCGCCTATATTTCAAGCACTTGCGTTTGTGATATCAAAAATAGCCCACAAGGGCATAAGAATCAAATATAAAAGATTATTATTCGAATAAAGAGCTATACTCTTGCTTATTAAGGTCTTCTATTCGAGCTTTAAGTCGATGAGCCTTCACGTAAACATTGTTGACAGAGGTGTTCAACAACTCGGCGATC
Source organism: Candidatus Cryptobacteroides sp. (assembly GCA_045117755.1). Lineage (GTDB taxonomy): Bacteria > Bacteroidota > Bacteroidia > Bacteroidales > UBA932 > Cryptobacteroides. The sequence goes on from JBGUOB010000032.1 coordinate 73,162, forward strand.
ATATCCGGTTTCAAATCGATAAGCCAATAACAGAGGAACCGTTCTTCATCCGAACTGCAGGAGATGCCCAGGTCCTCCACCAAATGCGAATAAATGCCATCCAGTTCTTTATCAAGCCTGGAGGCCAATGCTCGGTGATCTTTTTCCAAGGAGCAAACATCATTTACTTCCTTTTGAAGGGTCTTGACAATAGCCGAATCCGAAGATCGACCATTCTGGCCCATCCAAATAGAATAGCCAAGCCTTCCCCGCTTACGCAGACGCTCCAGGCGTTCCTGTTGAAGCTGGAGACGCAGCTGGGCAAGTCGGGAAGAAAGATCTGTTGATAGCGAAGCTGCTTGCGCCTCCTGAAGTCGCAGATCCTGTTCCAACTCTTCCCGGATGGACAGCAGACGGTTCCGCTCTATCTGCAGGTGGTGATTCCGGAGGAATAACAAAAATGCCCCGGTCAATACCACGAACAGTACTATCAAGGCCCAGAGGCCTATCTGCAGCCGACGCACCCGTTCTTGTTGCGCCTTATGTTCAAAATAGTCCTGGAGCGTCTGCGCGACAGAATCCTTCAACGATTCCCTTATATTTACTTCTTCCAATACGCGAGCTTCAGCCAGATAGTAATAGGCATGGTAATAATCCTTTTGTAGAAGGGCGATGTACATTAACCAGGGAAGTACGTCAATACGATCTATTCCTGTCATGGATTCCAAGTTAGCACAGATGGTTTCCGATGCCGCTGTCTTCCCGGTCTGGGCCAAGGCATATGCATACGCTCCGGCCTCTGTCGGCGTCAGGTTCCCGCTCAACTTTTGTTTGCGATCCAACAACGCTATCGCACCTTCTGGGTCCTTGTTGGGTTGAAGAGCTTTCATGCGTGCATAATTTGAGAGGACTACCGTTAACGTGTAGTCATCAATCGGATTCGCATGAAGGGCGATATTATATAAGGAATCGGCTCGATGCCACTCCTGCTTATTATGGTAGACTATTGCCAATTGGCAAAGTACCGAATCATAGGCAGGATCTTCCTGCTCTTTAAAGACAGTCAGGGCCTTCTCGGCATACTCTTGCTCCTTCTCTAAATTGTGTTTTCTATCGTAAAGCGCAGCTTCAGCCAGATAAAGAAGGCCCAGCGCGTGCTTGTCAGTTACCTCTTCGGCGTACTCTTCGGCCCGGGCGAAGAAAACGGCTGCACTATTCCGATCGATCTTGTCCTGGGCAATACGGCCTTGGTAGTACAGAGACTTCATCTTCTCGTCCGCAGAGCCGTGATGCTCATACCAGGGCACGGCGGCGTCCAACAACCCCGGGGCGGTTATATCCAGATAGCACTTGTCGAGAGCCATCGTCCGCAGCAGCGAGTACCGGGCCCGGAGGGCACGGGTGCTGAGGGCCGTGGAATCTACAGCCTGTAGCACCGCCAAGGCACTGTCAGGATGTTCGTTGATGTAAGATTCGACGTCATTCAGCGTGCCTTCGACGCGCTGCCGCGACTCTGTATTACAGGCCGCAAATAGAAGGATAGCGAGAGAAGAAACAAGCGCTATTCTGGACAAGCGAAACATATATTCAAAAATAAAGAATAATCACCGGATATCCAATACTGCATCTGCACAAAAAAGGCCGTCCCGGAGGGCGGCCTTGAAAGGGAGGGAGAATGATTAATTCTCGAATTTCTTTTCCTTGGCGCGGGTGAGCTTTTCCTTCATCGCATCCACGGCTTCCGTGATTGCGTTTTCGAAGGTGTCGGCCTCCCGCTCGATGATGAGATCCTCGCCCGGGATGTGGATCTGGATCTTGGCGAGTTTGCCTTGTTTGAGATGGTCTTCGAGCGCTACCTCGATCTCTCCGGCCAGGTCCTCGCAGAAGCGGGACAGGCGCGAGACTTTCTTCTCCACGAAGGCAGTGAGCTGCTCACTGGCTTCAAACTTGAGAGCTTTGAACTTAATCTCCATGGTTACCATCGTTTTTTGCCCTTGGGTGGGCGGATTTATACACTTTTTGCAGTCGCTCGATGGAATTGTGCGTATAGACCTGGGTCGCCGCCAGGGAGCTGTGGCCCAGCAGTTCCTTGATGGAATTGAGGTCCGCTCCTCCGTCCAGCAGCTCCGTCGCCAGCGTGTGGCGCAGGACGTGCGGAGACTTCCTGCCGCTGATGCTGCCGACTTGTCCGAGGGCCGCCTTGACCGCCCGGTCCACATAGACCGGATACAGTCGGGCGCCTTGCGGGGTCTGCAGGAGCGGGGCTTCCGGGGCCTGGTCCGCGCATTTCAAAGAGTCAACCGATTGTAAATATAGCGAAATTTCTTCACAAAGCGAAGCGGTCAGCGGAATTTCTCGCATTTTGTCGCCTTTTCCCCGGACGCGCAGGACGTGGCGGGTGTAGTCGACGGCGTCGCGGTTCAGGGAGATGAGTTCGCTGCGGCGCAGGCCGGTGCCGTAGAGCAGGCCCAGGATCATGCGTTGCAGCTGGTCTTCGTATTTGCCGTATTCGAGGACGCCTTTCGTGCGCTCGAAGTAGTCCTGCATGGATTCTTCCCGGTAGAACACCGGCAGGCGCTTTTCCTGCTTGGGGCGGCTGACGAGGCGTACCGGGTTGCTCTCCAGCACGCCCTGCTTCATCAGAAACTTGCAGAACCCGCTCAGCACGCTCAGATGCAAACTCACCGTTTTCGCACTCTCCTTCTTCGTATCAAGCAAATATACCTCATAACTCCTTACTGCCTGAACCGACAAAGCTTCGCTCCACGGCAAACTGCCTCCTGAAACGTCCGGCTGCGCCGGACCCCTCCCACTGCCTTCGGCAGCGGGCCCCTCCCTCTTACGAAGCCGAGGGTGGCTACGGTTTCCGGAGGCAGTTGCCGCTTCCGCTGCGCCAGTCGGTTCAGAAAAGGCTAGGTATTCGTGGAGAATATCATGGTAGATGCTGACGGTCCGGGGCGAGTAGCGGCGGACGGTGGCAAGGTAGTTCAGGTAGCGGTCGATCATACTTCGTGCAGACCGAGCTCGGGAGCGTGCTGCCGCATGAAGGCATCCGCCTCCTCGAAGTTATTCCCGATGATGCCGTCCAGGATGGCCTCCTTGACCATTTCCTTGATCTGGCCGATCTGCCGGCACGGCGGAACGCCGTACACCTGCATGACGTATTCCCCGTCGATGGGGTTCTTGAAATTGCGGATGGCGTCTTTCGCCTCCACTTCCACGAGCTTGCGCGCGACCAGCTCGAAATTGGCACGGATGCGCGCGACCTTCGCCTCGTTCTTCGAGGTGATGTCCGCATTGCAGAGGACCATCAGGTCGTCTATGTCGTCTCCCGCGTCGAATAAGAGGCGACGAACGGCGCTGTCGGTGACTTCGTCATCGACCAGCGCGATGGGCCGCAAATGGAGCCGGACGAGCTTCTGGACATATTTCATCTCGTCGAGCGGCAGGCGCAGGCGGTCGAAGATCTTCGGGACCATGCGGGCGCCGATGACCTCGTGGCCGTGGAAGGTCCAGCCGGCCGCCGCATCGTAGCGCTTGCTGGCCGGCTTGCCGATGTCATGCAGCAGGGCCGCCCAGCGGAGATAGAGTTTGTCAGACACCCGCGCCACGTTGTCCAGCACCGCGAGCGAGTGGGCGAAATTGTCTTTATGGCCGCGGCCGTCCACCGTCTCCACGCCCTTGAGGGCGAGCAGTTCCGGCAGCACGTGGCCCAGCAGCCCCGCCTCGTCCAGGAGGCGGAACGCCATCGCCGGATCGTCCGCGGCGAGCATCTTGTTCAGCTCCTCGGCGATACGCTCGCAGGAGAGGATGCTCAGGCGGTCGGCCATGCGGCGCATCGATTCCATCGACTCGGGGACGATGGTGAAAGGATGCTCCGGGGTGGAAAGCTTGGTCGCGAAACGAACTGCGCGCAGCATGCGCAGCGGATCGTCGGAATAGGTCGTGTCCGGGTCGAGCGGCGTGCGGATGATGCCGGCGTCGAGATCCCGGATGCCGCCGAAAGGATCCACCAGCGCCCCGAAGTCCTCCTGCTGCAGGGAGAAGGCCATCGCGTTGATGGTGAAGTCCCGGCGCTGCTGATCGTCCTCGAGGGTGCCGTTCTCCACGATGGGCTTGCGCGACTCGCGGCGGTACGACTCCTTGCGCGCGCCCACGAATTCGACTTCGTCGCCGCGGAAGTGCAGCATGGCCGTGCCGAAATTCTTGAAATAGGACACGTGCTGCTTCGTCTTCTGCCCCACAGCTTTCGCGAAATCGATGCCGCTCCCCTCCACGACGATGTCGATGTCGGCGCGCGGACGGCCGAGGAAACAGTCACGGACGAAGCCTCCGATCACGAAGGCACGCACCCCCCGCTCAGCAGCTACTTCGCTGACGATGCGGAAGATAGGACGATCCAGGAATTGGGCAGTTATCGTGGACATAGCATTTCTTCATAGTTCGGGACGCGGTCCATCGGGACGAAGCGCTCCCCTTCCAGACGGTAAAGATACGTCTTTTTTCCGTTCGTCAGAAACAGAAAGCGCACGCCAAGCACGGAATTGTAGCGCATGGCCTGCTCCACGACGCGCGCATCGAGCGCCACTTCGGGGCGCTTGCACTCCACGACGGCCAGCGGCGCGGCGTTCCGGTCATAGATCAGAATGTCCGCCCGCCAGGGCTTGGCGCCGAACTTGAACCCGACCTCGCTCATCATGAGGTGCTCCGGCACACCGAAGGTGTCACGGAGCTGTACGATAAACCACTGCCGCACCCGTTCCTCGGGTGTGGCAGTGACTTCTCGTTTGCGGAGCGGGTCCCAGATCAGCTCCATAGCAGATTATTTCTTGCAGCGCACGGCGGCCTCCTCGATGGGGAATGCGGCCTTGTAGTTCGCCAGGTAGGCCTCGAAGCCGGCCACGTCCTCGGGGACGGGCGCGATCTCGGAGCCGGTATTGCCGGCGAAGACGACCTGGTCGAGGTAGTCGGGCAGGCTGAGCTTGCCCTCGTTATTGACCAGGTACGCTGCCAGCAGGGCGATACCCCAGGCGCCGCCTTCCCCGGCCGTCTCCATCACGGAGATCGGCGAGTTCAGGGCCGCCGCCAGGAAGCGCTGGCCCACGACCGGCGTCTTGAACAGGCCGCCGTGGCCGGTGATCCGGTCCACCTTCACGTTCTCCTCGCGGAACAGCACGTCGTTGCCGATCTTCAGCACCGCAATGGAGCCGTAGAGCTGCGCGCGGAAGAAGTTCGCGAGCGTGAAGTTGTCGGACGCGCCACGGACGAACAGCGGACGACCTTCGGCGAAGCCGGTGACGGGCTCGCCGGAGACGTAGTTGAAGGCCACCAGGCCGCCGCAGTCGGGATCTCCCTCCAGGGCGTGCGTATAGAGCTTGCCGTAGATGGCGTTCTTGTCGTCCACCGGGCCCAGCAGGGCCTGGTACTCGCTGATCATCTTCACCCAGGCGTTCAGCTCGGACGTGCAGTTGTTGCAGTGCACCATCGCAACGAGGTTGCCATCGGGCGTCGTGACCATGTCGATCATCTCGTTCGGCTTGGACAGTTCCTTCTCCAGGACGATCATCGAGAAGGAGGAAGTGCCGGCGGAAACGTTGCCCGTACGGGGACGGACGGCGTTCGTCGCCACCATGCCGGTGCCGGCGTCGCCTTCCGGCGGACAGAGCGGAATGCCGGCCTGCAGATGGCCCGAGACGTCCAGGCGCTGCGCGCCGGTCGCGGTCAGCCGTCCGGCCCCCTCGCCCGCTTTCAGCACGCGCGGCAGGATGTTGCGCAGCTTCCAGGGGAACTTGTTCGGGGCGACCAGCTTTTCGAATTTCTCCACCATGTCGGCGCGGTAGGTCCCGGTCTCGGGATCCACGGGCAGCATGCCGGAGGCATCGCCCACGCCCAGCACCTTCTCGCCGGTCAGCTTCCAGTGGATGTAGCCGGCCAGCGTGGTCAGGTAGCCGATGCTCTCCACGTGGGCCTCGCCGTTCAGGATGGCCTGATACAGGTGCGAGATGCTCCAGCGGAGCGGAATGTTATAGTTGAAGAGCTTGGAGAGCTCCGCGGCGGCGGGACCGGTGTTGGTGTTGCGCCAGGTGCGGAACGGGGCCAGCAGGTGACCTTCCTTGTTGAAGGGCATGTAGCCGTGCATCATCGCGCTGATGCCGATGGCGGCCAGGCGCTCGATCTCGACGCCGTAGCGCTTGCGCACGTCGGCGCGCATGTCGGCGTAGCACTGCTGCAGGCCGAACCAGATGACCTCCTTGCTGTAGGTCCAGAGGCCGTCCACGAGCTGGTTTTCCCACTCGTAGCTGCCCTGGGCGATGGGGACGTTCTGCTCGTCCACCAGCACCGCCTTGATGCGGGTGGAGCCGAACTCGATGCCCAGGACGGCCTTGCCGGCTTCGATAGTCTGTTTCGCGTCCATAGCCTACTTGAGCGCCTTGTTGAGCAGGTAGTACACCTCGTTCATCCGGAGCTCCTTCTTGAACTCGGGGATGGTGGTGTTCTTGTTGATGTGGACGAACTCGATGCCGGTCATCTCGGCGAAGTCATCCCAGTAGTCGGCCGTGATGTCGTAGCTGAAGGCGGAGTGGTGCGTGCCGCCGGCCAGAATCCAGGCACCTGCGCCCACCTCGAAGGTCGGCTGCGGGACCCACAGGGCCGAGGCGACGGGGAGCTTGGGCATCGGCTTGGGCTCGATGCACTCCACGTCCTGCGCGATCAGACGGAAACGGTTGCCGAGGTCCACCACAGTGGCCTTGATGCCGGCGCCGGTCTTCGAGGTGAAGACCAGACGGGCGGTCGGCTGCTTGCGGATGCCGATGCCGAGGAAGTGCACCTCGAGCTTCGGCTTGTCGCTCGCAATCATCGGGCAGATCTCGAGCATGTGGCTCTGCAGGCAGGAGCTCTTGTCGCCCGCGAAATTGAGGGTGTAGTCCTCGAGGAAGGAGCAGCCCGTCGGCAGGCCCTGGGACATCACCCACAGCGAGCGGTACAGGCAGGCGGTCTTCCAGTCGCCTTCGGCGCCGAAGCCGTAGCCCTCTTCCATCAGGCGCTGCGAAGCGAGGCCCGGAATCTGGTCGAAGCCGACGAAGTTCGGGTCGTTGATGTCAGCGTCACCCAGGTCGTCGAAGTTGGTGGTGAAGGCCGTGGCGCCCTCGTCCTTCAGGACGCGGCGCAGGGCGATCTCCGCCTTCGCGGAATTGCGCACCTTCTCCCAGTACACCTGCTCGCCGGTCTCGTCGATCTTGACGGTGTAGAGCTTCTTGTACTCCTCCACGAGCGCGTCGGTCTCCGCGTCGGTGACCTTCTTATAATATTCCATGAGGCTGGACACCGGGTAGTAGTCCACGTGATAGCCGAGGCGCTGCTCGAACTCCACGCGGTCACCGTCGGTCACGGCCACGTTGTTCATGTTCATGCCGAACATGAGGCAGCGGACGTTCTTGGCGTCCGCCACGGCGGCGGCCACGCGGGCCCAGACAGCGATCTGCTTCTGGGCGGCGGCGTCCTTCCAGTAGCCGACCACGACCTTGCGCTGCACGCGCATACGGGTGCAGATGTGGCCGTACTCGATGTCGCCGTGGGCGCTCTGGTTCAGGTTCATGAAGTCCATGTCGATCTTGTCCCAGGGAATCTCGGCGTTGTACTGGGTGTGGAAGTGCAGGAGCGGCTTCTCCAGGGACTGGAGACCCTTGATCCACATCTTGGCCGGGGAGAAGGTGTGCATCCAGGTGATGACGCCCACGCACTTCGGCTCGTTGTTCGCGGCCTTCATCACGGCCTCGACTTCCTTGCTGCTGTTGGCAGTACCCTTATAGACAATCTTAATAGGAATGTTGCCGGAGGCGTTCAGGCCCTCGACCATTTCCTTGGAATGACCATCGACGGCGACCACAGCGTCCCCTCCGTAGAGGAGCTGCGCACCGGTCACCCACCATAATTCGCAATTTTCAAATGCCATATCAGTCTTAATGATTATGAGTTATTTCTTTTTCTGGCCGTAGTAGGCGTTGGGGCCGTGCTTGCGGCTGTAATGTTTCTCAATGAGGAGTTTGTTCATCGACGGGGCGGTCTCCGACTGGTACGGGTTCCGCTTCGCGCCGGTGAAGCTGTCGTTGACCGACAGGGCCACGAAGGCCATCTTGGCTACGGCCTCCAGCACCACGGCGTTGTGCACCGCGTTGTCGGCGTCCGTGCCCCAGGCAAAGGGGCCGTGGTTCTTGACCAGCACCGCAGGCGTGTCGTCGGGGTTCATCCCCTTGAAGCGCTCCACGATCACCTTGCCGGTCTCCTTCTCATACTCGCCGAAGACCTCTTCCTTGCTCATGTCCCGCGTGCAGGGGATGTCGTCGTGGAAGTAGTCCGCGTGCGTGGTGCCGAGGCTGGGGATGTCCCGGCCGGCCTGGGCCCAGGCGGTGGCGTAGGTCGAGTGCGTGTGGACCACGCCCCCGATGTTCGGGAAAGCCTTGTAGAGCTCCACGTGCGTGGGCGTGTCGGAAGAGGGGTTCAACTCCCCTTCCACGACCTTGCCGTCCAGGTCGACGACGACCATGTCGGACGGCTTCATGTTGTCATAGCTCACGCCGGAGGGCTTGATGACCACCAGGCCGCTCTCGCGGTCGATGGCGGAGACGTTGCCCCAGGTGAAGATGACAAGGCCGTGCCGGACCAAATCGAGATTGGCCCGGCACACCTTTTCTTTCAATGCTTCAAGCATAGACTACCAGAAGTAAATGTAGAACGCGACCGTGAAGGCCAGGATGATGCAGGTGTGGATGATATCCCAGGTACCCCAGGAAGCGCGCGTAGCGGCTTTCTGCTCAGGCGTGGCCGTACCGAAGCACAGACCCACCACCTGCTCCTCCTTCGGCTTCGGGGTCAGCATAGTGACCACGATGGCGAGGACGACGCAGAAGAGGAACATCCAGACGCAGAACGCATAGACATTCAGCTCGTTGAAGATGAAGGTGAAGACGTTGTGCGCTTCCGGGTTGAGAATCATGGTGATCAGTCGCGTGAAGCCCAGGACCAGACCCACGATGAGGGTCCACATACCCGCCTTCGGAGAGGTCTTCTTCCAGCAGATACCCAGGAGGAACACCGCGGCGATGGCCGGAGCCAGGAGGCTCTGGACGCTCTGGATGTAGTTGTACAGGCTCTTGCCCATGCGCTGGATCACGAAGATCCACAGCACGCCGAGCACGACCACCACGACGGTGGCGATACGGCCGATGCGGACGAGCTTCTTCTCGTCGGTCTCAGGGTGCTTGCGCTTGTAGATATCGATGGTGTAGAGCATGGCGGAGGAGTTGTACAGGGAGGCCAGGGAGCTCATCAGGGCAGCGAGGATACCGCAGATCACGACACCCTTCAGACCGACCGGCAACAGGGTGTTGACCAGCATCGGGAAGGCGATGTCCGGGTTGGAGACGGTACCGTCGGCCTGGAGGCCCAGGGCGACCGCGAGGGTCTGACCGATCTGGGAATCCGGGGTCTTGGTGAGCGCGTAGGCGATCATGCCCGGGATCAGGAACAGGAACACCGGCAGGAGCTTGAGGTAGGCGCCGAAGATGGTACCGCGGCGGGACTCCTTCTGGTTCTTGCCCGAGAGGACACGCTGGACGATGAACTGGTCGGTGCACCAGTACCAGAAGCCGATGATGGCGGAGCCGAAGAGGGCGCCGTACCACGGGAATTCCGGATCCTGGCCGCTGCGCATCAGGTCGGTCATCGTATCTCCATACTCATTGACAGGCTGTGCGTTGCAGATGTCCATCATGGCGTTCCAGCCGCCGAGTTCGCGCAGACCGAGCCACAGGATCACCAGCGAGCCGACCAGCAGGATCGGCGTCTGCAGGACCGAGGTCTTGAGCACCGACTCCATACCGCCGATGACGGTGTAGATGGCGGTGATGATCACGAGGGCCAGGGCGGCCACCCAGAAGTTGATGCCGAGGAGGGTGTTCAGCGCGAGGCCGCCGGCGAGGACGGTCACGGACACCTTGGTGAGCACGTAGCTGGCGAGGGACAGCCAGGTCAGGATGCCGCGGCTCTCCTTGTTGTAACGCTTCTCGAGGAACTCAGGCATGGTGTACACCATACTGCGCTCGTAGAACGGCACGAAGACCCAGCCGAGGATGAGGATCATCCAGCCCTGGATCTCCCAGTGGGCCTGGGCCATACCGGCGGAGGCGCCGGTGCCCGCGAGACCGATGAGGTGCTCGGAGCCGATGTTGGACGCGAAGATGGATGCGCCGATAGCGATCCACGTGGCCGAGCGGCCGCTCAGGAAATAGTCGCCGGAGGTCTCTTTCTTCTTACGGGAGACATCCCAGCAGATCCAGATCATCGCGAGGAAGAACAGACCGATGACGATCCAGTCCCAGGACGCGAGGGAGATGCGGTTCAGGTCCGCAGCCTGTAAAGGCAGGAAATTAAGCATTGTATAACTTGTTTTGGTTGATTATTTCACGCTGAAGGCGAACACGCAGTGGCTGGTGTAGGTCTCGCCGGGGCGGAGCACCACGGACGGCCACTCGGGCTTGTTGGGGCTGTCGGGATAGTGCTGCGTCTCCAGGCAGATGCCGGTGCGCTGCTGATAGACCACGCCGCCCTTGCCGGTCACGGTGCCGTCGAGGAAGTTGCCGCTGTAGACCTGGATGCCCGGCTCGTCGGTGTAGACCTTGAGGTCGATGCCGGTCTGGGGGCAGTAGAGCTCGGCAGCCACTTCTTCCATGCTTCCGTTGGTGTCCAGCACCCAGTTGTGGTCGTAACCGTTGCCGTTCTTGAGCTGTTCGAACTCGAACTCGGTGATATGGTCGCCAACCTTGTGCATCAGGGTGAAGTCCATCGGGGTGCCTTCCACGGGCAGGATCTCGCCGGTGGTCATGTAGGTGTCGTCCACCGGGGTGTAACCGGAGGCGTTCACGTACAGCTCGTCGTCGCAGATGCTGTGGTTCGCCGGGTCGCCGGAGAGGTTGAAGTAGGAGTGGTTGGTCATATTGATGATCGTCGGGGCCGTGGTCGTGGCCTCATAGGCGATATCGATCTTGTTGTCGTCGGTGAGCGTGTAGGTCACGAATGCCGTGACGGCGCCCGGGAAGTTGTTGTCTCCCTCCGGGGAATCCATGCGCAGTTTGATGTGGCGCGCGTCGGCCTCCACGACCTTGTAGGGCTGGTACTGCCAGCCGGTCGGACCGCCGTGCAGGCAGTGGCCGAAATTGTTCTTCGGCAGGTCGTACTCCACGCCGTCGAGGGTGAACTTACCCTGGGCGATACGGTTCGCGTAGCGGCCGATGGAGGCGCCGAAGTCGGTCTGGTTGTTCTCCGGATAGTAGTCCTCGACCTTGTCAAAGCCCAGCACCACATCGCGCTTGACACCGTCCTTGTCGGGCAGCACGATGGCGGTGATGCGACCACCGAAATTGGTCACGGTCACTTCCATACCGGAAGCATTGCTCAGTTTGTAGAAACGGTCGCCCTGCTCTTTGTTGCAGGACAAGGCGGCGACGGCGCAAAGCGCCAGCAGGAGAATTTTAGTAGTTTTCATATCGTGTAAAGATAGCTATTTCTATTGAAAATGTCAAATCTTCGTGTCTACAAGGCGCATTTCGTAGATGCCGCCGGTCTGCTTGCCGGGGTGCGCAACGATCTTCACGCGCACGGCTTTCTTACCCGAGAGCAGGGCGTCCGGCACCGGGAATTCCTCCGTGATGAAGGCGGAGGTGTTCCAGCGGCCGGTGTTGTTGACTGACTGCAACAGCGTGTCATCCACGTAGATATCGAATTCGCGGGTCTTCCATTCCCCCACGCCCCAGTACTTCAGGAAGACGGACAGGCCCGTACGGCCGCCGGTCTGCAGGAGGTAGCTGAAGAAGCGCCCGTTGCGGGCGTCGCGGTAGAAGACGTCGTTGTCATTTCCGGTCACGGAGCCGTCGGTCTCCATCCGGTGATCCGTCTCCGGCTGCTGCTCGCCCGGCAGCACGCGGTCGGCGGTGCGGGCGTCCAGCGCGGCGCGCTCCTGCTCCTCGCGGGCCGTTTCCTCCAGGTAGGAGGCGTAGCCGTCGGGCGTCAGCGCCAGCCAGTACATCATATAGCGGGCGTCATGGATCTCGAAGAAGGGCTGCAGTTCGCCTTCGATGGCGTTGTGCACCTCGGCCGTCAGGCGGAAATGCAGCGGCTTGCCCGGCACGGGCTCCAGCTGCGCGCCGAGGCCGTCCACGTCGTCCGTGACGAAGAAGGGCGCATCCGCGATCGGAAGCTTGGTCCCGCTCGCATACTGCCCGAAGCGGCTGTCGTCCGCGATCAGGTCCTTGAGGTCCTCGGTGCCGGTCTTCATGCCCAGCAGGATGGGACCGTGCATCAGGGCCACGTACTGCGGCACGTTCACGAGATGCTCCACGCGGTTCTCCATCGGGAAGCGGACCTCCACCACGTCGCCGGCCTTCCATTTGCGCTTGATGCGCACATAGGACGAAGGCTTCATGCCGAAGCGCTTGCGCAGGCGGCCGTTGACGCGCACTTCGAAGTCCCCCTTCCGCACCCAGGACGGGTAGCGGAGCTGCAGGGCGAAGCGCCCGCGGCCTTCCGTGACGCGCAGCACGGCGCTCTCTCCGTACGGGAAATCGGTCTCCTGCCGGAGCGTGATTCCCCGCTCGCGCCAGGTCAGCTCGGAAGCGGCGTAGAGATTGACATACAGCGTCTTGGCGCCCTCATGCGTATAGATGAACTGGCCGTATTTGCCGTGGTTCTCCATGCCCGTGCCCACGCAGCACCACATGGCCTCGTTGGGGGCGGAATAGTTGCGGTAGTGGCGCGGCCGCGCGGAGGTGAAGTACACGTAGCCGCCGTGCTCGGGATGCTGGGTGGAGAGGATATGGTTGAAGAGCGCACGCTCGTAGAAGTCGGCATAGCGCGCCTCCGGTTCGAGGCGGTGCAGGTCTTCCGTGAGCTTGAGCATATTGTACGTGTTGCAGGATTCCGGGCCGTCGATGTCGCGCACGAAGTCGATGCAGGCGTCCACGCTCGGGAAATGCTCCCGGCGGCTGTTGCCACCGAAGGCCAGGCTGCGGTGGCTGGTCACGTTCTCCCAGAACCAGCGTCCCGCCTCCAGGTAACCCTCGTCGCCGGAGAGTTCCGCGATGCGCGTGAAGCCCACGGCCTTGGGGACCTGCGTGTTGGCGTGCATGTTGTCCAGGATGTCCTCGTGGTCCCGCATCGCGTCCAGCAGGAGCTTGTGCGAGAAGCGGCGGGCGCAGTAGAGGTAGCCCTCGTCGCCGGTCATCGCGTACGCGTCGGCCAGCACTTCGTTCATGCCGCCGTGCTCGTTGCGCAGCATCTGCTCCATCTGCTCGTCATCCAGCTCGGAGGTGATCCAGACCGCCCAGTCGCAGAAGCGCAGGAAGAGGGTGCGCGCCTGCTCGCTGCCGCAATAGACCCACGCGTCGCGCAGGCCGGCGAACATCTTGTGCAGGTTGTAGAAGGGCGCCCAGGCGGCGAAATAACGCTGGAACTCCCCTGCCCGGAAATCCGTCCAGAGCGCGGCGCTGCCCGGGAAGCCGCCCACGTAGTCGAGGCCCCATTCGGGGTGCTCGCGCGTGTTGGTGTCGGCCACCAGCTGCAGCTCGGAGAGCATGTATTCCATCCGCCGGCGGCATTCCTCGTCGCCCGTGGCGGCGTTGATGGCCATCGCCGTCAGGTAATGCCCGGCCACGTGGCCGTCCAGGCCGTCCCAGTTGGGATAGGTCGGAGCCTTCGGCTCCAGGCCCGCCTCCTTGCGGTACGGGGCCAGCAGGCGGTCACAGTCATACTGCAGCAGAGTCTGGATATTGAGGTCGCGCGCATGCTTGAGCGGACCGTCCAGCAGGGTCACGTCCCCGAGGGGGAACTCATCGGCGTAGAGCTTGTCCTGCGCAGGCAGCGCGGCGCAGCACATGAGGAGCGTCAGCAGGGATACTAAGGTCTTTCTCATCATAACTGTATCTTTTGGGCGGAGCCGTCATAATTCAATTCGCGCACGGTGCCGTCGGGCGTGACCACGCGGAAGCGGCGCTGCTGCAACATGCCCGGGAAGGAGCCGCTGCGCGCGCCGACGGTCAGTGTGCGGCCGCGAAGGGTGAATTCGATGGTGGAGCAGGCACCCTGCTCATAGCGGTAGCTGTCGCCCTCGTCTTCGTAGAGGGTGAAGCTGCCGTCGGCGCCGGGATAGACCCGGATCTCCAGGTCGTCCCAGGGTTTCTCGCCGGTATATTGCACGTCCGGGCCGAGCGGAACGATGGAGCCGGCGCGGACATAAAGGGGCACCGTGTCCAGGTGCGTGGCGCGCGTGAGCGTCTGGCCGCCCTTCAGGCGCGCCCCGGTCCAGAAGTCGTACCAGTCGGCGCCCTTGGGCAAATAGACCTGCGTGCTGCGCTCGGCGGAAAAGTCCACCGGCGTGTCGTCGAAGGCGACCTTCTCCGGCGTGTACTGGGCGTGGACGACGGGGGCCACGAGCAGTTCGCGGCCGAAAAGGAATTCGTCATTACGCTCCCACCCGGCCTTATCGTCCGGGAAATCCATGAACAGCGCGCGCTGGAAGGTGCCGTCTGCCGCCGTGACCTCGTGGGCGGTGCCGTAGATGTACGGCAGCAGCTGATAGCGCAGGCGGATGGTCTTCTCGATGGCGTCATAGACCGGCTCGCCGGGGACGCCGAACTCCCAGATCTCGCGGCGGGAGCTCTCGCCGTGGCTGCGCATCATCGGGCAGAAGGCGCCGTACTGCAACCAACGCACGTAGAGCTCCTGGAAGAGCGGATTCTGCGCGCAGGTGGCGGTGGCGCCGCGGCGGTTGTAGTTCGTCGGGAAGAAGCCGCCACAGTCAGTGTTGAAGTTCGGATTGCCCGTCAGGGCGAAGCCCAGGCCGGCAGGAATCTGGGCGCGGAAATTGTCCCAGTTGGAATAGACGTCGCCGCTCCAGGTATTGGCGCCGGTGCGCTGCTGCCCGACCCAGGCCGAGCGGGTAAGCACCATCACGCGGCGCTCGGAGACGGTTTTCTGGTTGTCATACACGCCTTCCACCGACAGGAGCGGGAAGGCGTTGCGCACTTTCCGGAAGGAGCCGACGCCCGTCTCGAAGTCGAGGTCGCTCTCCTTGAAGTCGAGGTGGTCCGGCTCGGTAGAGTCCATCCACCAGGCGTCGATGCCCATATTCTCCAGGCGGAGCAGGTTCTTCCAGTAGATGTCGCGGGCTTCCGCGGAATAGGGGTTGTAGGGCTTCACGCCCGAAGGGTAGTCGCGCCGGGGCGGCCAGTCAGGCAGACCGGACTGCGGCCAGGTGGCGAAGTCGAAGAGCAGCCCCTTGGCGTCGAGTTCACGGTAGGGCTTGGTCATCGGGCCGAAGGAGGCCCAGATGGAGATCATCAGCTTGGCGTGCTGCGCGTGGACCTCGTCGATCATCGCCTGCGCGTTGCGGAAGTCGTCGTTCAGGAACTCCATGGCGTTCCACTGGTAGTTGTTGCCCCAGTACTGCCAGTCCTGGATGACGCAGTCGATGGGGACGCCGCGCTCGCGGTAGCCGTGCAAGGCGTCCAGCAACTCCTTGCTGCTCTTGTAGCGCTCGCGGCTCTGCATGAAGCCGAAGCTCCACATCGGGAGCATCGGCACGTGGCCGGTGAGTTCCCGGATGCCCGCGATCACGCCGTCGGCGTTGCCGCCGTAGATGAAATAATAGTCCACGGCCTCCCCCACTTCGGATTCGAAGAGCATGCCGTCCGCGTCGTCACGGAAGACGGTCGGAGAGGTGTTGTCCCAGAAGATGCCGTAGCCCTTGACGGACTGGACGACGGGGATGAAATCCTCGGTATTGTTCTGGATCATTCGGCGCTCCTTGCCACGCAGCGACAGGGCACCGTCCTGCAGGATGCCGAGCCCGTAGAGCGGCTCGTCCGCCTCCGGCAGGAAGGTCTGGCAAACTTTCTTGAAGCCCTTGTCCAGGCCCTCGGAGATGGTCTCCAGGCCCCAGGCGCCTTCTTTGAGCAGCAACTTGTCTTTCGGCGAAAGGAAACGCACCGTGCCGTCCGCCGACACGGAGACCTTCAGCGCGCCGCTGTCGTACACCGTGCCGCCCCGGGTCGCGGAAGTCCGGACGGCGACCGCCTGCGGCGACGCGGTTACGGCGAAACTGTTCGCCGGCGCGGCGCCGCCCTTGACGATCCGCACGGTCGTCGGGCTATAGAATTGCACGTGGACGTCCCCCTGCGCCAGGGCAGCGCAGCAGAGGAGCAGCGAGAGCAGGGATACTAACGATTTCTTCATACGGGAAAAGGGTTATCAGTCAAGCATACAAATATATAAAATATCTTCCGTATGCTTGCGAAAAGAATGACCCTTTTCTTAGCAATTCTGTTCCCTTTCCTTCGGGTTCCGGACAATCTTCCAGCCGATCACCGCCATCAGGAAGGACATCAGCGGCGAGATGATGCAGAAGAAGCAGAACGGCGCGTACGCAAGGGTCGAGACGGACAGGATCGTGGCCTGGGTCATGCCGCAACTGGACCACGGGACCAGCGGCGAGGTGACGGTCGCGGAATCCTCGACGCTGCGGCTCAGCAGCCGCGCTTCGTAGCCTTCCTGCTCGAAGGACTTGCGATAGATGTCCGAGGTAAGGATGATGGACAGGTACTGGTCGGACACGATGCCGTTCAGGACCGTGCCCGTGACCACGGTGGAGCCCACGAGCCCGGCCCGCGTGCGGGTCATCGGGCGGAGGATGCGCGCCAGGTCGTCAATCATCCCGCTGGACTTCATGCAGCCGCCGAAGCACATGGCGCAGAGGATCAGGAAGACGGTGTTGAGCATCCCCACCATGCCTCGGCTCGTGACGAGCGGGTTCACCTCCGGGCTGCCGGTGTCCAGTGCGACCGTGTCGAAGATCATCCGGACCACGCCGGCGAAGCCGATCCGCGCCGGGGAGCCCGCCGTGACGTCCGCCCCGATGCCGCGCACCACTTCTGGCTGGAAGATCAGCGCCGCGGCGGACGCGACCAGCACCGAGAGCGCGAGCACCACGATCGCAGGCTTCCGCCGCAGGATGAGCCAGACCGTGAAAGCCGGCACCAGCAGCAGCCAGGGCGTGATGTGGAACTGCGCGGAGAGGACTTCCGCATAGCGGGCCATCTGGGCGTCGGGGACGCTCGTATGCGTCAAACCCAGGATGGTAAAGATAATGAGCGTGATGGCAATCGACGGGACCGTCGTCAGGTACATATAGTGGATATGGTCGAAGAGGCCCACCCGGTTGACGGACGAGGCCATGACCGTCGTGTCCGACAGGGGCGAGATTTTGTCGCCGAAATAGGCGCCAGAGATGATGGCGCCGGCCGTCATGGCGTCGGAGAAGCCTTCCGCGTGGCCGATGCCGATCAGGGCCACGCCCACCGTGGCGATGGTGGTCCAGGAAGAGCCCGTCATCAGCGAGACCACGGCGCACAGGATGCAGGAGGTCAGCAGGAAGACTTTGGGATGGATGAGCCGGATGCCGTAGCAGATGAAGGTCGGGACGACCCCGCTCATCGTCCAGGTGCCGGAGATGGCGCCGATCAGGAACAGGATGAGGATGGCGGGCGCCACTTCGCCGATATTCCGGACGATGTCCTGCTCGAAATCTTTCCACCGCGCCTGGTAGAGCCACACGGAGAGCGCGACGCAGACACCGGATGCCACCAGCAGCGATACCTGCGAGGCGCCGAGGATGGAGTCCGCGCCGAAGATGGCGATGTCCAGGGAGAGCAGGGCCATCAGCGCCCCGAGGGGAATCAACGCGATAAGGGTGCGCTTATTCATGGATCTGCTTGCTGTCCACATAGTTCGACAGCTCGCGCAGCACGAAGACGCGGTCCTTCGGGAGCGCCACCAGGATGTCCGCCCAGAGATAGCCCTGGCGCGTCACCTGGACGTGTCCGGCGAAGGGGCAGACATGATTTTCCGGATTGAAATTCCGATACTGCGGCAGGGCATTGCGGGCGATGTAGCCCAGCTTCTTGCCGTCTGCACGGATGACCACCTGCGCTTCCGGATCGTGCGGATTGCCCGGTTCCGGCTCGATGACGCCGTTCACCGGACCCAGGTCCGCCAGCGTACAGTAATGGCGCATCCCCGTGACTTCCGTCTCCATCACGTCGCTGACGAGCCTCCCGTTGTAGTCCAGCTGGTCAAGGTACGACCAGGACAGGCCGTGGCCCATGGTCGACCGCATGGCGGGGATTTCCGGCGGCGTCAGGGGCACCGGAGTCGTGGATTCAGGATGGAATTCACTCCCAGGCTGGCTGGAAGAGCGGCTCTTCATCTGTCCCTCCTCCCCGAACCTGTCGTGGAAGATGAGGTACAGCGCGAAGACAATAACGGCGATGTAGATGATGTAGAACATTACCTACAAATGTACAAAAAAATTACATCATCCGTCAACACACGGCTTCGGGCTGCGGAACCAGTTCCAGATCCAGGTCGGCGATCAGGGCCAGCATTTCGGTACGGACGGCTTCGCTCAGCAGGGAAAAATCAATCATTCTTTCCATGGTAATCAGTATTTTAGTTGTTTGTCTTTCGCTCTTTGCTGCTGCAAAGATACGCCCGCGTTTTGCCAACTCTTGACAATGTTGTTTTTATTTGCAAAATTTGCATAAAACTTTGTCAGCCATGGACCAACCCAAGGTGGAGCGTCTGCTCCGGATGATACAGCTGCTGTCGTCCAATGTGGAGTACAGCATCGACGACCTGATGGAGCGGCTCGATATGTCGCGCCGGACCATCTACCGCTACCTGGATACCTTCAAGGAGGCCGGCTTCGCCGTGCAGAAGGTCAACCCCAGCGGCAACGTGTACCGCCTGGCGACGATGCGCAAGCCGTTCACGGACCTCTCGAAGATCGTCTATTTCTCCGACGAAGAGGCCTACATCGTCAACAACCTGATGGACCAGCTGGACGACACCAGTCCCATCAAGCAGGGCCTGCGGCGCAAGCTGGCCGCCGTCTACGACATCTCGACCGTCAGCAGCTTCGGCGGGCGGAAGAACAATTCCGCCATCATCGACGCGCTGACCACGGCCATCAAGGAGAAGCGCTGCGTGCTGCTGAAAGGCTACTCCTCCTCGCACTCGCACAAGACGAAGGACTACCGCGTGGAGCCTTACCGGCTGAATAACAATTACATCGATATCTGGGCCCTCGACACGGCCGACGGCGTGAACAAGCGCTTCAAGGTGGCGCGCATCGGCGAGGTCCAGCTCCTGGAAGACCCCTGGGAGCACGAGGACGCGCACGAGGATGCGCCGCTGGACGCCTTCCGTATGCACGGCCAGGCGCCCACGCATGTCAAGCTCCGCCTGGACTACGTGGCCAAGAACCTGCTGGTGGAGGAATTCCCGATGGCCGAGCGGGGCCTGAGCCCGGAGGGCGACCATTGGATCTGGGAAGGCGATGTGCGCGGAATGGAAGGCGTCGGGCGCTTCGTGCTCGGCCTGCCGAAGTTTATCGAGGTCCTTGAAGGCGATGAGCTCCGCGCCTTCCTGAAGGAACGCGCGGAGCTCATTCTGAGAGATTCCCGATCAGGTCGGGAATGACGTGTTCTATTCCTGCTTGAACCAGTCGAAGTCGGCGTGGCCGCCGAGGGTCTGGGTGGCGTAGCAGTAGAGGGCGGAACGGTAGCCGGTGAAATAATCCAGCGAGAAACGCATCTGCAGCGGCTCCTCCAGCTCCGTCCAGACCTCGCCGTCCCAGCTGTAGCCCAGCCAGGCCTGGTCCTGGTCGAAGTCGTAGCGGATACGCAGCTGCACCGTTTCAGCGGCGGCGGGCTCGCAGAGCAGTTCTTTCTGCACGCGGCTCACCGTCCGGTCGGGATTGCGCTGCGGACCTTCCTGGATGGCATACAGCTCCAGGCCGGCGTCCGTACGGCGCAGGCCGATGTCGGCGCGGTTGCTCTGGAAGGCGCTCAGACCGGCGAAATCGCCGACCTGCAGGCCGGAAGCGTCCAGCAGCACCGTGCTCGTGCACTGCGGGCCGACCGTACGCTGGGTCAGCGTATTGCGTGCGTCGGAAAGACCCGTGGCGAGCTGGCCGGTAGTCAGGCGCAGCCAGCCCGGACGCTCCGTCAGCGACCAGCAACCGTCCAGCGGCTTGTGGTTCCACTGCCAGACGAGCGGCAGCTCCTCCTCGTCGAACTCGTCGGAGGCCCAGGTATAGCTCTCCCCGTCGGGCTTGAGGTTCACGTCGAATTCCTTGACGGGCGCGGTGGCGTCACCCAGGATGGGCCAGCCGTCCTCCCAGACCATCGGCTGCAGCGTCGGGATACGACCCACGCCGCCGTGGTCCTGGAACATCATCGCGTACCAGTCGCCGCGCGGCGTATCGAAGATGGCGCCCTGCGCCACCCCGTCGCCGCGGCCGTCGAAAGCGCCCTGCAGGATGGTCTTCGGCTCGTATTCGCCGAGCAGCTCGTGGCTGCGCCAGCAGGTCTCCGTGCGCACGCCGCCGGCCGGCCAGTCGATCACGAGGACATAGTACCAGTCGCCAATGTGGTAGATGTGCGCGCCCTCGGCGCGGAGGATGTATCCCTCGCGCGGGCTGGTGAAGAGCACCTGGTCCACCCCGCCCTCCTGGATACCGCTCAGGTCCGGCTTCAGCTCGGTGATGTGGATCTCGCCGTTGCCCCAGACCACGTAGACGCGTCCGTCCTCGAAGAGGAGCGAAGCGTCGTGGAAGGGCCGGTCGATGACGCTGCGCGTCCACGGCTGCCCGATCTCGGGCGTCGAATAAATATAGGTCTTGCGCTGGTCGTTGGCGATGAAGAGCGCCCAGTAGCGGCCGTTCTCATAGCGCAGCGACGTGGCCCACTGGCCTTTGCCATAGGCGTTGGCGCCGTTGCGCAGGTTATAGATATCGTCATCCTCCAGACAGTCGTAGACATAGTCCACGATGCGCCAGTGCACAAGGTCGCGCGAATGCATGATGGGCGCGCCCGGGCAGTAGTACATCGTCGTGCTGACCATGTAGTAATCCTCCCCCACCCGGATCACGTCGTTGTCCGGGATGTCGGTATAGGTCAGCGGATTGACACAGTGCGTCGTCGGACGCGCGCAGGCCGCCGCAAGCAGGACGGCACAAAGCAGTACAAGTCGTTTCATCGGTTCTGTTCTATTTCACGGTCCACCATTCCCACTCGAAGCCACCTTCGGTGAAAACGAAATACAGGTCATGCACGCCCCGGGCGCCGCTCAGGCGGGCGCTCTGCTGCTTCCAGCTGCTGCCGGGCCTGAACTTGAGCGTTCCGGCCAGCGGGCCGTCCGGGCTGTCCAGGCGCACTTCGATGCAGCCTCCGGCGGGAGCCTGCACGCTGACGGTCAGCGACTTGGCGCCGCGGGCGCCGAAATCCACCCCCTTCACCAGCAGGTATTCGCCGGCGTCGATGTCGTTCACCACGATGCCCCGCGCGTCGTCCTTGCGGGTCTTCAGGCCATAGCCCCAGGCCATCGTCGCGGCCGGCACCCGGCGGTACGGGTTGAAGGACTCGATCTGCTCCAAGACATTGTCCATCCAGTACGGCACCTTGCGGATGGAGCCGTCGGCCTCGTAGTACATCGGGGCGGCGGACACGCTCCGCTGCTCGGCGTGCCGGAAGGTCTTCAGGTGCATCAGGTCGTAATTCAGGCCGAAGATGTAGGACTGACCCTTGTAGTCGATGATACCGGGATGGTTGCCCCGGGTGCGCCAGGTGCGGTCCATGATGTGGCCCATCGAGCGCCACGGGCCCTCCGGGCTGTCCGCCATCGCATAGCCGATGCCCTCCGGGCAGCAGGTCGAGGCGAAGGCCAGATAATAGTGTCCGTCGTGCTTGTAGAACCACGGACCCTCTTGGTAATGTGCGATCTTGTAGTCGAGCATGTGGATAGGGCCGTCGAGCGAAATCATGTCCTCGTTCAGCTTCGCCCAATAGACGTTCGGGTTGCCCCAGTACATGTAGGCCTGCCCGTCGTCGTCGATAAAGACCGAAGGATCGATGTCATACCAGTGCTCCTTCTGCCAGACGAGCGGTTCCCCGAGCGGGTCCTTGAACGGCCCGAAGGGCGAATCCGCCACCAGCACGCCGATGCCGTGGCCGTGGATCGGGCAGTACATGTAGAACTTCCCGTTCCGCTCCACCACGCACTCGGCCCAGGCGCCGTTCTTGCCCTCGTACCAGGCGAAATCGTCCAGCGAGGCCACGGCACCGTGGTCCGTCCAGTTCACCATGTCGGTGGACGTGTAGAGCAGCCAGTCGAACATCTCGAAGCCCTGGGCACCGTCCTCGTCGTGGGTCGTATACAGATAGACCACGCCGTCATGGACCATCGGCGCCGGGTCGGCGGTGAACTTGGTCTGGATGATCGGCAGGTTCACCGTGCGGTTGAACTTCCACCAGTCCAGGTCGAAGAGCTCCCCGTCCCCGCCCCGGAAGAGCAGGTAGAGGTCGTGGACGCCCTTGGCGCGCGCATCTACGGGCGCCTTGATCATCATGTTGTCGTTGTTGATCGGCACGGTCGCGACCGGCCGGCCGGACATCTCGTCGAGGTAGAACTCGATCACGCCTTCGGACTTGAAATTCAGCATTTCCACGCTCACCAGCGTGGCAGGCTCTTCGCCGAAATCGACATGGCGGACCTTGATCCAGTCGCCGTTGTGGATATTCGTCACCCAGTGGCGCCTGCCGGCTTCGCGGTCGGTCTTCACGCCCCAGCTGTCGGCCATCGTCTCCGCCTCGGTCAGCTGGTACGGATCGAGGGTCTGGAGCGGCTGCACGCCTTCCTTCGTGAACGGAATGAAGGGAATGCTGCCGTCCGCACCGAACTCGAATTCTTCGATGCAGGTCGAACGGTGGAAGCCGCCGCCGTTGGGCAACGCGCCGTTATGGTAGAACATATAATGGTGTCCCTTGAAGTCGATGTTGCCGCCGTGGATGGTGAAGCTGTTCTCCGCCTCGTCCATGATGCGGCCCCGGTAGGTCCAGGGGCCGTGGATGGACGGCGCGGTGCTGTAGGCCATGTGCTCGGGCACGCCGCCCGCCGGGTAGGACAGGTAGTAGGTGCCGTCGCGCTTGTAGAGCCAGGGGCCCTCCTCGTAGCCGACCATCATCACCTCCTTGCCGCCCTGCGACCAGTCGGGTTTCATGGATTCAGGGCCGAAGCAGGCCGGGTCATGGTAGCCCGGAATCTCCTGCCAGCCTTCGGGAAAGGAAATCATGTCGTCGCCCAGGCGTCCGTACCAGCAGCCCTTGTTGCCCCAGACGAGCCAGGCGCTGCCGTCGTCGTCAATGAAGACGGTCGGGTCGATGAAGCCGAAGCCCGTGGCCAGGGGGCCGCCGATGGCGTCCGTCCAGGGGCCCTGCGGGTCGTCCGCCACGGCGACGGCCAGCGCGTCCGCGCGCGTCGCCGCCTCCGTCAGGCAGACGTACCAGTACCACTTTCCACCATGCTCGACGGCCTGGCAGGCCCAGGCGCGGTCGCCCTGGAAGGCCCAGTCAAACGTGGCCGTGGAGACAGGCGTACCGAGATAGGTCCAGTTGACCATGTCCTCCGTCGAGAAGAGCTGCCAGTCCTTCATCTTGAAGTAGGTGGCATCGTCCTCGTCGTGATCGACGAAAAGATAGACCTTGTCCCCGTGTACGTACGGCGCCGGATCCGGCGTGTAGGACGTCCGGATGATCGGATTCTGTGCCGATAGTGCCAGACTGGCCGTCAGGGCCAGTCCGGCAAAGAATAACTGTTTCATTGTATTGTGGGTTAATAATGGGCTATTCCTGCGAGCGGCGCCAGGCGAAGTAGCCGTTCAGCACCTGCATCGCCGCCTCGGAAGGCACAGGAGCAGCATGACAGCCGTCGCCCGTGAGTACCATCGTCTGCGGGGCGTCATTGCGGAAGCGCGGCCATTCGGGCAGGCCCTCGCCGTTCGGGTCGCCCGTCTTGGCGAAGTTGGTCCAGTAGGCCATCATCCAGCCGGAGAGCGCCTTGTCGGTGGGCTGCACCTCCTCGGGGTTGCCGAAGACGTAGGCCACATCCTGGCCGTGCGGGGAGCCCTGGCCGTAGCGCGGGGAATCCGCCGGGTAGTCGGGATGCTGGTCGAAGTAGTAGAGCCACACCTTGCCCTTGCCGGTCTGCTCCTGCAGGCGGGCCCAGGTCCAGGTCTGCCAGCCGAAGGCGGCGTCGCGCGTGAGGTCGCGGGCGGTCTTGCCGACCTTGCCGTCAGCCTCGACCGGATAGGCGGCGAGGAGCGCATCCGCGAAATCCTCATAGCGGGCGCGCACCTGGTCCTGGTGGCTGCCGCCGCCGAAGGAGAAGCCGAAGCTCAGGCCTTCGTCGGAATTGTAGCCGACGAGGATGTCCACGTCGTTGTACTTCCCTGCCTCGTAGAGCTTGTACTGGTCGTCCGGAATCACGTAGCCGTCCGTCACCGGCCAGCCGCCGGAACCGCCGAAGCCGCCCATGACCGCCTTGACGTCGGCTGCGCGGAGCTGCTCCAGCGTATAGCCTTCCCCGAAAGCGCCCTTCGCCCAGGCGGCATTGGCCTCCTGCGCGACAGCAAGGGTCTGCATGTTCTCACCGGGATAGGACTGGGGATTGGTGGGGCCGAAGGAGCCGCCGCTCTGCGAAATGGCGCGGCGGAAGAGGCCCTTGGCCAGCGGCGAGGCGCACAGCATGCTCACGGAGATGCCACCGGCGGATTCACCGAAGATGGTCACGTTGGCGGGGTCGCCGCCGAATTTGGCAATGTTCTCTTTCACCCACTGCAGGCCGGCGATCTGGTCCAGCAGTCCGTAGTTGCCGCTGACGCCGTTCGGATCCTCCGCGGAGAGCTCCGGCAGGGACAGGAAGCCCAGTTTGCCCACGCGGTAAGCCACGCTCACGAGGATCACGCCCTGGCGGGCCAGGTCTGCACCGTCATAATAAGAGGTGGCGCCGCCGGCGAAGCCGCCGCCGTAGATCCACACCATCACCGGGAGTTTCTCCTTCGGGCTCTGCGCCGGGGTCCAGACGTTCAGGTAGAGGCAGTCCTCGGAGCAGTTCTCGCCGCTCCCCTGCATCGGGTCGGGACCGAATTCCTTCGTTTCCAGGACGCCTTCCCAGGCCACCACGGGCTGGGGCGCCTTCCAGCGCAGCTCACCCACGGGCGGCGCCGCGAAAGGAATCCCTTTATAAACCACCATGTCTTCCAGGACCGTCCCCTGGATCGTGCCGCCGGTCACCTTGACCTGACCGGGGATCTGCTCGGCGCAGGCGCACAGGCTCAGCGCCGCCATCGCAATCAGCAAAAACTTTTTCATTGGTCTATTTGAAAATCATCTGACAGAATTCATGCAGGGACTTGCGCCAGGGCTGCCATTCGTGGCCGCCCGGCCAGGCCGTGAAATGCACGTTCGCGCCGGCGGCCTGCAGGGCCTCGGCGGCTGCGCGGGTGTGCTCGATGCGCGGATCCCCCTCGCCGCAGGACATATAGAACACGTCGTGGGCGGCATTGAAGGCATCCTTGTCGGCCAGCAGCTCGGGCAGCTGGCTCTCCACGCTGAACGGTGCATAGGCGCCCGGGCCCACGCCGCCGAACATGCCGGAGGAGAAGACGCCGATGCTGGAGAAGGTCTCGGGATGCTTCAAGCCGATGGACCAGGACTGGCCGCCGCCGAAGGACAGGCCCGCCATGGCGCGGTGCTTGGCGTCGGGAATCGTCCGGTAGGTCGCATCGATCATCGGAATGGTCTCATTCAAAAGAATTTGCGCGAAGTCACCCGCCTGTCCGTAGTCACAGACGATGAGCATCGGCGCGGCCTTTTTCTCCGCCAGGAGGTTGTCCATGATGATATCGGCATGGCCCTGCCGCATCCAGCCGGTCTCGTCCTCACCGCCGCCGTGCTGCAGGTACAGCACCGGGTAGCGCTTGTCGGCGTTCTGCTCGTACTCGGCGGGCAGATAGACGTAGCAAGTGCGCCAGGCATTCATCGAAGGCGACCAGTAGCGCTGCATGCGGACCTCGCCGCGCGGCACGTCCCGGTCGAGGTAGAAGCCCACCCCCGCCTCGGGGATCTCGATGGCGCTCGCATCCACGCCGCAACCGAAGAACAGCGTGCTGTTCGGATCGGAGGTGCGGACGCCGTCCACGATGATGAAATAATAGTGAAAACCGGGCTCCAGCGGCTCCGTGAAGCCGCTCCAGACGCCGTTCTCCCCTTTCTCCAGAGGATAGACCTTGCCGCAGTCGACAGCCACGGACTGCGCCTCGGGCGCCACGATCTGGAACTCCGCGCGCAGGTCGGGATACACTTTCGGGAACTCGCGACCGGGCACGTTGGAGGAAGCCGGCGTGGGTTCGGTCAGGATGCCGACGGTGGGGGCAGCCTGCTTGCAGCCGGCCGCCAGGACGCCCATCAGGACGATAGGAATCAAGTATTTCTTCATAGCAATCATCATTTAAAGAGTCTCTGGGCGAATTCTTTCAGGCAGCGGCGCCAGGTCAGCCACTCGTGGGCCGTCCGGGGCGACTGGTAGAACACGTTGTCGATGCCCCGCTCCTGCAGGATGTCGGACATGCCCTTGAGGTGGGAGCCTTCGGCCTCGCCGTTGGCGATGAAGAGCAGGTGGTAGTTCGCATTGAACTGCGGCGCGCTCTTGAAAATGCCGTTATAGGCCGCGGCGAACTTCTCGGGATCCTCGTAGCCCGCCGGGCGGGAACGGAATTCTCCGATCACGATGATGCCGCTGAAACCGCCCACCCAGGAGAAGAGATCAGGATAGCCCAGGCCCAGGTCATAGGCCTGCTTGGCGCCCCAGGAGAGGCCCGCCACGGCGCGGTGGTCGCGGTCCGCGAGCGTGCGGAAGCGGGCGTCCACGAACGGGATCACCTCCTCGGTGACCATCGCCTCGAAGCCGTCGCCGGTGCCGTCAGCCTTGTTCGCCACGCCGCTGACCATCACGATGATCATCGGCTCGGCCTTGCCCTCAGCCACCAGGTTGTCGAGGATCACGTCCGCGAAGCCCTGGTAGATCCAGCCGGTCTCATCCTCGCCGCCACCGTGCTGCAGATACAGCACCGGATAGCGCTTGGAAGGGTTCTGCTCATACCCGGCCGGGGTGTAGACGAGCATCTGGCGCCATTCGCCGCAGACGGCGGAATAATAACGCACCGCGCGGACGGCGCCCTGCGGCACGCCCTGCTTAGGCGTGTAGAAGTCAGCGTCCGGCGCACCCGGCACCTCCACGGCGCTGGCCCAGCGGCCCATGCCGAAGTAGCTGTGCGTGGCGGGGTCGTTGAACGACAGGCCGCCGGCCTTGAGCGAATAATAATGGAAGCCTTCCACCTGCGGGTCGGTGGTGGCCGTCCAGACGCCCTTGTCGTCCTTGGTCATCGGGTAGTCCTTGCCGAGGTTGACGGTCAGGGACGTGGCGTCCGGCGCGTTCACGCGGAAAGTCACGCGTCCGTCCTTCCCGATCTGCGGGTAGGCATTCCGGCCGAGGTTGGTCGGAGACGGCGTCTGGGCCAGCAGGGGGCCGGACAGCAGGAGCGCCGCAACAGACAGATACAGAACAGATTTCATAAAATAATAGGTTTATAGAGTCTCTACTTTTCGGAAACCGCCGCTACCCAGCAGCGTCGCGTTGAAGCCCGCTTGGATGCGGGCATAAAGCGTGTCGGCCGGGTAGCGCGTCAGGCGGTTGCAGTGCGAGCAGCCCGGCATCTCGAAGAGCGTGCCGCTGCTGCCGCACAGGAAGAAGCTGTCCCGCAGGGGGTCATAGCTCAGCGAACTGGGCGTGACGTCCAGCACGGACCGCTCCCCCGCCTCGGTATAATCCAGCGTCCGGGCGCTCCACACGGTGCCGCGGCTGGAGGTATAGACGGCCAGGTGTCCGTCGGCATCCAGTCCGGCCACCATCACGGAGCCGCCCCCGGCCGCCACGGCGCGCCAGGACATCTTCGGATAGAAGCCGGCGTACTCCGTGTTGAAGTCGAAGACGGTCCACGCGGCGCCGTCCGCCGAGCGCAGGATCTCCCCCGCGTCCGTGACGGCCCACTGGAGCCCTTCGGGATCCGCACAGACGGCCTGGAGGGTGCCCCGTGCCGCCGTATGTAAATCCTGCCCGCGGGCCACCAGGGCGCCCGCGAGCAGGAAAAGGATCAGGATGCGAAGCCGCACAGCCATTACTTCTGGCCGCGGCTGGAGATCTTGAAGTCGGAGAAGCCCACCTTCAGCGGAGCGGCCTGAGGCAGCTGGAAGCCGCCGCGCGGGCCGCCGCCGCGCATCATCGCGGGCATTTCGCCCTCGCAGGCGATCACGCCGGCCTGCACGTCCTTCAGCGTAGCCTGGGCCGTGCCGACCTCGACATATTTCTTACCGTCCACGGAATAGTAGGCGGTGTAGTTGTCCGCCTGCTTGACGAGACGCAGCCAGAGCACATTGTCCGCACCCACGATGCCGTCGAGCGGCAGGGCAAGCTGGGACTTCTGCTGGCCGTTCTCCTCCACCGTCAGCTGCAGCTGGCCCGCAGCGGGACCGGCGTCGGCCGGACGACGGAAATTGAAGGTGGCGGCATAAACGAATTTCACGAAGTTGTCGTCGCACTGGTAGGCCACCAGACCCGCGTTCTGGGCAGGGGCGGCCGGAGCGCTGAAGCAATGCATCTTGGTTTCCACGGTCCAGTCGCTGTTGGCGCTCTGGAGCAGGATGTTGGTCGCGCTGTTGCCCGCCTGGGCGATGTCGCCCTTGCCGGCGGTCAGCACGAGGCCGTCCGCCGCGGAGAGCGTCCAGGCGGCGGCATCCTCACGGACCCAGTTCCAGGCCTTGTCGAGCGCACCTTTCTTGAAGCTGTCGGAGACGCCCTTCGTGCCGAAGTTCACCAGGATCTCGCGGCTGTCGCCGGTCTGCTCGTCGCAGAGCGTCACCACGGCGGTGCCGGGCACGGCCTCAGCCTGCTTGACAAGCACCTTGATGGCGGGATCCGCCGCCACGGCCTCGACCTTCGGCGCCTTGCCGGCCTTGAGCACATAGCTCACGGCCGCGGCGTCGCCGAGCTTGACGGCCTTGCCGCCCACCTTCAGGCTGGACAGCGCCAGGTTCGGCATCACCTTCACGGCAAAGGTATCCTCGACGGTCTTGCCGTCGATGGTCACGGCGCAGGTCACGGTGGCGACACCCATGGAGACGGCCTTCACGGAGCCGTCGGCGGACACGGTGACCACGGACGGATTGTTGCTCCGCCAGACGGCCTTCGCGCCCTCATAGAAGCTGTCGTCGTTCATACAGGCGGAGAAGGAAGCCTGGGCGGTCTGGCCGATGCGGAGCACGGAAGCGTCGCAGCTGGCCCACACGGTCTTGAGGCTGCGCTTCAGCTGGCCGGACATCGTGGCGGTCACGCTGCCGCGGATATCCTGCGAGGAAGAACCGAACTCGAAGACATAACGGCCCTGGTCAAAGGTCATCCGGTCTGCGTCCATATCCCAGAACCACAGGTCGGCGCAGTTGACCTCGATGCTCACGGTCCGGGTCTGGCCACGCGGGATCGTCACGCGCTTGAAGCCTTTCAGGCGCTTGGCCGGACGCTCCAGGGAGGCCGGGCTGTCCGGCGTGCGGACATAGATCTGCACCACCTCGTCGGCGCTGTAGTCGCCCGTGTTGGTGACGTCCACGCTGAGCGTGATGCGGTCGTTCGGGGTGATGGCGTTCTGGCTGATGCGGAAGTTGCTGTATTCGAAGGTCGTATAGCTCAGGCCATAGCCGAAGGGATAGGAGACCTCCTGGTCGAAGTACCACAGGGTGCGGCCGGCGTTGCCGG
This sequence comes from Candidatus Cryptobacteroides sp., assembly GCA_045117755.1. Taxonomy (GTDB): domain Bacteria; phylum Bacteroidota; class Bacteroidia; order Bacteroidales; family UBA932; genus Cryptobacteroides. Next base: position 102,952 of record JBGUOB010000032.1, read on the forward strand.
AGCTGCGGCGGAGGTTGTAGTCGGTGATGGCCGGCAGGTCCTTCACGCTCTTGAACCAGGTGGCGTTGAGCTTGCCGCCCGGGGAGACTTCGCCAAAGAGGATGCGCGGGATGGCCTCGCCCTGGGCCTGGCCGTTATAGCCCGTCCAGAGGATGCCGCCGATGTTCGCGAGGTGGCGGAATTCCTCCACCTCCACGCAGCCGAGGGTCTGCATCACCACGATGGTGTGCGGATTCACGGCCGCCACAGCCTGGATCAGCGCCATCTGGTTGCCCGGCAGGAGCAGGGTCAGACGGTCGGCCTCCTCGGTGGCGGTGTTCTCGTCGGTACCGACGAACACTACGGCCACGTCGGCCTCGCGGGCGGTCTTGAGGGTCGCCTCGTCGATCGGGGCGTCCTGCGGCGCCTTGTAGACCAGATAGACGGTCTGCGGGCCGTTGTAGCCGAGCTTCAGGGCGTTGGTCTTCATCGGCATGCTGGCGCCATAGACGCCACCCACGCGGGCGCCGGAAGCCCTGGTAGCCTCGATGCGACCGATCAGGTTGCCGTCGGGACCGCCCACGCGGACCTCCACGATGCCGCCTTCGGTCGGGATGTTCAGGCCGACGGTGATATTCTCGATGTTGGTAATGTCCACATTGTCATAGGCAGTCCAACTGCCGTCGTCGATGGTGCGGACCTGCTCCTCCTCGCCCATGCCGGAACCGACGGTGATGCCGTCAGCGGCAGCGGTGTACTTGGTGGCGTCGTAGCGGGTCACGGAGCCGTCGGTCTTCTCGATCTCGAAGTACGCGACATAGAGCAGGTTGCTCTTGCTCTTGATGTCGCCGCCCACGGCGAGGCGCACATCCACGTCATAGCCCTTCTGGGCCAGCCAGGCCTTGATGCCGGCGTACGGGGAAATCATTGCGGAAGCCTCCGGACGGCCGGAGTACGGGCCCAGCTCCACATCGTCGGCCTGCGGGCCGATGAGCGCGATGCTCTTCAGGGCCTTGGGATCCAGCGGCAGGGCCTTGCCCTCGTTCTTGAGGAGGACCGGGGTGCGGACGGCGATCTCGGCCGCCAGCGCGCGGTGCGCGGCGGAAGCCACGCGGGCCGCCTCGAACTTGGTGTACGGCACCATCTGCTCGGGATCGAATTCGCCCGTTCGCATGCGGATGGTGAACATGTTGATGAGCGCGCGGTCAATGTGGGCCATCGGCAGGATGCCCTGCTCGTAGGCGCTGATCGCGAAGCGCTGGTAGATGCTGCCGCAGTCGGAGTCGACGCCGGCCTCGAGGCCCATCGCCGTGGCGATTTCACGCGTCTCCGCGTAATAATGACCGTCGAAGATGTCCTGGATGGCGGCGCAGTCGCCCGTGACATAGCCCTTCATGCCGTAGGTGCGGCGGGCCAGCGTGTCCAGGTAGAAGGCGCTCGCGGAGGTCGGGACGTGGTTGACGGCGTTGTAGGAGGACATGATGGAAGGAAGCTTCTCGTCCTCGATCAGGCGCTTGTAGGGATAGAGGTAGAACTCGCGCATGTCGCGGCTGTCCATGTTGGAGCTGCTGACGTGGCGGTCGAATTCGCTGTTGTTGGCGAAATAGTGCTTGGCCGTCGGGACGGCCTTGAGGTATTTCGCGTCAGCGCCCATCATACCGCGCACGAAGCCGCGGGCCATCTCGGCCGCGAGGAACGGATCTTCGCCGTAGGACTCGCCGGTGCGGCCCCAGCGGGGATCGCGGACCGGCTCCACGACCGGCGACCAGAAGGTCAGGCCCTTCGTGCCGGTCTGGAAGATGGCGCGGGCCTCGTCGGCGATGGCGTCAGCCATCCACTCGGCCACGGAAGGATCCCAGGTGGAACCGATGGCCACGCTGTTGGGATAAGAGGTCGGTCCCAGGAGACCGGCGGCGGGATTGGCGCCGGCGAGCACGCCGTGCAGCGCCTCGCTCCAGACATTGTAGGTTTTGATGCCGAGCCGGGGCACGGCGGCCATGTTGTTGCCCAGCAGGCTCTGCTTCTCCTCGAGGGTCAGGCGCGAGACCAGGTCCGTCGCGCGCTCCTCGAAGGAGTAGGCCGTGTTGAGATAAATCGGCAACTGGCTGTCCTGCGCCAGCGCGGAAGCGGCGGCGGCAAGCGCCATCGCTCCAGTGAGGAATACTTTACGGAAACAGTTCATATTGGTTTTGAAACAGAGTTTATTGGTTTTGTTTCTGTGTATGTATCAAAGGTACGGATTATTCCCAAAATACCTATATTTGTATGTAACAAATTATATCAAAATGATAACACCGAAACGCCTCCTCCTTCTCGGCCTGCTCCTGGCCGGCTTCACCACCCACGCACAGGACAACGTCAGCCTCCGGGTCAACGCCAGGACCATCGACGGTCACATCGATCCGCTCATCTACGGACAGCTCTTCGAGCACATCTATTTCTCCGCCAACAACGGTGTCTGGCAGGAGATCATCTACGGCCGCTCCTTCGAGCCGGAGCACTACCCCGGCATCGCCCCGCGCGACGGCTACTTCGACGGCTGGTTCGCCGATGCGGACGAAGTACTGCATTCCCCCACCCGCTACGAGCAGCCCATCGAGCTGGTCAAGCTGGACACGGACAGCTACGATATCGAGATGGATGTGAAATGGCGCGCCTACAAGCTGCCCGGACGGCGCTGGAGCGGCGGTCTGCTGGACCTGCGCTTCGCCGTCAAGGACCAGGCCGACGGCGAGCCGTATTTCCTGCGACTCTACGATCCCGCCTATGAGGGACAGCGTTTCACCCTCGCCCAGACCGAGGCCCAGATCGAGGCCGACCGGCAGGCGCAGGCCCTCGCCCAGGCGCAGAAGCAGGCCGTGAGCGCCGAGTTCTCGCTCGCCACGCGTGTGGAGAAGGAAGTCCCCTTCTTCGGCGGCCGCACCCGCAAGGTCGTGGCCCTGGAGTCCTTCGCCACGAAGGGCGCCAAGGCCGAACAGATCGACCAGGAAGCCTGGCACCACGTCAAGGTCAGCTGCCGCGGCAAGAACGTCACCGTCTGGTGGGACGGCAGGAAGATCCTCGCCAGGAGCGTTCCGACCAGCCGCCGGGAGAATACCATCACCCTCTGGGAGAATTATACGGAAGCCCTCTACCGCAACATCCGCATCTCCAGCGGCAAGCAGGTCCTCTTCGCCGGCATGCCCGAGCAGGTCAAGGTCCCGGACGTAGCTCCGGAATGGACCTCCTTCGGCGATGCCGCCTTCACCCTCGTCAAGGGCGACGCGGTGAACATGGATTACGCGCAGCAGATCGCCGCCAAGGGCGTTTCCGGCCTGCAGCAGGGTCCGCAGGCCGTGCGGCCGGGCGATCCCTTCGTCGGCTCCGTCTATGCCAAAGGCGACGGCCGGGCACGCCTGAGCGTCGGCCTGCGCAAGGACGGCGAATGGATTGTGCGTCAGGACCTTGGCTGCCCGTCTCCCGACTGGCAGAAATATGAATTCACCCTCGACGCAGGGGCCTACGCGGGTGATGCCGACTTCGCCATCGCCGCCGAGGACGGCACCCTGCTGATCGACCAGGCCTCCATGGGCACCCGCGCCGGCCAGGCCCTGGGCGGCTTCCGGCCGGACATCTTCCAGGCCGTCAAGGACCTGCACCCGACCTGCCTGCGCTGGCCGGGCGGTGGCTATGCGGCCCAGTATGACTGGAAATGGGGCGTCGGCCCGCAGGAGGAGCGCCGCCGCTGGGACCACTGGCAGTGGCTGGACTACGACCAGAACTGCTTCGGCACCGACGAGTTCATCCGCTTCTGCCGCGAGGTGGACTCCGAGCCCGTGATCGTGGTGAGCGTGGGCTTCGAGCGCCCGGAATCCGAATACCGGCAGCTGCTGGAGAATGCCGTGAACTGGCTGCGCTACTGCAATGAGCCCGCCACGGGCGAATGGGGCGCCAAGCGTGCCGCCAACGGCCATCCGGAACCCTACAACGTCAAATACTGGGAGATCGACAACGAGATGTGGGAAATGGGCATCGAGCGCTACGAGCGCTGCGTGCGCGACTATTCCGTCGCCCTGCGCGCCGTCGATCCCAGCATCAAGATCATCGCCTGCGGCGGATTCCCGGAGGACGAGGCCTTCCTGAACCGCTCCGGCCGCTTCTTCGACTACATGTCCCTGCACCACTACGAGCAGCAGGGCGGCTACGCCACCGGTCCCGCGCGCCTCGCGCAGCAGTACCGGCGCTACGCCGACATGATCGCCGCCTGCCCCAACCCCAACATCAAGCTGTTCATCTCCGAGTGGAACCTCAACAGCACCGACTGGCGCACGGGCCTGTTCGCCGGCGGCTTCCTCAACGTCTGCGAGAACCTGGACGTGGTGGCAATGGGCGCCGCGGCGCTCTTCATCCGCCGCACCGACGCGCCCGACTGGAACAACGCCTTCATCAACTTCGACTACCAGGGCCTCTTCGTGGCGCCGAACTACCTCGTCACCGAACTGTGGGAGAACCACTACTCCCCCCTCCGGCTCGCGTATGAGGGCGACACGAAGGACCTGAGCGTGTCCGCCACCCTGGCGGAGAACGCCGGCAGCGTCATCGTCAAGGTAGTCAATCCTACCGACAAGCCCTACACGCTCACGCTGAACGGCAACTGGGGTCCTCTCGAGGGCGCCCAATACGAGTTCTACGCACCGGGCGAGTTGCTCGCAGCCAACACGATGGAGAACCGGAACGCCGTCCAGCTGCAGCAGAAGCAGCTCCCGCTCGACGGGGAATCGCTCACGATGACCGTCGATCCCCTCTCCGCCGGCGTCATCACCCTCCAGCGCAAATAATAAAAACCGCCGGTCAAGCCGGCGGTTTTTATTTCGTCATTCGCCGGCTTGGCCGGCGAATCTATTTTACCGGAAGGAAATCCAGTCGACTTCGACAGCACCGGAAGCGAGCTCCGCGGTGATGTCCTGCATGCCGACGGCCTTGCCCTGCTTGGCCGGGAGGACCACCTCGGTCCAGTCGGCGCTCGCCGGGATCTTATAGGCGACGGGCTTGCCGGCACCCACGGTGATGTTCAGCACGGCACCGGCCTCGCTGCGGGCGCGCAGGACGATGTTCTTCGGGGCCTTGGCGCCGAAGTCCACGTCATTGAAGCGCACGCGGTCGAACGGCTGCGTGAAGCGCACCTTCCAGCCGGCGAAGTAGTTGAACTCGTCGAGATAGTCGATCTTCGCACCCACGCACTCGTTGTAGCGGTCGATGTTCAGCTCGTCGGAAGCCTTGAAGTAGCCCACGCCGCGCCAGGTCGGAACGACCGGGATGATGGTACCGTCCTCACGGAAGGAGACCTTGTCCACGCGCACGGAGCGGTTCTTGTCGAAGCTCGGGCTGAAGTCGTTGTGGTGATAGAAGAGGTACCACTCGCCCTTGAACTCCACGAAGGAATGGTGGTTGGTCCAGCAGCCGACCGGGGACTCCTCCATGAACACGCCCTTCCACTCGTACGGGCCGAGCGGGTTGTCGGACATGGCGTAGCAGAGCGTCTCGGTGCCGCCTTCCAGGCGCACCCACGGATAAGTCAGATAATACTTGTCGCCGCGGCGGAACATGAACGGGCCCTCGGTCTGGCCCTTCGGGAAGGTCTCGTCCAGACGGACGGACGGGCCCTCGATCTCGGTCATGTTGTCCGCGAGCTTGCCGCCGCGCAGGCCCATGCCGGACCAGATCAGGTAGATGGTGCCGTCATTGTCCTTGAAGGCGCACGGGTCGATGCCGCCGGTTCCCTGGACGGTGTTCTCCTGGATGGTGAAGGGGCCTGCAGGGCTGTCAGCGACGGCCACGCCGATGCCGAAGCCGAAGCCGCGGCCGCGCTTGGGTGCGTTCGGGAAGTAGAAATAGTACTTGCCGGCCTTCTCCACGCAGTCCGGAGCCCACATCGAATAGGCCGTCGGGTTACCCCAGGGGACGTCCTTCTGGTCCACGATGTTGCCGTGGTCGGTCCAGTGGGTCATGTCGTCGGTGGAATACACGTGGTAGTCGGACATGCAGAACCAGGGCTGCTCGCCCTGATACTTCACGGTCGGGATATCGTGCGAAGGATAGAGGTACAGGCGTCCGTTGAAGACATGGGCGGACGGGTCGGCGGAGAACGCATTGGTAATCACCGGGTTGGTACCCGTCACGAAGCTGCCGCCCTTCTCGGTACGGACCTTGTCCAGGAAGTTGGTCATGGAGCGGAGGGTGTACTCCGTGTACATGTTGAAGCCATGGCCGCCGCCTTCCACCATGTAGAGCTCGGTGCGGATGCCGGCCTTGTCCAGCAGCTCATAGAAGTGCGGAGCCTGGCAGGACGGGACCACGTTGTCGGCCGTGCCGTGGAAGATGACCACCGGCGGGTCGGACGGGTCGATGTAGTTGGTAGCGTTCAGCGCCTTGAAGCGCTCCTCGTTGCCCGCGAAGGAGAAGCCCATCACGGCCTCCTCGGGAGCGTGGTTCCAGGTGTCGACGGTGCCGCCGCAGCTCATGTAGTTGAGATCCACGGGACCGGACCAGTCGCAGGCCGCATTCACGCGGCTGCTGAACTCGAGGTTGCCGCCCACGTTGCCTTCCAGCTCGGGCACGTTGCTGGTCGTCGCGGCGAGCGAGGAGAGGTGGCCGCCGGAAGAGAAGCCGGAAGTGGCCACGAAGGAGGTATCGAAACGATACTTGTCCGCATTCGCGCGCACCCAGCGGATGACGCCCTTGATGTCGTTGATCTGGGCCGGGAACTTGGCGTCCTGCGAAGAACGGTGGTTCGGGGTCACGACGGCGTAACCGGCATCCAGCAGGGCGTTCACGATGGTGCCGAGGTCGGCCATGCCCTTGGAGTTGTTAGAATACCAGGCGCTGCCGTAGATGTGGACGACGACCGGATAGGAAGCCTTCTGCATACGCGGCAGATAGACATCCAGCTGGTGATACACCTGGCCGTCCCCCGCGTAATCGATGTCCTTGAACTGCTCGGAGCAGTGGACGTCGATCTTCGGCATCTGGAAGCCGCCGAAACCGCCGGCGGGCTGGGCCTGCAGGGAGATGGCCCCAGCCAGGCCTGCGATAAGAAGCAATATCTTTTTCATGAATTAAAAATTGGTTTTCGCTCCGAATAGCCCCAAATTTAATCTATTTCCGCAAAAATGCCAATCGCCCTTCGGAGAAAAAGGTCGATTTGAACAAAAAATAATAGCCAAAGACGGCAAATTACAACTCTTCCCCCTCGTCCAGACGGCGGCGACGTTCGGCTATGCCGGGAGCGTTCCGCCGGGCGCGGCAGACATCACAGCTGCCGCAGTCCTCGGTCTCTTCCTGGCCGAAATAGCGCAGCAGCCAGCGCGAGCGGCATTCCTCCGTGCCGGAGGCGTATTCCACCATCGCATCGGCGCGACCGCGGGCATTGTCCAGCAGGAAGTTGTACTTCTCTTTCTGCAGGTCCACATTGCCCGGCGTCAGCCGGTTATGATGCAGGAAGACGACGCTGCAGCGGTCGCCCGGGATGTACTTGATCACATGCTCCAGCGAGGTGCGGTAAAGCAGCTGGCGCAGCTGCGGGACCGTCAGGCCGCAGGCCGCGGCCACGGGCTCCTCGCGGATGGGTACAGGCCAGGAGAAGATACCCGAATAACGGCGCATCAGCACCTCCAGGAGCGAGACCATCGCAGGATCCGGCAAATCGATGTCATAGAGCGCATTGCGGTCCACAAGGATGCCAACCTGCGTAGCGATTTCCACGTCCTCCGAGAAGGTCAGGTGCTCCGAGCGCTCGAGGTACTTGAGCGCGTAGTGTACGGGCGCGCGTTCCAATTTGAAGTGCTTCGCGAAGGCCTCCAGGTCGAATTTCAACTGACGGCCCGCACCGGCCTCATAGGGGATTTCGAAGAATATGTGCAGTTTCTGGTAGATGTCCTCGATGTACGGGAGCGAAGGGAAGGACACCTCCCGGAGCTGCTGCAGACGGCGCACGTCGGTGGCGTTCCAGAGCAGCACGGCGTAGGACGGCTTCCCGTCGCGTCCGGCACGTCCGGCTTCCTGGAAGTAGGATTCGGGGCTCTCGGGCAGGCCCGTGTGCGCCACGAAACGCACGTCGGGCTTGTCGATGCCCATGCCGAAGGCGTTGGTGCAGACCATCACGCGGATTTCCCCGCGTTTCCAGGCCTCCTGCCGCGCCGTGCGCGTCTCGCCGGACAGACCCGCGTGATAATAGGAGGCGCTGATCCCGTTCGCCGTGAGGAACGCGGCCGTCTCCTCGCAGCGGCGCCGGTGGCGCATGTACACGATGCCGGAGCCCTCCACCCCGCGGCAGATGTCCAGCAGCTTCCCGCTCTTGTCCTCGCAGCGGCGCACGATATACGACAGGTTGGGCCGCTCGAAGCCGCTGCGCAGCAGCAGCCGCTCGCGGAACGCCAGCTTGTCCATGATGTCCTCCGCCACGCGCGGGGTCGCCGTGGCCGTCAGGGCGATGACAGGCGCGTCCACGGTCTTCCGCAATTCACTGATGGTCAGATAGTCCGGCCGGAAATCATAGCCCCACTGCGAGATACAGTGCGCCTCGTCCACGACGATGTAGTTGATCGGCAGGAGCGACAGCCAGGACTGGAAGAGCGCCGTCCCCAGCCGTTCGGGCGAAACGTAAAGGAATTTGAAGTCGCCGTAGGCGGCGTTGTTCAGCACCAGTTCCACCTCGCGGCGCTCCATTCCCGCATGGATGGACAGCGCCCGGATGCCCCGCGCCTCGAGGTTCTGCACCTGGTCCTTCATCAGGGCGATCAGGGGCGTGATCACGAGCGCGATCCCCTCGCGCATCAGGGCCGGGACCTGGAAGCACACGGATTTTCCGCCGCCCGTGGGCAGGATGGCCAGCACGTCCTTGCCGTCCGCCGCGGCGGAGATAATCTCCTGCTGCATCGGACGAAAGGATTCGTAGCCCCAGTGCTGCCGAAGGACGTCTATCGCTTCCATATTCGCAAATGTAAGAAAATAATCCGGAACCTGTCCGGAACGGAAGCTTTGGAATTCTGCAGGAAAATGACTATATTTGCCCGATTCCAAGGAATCGGCAAAATACAAGTCATATCAAGTATAGTGTTTAAAACATAAAAATTATGCCTAAGATCGATTTAAGCAAGTACGGAATCAAGGGAGTCAGCGAGATTCTCTACAATCCGACTTATGAAGTCCTCTACAACGAGGAGACCAAACCCGGCCTCGAGGGTTACGACAAAGGTCAGGTGACCGAGCTCGGAGCCATCAACGTGATGACCGGCGTCTACACCGGACGTTCCCCTAAGGACAAGTACATCGTCATGGACAAGAACTCCAAGGATACCGTGTGGTGGAACACCCCGGATTATCCGAACGACAACCATGAGATGTCCGAGAAGGTCTGGAAAGAGGTCCGCAACCTCGCTGTCAAGCAGCTCAGCGGCAAGCGCCTCTTCGTCGTGGACGGCTTCTGCGGCACCCACAAGGACACCCGCATGAAGATCCGCTTCATCATGGAGGTGGCCTGGCAGGCCCACTTCGTGACCAACATGTTCATCCGTCCGCAGAACCAGGCCGAGTTCGACCAGGAGCCGGACTTCGTGGTCTACTGCGCCGCCAAGGCCAAGGTGGACAACTACGCCGAGCTGGGTCTCCGCTCCGACACCTGCGTCGCCTTCAACGTGACCAGCAAGGAGCAGGTCATCCTCAACACCTGGTACGGCGGTGAGATGAAGAAGGGTATGTTCTCCATGATGAACTACTTCCTCCCGCTCAAGGGCATCGCTGCCATGCACTGCTCCGCCAACACCGATATGAACGGCGAGAACACCGCCATCTTCTTCGGTCTGTCCGGCACCGGCAAGACCACCCTTTCCACCGACCCGAAGCGTCTGCTCATCGGTGACGACGAGCACGGCTGGGACGACGAGGGCGTCTTCAACTTCGAAGGCGGCTGCTACGCCAAGGTCATCAAGCTGGACAAGGAGTCCGAGCCCGATATCTACAACGCCATCCGTCGCGACGCGCTCCTCGAGAACGTGACCGTCGACGCCGAGGGCAAGATCGACTTCAACGACAAGAGCGTCACCGAGAACACCCGCGTCAGCTACCCGATCTATCACATCGACAAGATCGTCCGTCCGCTGTCCCAGGGTCCGGCCGCCAAGCAGGTCATCTTCCTGTCCGCCGACGCTTTCGGCGTGCTGCCTCCGGTCTCCATCCTGACCCCGGAGCAGACCAAGTACTACTTCCTGAGCGGCTTCACCGCCAAGCTCGCCGGCACTGAGCGCGGTATCACCGAGCCCACCCCGACCTTCTCCGCCTGCTTCGGCCAGGCCTTCCTGGAGCTGCACCCGACGAAGTACGCCGAGGAGCTCGTGAAGCGCATGGAGAAGAGCGGCGCCAAGGCCTACCTCGTGAACACCGGCTGGAACGGCACCGGCAAGCGCATCTCCATCAAGGATACGCGCGGAATCATCGACGCCATCCTCGACGGCAGCATCGACAAGGCTCCGACCAAGCAGATCCCTTACTTCAACTTCGAGGTTCCGACCGAACTCAAGGGTGTCGACACCAAGATCCTCGACCCGCGCGACACCTACGCTGACGCGAAGGTGTGGGAAGAGAAGGCCCAGGATCTCGCCGGCCGCTTCATCAAGAACTTCCACAAGTACGAGTCCAACGAGGCCGGCAAGAAGTTGGTCGAAGCTGGTCCCCAGCTGTAGTTCTTGCATACAGATAAAAAACCGCTCCGTCCGGGGCGGTTTTTTTGTTTTATTTCCTATCTTTACGTGTTCATTGACTCACAACTTATAAAAAACTATCACTATGGCACTCATTATTGTTGTCTCCATCCTCGCCCTCCTCGTCCTGTGGGTGGTCTCCGTGCAGCGGAAACTGGTCAATCAAGATGAACTCTGCAAGAACGCCATGAGCACCATCGGTGTCCAGCAGGAAAGCCGCTGGGACGCCCTCTCCGGCATGGTCGAGCTCATCAAGTCCTACAACGAACACGAGTACAACACCCTGCGCGACGTGATCGCACAGCGTCGCACCATCACCGGCCTCAGCTCCGCCGCGGACGCCGAGCGCCAGGAGGGTCTCATGGACCAGGTGGCCGGCCGCCTCAATGTCGTGGTCGAGCAGTACCCCGACCTCAAGGCCAACGAGAACTTCAGCAAGGCGATGGACGCCGTCGACAAGTACACCAACATGGTCCGTACCAGCAAGATGGTGTTCAACGACACCGCCACCAAGTACAACAAGCTGATCCGCCAGATTCCGGATTCCATCGTGGCCAGCCTCCTCGGATTCCAGCTCCGCGACTACCTCAAGGTCGAGGATCAGAAGACCGGGATGCCTTCCCTGAAAGTCTGAGCATGAAGCCATTCATCACTTTACTGGCGGCATTGGTTTCCACCTTTGCCGCTTTTGCCGATGAACAGAAGGTGCGTGACCTGGACATCAACGTCACGCTCTATAAGTCCGGCGTCGCCCTCATCCACGAGTGCTGGGACGTGCACACCGGCAACGACATCACGGAGTGGTATCTCCCCCGCGAGAACCTCGGCGACATCGAGATCATGAACTTCTCCGTCCTCAGCGACAAGCAGCAGCTCACCGACGACGGCGAGTGGGACGTGGACCGCTCCCGCCGGCAGAAAGCCGGCAAATACGGCATCGTGCACAAGCGGAACGGCGTGGAGCTCTGCTGGGGCATCGGCGAGTACGGGGACCATATCTACGACGCCTTTTATATCATGACCAATACGGTCAAGTCCCTGAACGACTACGACTGCTTCCACATGCAGCTGGTCAACGACGAGCTGAAGGCGCCGCCGCAGCACGTCCGCGTATCCATCTTCCCCGACGAAAAGATGGATGTCCAGCTGGATACCACGAACACCCGCGCCTGGGGATTCGGCTACAACGGCACGGTCTCCTTTGTGGAAGGGGGCGGCGTGGTCTTCGAATCCTCCGCGCCCTTCGGCTACTACAGCTCCGTCATCGCCCTGCTGCGCTTCGACAAGGGGATCTTCGACTCCCCCAGCGTGCAGGAGCGCGATTTCGAGGAAGTGCTGGACCGCGCGATGGACGGCGCGAGTTTCGACGATGACGAATACGAGGAGGAAGACGACGAGATGCTCGGCATCTTCAGTTTCCTCATGATGCTCATCGGCTACCTCACGGTCCGCAAGGGCTATCGGGTCGCCTCCGGCAAGGTTTCCCGCCGGGAGAAAAAGAAATTCCTCGGCGCCACTGAGAACGACGTCACCTGGTACCGCGACATCCCGATGAAGGGCGACCTGATCGCGGCCGACTACGCCCTCTCCCGCCTCGGCGAGGACCGCAAGAAGAATGCGCTCGCCTCCGCGGAAATCCTCCGGATGATCTACCAGGGCTACCTGGACGTGCGCAAGGATGCGGACGGAAAGATCGAGATCACCTTTGCCGAGAGCAAGACCGGCAAGGGCGAGATGGATGCCGTCGCGAGCGAGCTCTGGAGCATGATGCTGGAGGCCTCCGGCAACGACCGCGTGCTCCAGGACAAGGAGTTCTCCGCCTGGTCCAACAAGAACAAGAAACGGCTCTACAGCTGGACGGAGAAGATGTCCTTGATGGGCAAGAAGCATTTCCGCGACAACGGCTGGATGCAGCCGACGAGCACGAAGACGACGCCCGAGGGCCAGTTGGAGGCACAGCACCTGGTGGGTTTCCGCAAGTATCTCAACGACTTCACCCTGACCGGTCAGCGCGAGGCCGTGGAGGTGCACCTGTGGCAGGATTACCTCATCTACGGCGCCCTGCTGGGCATCGCCGACAAGGTGGCCAAGCAGCTTAAGGACATCGATCCGGTGCTCTTCGAGCAAACCATCGGCTACGACTATACGACCTTCAGCGGCGCGCTGAATTCGATGAGCCGGCTGTCCAACGCGATCACCAGCGCCAACCGCTCCTACGTCTCCTCCACCTATTCCGGTGGCAGCAGCCGGGGCGGCTTCGGCGGCCACAGCTCCTTCGGTGGCGGTGGCGGTTTCAGCGGCGGCGGCCACGGTGGCGGCGGACGTTAAAGATAGGTATGTCAAAGGAACTGGATACCAGCATACAGTTTTTAGCCGGGGTCGGTCCCAAGCGGGCCGTCCTGCTACAGCGCGAACTCGGGATCGAGACCCTCTCGGACCTCATCCACCTGTATCCGTTCCGCTACATCGACCGCAGCGGCGTCACGTCCATCGCCCAGGTGGCCCCCGACCTTGCCTTCGTGCAGCTGCAGGCCACCGTCCTCACCCGCACGCTCTACGGTCCCGGCGGCTCCATCGTCTCGCAGGACACGAACCCCATTCATTTCGGCGCCTGCAAGCGCCTGTCGGTCATCGTCGAAGACGCCTCCGGCCGCATGGAGATGGTGTTCTTCAAGGGCATCAAGTGGAACTACCAGCGGCTGACGCCCGGTGCTACCTTCCTCTTCTTCGGCAAACCACAGGCCTTCGGCACGCGCATGAACATCGTCCACCCGGAGGTGGACGTGCCGCAGGACGGGGCGCTCTCGCAGGGCGCGCTGACGGGCGTGTATCCCAGCACGGAGAAGCTCAAGACGGGCGGCATCACCGGCAAGGTGATGTGCAAGCTGCAGTCGGCCGCGCTCGCGCTCTGCCTGCCGGAGATCCAGGAAACGCTGCCCGAATACGTCCTGCGCGACCGCGGCCTCGTGTCGCTGCCCTACGCGATCAAGAATATCCATTTTCCGAAGGATTCCTACGCCCTCCAGAAGGCCTCCTACCGCCTCAAGTTCGAAGAACTCTTCTTCCTGCAGCTCTCGCTGCTGAAGCAGAAATTCGTCCGCTCGCGCGGCGAACGCGGCCTGCTGATGCCCAAGGTCGGGCCCGACTTCCACGCCTGCTACAACGCGCTCCCCTACAGCCTCACCGGCGCGCAGCAGCGCGTCATCAAGGAGATCCGCGCCGACCTCACCAGCGGCCACCAGATGAACCGTCTGCTTCAGGGCGACGTCGGCTCCGGCAAGACCATGGTCGCGGTGCTGAGCTGCCTGATGGCCATCGGCAACGGCTTCCAGGCCTGCATCATGGCGCCGACCGAGGTACTCGCGCAGCAGCATTACGCAAATATCCAGAAATACCTCCGTCCCACCTCCGTACAGTGTGCCCTGCTGACCGGCAGCACCACCCAGAAGGAGCGGCGCGCCATCCACGCCGCCCTCGAAGACGGCTCGCTCGGCATCATCGTCGGCACGCACGCCCTGCTGGAAGACAACGTCGTCTTCCGCAACCTGGGATTAGCGGTCATCGACGAGCAGCACCGCTTCGGCGTTGAACAGCGCGCCAAACTTTGGGGCAAAGGGCCTGCGGTCGGCGGCAGAGACCTCCCTCCGGAAACCGTAGCCACCCGTGGCTTCGTAAACGGGGGGACCGCAAGCGAAGCGCAGCGGTGGGATGAGCGCAGCGAAGTTTCGGGAGGGAGGGTCTCTGCCGCCGACCGGATCGCACCCCATGTCCTAGTGATGACGGCGACACCGATTCCGAGAACCTTGGCGATGACGCTCTATGGCGACCTGGACGTGTCGGTGATCGACGAGATGCCGCCGGGCCGCAAGCCCGTGCAGACGATGTGCATCGGGCAGAACCGCCGGGCGGCGATGTACAAATTCATGCGGGACGAGATCGCCCGCGGCCGCCAGGTCTTCGTCGTCTTCCCGCTCATCTTCGAAAGCGAAAAGATGGACCTGCAGAACCTCGAGCAGGGCTACGAAGAGATCGTCAAGGCCTTCCCGCTGCCGGACTACAAAGTCGCCATCGTCCACGGGCAGCAAAGCAGCGAAGAAAAGAACTTCAACATGTCCGCCTTCGTGGCGGGCCGTGCAAACATTCTTGTTTCAACGACTGTCATTGAGGTCGGCGTAGACGTCCCCAACGCCTCTGTAATGGTCATCGAAAGCGCCCAGCGCTTCGGCCTGAGCCAGCTCCACCAGCTGCGCGGCCGTGTCGGGCGCGGCGCGGAGAAATCCTACTGCATCCTCGTCAAGGACGTCAAGACCTCCAAGGAAGCCCAGCAGCGCCTGGACCTGATGTGCCAGACCGAAGACGGCTTCGAAATCGCCGAACAGGATATGAAGATGCGCGGCCCCGGCGACCTGGAGGGCACCCAGCAGAGCGGCCTGCCCATCAGCCTGAACATCGCCTCCCTGGCCAAGGACGGCGCGCTCCTCTCCGAGGCCCGCGCCTACGCCACGCAGATCCTCGACGCAGACCCCACCCTCTCGGCCCCCCAGAACGCCCCGCTCCTGCGCGAACTCCGCAAAGACAAATACGAAATCAAAGACTACAGCAAGATCTCCTAGAATAATGGTCTGCAACTCAGACTTTGTCCAAATCCAAATTGCTTATTCCAAGATCTGACCGGCGGCGTTCTAATTGGTCAACGGATCTCCTTGCCGAACGGGAAAAGGGCGTTGAGTGCCATCTTGAAATGCTGATAGCCCCAGGGGATACCGATAATGGTAACGAAGCAGAGCAGGCCGAAGACCAGGTGAAGGATAGCGACCTCCCAGAAACCCAGCAGGATCCAGATGAGGTTCATCACGGTGGACAGGCAGCCCGGCTCCGTAGGCCGGAAGACCAGTTCATGGCCGAACGGCCATAGCGCGTACGTGCCCAGCTTGAAAAGCTGCACACCGAACGGAATACCGACGATGGTGACGCACATCACCAGTCCTACGATATAGTATATCAGCGCGATAATGAATCCGCCGAGCACCAGCCAAAGTATATTCCCCAGCAATTTCATGGCAACGACTATCGTTTTTAAAGAGATTTCAGCGCGCGGGCCAGCTGGTCCGGGCAACTGGTACCGCGGCCCTTGCAGTCGATCCCTTCCAGGCGGGCGATGACCGCGTCTTTCTTCATCCCCACGCAGAGCGCGGCGACGCCCTGCGTATTGCCATGACAACCGCCGATGTACTGCACCTTGCGGACCTCGTCGCCCGCAAGTTCGATGTCGATCTGCTGGGAGCACACCGCCCCGCAGGTCAGGAAAGAGGCCTTCCGCAGGCCGTTCTCCGTGATGTCGGATATTTTGGTAACGTCGAACATAGAATCAGTTTTGACAAATATACAGAAATTAATCCAAAAAGGGATAACGGAGGGTTTCGAGGAAAAGTGTTATATTTGTAAGTTAAACAGAAAGATCGCATGAAACGCACATTTATCGCAATTACCTGTCTTATCATGGCTATCAGTTGTGCAAAGAAAGAGGACAGCGGCTATATCGGCCCGTCCGAGATCCAGATCACGGACGGTGTGATGACCCCCGAGACACTGCTCGCGCTCGGACGTCTGTCCGACCCGCAGCTCTCCCCCGACGGCAGCCGCATCCTCTATGGAGTTTCCTATACCGACATCGCGCAGAACCGCAGCTGCCGCAACCTGTTCCTCTGCAACCCGGACGGCTCGGACAAGGTCCAGCTGACGCGCTACGCCAAGAGCGTCAGCGGCGCCCGCTGGTCGCTGGACGGCCAGAGCATCTATTTCCTGCAGGGCGGCCAACTCTGGAAGGCACCCCTGAAGGGCAACCAGCTCGGCAAGCGTGAGCAGCTGAGCGACGTCCCCAACGGGATCAGCGACTTCAAGCTCTCCCCGGACCAGCAGCAGGTGATCTACGTCAGCAGCATCAAGAACACGGCCCTGCAGCAGCCCGCCGATGCCTACGAAGACCTCGACAAGGCGCAGGCCTACGCGACCGAAGACCTGATGTACCGCCACTGGGACCACTGGGTGACCGACGTGCCGCGCAGCTACGTGGCGACGCTCGGCAACGGAAAGATCACCCCGGACAACTCCGTGGACATCCTCGGCACAGAGGAGCTCTTCGAACTGCCCACCGAGCCGTTCGGCGGCGTGGAGCAGCTGGACTGGGCCCCGGATGGCCGCCACATCGTCTATTCCTGCCGCAAGAAGGTGGGCAAGCAGTACGCCTTCAGCACCAATACATCCATCTACATCTATGACGTCCTCACCGGCGCCACGGTCGACGTCAAGACGAACGGCGGCTATGACACCGACCCCGTCTGGAGCCCGGACGGCAACCATATCGCCTGGATCTCCATGGCGCGTGACGGCTACGAGGCCGACCGTCAGCGACTGTTTGTCGCAGATGTCGAACGCACTGAGGACGAGGAGGACGGCCAGAACGCCGGCATCCGCGTACTGAGCGTCCGCGAGCTGCTGCCCGACTTCGACCACGATGTGGCCGGCCTGGTCTGGCACGGTGACGAGCTCTTCTTCAACGCCCTGGTGGGCGAAGGCGTCCAGGCGCTGTACTGCGCCGACCTGACGGGCGACGTGCAGCGCATCACCGCCCCCGACTGGAACTACGACTTCTTCTCCCCCTTCGCCATCCTGGACAACGGCAGCGGCGTGCAGCTGCTGGCCTCCTACTACTGCCTGAAATTCCCGACCGAACTGGTCTCCGTCAAGATCACCGCTTCCGGCGTGAGCTTCGACCAGATCACCCACGAGAACGAGCACATCCTCAGCCAGCTCGCCGACGTGAAGGACGAGCGCGTGTTCGTGGAAACCGTCGATTACCAGAAGATGCTCTGCTGGGTACTCTATCCCCCGCAGTTCGATCCTTCGAAGCAATATCCGGCCATTGAAATCGTGCTGGGAGGCCCGCAGGGCAGCAATTCCCAGGATTGGAGCTACCGCTGGTGCTACCGCCTGATGGCCCAGCAGGGCTACATCGTCATCCTCCCCAACCGCCGCGGCACGACCGCCTTCGGCCAGGCCTGGAAGGAGCAGATCTCCGGCGACTACCCGGGTCTCAACATGCAGGACTACCTCAGCGCGGGCCGCTACATCAAGAGCCAGCCCTACGTGAACAAGCTCGCCTGCGTGGGCGCTTCCTACGGCGGCTACTCCGCCTACATGCTGGAAGGCATGCACGGCAACCTCTACGACTGCTTCATCGCGCACGCCGGCATCTTCGACGAGAAACAGCTCTGGTTCACCACCGAAGAAATGTGGTTCGCGAACTGGGACAACGGCGGCCTGACCGAGTACGCCTACACCCCGGGCCAGATGGGTCCGTCCTACGACGGCGTCACCTTCGGCGGCATGCAGCAGGCCGGTGCGCCGTACGCCATCACGGCCAAGGCCCAGCGCCATTACGCCAATTCCCCTTCCACGATGGTCACCAAGTGGCACACCCCGATCCTCTGCATCCACGGCATGATGGACTACCGCATCCCCTACGAGCAGGGCATGGCGGCCTTCAACGCCGCGCAGATGATGGGCGTCCCCTCCAAACTCGTGATCTTCCCGGAGGAGAACCACTGGATCCTCCAGCCCCAGAACTCCCTCTACTGGCACCGCGTCTTCTACGACTGGCTGGACCGCTGGATGAAATAAACAACCTACCGCTCCGCGCCCTATGATTACCATCCGCCACCTGAGCAAGACCTACCACAACCCGGACAAGAGCTCCCTGACCGTGCTCAAGGACATCAACTGCACGATCGAGAAAGGAGAGGTCATCAGCCTGATCGGCCCGTCCGGAACCGGAAAGAGCACCTTCCTCCGGGCGCTCAACCTGCTGGACCCGCCCACGGGAGGCGAGATCCTGTTCGACGGGGAGAACATCCTCGCCAAGGGTTATCCCGTGCACAAACTCCGCCAGCGGATGGGCATGGTATTCCAGGGCTTCAACCTCTTCGAGCACATGACGGTGCTGGAGAACGTGATGTACGCGCCCGTCAAGATCCTCGGCAAGAGCAAGGAAGAGGCCCGGGAGGAAGCGATCGCCCTGCTGCGCAAGGTGGGTCTGGCCGAAAAGGCTGAAGCGACGCCTGCGAGCCTCTCCGGCGGCCAGAAACAGCGCGTCGCCATCGCCCGCTGCCTCGCGATGCACCCCGAAGTGATTCTCTTCGACGAGCCGACTTCGGCGCTCGACCCCACCATGGTCGGCGAGGTGCTCAGCGTCATGCGGCAGCTGGCCAAGGAAGGCATGACCATGCTCATCGTCACCCACGAAATGAAATTCGCCCGCGACGTCAGCACGCGCATCTTCTTCATGTACGACGGCTACATCCACGAAGACGGCACGCCGGAGCAGATTTTCTGCCATCCGGAGCGCAGCGCCACCAAGGCCTTCGTGCAGCGTATCCGCAAGGAAGTGTTTGAATTGAACGGCACGGACTTCGACTTCCCCGGCATGGAGACGAGCATCAAGCAATTCTGCATCAAATACAACATCGCGGACAAGATCGAGCCGGCCATCTCCCTGTGCCAGTTCCTCATCCCCGTGTTCCAGCAGATCAAGGAGCAGCTGACCGTCCGCATCACCTATAGCGAACTCTCCGCCGAGACCTTCCTGGACCTGATGATGGAGAATATCGAAGCCTCTCCCCTGGCTTCCATCGACGCAGAAGTCCGGGAAAAGATGAAATCATACTGCACGGATGTCATCGAGGAGCCGACCACCAGAGGCTTCCGGGTGAAACTGCAGCTGTAGGATAAAAAGTATGGCAAAACTGCGTGAAATCATCGCCGCGCTGGAGCGGCTCGCACCGCTGCGGCTGCAGGACGAGTGGGACAACTCGGGTCTGCAGGTCGGATTTCCGGATGCGGAGATCCAGCGCATCCTGGTCTGCCTGGACGTTACGGAAGATATTATAGAAGAAGCAGTTGCAAGGAAATGTAACTTAATTGTTTCACACCATCCCCTGCTCTTCAAACCCCTGCGTCAGGTCTCCGACACCACCTACCAGCAGCGCTGCGTGGTGCGCGCGCTGTCCGCCGGCATTTCCATCTACTCCGCCCATACGAGTCTGGATAACGCCCCCGGCGGCGTGAACCACCAGATCGCTTCCCGGCTCGGTCTGCGGGAGCTCCGCTGGCTCTCGCCCCAGGAAGGCGTGGATGCCGGCGCCGGCCTGGTCGGCGAACTGCCGCAGCCGGAGCGTGACGCGGACTTCCTCGCCCGCGTGAAGGAGCTGTTCGGTGTGCAGTGCCTGCAGCATTCCGCCCTGGACGGGCGGGACATCCGGCGCGTGGCCCTGTGCGGTGGCGCCGGCGCCTTCCTGCTGCGCGACGCCATCCGCGCCGGCGCGGACTGCTTCCTGTCCGGCGAATTCCATTACCATGACTATTTCGAGAACGGCGGCGTGCTCCTCGCGGAGCTCGGCCACTACCAGAGCGAACAATACACGCAGGCGCTGCTGCAGGACTACCTGACGGCGAACTGCCCCGGCCTGGAGGTCGTCACGACCGCCCTGAATACGAACCCGATACAATATGACTGATTCTTACTTCGACGATAAATTCGCGCAGGATTTCACGACCACCTGCTACCAGGTGGACCGCCGCGAGATCCTGCGCCCCGCCGCTTTTCTGGACCTGGCCCAGAACATGGCCGTCTATGGTGCCGACCTTCTGAATTTCGGCGACGACCAGCTCCACCGCTTCGACTGCACCTGGGTGCTGGCCCGGCAGCACGTCCGCTTCGAGCGGCCTGTGCGTCACAAGGAGTCCTGCAAGATTCTCACCTGGCACAAAGGCCTGCAGGGGGTCTTTTTCCTGCGTGACTACCAGCTTCTCGGTGCCGACGGAGAGCCGGCCGTGAACTCCACCAGCTCCTGGGTCCTGATGAATATGACCGACCGGTGCGTGGTGCGGGCCAATTTCCTGTCGGAGATCACGTCGCTGGATCCGCAGAGCAAGGACTCTGCCATCGAGGCGCCGGCCGGCAAGGTCGTGGTGCCGCGCGGGCAGGAGCTGGAGCTGCTCGGCACGCACACGGTGCGCTTCTCCGACATCGATTACAACCAGCACGCCAACAACGTGAGGTACACCGTCTGGGCGATGGACGCCCTGCCGGAGGAGCTCGTCAACGAGAAGCTGGTCAAGGAATTGACCATCAATTTCAACCGTGAGGCCCGTCCGGGCGAGACCGTCGAGCTGTGGCATACCACGGACGCCGACGGCGCCCACATCATCGAGGGTCGCGTCGGCGATCATCAGGTGTTTATCGAAAAGCTGCTCTTCGACTAGTCCACTGGACGGATCTTGGCGTATTTGAGCAGCAGGAGCTTCTCGCCGTGGGCGTCGAAGCGGATCTTGGCTTTCATCTCGGGCGCGCGGCCGGAGAGTTCGAGGATCGTCCCCAGGCCGAATCGATTATGCTCGATGCGCTGCCCTTCCCGCAGCTCCGTCATCGGCACACCCACAAAATTCGCATCTGCCAAAGCCGTTGCGGCGGTACTTCTTTTGTCCGCAGAGCCGGCTGCCTCCGACGGGCGTAGCCACCCATGGCTGCGTAAATGGGAGGGGCCCGCAGCCGCAGGCTGTGGGAAGGATGAGGCCGAAGGCCGAACCCGGTCGGAGGCAGGCCGGCTCTGGGGCGAAGTGCCGCCGCGACGCTCGTACTGCACGCCAGAGGATTGACCATAGGCGCCATTGCCTGCGCCGAAACGATTCAGGCGGCCGCCGGTGAAGCGGGAGCCGAAACCTCCCCATTCGTGCGTAACGCCAGAATTGTCAAAGTCTTCCTCCTCCAGCGGATTCTCGATAAAACGCGCATCGATTTCCTTCAGGAAACGCGAAGGCGCGTTCGACTCATGCTTGCCGTTGCGCATGCGCGTCCCGGCAAAAGACAGGCGCACCGCCTTCTTCGCCCGGGTCATCGCCACGTAGAAAAGCCGCCGCTCCTCCTCCACCTCCTGCTTCGCCGCCAGCATCGACGCGCTCGGGAAAAGATTCTCCTCCATGCCCGCCACGAACACATACGGGAACTCCAAGCCCTTGGACGAATGCGCCGTCATCAGCGCAACCTTATTATTCGTATCCTCGTCCTCGGACACGTCCACGTTGCTCAGCAGCGAGACATTCTCCAGGAAGTCGTCCAGCGTGAAGACACCGACCTCTCCCCCTTCGGCCTCGTAATCCTCGGCCTCCTCCTTGCGCTCCTCGACGAACTGCGCCACGCTGTTGACGAGTTCCTCCAGGTTGGCCACGCGGGACAGGCCCTCGATGGACGTGTCCAGCTTGTAGAAAGCGTACAGGCCGCTCTCGTCGGCGATGCGCTTCGCCAGCTCCCAGGCGTCCGTCGTCGGCACCAGCACCGACAGCTTCGCGATCAGCTCGCAGAAAGGCTGCACCTTGGGCACCTCGCGCGCCGCCTGGAAGAGTGGCCAGCCCTGCTGGCGCGCCACGGCCTCGATGGCCTCCATCGCCTTGTCGCCGATGCCGCGGGCAGGCTTGTTGACCACCCGGCGGAACGACTCGTCGTCGCGCGGGTTGACAACCAGCTTGAAATAGGCCATCATATCCTTGACCTCGGCGCGGTCGAAGAAGGAATTCCCCGAATATATCATATAAGGAATATTGCGCCGGCGGAGCTGCTCCTCCAGCGCACGCGACTGCGCGTTGGTGCGGTACAGGATGGCGAAATCCTGGTACTGCGCCCGGTCGGTGCGCATCCGGTCCAGGATCTCGGAAACGATCATCACCGCCTCCTCCGTCTCCGTGTAGGCCTTCAGCAGGCGGATCCGCTCCCCGTCCTCGCCCACGGCGTAGCATTCCTTGGGGATGCGCCCCTCGTTGTGGGCGATCAGGGAGTTGGCGGCGTCCACGATGACCTGCGTGGAGCGGTAGTTGCGCTCCAGGCGGTAGAGCTTGCACTCGGGATAATCCTTCTTGAAACTGAGGATATTCTCGATGCGCGCGCCACGGAAGGCGTAGATCGACTGGCTGTCATCGCCCACCACGCAGATGTTGCGGTGGAACTGCGCCAGCTTCTTGAGGATCAGGTACTGCGCCTGGTTGGTGTCCTGGTACTCGTCCACCATCAGGTGCGTGAAGCGCCCGGCGATGGACTCGAGAGCCGCGGGGTTGTCCCGCAGCAGGTAATTCATATTCAGCAGGATGTCGTCGAAATCCATCACCCCGCTCTGCTTGAGCTTCTCCTGATAGCGCTGGTAGACCTCCCCCAGACGCGGCCGCTTCGTGTGGTAGTCCTGCGACTGGAGCTCCTGGCTGGCCAGGTAGGTCTTCACGGTGATCAGGTTGTTCTTCGCCATCGAGATGCGGGACAGCACCTCGCGCGGTTTGTAGATCTTGTCGTCGAGTCCCATCTCCTTGACGCAGGCCTTGATCGCGCTCTGCGAATCGGAGGTATCATAGATGGTGAAATTGCTCGGATAGCCCAGCGACTCGGCGTACTCGCGCAGGAAACGCACGAACACCGCATGGAAGGTTCCCATCACCACGCGCCGCACGCTCCTGTCCCCCACCATCGCCGCAATCCGCTCCTTCATCTCACCCGCCGCTTTCTTCGTAAAAGTCAGCGCCAGAATGCGCGCATCTTCCTGTAATGCCAGTATATACGCCACCCTGCTTGTCAACACGCGGGTTTTCCCGGATCCCGCCCCCGCCACGATTAGCACCGGCCCGTCCACCTGGCAGACGGCTCTTTTCTGCTCCTCGTTCAAATCTTCCAGAATCGTGTTCACTTTATCCATCATAGCGGCACGAAATTACAAAAAAAAGTGGTATCTTCGCGTCGCGTTTTGCGAAAACTTATAACGTTATATTCATGTCACAAACTTTCGTTTTGAAAAAGGGTCTGAACATCCCGATCGCGGGAGAAGCAGAACTCCGTGTCTCAAAGACGATAGCGCCGGGCATTGTGGCCGTCCAACCGACGGACTTCAAGGGTTTCCTGCCGAGACTGCTGGTCAAGGAAGGTGACCCCGTGCTCTGCGGTTCCCCCGTCGCTGCAGACAAAAAGAACGCCGACATCCTCCTGACTTCGCCGGTTAGCGGTACGGTCAAGGAGATTGTCCGCGGCGAGAAGCGCAAGCTGCTGGCCATCCTGATCGAGTCGGACGGCAAGCGGCAGTGCGTCGATTTCGGAGTCAAGGACGCAAGCCAGCTGGACGCCGCGCAGGTTCGCGAGGCACTGCTCCAGAGTGGTCTGTGGCCCTGGCTGATCCAGCGCCCGTACGGCATCCTCGCCAACCCCGAGGTCCGTCCGCGCGACATCTTCGTTTCCACCTTCAGCACCGCGCCGCTGGCAGCGGACACCGCTTTCTGCTTTGGCAGCGAGCTCGCCGCCGCCCAGGCAGGTATCTGCGCCCTCACCAAGCTGACCGACGGTAAGGTCTATGTCGGTCTCGACGGCAACGGCCAGTCCCCCTTCGCGGGTCTGAAGCATTGCGAACTGAACTGCTTCCGCGGTCCGCACCCCACCGGCAACGTGGGTGTGCAGATCAGCCACATCGCCCCGATCCGCAAGGAAGACACCGTCTGGACGGTCTCCCTCGCCGGCCTCGTCGCGATCGGCAAGCTCTTCACCACGGGCAAGTACGACGTGCGCCGCAAGGTTGCCGTCACCGGCCCGATGGCCATCCAGCCGTCCTACGTGGACGCCCTCCCGGGCACCCCGATGCAGGAACTCGCCGCGTTCTACGGCAACACCCCCGTCGAGCAGCTCCGCCTCATCAGCGGTGACGTGCTCAGCGGCAAGACCGTGAGCGCCGCCGGCTACCTCGGCTTCTTCGACACGCAGGTCACCATCCTGCGCGAAGGCACCGACCAGGAACTCCTCGGCTGGATCCGCCCGTTCCGCTTCAACCAGTTCAGCGCCGACCGCAGCTACTTCTCCTGGCTCCTGCCGAAGAAGAAGTATGCGATGAGCACCAACCTGCACGGCGGTGCGCGCGCGTTCCTGATGAACGACGGCTACTATGCCAAGGTCCTCCCGATGGACCTCTACCCCGTCTATCTCGCCAAGGCCTGCCTCGCAGGCGAAATCGAGAAGATGGAGAAGTTCGGCATCTACGAAGTGCTCCCCGAGGACCTCGCCACCTGCGAGTTCGTCGACCCGAGCAAGAACAATATCCAGGCAATGATCGAACAGGGCATCGACCTGATGCTCAAGGAAATGGCTTAAAAGTATGAACAGTATTTTCGAAAAAGGCGGCAAACTTTACTGGCTGCACTCTACGGTTGACGCTTTTGAGACTTTCCTGCACGTGCCGGGGACCGTCACCCAGAAGGGTTCCCACGTCCGTGACGCCATCGATCTCAAGCGCCTTCTCATCCTCGTGGTGATCGCCGCCGTGCCCGCAGCCCTCTTCGGCATGTGGAACGTCGGTTATCAGCACGGCCTGGCGGTGGGCGACCTCCGCCTCAACATCATCGGCAACTGGTGGTACGGATTCCTCCGGGTCCTGCCCCTGTTCCTGGTCTCCTACATCGTGGGTCTCGGCATCGAGTTCGCCTCCAGCCAGATCCGCGGCGAAGAAGTGAGCGAGGGCTACCTCGTGTCCGGTTTCTTCATTCCCCTCATCGTCCCGGTGGACATCCCCCTGTGGATGCTCGCGGTCGCCGTCGCGTTCGCGGTCATCTTCGGCAAGGAGGTCTTCGGCGGCACGGGCATGAACATCGTCAACCCGGCGATCCTGACGCGCGCCTTCCTCTTCTTCTCCTACCCGAACTACATGTCCGGCTCCGACTGCTGGATCCACTACAAACCGACCGAGCAGCTCGTGGACGGCTTCACCGGCGCCACCCCGCTCGCGCTGGACGGCGCTTCCGCCCAGTACGGCACCGGTTTCTGGGATCTCTTCATCGGTACGGTTCCCGGTTCCGTCGGTGAGACTTCCGTGATCGCCATCCTGCTCGGCGCCGTCATCCTCCTCTGGACCGGCATCGCCAGCTGGAAGATCATGGTCGGCGGCGTCCTCGGTGTCCTCTTCGTGGGCGGCATCGGCGACCTCGCAGGCATCACCACGATCCCCTGCTACATGCAGCTCCTCTACGGCGGCTTCGCCTTCGGTATCGTCTTCATGGCGACCGACCCGGTGACCTCCGCCCAGACCGAGTGCGGCAAGTGGATCTACGGCTTCCTGATCGGCGCCCTCTGTATCACCGTGCGCCTCTTCAACCCGGGCTACGCCGAGGGTATGATGCTCGCCATCCTGCTCTGCAACGTCTTCGCTCCGCTGATCGACCACGTCGTCATCAGCACGCATATTTCCCGTCGGGAAAAGAAACTCAAAACCGCCTAGCCGTATGAATACCAATAGCAACGCATATACTGTCATCTACACCACCCTGGTGGTTGTAGTCGTGGCTGCTGTCCTGGCTTTCACGGCCATGAAGCTCAAGCCCTCGCAGAGTGCCAACGCCAAGGCGGAAACCCTGCGCCAGATGATGTCCGCGGCCGGTATCAAGACCACGGACGAACTCTACGCCACCAAGAACGCCGATGTCCTCCAGCTCTACGCCGAGAACATCGAGCAGGCCTACACCATCGGCCTGGACGGCAAGGAGAACGGCACCCTGTCCACCGATCTGAAGAACATCGAGCTGGTGGACAACCTCAAGCCGCAGAACAAGGCCATCAAGGACAGCGCCGAGGTGACCCTGCCGGTCTACATCTTCAAGAGCGGCGTCGCCGTGATGCCGATCTACGGAGCCGGCCTCTGGGGCCCGATCTGGGGCTATATCGCCTTCCAGCCTGACTGCCGGACCATCGCCGGCGCCTACTTCGACCATGAGTCCGAGACCCCGGGCCTCGGTGCCAAGATCAAGGACGAAGCCTGGTTCCGCGAGAAGTTCATCGGCAAGACGGTCGAATGGGGCGACGCGCCCGCCTTCCTGCTTGCCAAGAATGCCGAAGCGACCGGTGCCGAGAACGCCGTGGACGCCATCTCCGGCGCCACGATGACCTCCAAGGGTCTGAACGAGGCCCTGAACGTCTGGTTCAAGGCTTACGAGAACCACTTCGGAATCGGTGCGCTCCTGAGCGCCCTTTCCGAAGGCGAAACCGACACCACCGACCTTAACGAAGAGGAGGAATAATTATGGATAAGAAATTGAAAGAAACCATCCTCAATCCGATCCTGAAGGGTAATCCGATTACCGTTCTGATCCTCGGTATCTGCTCTTCGCTGGCCGTGACGGTGCAGCTCAAGGGCGCCCTGGTCATGGCCCTCTCCGTGATCGCCGTGACCGGCCTGTCCAGCCTCGTCTGCTCGCTGCTCCGCAACAGCATCCCGAACCGGGTGCGTATCATCGTGCAGCTCGTCGTCGTGGCCATGATGGTCATCCTCGTGGACCAGATCCTCAAGGCCGGCGAAGGCACCTATGCCATCGACAAGCAGCTCTCCGTGTACATCGGTCTGATCATCACCAACTGCATCGTGATGGGCCGCATCGAGGCTTTCGCCCTCGGCAACAAGCCCATCCCTTCGCTGCTGGACGGTCTGGCCAACGGTGTCGGCTACGGCCTCATCCTGGTCATCGTCGCCTTCTTCCGTGAGCTCCTCGGAAGCGGCACCCTGTTCGGCCTGCAGGTCCTGCCTGCCGGCTATGTTCCCAACAACCTCGTCATCCTGCCTCCCTTTGCGCTGATCCTGCTCGGATGTATCATCTGGGCTCACCGCGCCTGGGACAAGGATCTGCAAGAGAAATAATCGCGAAGCCCTATGGAATATATCAGCTTATTCGTCAAGTCAATCTTTGTTGACAACATGATCTTCGCATACTTCCTGGGTATGTGCTCATACCTGGCGGTATCGAAGAATGTGAAGACAGCCAACGGCCTGGGCCTCGCTGTGATCTTCGTGCTCTTCTTCACCCTCCCCATCAACTGGGTCCTGAACACCTACGTGCTCCAGCCGGGCGCCCTCAAGTGGCTCGGCCCCCAGTTCGCGGACGTGGACCTGAGCTTCCTGAGCTTCATCGTCTTCATCGCGGTGATCGCCGCCTTCGTGCAGATCGTCGAGATGATCGTCGAGAAGTATCTCCCCTCGCTGTACTCCTCGCTGGGTATCTTCCTGCCTCTGATCGCGGTGAACTGCTCCATCCTGGGCGGTTCCCTCTTCATGCAGCAGCGTGACTTCCCGTCCATCGGCGAACCGCTCGTCTATGCGCTTGGCTCCGGCATCGGCTGGTACCTCGCCATCGTCTGCCTCGCCGCCATCCGCGAGAAGATGTCCTACAGCAACGTGCCCGCTCCGCTCAAGGGCGTCGGCATCACCTTCATCACGGTGGGCCTGATGGGCATGGCGTTCATGATCTTCATGGGTATTCAATTATAGGAGGAACGCGCTATGACACCTACAATCTTAGCTTCTATCGCAGTCATCGTCCTCGTGACGCTGCTGCTGGTGGTCCTCCTGCTCGTCATCAAGGGCATCGTGACCCCGAAGGGCACCATCCAGATCGATATCAACAACGGCAAGAAGACCCTCTCCGTCAACCCGGGCAACTCCCTGATGAACACCCTGGCCGAGCAGAAGATCTTCCTCCCCTCCGCCTGCGGCGGCAAGGCCAACTGCGGCCAGTGCAAGGTCCAGGTGCTCGAGGGCGGCGGTGAGATCCTCCCGACCGAGACCGGCTTCTTCAACCGCAAGCAGATCAAGGAAGGCTGGCGCCTGGGCTGCCAGGTCAAGGTCAAGGACAACCTGAAGATCCAGGTGGCCGAGTCCGCCCTCTCCGTGAAGAAACTCGAGTGCGAAGTGATCTCCAACGAGAACGTCGCGACGTTCATCAAGGAGTTCACCGTCAAGCTCCCCGAAGGCGAGGAGCTCGAGTTCAAGAGCGGCGAGTACATCCAGATCGATATCCCCGCGTACGAGGCGGACTTTTCCGACATGGGCGTGTCCGACATCTACAAGGGCGACTGGGACAAGTTCGGTATCACCCCGCTCAAGTACAAGAACACCGTTCCGACGATCCGCGCCTACTCCATGGCTTCCTATCCTGGAGAGAAGGGCATCATCAAGCTCAACGTGCGTATCGCGACTCCTCCGTTCGACCGCACCCAGCCGAAGGGCGTCTTCAAGTTCGTCCCCGGCGTGCCTCCGGGAATCGCTTCCACCTACGTGTTCTCCCGCAAGCCGGGCGACAAGGTGATGATCAGCGGCCCTTACGGCGAGTTCCTGCTGCCGAAGGACGATCCTGAGGATATGGAGTACATCTTCGTGGGCGGCGGCGCCGGCATGGCTCCGCTCCGCAGCCACATCATGCAGCTCTTCAAGACCCTCAAGACCAAGCGTGAGGTTCACTTCTTCTACGGCGCCCGCGCCCTCGTGGAAGCCTTCTACCTGGAAGACTTCGCCGAGATCGAGAAGGAGTTCCCGAACTTCCACTTCCACCTGGCCCTCGACCGTCCGGATCCGGCTGCCGATGCCGCCGGCGTGAAGTACACCGCAGGCTTCGTGCACAACGTGATGTACGAGACCTACCTCAAGGACCACGAGGCCCCCGAGGACATCAAGTACTTCATGTGCGGTCCTCCTATGATGACCAAGTGCGTGTGCGACCTGCTCGACTCGCTCGGCGTCGCACCCGAAAGCATCCTCTTCGACAACTTCGGAGGTTAATCCAAGAGATCGGCCCGCAGTCCTGCGGGCCGATTTTTATTTCAAAATTGGAAAAACGGGAATTATTTCACAATTACCCCCTGACAAATCTTACAGGTTCTTGGAGCATTGGGCGGAGCCGGCTACTTTTGCCGCCATGGAAAATTTCAAAAAACCCGGGAGCCGGCAGCGTCCCTCCCTTAACCTGTTAATTGGCCCTTTTCGGCATTGCCGCGTTCTGCGTAATGCAGGGTCGCCTCTTGTGTATTGCGCCTTTTTATGTGTCTTGTTCATGCTGCCGGCTCTGCTGGGTTCCTGCCAGAGGGATCCCGTCCCGGGCTACGGCCCGGAAGAAGAGGTCGATCCGCCGGTGGATTCCATCCTCACCTGCATCCGCATGCAGACAGACGGCTATCACGTACAAACGCTCGATCTCTTCATCTACGGTGCGGACGGCCTCCGCTCGCTGGAGCGGCAGGTGACGCTGGACACGCCCCAGGACACGCTCCTGCTCCCCACCCTGCCCGGCGAGAAGATCCTGGTCGCCATCGCCAACAGCCCGCGCCGCCTCAACCGCAAGGCGCTGGAGCGCTATGAAACGATGCAGCAGCTCACATTCAGTTTCACCGACGACAGGCCGGAGCGCCCGATTCTGGGCGGCGTCTGCACGACGGAGAACCACGACGGAGAAATCCACCTGCAGCCCCTGCTCTGCCGCATCGTGCTCACGAAGATCTGCAATACGATGGACGGCTACGAGCTGCTCGAAAGTCCGCGCGTGCGGCTGCGCGACCTGCCGGACGCCGCCGAGATCCTGCGGGAGTCGGAATTCCGCCCCACCGAACTGATTGACAGCGACCAGTGGGTCGAGCTCCCCTACGACGTCGGCTACTTCGCGCAGGATCTCGCCCTCGAGCTCTGGTGCTACCCCAACGACACGCCGGAGGACGTGCTCGGCGTGCCGCGCCCCTCGCTGGAACTCGAATGCTGCATCTGCGGAAGCACCTGTTCCTTCGAGGTTCCGCTGCCGCCCCTGCCGCGCGGCTGCACCAAACAGGTGGAAATCACCGTCGACGGGCCCCGCAATTACCGCTACAACGTGCAGTAATTTTGCGTAAATTTGCATAATGAAAATATTCTATCTGGCCAACACCATATACAATTCGGCAGGGATGGAGCGCGTGCTGATCATGAAGGCCAACCTGCTTGCTACGAAATACGGTTACGAAGTGGTCATTGTCACGAATCACCAGAAAGGAAGGCCGACCTTTTTCCCGCTGGACCCGCACGTAAGGCATATCGATCTGGACGTCAACGTCCACCTGCCCTGGAACATGGGCCGCTACATGCGCGCACTGAAAGCGCTGATCAAAACGGAGAAACCGGACATCATCGATTCGCTGGTATTCCGGGAATTCACGCACCTGCACGAACTCAGGGGCCTGTGCCCGGTCATCATGGCTGAACTGCACTTCGCCCACGACAGCTATCTCGTCAAAGGGAAACGCCTCCGGCTGCGCCGCTACGAGAAAGCAGCCGCCGGTCTGGACTGCTTCGTCGTGCTCACCAAGGAAGACCAGCAGACCTGGAGCCCCTACTGTCCTCATCTGGAGCAGATCTACAACCCTCTTACCTTCACATCCGCCGAGCAGGCGCCGCTGGAGTCGAACCACGCCATCAGTGCCGGCCGCTTCGACAAACAGAAGAACTACGCCAGCATGGTCCATGTCTGGAAAAAAGTGCACGAACGCCATCCGGACTGGATCCTGGACCTGTATGGGAACGGTTCGAAGAAAGGGAAGATTGTCCGTCTGATTAAAAAAGAAGGGTTGGAGAACGTCATCCAGGTGCATCCCGCCATCTCCGACATCAAAGATAAGATGCTGGGGAGTTCCATGTACTTGATGACCTCCCTGTACGAAGGCTTCCCCATGGTGCTGCTGGAAACTGCCGCCGTCGGTCTGCCCTGTGTATGCATGCGCTGTCCCTGCGGCCCGTCCGAGTTCATCGAGGATGGTGTCAGCGGCATGCTGGCCGGCCAGGGAGACATCGACACCATGGCCGACAGAATCTGTACGCTCATCGAAAACCCCGAACTGCGTCGCAGCATGGGCCGCGCGACAAACGCCAGGACGGCAGACTTTTCCCAGGAAAAGATTTTGGACCAGTGGGACCGGCTTTTTAAACGCCTAGCAGCTTCAAAAGCCTAGGCGCTTCCGCCTTCAGGAAAGGATATTGGGCGAATAAAGAACGGTCGTATCGGAAGGCATTCCATGCGGCCTTTTTTATGATGCTCTTGCGAACGACAGCAATCTCCTCTCCGCCGTTCGCACAGAAGTCCAGGAGATTGCGGGCCGACTGCACACGCCGCTTGTTGCGCGCCACGCGGGAGGTGGAGGAAGCGTTCGTGCGGCGATAGTGGATAAGCGGAACGCTGAGCTGGGCGATGCAGGACGCCCGCCAGATGAGTTGCGTGGAGAAGACGATGTCCTCGTGCATATTAAAGGAAGGCACGAAGATGTGTTCATACAGCGAACGCTTGCAGAACTTGCACCAGACAAAGCCGTAGGCGCCATCGTTATACAGGCGGTTCATCCATTTGTCCTTGGCCTCCACGCTATAATGCTTCTCGTGATCCAGTTTACTGTGAGTACCGTATTCCTTCCAGAAATCGCAGTAAACGAGATCGGCACCGGTACGGAGCGCTTCGGCCACCAGTTTCTCGACGGCATCGGGCTCAATCCAGTCGTCGGCGTCCACGTGCATCACGTACTCCCCCGTTGCCAGCTCCAGCCCGCTCTGGCGGGCCTTCGGCAGACCGGCGTTCTCTTTATTTACGATGCGGACGTTACGTTGCGGGAACTCCTGCAGGACCTCGGCAAGAATATCCATGGAAGCATCCTTCGTCCCGTCGTTAACGAATATAAACTCCACATTATCATACGTCTGCGAAAGGACCGAACGGGCGCACTGCGCGATGTACGGTTCCACTCCGTAGATGGGAACGATCAGTGAAACAAGGGGATCCATCTAGACAATATCCTGAAACCGTTCGGGGATCCGCACGACGATCCTGAGCTCGAACATCGCCGGCTTGTTGAGCGCGTAGGGCGGACGGCAGAGCGTCTGGCAGATGCGGGCGAAACGCGTCCAGCGGTCGAAGTCCCGCGCAGGCAGCTCCGTCGCGTAGCGGATGGTGCGGGCGCGCTTCTGCATGTGCGCGCCCCAGCCCTGACTGAGCCGGTCGGCGTCCCGGAAGCGGTCCTGCAGGCGCTTCATGTCGAAGTAGCCGAAATGCAGCAGGTACAGATCCTTCCCGATATGGAAATTATGCCCCTTGATGCGGTGGAAGCCAGAACCCCACACGCAGGGCTTCGCGACGATCGAAGGCTTGGTGTAGCGCGTACCGATCTGCGCGTAATGGCGCTGCGCCAGGAACGGGCGATCCTCCGTAACGTCCGGCTCCTCCCCCAGTTTCTGCCCGAAGTCCAGGCCCAGGGCCGACAGGGACACGCCGATCTTCTGCCGGCTCAGGTACTCCGGCAGCGAGATTCCCAGCTTGGGGTCCACGACCACGAATTCGTCGGCATCCACACCGATCACCAGGTCATAGCCGGACGCGAGCAGCGCGGCGGCCTGGTCCGAGAGGAACTTCAGCCGGCCCTTCTCGGCCGACACCACCTGCGTGCCGATCTTCTCGTGCAGCTGCGCGTGCGTACCCGCGCAGAAGGGAGCGATCTCCTGGTCCGTGCCGTCGAACCAGATGTAGAGGTTCTCCCGGCCCAGCTGCGCACCGTAGTATTCCACCCACTTGCGCAGGTAGAAATCGTCATTGCGGACCATCGTGAGGGCGGCTATCTTTTTCATAAGTATTGGGCTGTGAAGGTGTCAGC
Organism: Candidatus Cryptobacteroides sp.; assembly: GCA_045117755.1. Lineage (GTDB taxonomy): Bacteria > Bacteroidota > Bacteroidia > Bacteroidales > UBA932 > Cryptobacteroides. The sequence continues at coordinate 136,201 of JBGUOB010000032.1, forward strand.
ATGCTTCAGATCCTCCGGCTTGCCGGCGAAGACCACCTGTCCGCCGCGGTCGCCCGCATCCGGTCCCAGGTCGATCACCCAGTCCGCCGCGCGGATCACGTCCACGTTGTGCTCCACGACCACGAGCGAATGCCCGGCCGCGAGCAGCGCGTCGAAGGCCTGCAGGAGTTTCTCCACGTCGAAGAAATGCAGACCGGTGGTCGGCTCGTCGAAGAGGAAGAGGATCTTCTCGGATTTGGACTTGCTCCGGCTCAGGGACAGGAAGTACGCCAGCTTGATGCGCTGGCTCTCGCCGCCCGACAGGGTCGAGCTGCTCTGCCCCAGCTTGATGTAGCCCAGGCCCACCTCCTGCAGCGGACGCAGCTGCTCCGCCACGCTGCGGGCCTCCTCTTCGGGTGCAGCCGCGAAGAAGTCCACGGCCTCGTCCACGCTCATATTGAGGATATCGTCGATATTCTTTTCGCGGTAGCGCACGTCCAGCACCTCGGGCTTGAAACGCTTGCCGCCGCACTCCTCGCACACCATCTCCACGTCGGCCATGAACTGCATGCCGATGCGCACGACGCCTTCGCCCTGGCACTCCGGGCAGCGGCCGCCGTCGGTATTGAACGAGAAATGATTGGCCGTCAGGCCGGCGATCCTGGCCGCCTGCTGGGCCGCCATCAGCTTCCGGATGCCGTCGTAGGCCTTCAGGTAGGTCACGGCGTTCGAACGCGAGCTGCGCCCGATGGGGTTCTGGTCCACATATTCCACGCGCGTGATGCGGTCCAGGTTGCCCGACAGGCCGCGGTGCGTACCCGGCAGGTCGCCGGCTTCGTGGATACGGCGGTAGAGGGCGGGATAGAGGATGTCCCCCACCAGCGTGGACTTGCCGGAGCCGGACACGCCGGTCACGACCGTCAGCACGCCCAGCGGGAAGCGGACGTTGATGTCCTTGAGGTTGTGCTCCATGGCCCCGTCCACATTGATGCTGTATTGCCAGGAGCGCTTTTCGCGCGTATAGCGCAGCTTCTCGCCGTTCAGGTACTGGAGCGTCAGGGACTTAGCGATGTCCTCCGCACCGGCCTGGGCGACTTTGCCTTCAAATACGACCTCGCCACCGTGCACGCCGGCCAGCGGGCCCATGTCGATCAGCAGGTCCGCGGCGCGGATGATTTCCTCGTCGTGCTCCACTACGATCACGGTGTTGCCGATGTCGCGCAGGCGTCGCAGCACGCCGATCAGGCGTTCGGTGTCACGCGGGTGCAGACCGATACTCGGCTCGTCCAGGATGTACATCGAGCCCACGAGGCTGGAACCCAGCGCGGTCACGAGGTTGATGCGCTGGCTCTCGCCGCCCGACAGGGTGTTGCAGGCGCGGTCCAGCGTCAGGTAGCCCAGACCGACATCCACGATGCACTGCAGCCGGGAGATGATCTCGGCCACGGGCTCCGCCACGATGCTGCGCTCGGTGTCCGACAGCGTCAGGGAGGAGAAGAACTCGAATGCCTGCTCCGCCGTCATCTGCAGGATGTCGTGGATGCTCTGCCCGCAGACCTTGACCCAGAGGGCCTCGCGACGCAGGCGGCTGCCTCCGCAGGCGGTGCAGGTGGCCCGGCCGCTGAAGCGGCTGAGCATGTATTTGTATTGGATCTTGTAGCGCTGGGTCTCCACCCAGGCGAAGAAGTCGTTGATGCCCACGAAGGTGCTGTCGTCCCCCTCCACGTATTTCGTGTTCCAGATGAGGTCCTTCACCTCACGGGAGAGGTTGCAGTAAGGCTCGAAGATGGGAATGCCGTAGCGGTCGGCCACCTCGATCAGGTGGTCCCGGAACCAGCCCATCTTCTCGCCGCGCCAGCAGGCGATGGCGCCGTCGTAGATGCTCTTGGTCTTGTCGGGGACGACCAGGTCCTCGCTGATGCCGATGATCTTGCCCAGGCCGCCGCAGGTCGGGCAGGCGCCCAGCGGCGAATTGAAACTGAACAGGTACTCGTCGGGCGTTCGGAAGCTGATGCCGTCCAGTTCGAAGCGGTTGCTGAAGGGCTTGCGGGCCCCGTCCTCCGCCTGCACGGCCATACGCCCGTCCCCGCGGGAGAAGGCGTCCGAGACCGAGGAAAGCAGGCGCGTGCGCGTGTCCTCGTCCGGCGCACCGGCCAGCCGGACGCGGTCCAGCAGCAGCTCGGCATCCGCCAGGCTGTCCGGTCCCTGCTGCAGGACATCGTCGATCTTGAGCGGCTTGCCGCCCGCGAACAGGCGGTTGTAGCCGTCCTCCTTGAGCTGCAGGAGCAGCTCCACGCGGTCCTTTCGGGCCGCCCAGCCCAGGTCGGCCAGGATGTAATAGGTCCCCTTCGGGGCCGCAGCCAGCCAGGCCATGACGTCCGAGACGGAGTCGCGGCGCACCTCCTGCCCCGATACGGGGGAATAGGTCCGCCCGATCCGGGCGAAGACGAGGCGCAGGAAATCGTAGATCTCCGTGGTCGTGGCCACGGTGGAACGGGGGTTGCGCGTGCTGACCTTCTGCTCGATGGCGATGGCCGGCGGGATGCCGTCGATACTGTCCACGTCCGGCTTGGTCATGCGGCCGAGGAACTGCCGCGCATAGGACGAAAGGCTCTCCGAGAATCGGCGCTGCCCCTCGGCATAGAGCGTATCAAAGGCCAGCGAGGACTTCCCCGAGCCGGAAATGCCCGTGATGACCACGAACTTTCCGCGGGGAATCCGCAGGGTCAGATTCTTGAGATTGTTGACCCTGGCACCTTTGATCGCTATGAATTCTTCCACCTATTCTTCCTCTTCCTTCTTCTTGGGATCCGGTCCCCAGAGGATGTACACGGCAGCGGCGATGCCGCCCAGGAAGATACAGGCAGCCAGGATCGTCGCCCGCTTCGGCTTCGACTTCTTGTTCGGCACCTGCGGCGGGTTGATGATGGTGAAGACCGGCGTCTCCTGCTGCACCTTGGCCCGGGCGCTCTGCAACTGCTGGGCGCAGGCGTTATAGAGCTGATAGTTGAGATTCATCTCGTTCTGCAGGCGCTCCTGCTCGGTCTTGACGCGCTGAAGGATGACGCCCTGGTTGCGGTCCACATAGTTGGCATACGCCTGCTGGGACGTGAAATAGGCGTCTCTCGCCTCATTGTAGAGGGTCTCGTAGTATTCGACATCCTGGCGGGACTTCTCCGTCCGGTAGTTGGTCACATAGGTCTTCAGGCGTGCGATCACCTCTTCGGAGATGACGGCGGCCACCTGCGGATCCTGGGCCGTGACGGTCAGGGTGATGACGGAGTTCTTCTTGTCCACGGCCAGCGAGATGCTCCTGCGGACGGCCTTGGCGATTTCCTCCTGCTCAAACGTCAGCGCGGACGGATCCAGCGAGGCGAAGCCTTCCACCGGCTCCACCTTCTCGCGGAACAGACCCAGGAACCAGCCCAGGGCCTTGAACGGGGCGCGGATGACCGCTCCCCACCAGGGACTCTTCTGATACTCTTTCAGATAGGTATAATAATCGGTCGTCACCGTCTCCTTCCCGTTCTTGAAGTTGACCTCCACCGGGAAGAACTCCACCACGAACGGCGTGGAGGACACGATGTCCGGATACAGGTCGGGGTAGACCGCGTCCGAGGAACTCACGGAGCCGAGGCTGATGCCGGCCAGGCTGGCCAGCGAACTCAGGCCGCCGCCACTGCTGTGGGACACGCTCTCCGGCGCCATCTTGGAGCTGACTGAATACTCATTGGGGAGGCTGAGCGCAATCACGACACCGGCCACCGCGGCGACACCGCACCACTTCGCAATCCGCTTCCACTCGCGCGCGAGCTTGCGGAGCAGCTCCATGATGTCGATCTCTTCGTATTCTTCCTCAACAATCTGAGGATCATCGTAATACTTATCTTTCATCTTACTTCTTTAACGAGTTGATCAAGCTCACGACCACCATGGCCAGGGAGGCGGTGGAGGAAGTGAGGGAAACGATTTCGCCGGCACTCATGCCCCGGCGATCCGGGCGGGTCGGGACGATGATCTCGCAGCCCGGCTCAATCCGGAGATTTCCGAGCTTCTTCACGGCGGAGCTGCCGTTCATATAAACCACGTGCACCTTGCTGCGCTGGGCACGCTGGCCATAGCCGCCCGCGGCGGAAATGTAGTAGTCCAGCGACTTGCCGGGCACGTACACAACCGTATTCGGATACATCACGTCGCCGCTGATGCGCACGGTGCTGAGCTGCTCGGGCACATAGATGCGGTCGCCTTCGCGCAGGATCAGGTCATAGTCCGATCCGGGGTTGCGCATGGCCTTGTCCAGTTCGATACCGACCGCGTAGGTGGCACCGATCGTGCTCTTCTGCAACGCCACGCGGAGGGAATCGCGGGAGGAAGCGCCCTGCGCCATGCGCTGCTTGGCTTCCTGGATCTTGCGTTCCTCCTCGGTGGTCTCACGCGTGAGCGTGGCGCCGTGCAGGAAAGCCTGGCCCGTGGCGCCGCCGGCGCGCTTGACCAGCGAGGAAACGTGCTCACCCTCGCTGAGCAGCACGTACTCGCCCGGGAAGGCTACCTCGCCCTCGATCTTCACGAACTGCTGGGGCTTGAAGCCCGGGCTCTGGCGGACGGAAACGATGTCATACGGCTGCAGGACGAAGCGGTCGCCGCCGTCCAGGGCCATGCCGTCCTTGAGCGGGAAGGCGAAGGTCTCGCCGATCTCGTCGGTCGGCATCAGGCTGGCCGGATCCACGATGCGCCGGGCCACGTCCACGCGCGCCATCGAAGCGCCGTCGAGCAGGCCGCCGGCCAGCAGGATCAGGTCTTCCACCGTCGTATTGGCGCTGAAGGGGAAGATGCCCGGGTTCTTGACCATACCGTTGATGGTCAGCGTCCCCGGATCGTTGAGCTCCTTCATGCTGGAGATGGTCAGGATATCATTCTTGCGGAGCATGACGTCCTCCGCCGCTCCGGCGAGGATGCCCGCCAGGTCGACGCTCAGGGACTCGAAGGTCAGGTCGTCCTTCTCGCGGACGAGCACGGCGCGGCCGGTGAAGGCATCTTCCTTCAGGCCGCCCGCGGCGCGGACCAGCTGCCGGACCGTGGCGATGTCGCCGCCCAGCTCGAACATGCCGGGACGGAACACGGCGCCCTTGACCTCCACTTTATTCGAGAAGCGCTCCAGGGTGCTGCCCACGAACACTTCATCACCGTCCGCCATGGTGAAGGAGGAGGCGGCGTCCTTGCGGACCGTATAGATCTGGCGCTCGGCGCCCTGCTGGCGGATCACGCGCACATCCCCGTCATAGGCCTTGCTGGAGAGGCCGCCGGCGTACTGGATGAGGTCGGCGAGGCACTCCCCTTCGGCCAGCTCGTAGAACATCGGGCGCTTCACGTTGCCCGCCGCCTGCACGAGGTTGACATAGGGAGGAACGATGACGACGTCGCCCTCCTTGAGGGTGATGTCGCTGTCGGAACGGCCGTTGAAAAGGTAGCCGTAGACGTCCACGGTCGCGAACAGCTCGCCGCCGCGGATCACCTTGATGGCGCGCAGGGAGCCGTCTTCGGTCACGCCGCCGGCGTTATACAGGGCGTTGAAGACCGTAGCGAACGGGGACAGGCGGAAGGTGCCCGGCATCACCACCTCGCCCATGATGTTCACCTGGATGGTGCGGATGTTGCGCAGGGTGATGCTGACGGTCGAATTCGGGTTGCTGCCGCCCACGCTGGCATACTTGGACGCCAGGGCACGGCGCAGCTTCTCCTTGGCCTCCTTGATGGTGAGGCCGCCGAGCTGGAGCTGGCCGATCTGGCTGATATTGATGGTCCCCTCCGGGGAAATCGTCTTGCTGTAGGAGCCTTCGCTGTAGCCGAAGATCTCGATGAGCAGCTGGTCGCCCGGGCCGAGCTGATAGCTCTCCGGCGTAGCCAGGTTCTCGTTCGGCTCGAAGGAGAGCTGATTCTCCTCGCCGTCGAAGATGTTGTGGCCGAAGATCAGCAGACTGTCGGGAATCTCCTCCTCTTCTTCCTGCTCCGGCATCAGTTCCTTCAGCATGTCGTTCATCGACAGCTTATCCTTGTCGCGATCCTTCTCCAGCTGCTCCTTCTGCAGGTCAAAGCTGCTCAGATCGCGGTTCTTATCGGTCTTGACCGTGCGGCGGGTCTTCTTCTTGGGCTTGACATTGCGCTGGCTGTCGAAGTACTCGTCCTCGAACGTGCCTTCGCGCAGGGTCCGGTTGCTGCTGTTGTTGCCGGTCTGGGTGCGGCGGTTCTTCGCGCCGGAATTGCGGCTGAAGCCATCCTCGTCGCCGAAAGTGTTTTCCTTTCCCTTGCCGGTCAGCTGCTCGGACTGGACGCGCTCCTTGATGCGCTCGGCCTGTTCCTGCGTGACGCCGCGCAGCAGCAGCTCCTTGCTGATATCCTCCTGGCTCTTGCCGGCGAACGAAGCCGCCTTGACATACTCAATCACCTGATCGTCCGTCATCTGGGCATGCGAGACGAGCGACATGGAGCAGAGCAGCACCGCTGCGATCAATAAAATTTTCTTCATATGGTAAATACTGTTTTTCGCGCGATTTATATATAATCATACAAATATAACGCATTTTTCGGCTAAACACAAGCCGGGCGGCGGGCAATCCCGAAAACGTAAAAAAATTTCTTGCAGGATGCTTGCAGATTCCCAAATTATATCTATCTTTGCATCCGCATTCAGCAACCAAGGTGTGGTAGTTCAGTTTGGTTAGAATGCCGGCCTGTCACGCCGGAGGTCGCGAGTTCGAGCCTCGTCCGCACCGCCAGAAAGGACCTGAAACCATTCGGTTTTAGGTCCTTTCTCTGTTTGTAGACCGTTGCCTCGAACGAGCGACCGATGCTCCCCTGTCATAGGGGAGCTGGCCGACCGGGAGGTCGGTCTGAGGGGTCATGGATGGCGCGAATTGCCCGCCGCCAGGCAGCCCGAGCAAAGTTGGGGAATAATGGTTATCTTTGTATGCTATGGTGACTATAGGTATCAAAGGAAGGGAGGAAGCGGTCGTGCTTCCGGAACTTACGGCAAAACATATCGGCAGCGGCACCGTTCCGGTGCTGGCGACGCCGATGATGATCGCGTTGATGGAGAAGACCTGCCGACTGTCGGTAAAACCTTATCTGGAAGCAGATCAGGAGACCGTCGGCACACATGTGGACGTCAGTCACGACAGCGCCACCCCGGAAGGAATGACGGTGTGGTGCGAGTCCGAAGTGGTGGAGGTGGATCGCCGGAAGATCACCTTCCGGGTGGTCGTATATGACAAGGACGGGATCGTCGGCCAGGGGACGCACGAGCGCTTCATCATCGACGAAAAGAAGTTCCACGACAAGATGGAGCAAAAGCGCAAGATCTAGCCCAGATCTCTGTTTCTCACCCGGAGGGTCTGGATGACGACGGAGAACAGGATCAGGGAGATGCCGAGCCAGAAGGACCAGCTGAGTTCCCGGAATTCGCCGAACAGGACAGCCGCGAACGCAATGCTGTACACGGGCTCCAGGTTGTACGCGAGGTTGACCGTAAAAGCCGACACGCGGCGCAGGGCATGCAGTTGCAGGACAAACGGCAGGATCGTGAAGATGGAGCCCAGCAGGATGAGCCAGATGACATCGGCCTTCGAAGGAAGAATGGAAAGCTGAGGCATCAGGCGGACAAATGCCGGCATGCAGAGGCTCAGCAGGAAGAAACCGCCCACAATCTCATACAGCAGCATGGTGGCGCTGTCTTCTCCGGTCCTCTCAGCCGTCCGGATGTGAAGCAGGGCGAAGACGGCATAGGCAAAGGCACAGAGAAGGCCCAGGGCGATGCCCAGGCGGTACCGGACATCGAGGCTGAAGATGAGCAGGGCACCCGCAATGGAGACAAAGCTGATGGCGAACTCCTTCCAGGAAGCCTCTTTCCTGTTGAAAAAGATATTCAACAAGGCCGTAAAAAAGCTGGTCGTGGCGATGCAGGCCACGCCCACGGAGACATTGGACGCCTGAATGCTGGCATAAAATGCCACCCAATGGATGGCCAGGACGAACCCGCAGCCGCAGATCCGCACAAGAGCCTTCCTCTCAGGGACATGGAATCGCCGCATGACCATAAGGGCGAGGGTCAGGGTGACGATGCTGACCATCATGCGGTACCACACCAGCGGGAGTCCGCTCAGGGAAATCAGCCGTCCGAAAACGCCGGTCCAGCCTGCCAGAAAGACTGCCAGGTGGAGGAGAATCAGGACTTGCGTATTGTTACTTCTGTTCACGGAATTTGGATTTGCAAAGATAATCTGTTTCGTCATCATTCTTTAGAAACGATTTCATTTTTTATCAAAAATCGGTCTATCCCCCACCCCGGACGCATCCGCCGCCGGGAGCGCTTTGATTCTCGCGTAATATTTTCTATATTCGTGGTTACACAAAAGACGGAACCAATCCAACTTCTTTATTAAAATATGAAGAAAATTCTCTTTGCCGGATTGTGCGCCCTCATGCTGGGCGCCATCCCCGCCGGGGCCCAGTTCGGTCCCCGCATGATCCCTGAACCTACCGATGGATTGAAGGACGCCTACAAGGACTACTTCAAGATCGGTGTCGCCGTCAACAACCGCAACGTCACGGATCCCGACCAGATCAAGGTCGTCCTCCGCGAGTTCAACAGCATCACCGCCGAGAACGCGATGAAGCTCCAGCCGACCGAGCCCAAGAAGGGCGAGTTCAACTGGAAGGATGCTGACGAGATCGCCAACTTCTGCCGCGCCAACGGCATCAAGATGCGTGGTCACACGCTGATGTGGCACAGCCAGATCGGCTCCTGGATGTATCAGGACGAGAAGGGCAACCTCCTTCCGAAGGAGGAGTTCTACGCCAACATGAAGCACCACATCCAGGCCATCGTCGAGCGCTACAAGGACGTCGTGTACTGCTGGGACGTGGTCAATGAGGCCGTCGCCGACAGCCCCGTCTATCCGGGCCGTCCGGAACTCCGCGACTCCCCGATGTACAAGATCGCCGGCGAAGAGTTCATCTACAAGGCATTCGAGTACGCCCACGAGGCCGACCCGGACGCTCTCCTCTTCTACAATGACTACAACGATGCCGAGCCTGCCAAGAGCCAGCGCATCTTCAACCTCGTCAAGCGCATGAAGGATGCCGGCGTGCCTATCGACGGTATCGGCATGCAGGCCCACTACAACGTGTACGGCCCGACGATGAAGGAAGTGGACGACGCCATCAAGCTCTACTCCACCGTCGTCGACCATATCCACCTCACCGAGCTGGATATCCGTGTCAACGAGGACATGGGCGGCGGTCTCCGCTTCAACCAGGGCAAGGCCACGGTCGCCGACTGGGAGAAGACCCTCCAGCAGGATCAGTACACGCAGCTCTTCAAGGTCCTCCGCAAGCACAAGGACGTGATCGACTGCGTCACCTTCTGGAATGTCTCCGACAAGGATTCCTGGCTGGGTGTCCGCAACTACCCGCTCCTCTTCGACGAGAACTACAAGCCCAAGCAGGCCTACCTCGCCGTCAAGAACTTCGATCCCAAGATGGACAATGTCGAGATCATTGAGGACTTCAAGCCGTCCGAGTGCAACCAGCCCGGCCAGGAGTACCCGATGGTCAACTCCCAGGGCTACGCCCGCTTTAAGGTCATCGCTCCGAAGGCCACGTCCGTGATCGTCAGCCTCGGTCTCGGCGGTTCCGGCGGCACCGTCCTCCACAAAGCCGAGGATGGCTCCTGGATGGGTACCACCGACGGTCCGATGGACGAAGGTTTCCACTACTATCACCTCACCGTGGACGGTGGCGTGCTCAACGACCCGGGTACCAACAACTACTACGGCTCCACCCGTTGGGAGAGCGGTATCGAGATCCCGGCCCACGACGCCGACTTCTACGCCATGAAGAACGTGCCGCACGGCAAGGTGCAGCAGATCCTCTTCTGGTCCAACAGCACCAACCAGGTGCGCGTGGCTTGGGTGTACACCCCGGCCGACTACGACAAGACCAAGAAGAAATACCCTGTCCTCTACCTCCAGCACGGTTGGGGTGAGAACGAGTATGCCTGGTGGAACCAGGGCCATGCCAACCTCATCATGGACAACCTCATCGCCGAAGGTAAGATCCAGCCGTTCATGGTCGTCATGACCTACGGCATGACCAACGACGTCCGCCCGGGCGGCGCCGGTCTGCGCGGCTTCAACTACAAGGACTTCGAGACCGTCCTCTGCGACGAGCTCGTACCGTTCGTGGATGCCAACTTCCGCACCATAGCCAAGAAGGAAAGCCGCGCCATGGCCGGCCTCTCCATGGGTGGTATGGAGACGCACTCCATCACCCTCGCCCGTCCTGAGATGTTCGGCTGGTACGGCCTCCTCTCCGGCGGCACCTACAACCCGGAGGAAGTCCAGGGTACCGGTGTGAAGGGTATCTTCATCGGCTGCGGCAGCAAGGAAGGCCCGGACCAGATCCGCAACGCCGCCAAGAAGCTGCAGGAAGCCGGCTACAACGCCAAGGGTTACGTCTCCGAGGGCACGGCCCACGAGTTCCTGACCTGGCGTCGCTGCCTCCTCGAGATGGCTCCGATGCTCTTCACGAAATAGTGAACGCATACTGAAAAAAGACGGCGGCGGACAAGCTGCCGTCTTTTTTCGTATCTTTGCGGCATGAAAGAATTATTCCTCGGTACGGGCATCGCCCACACCATATTATTGTTTGCATTCGTGATCGGCTCGGGCCTTCTGCTCGGCAAGTACAAGATCAAAGGCATATCCATCGGCTCCACCTGGATCCTCTTCCTCGGCATCCTCGTCAGCCATTTCGGCTTCCGTGCCGACCCCACCGCCCTGGCCTTCATGAAGGACTTCGGGCTCATCCTTTTTGTCTTCTCCATCGGCCTGCAGGTCGGTCCCGGTTTCTTCCAGTCCTTCCGGAAGGGCGGCGTGACCATGAACCTGCTCGCCGCCGGCATGATCCTGCTGGCCGTCCTCGTGACCCTCGCTATCCACTGGATTACCGGCGAAAGCCTGCCGACGATGGTCGGCGTCATGTCCGGCGCCGTCACCAATACCCCGGGCCTGGGTGCTGCGCAGCAGACCCTCTCCGACACCATGATCGCCAGCGGCGCCACTGCGGCTGCCGCCGGGGACGCCGCCTCCGGCCTGGCCTCCGCCTATGCGGTCGCCTACCCGCTCGGCGTGCTGGGCGTCATCTTCATCGTCATCCTCCTCAAGAGCCTCTTCAAGATCGACCAGAAGCGCGAGCAGACCGCCCTGGAGCAGGAGGAGAAGCCCGTCGACTCCGCCCGCCGCATGCACTGCGAGGTGGAGAATCCCGCCGTGTTCGGCAAGAAACTCGCCGAGATCACCAGCGACGTCAGCGACAAGTTCCTCGTTTCCAGACTGATGCGTAACGGGGAAATCTCCATTCCCGGACCGGACACGGTCCTGGAGAAGGGCGACAAGCTCCTGATCGTGACCTCGCAGCCCAACGTGGACACCGTCCGCATCATTTTCGGCGAGGAAGTGCCCATGCACCTCGAAGACTGGGAGAAGAAGGACGAGCACATAGTGACCCGCCGCCTGAGCATCACCAAGTCCTCCCTGACCGGCAAGCACCTGCGCGAACTGCACATCCGTTCCAGCTACGGCGTGTCCGTGACCCGCGTGCTGCGCGCCGGCGTGGAGCTCGTCGCGCGTCCGAACCTCATCCTCCAGATGGGCGACAGCATCCTGGTCGTCGGCACGCCCGAGAACATCGACCACGTGGCCGTGCTGGTCGGCAACAAGCCCGAGAAGCTCAGCCACCCGAACCTGGTCCCCATCTTCTTCGGCATCGCCGTCGGCGTCATCTTCGGCTCCCTGCCGATCCGCTTCCCGGGCATCCCGCAGCCGGTCCGCCTCGGCCTGGCCGGCGGCCCGCTCATCATCGCGATCCTGCTGGGCTATTTCGGACCGAAATGGCGCATCACCACCTATACCACGCAGAGTGCCAATATGATGATCCGCGAGATCGGCATCAGCTTCTTCCTCGCGGCCGTGGGCCTGGGCGCCGGCGAAGGCTTCGTCAATTCCCTGCTCCAGGGCGGTTTCTGGTGGATCCTGTACGGTGCGCTGATCACCCTGATCCCGGTGCTCATCACCGGCCTGGTGGCCCGCCTGGTCTTCAAGCTCAACTTCTACCAGATCTGCGGTCTGCTGTCCGGTGGCAACACCGATCCGGCCGTGCTCGCATTCGCCCAGGGCGCCTACGGCACGGACTACACCTCCATCAACTACGCCACGGTCTACCCGCTGACGATGTTCTTAAGGGTGCTCGCAGCCCAGCTGCTTATTCTGTTTGCTGTAGCTTAATCTCGACGACGCAGTCGTTCGGCGCCTTCGCGTTCGCATCCCGGATCAGCTCCCCGCAGGAATCGACCCGGATGTGGCCGCTGCGCGGGTTCCTAATGGACACGACGTGGCCCCTGACCGTGGCCTGCACGTCGGAATATTCGAACGCCAGGTCGGCGTCCGGCTCGAAAGTGCAGTCCTCCAGGACCAGGCCGTCGATGTAGCAGAGCGGCTGCGTGCCGCCGATGCGGCAGCGCACCAGGCGGAGGTTCTTCGAATGCCAGCCGAGGTATTCCCCGTTGATGAAGGAATCATAGACCGTCACGTTCTCGCTCTCCCAGAGGGAATCCTTGCTCTGCAGGTCGCTGTCGCGGATTTCCACGTTGCGCGCGTGCTGGAAGGCGTAGTTGCCGAAGAGCTTGAAATTCCGCACGCGGACGTTGCTGCAATGCATGAAAATATAGTCCGCTTCGCGGGCTTCCACGTTCTCCAGATCGATCCCGTCGCAGCTCCAGAGGGTCTCCTGCGCGTGCGGCATCACCACGTTGCGCAGCTTGATGTCCGCGCTCTCGCGGAACATCTTCGGCGCCTCCTGGAGGCAGTCGCGCAGCTCCATGCCGCGGCTGTGCCAGAGCGAGGAGCGGGCACCTTCGGTGAAATGGCAGTCCGCCGCGAGGAAGCGCTCGCAGCACCAGAAGACGTATTTTCCCTCGAAACGGCAGTGATACGCCTCAATATCAGAGCCTTCCTTGATGGAGGACTCCCCTGCGTGGATGGTCACGTGCTCGAGGCGGAGTCCGTGCTGATTGTACAGCGGCCGCTCGCCGCCGAATTCGCGATTAACAATGGTTTCCATAAAAAAATTCTTATGGCAAAGATAGTATTTTGCAATTAAATAGGTAAATTTGCGCGAATATAAAAAGTTAGTAGCATTATGTCCATGCACATTTCCGCCAAGACCCAGGCCATGCCGGCTTCCGCCATCCGCAAGCTGGTCCCCCTCTCCGATGCCGCCAAGGCTCGGGGCATCCATGTGTACCACCTCAACGTCGGCGCTCCGGACATCAAGTCCCCCGACTGCGCATTCAATGCCGTCGTGGAGAAGTGCAAGGGCATGCACCATCTCTCCTACACCAACTCCGCGGGTCTGATCGAGCTCCGCGAGGGCATGGTGGAGAAATACTACAAGAAGATCGGCATCGACATCGAGGTGAGCGAGCTGCTCATCGACGTGGCGGGCAGCGAAGCCTTCGCCGTGGCGATGCAGGTGGCGGCCGACCCCGGCGACGAGATCATCGTCGTGGAGCCGTTCTACACCAACTACCAGACCTTCGCCTACCTCAACGGCATCACCCTCAAGGCCGTTCCGACCGATATCCGCGAGGGCTTCAAGGTTCCCGACATCTCCGAATTCGAGAAGCTCGTGACCCCGAAGACCCGCGCCGTGCTCATCAGCAACCCGTGCAACCCGTCCGGCAAGCTCTTCACCAAGGAGGAGATGCTCCAGATCGGCGACTTCTGCAAGCGCCACGACCTGTTCCTCATCTCCGACGAGGTGTACCGCGAGTTCTGCTACACCGACGAGCCGCACTTCTCCGCGATGAACATCCCGGGCTGCGAGCAGAACGTGATCCTGGTCGATTCCGTCTCCAAGCGCTACAACCTCTGCGGCGCGCGCATCGGCTGCATCGTCTCGCACAACAAGGACGTCATGACCGCGGCGCTCAAGTTCGCCCAGTCCCGCCTCTGCCCGCCGGTGCTCGGCCAGTACGCCGCCATCGGCGCGCTCGACACCCCGCAGTCCTATTTCGACGAAGTCAAGGAAGAATACATCCGCCGGCGCGACTGCGCCGTGGAGATGCTCAACGCCATCCCCGGCGTCTTCGCCCCCAAGCCCTTCGGCGCGTTCTACACCGTCGTGGAACTGCCGGTCGCGAACGCGGAGGACTTCGCCCGCTGGATGCTGACTGACTTCAGCGTGGACGGCGCCACCACGATGGTGACCCCGGCCGCCTCCTTCTACAAGACCCCGGGCGTGGGCCACAACCACGTCCGTATCGCCTACGTCCTCGAGGTGCCCGCCCTGCGCAAGGCGCTCACCATCCTGGCCCAGGGCCTCGCCGAGTACCGTAAACTGCATGCAGATGAGGTGGCGTAAGTTCTGTGGCTGGCTTCTCCGGAAACTCGGCTGGACGGTCGTCGAAGGCCTCCCCGAGGAGAAGAAGTGTATCATGCTGGGCGTTCCGCACACGACCGTGTGGGATTTCTTCATCGCCTACCTCTACTACGAGTCCATCGGCGGCAAGGCGCTCTGCATGGTCAAGAAGGAAATGTTCTTCCCGCCCCTGGGCTGGATCCTGCGGGCCATGGGCGGCATTCCCGTCGACCGGAGCAACTCCACCGAACTCATTCGCAGCCTCATTTCCGAGATGAACAGCCGGGAGCAGTTCCACCTGGCCATCGCCCCCGAAGGCACCCGCAAACCCGTCAAGCGCTGGAAAAGCGGCTACCACCTCATCGCCCGCGCCACCGGCGTGCCCGTCTATCTGGGCTATTTCGACTGGAAGCGCAAGCGCGTGGGCCGCGGCCAGAAGGTTGAACTGACCGACGACGCCGCTGCAGATACCAAGCGCATCCAGGAGATCTACGAAAAGATGGACCTGGGCGCCCGTTACCCTGAAAACTACATCACTCACTGATGCGACACGATTTCAAGACTTTAGCAGACTTATACGATTACGCTTCCATAAAATACGCCAACCGGACCGCCGCGGAGTTCACAACAGGCGGACAGGCTTACACCTACAGCCGTTACCGGGAGAGCGTTGACAACCTTTCACGCATTCTTTGCAATTTCGGCATCGGCTTTTCCGACAAGGTAGCCATCCTGTCGGAGAACATGCCCAACTGGGGCATCGCCTTCTTTGCCACCACCGTCTATGGACGCATCGCTGTCCCGATGCTTAACGAGCTGTCTGCCAGCGAGGTAGAGAGCATCCTGAGCCATTCCGAGACCAAGGCGCTCTTCGTTTCCCGCCGCCAGCTCAAGAAAGTGAGCGACGCGGCCATGGCCCGGCTCAGCCTGGTCATCGACATCGAGACCTTCGAATTCATCAAGCACAACGACGACGCCTTCACCTGCGACGGCCGCGTGGCCACGCCCAACCCCATGGACATGGCCGCCCTCATCTATACTTCCGGCACCACCGGTTCGCCGAAAGGCGTGATGCTCAGCCACCGCAACTTCTGCGCGTCGGTTCTGGACGCCTGGTTCGCCCAGCCGGAGAACAAGCGTTCCGTCTTCCTGTCCATCCTCCCGATGGCGCACACCTACGAGATGACCCTCGGCCTGCTGTATCCCTTCTCCGTCGGCGCGCGCGTCTGCTACCTGCAGCGCGTCCCCACCCCGACCATCCTGAAGCAGACCCTGAAGGAGATCCGTCCCACGACGATGCTCTCCGTGCCGCTCATCATCGAGAAGATGTACAAGACCAGCATCCTGCCGACCATCCGCGGCAGCAAGTTCCTGAGCCATCTGCAGGAGCACGCCCCGCGCACGCTGGCCTGGCTGGTGGGCATCAAGCTGAAGAAGACCTTCGGCGGCCGCCTGCATTTCTTCGGCGTCGGCGGCGCCAAGCTCGACCCGGAGGTAGAGACCTTCCTGCACCGGGCCCGCTTCCCCTACGGCATCGGCTATGGCCTCACGGAGTGCGCGCCCCTCGTCTGCGGCGCTCCCCCGTTCAAGACGAAGGTCGGATCCACCGGCCTGCCCTGCCACGGTGTGCAGGTCCGCCTGGACAACGTGAACCCGGAGACCGGCCTGGGCGAGATTATCGCCAAGGGCCCGAACGTGATGATGGGTTATTATAAGGATTACGAGCGCACGCAGTCCGTGCTCACCCAGGACGGCTGGTTCCACACCGGCGACCTGGCCGCCATGGACGAGAAGGGCCGCTTCTTCATCCGCGGCCGCCTGCGCAACATGATTGTGGGCGCCTCCGGCGAGAACATCTACCCCGAGGAGATCGAGCACGTGATCAACAGTTTCGACGGCATCGGCGAGTCGCTGGTCATCCAGCGCAACGGCCAGCTCATCGCCCTCGTCAAGTTCGAGGACAACGTGCTGGACTGGAACCTCGAGGGACAGGACAAGTTCATCGAGGATCTCGAGAAGAAGCGCCAGGCCGTGCTCGACTTCGTCAACGAGAAGGTCAGCCGCTTCTCCAAGATCAAGGACGTGGAGATCCAGAAGGAGCCCTTCAACAAAACCGCCACCCACAAGATCCGCCGCTTCCTCTACGAGAAGAAACAGTAGGCTCTATCGTCATTCGCCGGCTTGACCGGCGAATTTCCTATCCCAGAATCAACCGGAAGAGCTTGTAGAGCTTGTACGGCATGTAGCGGAACGGGAGGTCGAGCCGGCGCGGGGTGATGATGACCGCGCGCTCGTGGGTGAAGGCGTCGAAGCTGAGCTTGCCGTGGTAGCGGCCCATGCCGGAGTTGCCGACGCCGCCGAAGGGGACCTTCTCGTTGACGATGTGCATGATGGTGTCGTTGATGCAGGCGCCGCCCGAGGAGGTGTGCCGCACGACGGCCTTTCCGTCGCCGAGTTTTCCGAAGAAATAGAGCGCCAGCGGCTTCTCGCGGCCGTTCACGAAGGCCACGGCCTCCTCCAGTTTCTCGAAGGTGCAGACCGGCAGGACCGGACCGAAGATCTCGGTGGTCATCACCGCGGAGTCCGGAGCCGGGTCCAGGATAACCGTCGGCTCGATGAAGCGGGTGGCGGCATCCGTCCGTCCGCCGCGCACGGTACCGGAAGCCTCCGGACCGGAAATGTAGGAGGCGACGCGCGCGAAGGCCTTGTCGCTGACCAGGCGCACGAAGTGCTCCGTTTCCTGGGGGTTGCTGCCCAGCAGGGCGTGGACCTGGTGGAAGTATTCGTCCACGAACGCGTCGCGGATCTTCTTGTCAATCAATACGTAATCCGGGGCGATGCAGGTCTGCCCGGCATTCAGGGCCTTGCCCCAGGCGAGGCGCTTCGCGGCCAGCTTGAGGTCCGCGTCGGCGGTGATGATGCAGGGGCTCTTGCCGCCGAGCTCCAGCACGACGGGGGTCAGGTTCTTGGCGGCCGCGGCCATCACGGTGCGGCCCAGGGCCGGGCTGCCGGTGAAGAAGATGATGTCCCAGCGCTCCGCAAGCAGCAGCGTATTCACTTCCCGGTTGCCCTGGACGACGGCGATGTAGCGCTCGTCGAAGGTGGCCGAAATCATCTCCTCGATGACGCGGGAGACGTTCGGTACGTAGGGGGAAGGTTTCAGCACGGCCGTGCAGCCGGCGGAGATGGCGCCCACGAGCGGATTGATCAGCAGTTGGAAGGGATAATTCCACGGAGCGATGATCAGCGCGCCTCCGAGCGGCTCCGTGACGATGCGGCTGCGCGAAGGCAGCATCTGCATCGGCGTGGACTTGCACTTCGTCCGCGCCCAGCCGGACAGGTGGCGCAGGTGGTTGCGGATCTCGCCGGTCACGAGGCTGACTTCCGTCAGGAAGGCCTCCTGCTCGGATTTGTGCAGGTCGGTCCACAGGGCCTCGTAGAGTGGTTTCTCCCAGGTCTTGATGGCGCCGAGCAACTTGCGGAGCATTTCCTTGCGGAACTGCAGGTCGAGGGTGGCACCGGTGGCGAAATACTTTCGCTGGAGCTCTTTCAGCTCGCTGATGCGTTCGGGGGCGGTGTTGGTCATGGTTATCGGGTGGTGTGGGTGGTGTCGTGGTGGGCCTGGCGGCCGGTGAAGTGGTTCATCACGGTATAGAGGCCGCAGATGTCGCCGAATACGAAGTCGAACAGGCGCTGCGGGAAGATGCCCTGCATCAGGCGGATGAAGTGCTCGGAGAAGGGAATGCCCTTGTACCATTTGTCAATCTCGATGGCGCGCAGCGTCTTGCGGGCCACGACCTCCGGGTCCTGGATCTTGAAGAAGGAATGGATGCCGTCGAACATGCCCGTATTGATGAAGTACGGGGCGATGGTGGTGAGCTTCACCGGGCTCTTCTCGCGGCTGAGCTCGATGCGGACAGATTCCGACCAGCCGATCGAACCCCACTTGGAGGCCGTGTAGAGGGCCATTTTCGGCAGGGCCAGCATGCCGGCCGAAGAGGTGACGTTGCAGATGTGGCCGCGGCCGCGGGCCTTCATATCCTTGATATAGCGCAAGGCGACGAACATGGCGCCCTTGGTGTTGATGTCGATGGTGCGGATGATATCCTTGTCCGTCTGCTCCGCAAAAGGCAGGTTGTTGGTAATGATTCCTGCGTTGTTGATGAGGATGTCCACCTCGCCGCAGGCAGCCTTCGTGGTCTGGTAAGCGGCCTCCACGGACGCGGGGTCGGAGATGTCCGCCCGGAATCCGGCGACCTTACCGAGGGCGGAAAGCTCCGCGACGGTCTTTCCGATGGCCTCTTCGTTGATATCCCAGATGACGACCTGGCTCGCACCCTTCTCGAGGCTGCGGCGCGCCATGATTTTGCCGATTCCGGAGCATCCTCCGGTGATCAGGACGGTATTGCCTTGAATTTTCATGACAGCAAAAATAAGCAATCTACGCGCGCGCTGCGCGCAAATGTGGTGAATTCCACCCGGAATGTGGCGAAATTGTGATATCATTATTTGTAAACGATATCAAATTTCGTATCTTTGCTTCGAAATCATAAGAAAAGATGGAGTCTTCACGTATACAGACCGTACTCCGCCTCCAGCCGGAGTTGATGGCGCGGGTAAAAAGAAATGCCCGCCGGGAGAAGCGTTCATTCAACAGCTACATCGAGCAGATCCTGGACCGGGCGACGCACCTGGACGAGCCGGTCCTTCCGCCGGATTTCGCCGTCTCGGAAGAAATCTTGGGGATGCGTTGCGGTGCCCTGACCGCCGCTTCGGCAGAGCAATTGGCAGAAGATCCGAAGCTGGCTTATCTGTGGGAGAAATATGGAAAGGAGTAGAATGAAAGTATTCCTGGACACGAACGTCCTGCTGGATCTCCTGAGTACGACTGAGAGGCCTTCTTCCGAAGCGGCTCGGATCATCTTTCAGGCCATCCGTTCCGGCTACCTCGAAGGCGTCCTGACGACGCAAAGCATCGTGGATGCGAACTACATCCTATCCCGCCTAGGACAAGGGTTCTCCGCCGAAGCGTTCGCCAAAGCCATTCTCTCCCTCATCAACTTCGTCAATATCAGCGGTCTGAACTCCTTCGACTTGCAGGAAGCCCTCCTGCATCCCACCGGCGATTTCGAAGACGACGTCCAGTTCGCCCACGCCGAAGCGGAAGGCTGCGATGTATTCCTCACCTCCGACCAAGGGCTCCTCAAACGCACATCCGAAATCGGCATGCAGATCCTCCCTCCGACGCAATTCGTTGCCCGGATGACGGCAAGGTAGACAATACTTGACTCGGTTAATACTGAAAACTGCAACAGGCTGTTGCAGTTTTGCCAGGGGCGCAGAGGGCCATTTTTGCCCCTCACGACACGAAAAACTGGTTGCCAGGGGCGATGGAGTACGATTTTGCCCCTGGTAGAGGTAGATTCCGGGTCGCAGCCCGGAACGACTCCGGGGAGATTCGCCGGTCAAGCCGGCGAATGACGAAAAAAGCTAGATCCAGAGTTCAGCGAGATCCAGCACGAGCCGCTCGGTCTTGGCCCAGCCGAGGCAGGGATCGGTGATGGACTTTCCATAGACACCCTCCTCGGGCTTCTGGCAACCGTCCTCGAGATAGGACTCGATCATCAGACCCTTGACCAGCGTATGGATCTCCTCGCTGTGCCGGGTGCTGTGCAACACCTCCTTGGCGATGCGGATCTGCTCCTCATACTTCTTCCCGGAATTGCAATGGTTCGTGTCCACGACCACGCCCGGATTCTTCAGGCCGCTCAGCGCATACAGACTGCTCAGGCGGGACAGATCCTCGAAATGATAATTCGGATGCGTAATCCCGTGCGAATCCACATAGCCGCGCAGGATGGCGTGCGCCAGCGGATTGCCGGCGGTCTCCACCTCCCAGTTGCGGTAAATGAAGGTATGCCCGCTCTGGGCGGCCTTCAGCGCATTCATCATCACGGACAGATCGCCGCCCGTCGGATTCTTCATACCCACGGGAATATCCAGCCCGCTCGCCGTCATCCGGTGCTGCTGGTCCTCCACGGAGCGCGCACCCACGGCCACATACGACACCAGGTCGTCCAGGAAGCGGTGGTTCTCCGGATACAGCATCTCGTCCGCGCAGGAAAAACCGGTCTCGGCCAACGCGCGCATATGCAGCTTGCGGATGGCGATCAGGCCCCGGAGCATATCGGATTGCGCCTGCGGATTGGGCTGGTGCAGCATACCCTTGTAGCCGATGCCCGTCGTGCGCGGCTTGTTCGTATAGATGCGCGGCACGATCACGATCTTGTCCGCCACCTTCTCCTGCAGGGGACGCAGGCGGGAAATATACTCGATCACGGCATCCTCCCGGTCGGCCGAACAGGGACCGATCACGAGCAAAAGCTTATTGCTCGCGCCGGTCAGGATATCGCGGATGCTCTCATCATTGCTGCGCTTGGTCGCCGCCCCTTCCGCGGAGATCGGATACATCTCCTTGATCTCCTTGGGGATCAGCAGCTTGCGCTTGAAAACCATATTCATACGCTTCTCACTTTTTATCGAAGAACGAACGCCGGTACGACGACAGGCGCATCATTTCCTTCATGGTATTCTCATCCCCTGCCGCCAGGGCGTCACGCAGCTGCGTGAACTTCTCCAGGAACAGGTTCATCTGGGTCAGGAGCTCGTCCCGGTTCTCCAGGAACAGCTCCGTCCACATATTCTCATTGATCCGGGCTATCCGCGTCAGGTCGCGGAAGGAGTCGCCCGTGTACTCCACCAGGTGCTCGGAATCCTTGCAGTCCATCAGCGCCACGGCGATGCAGTGCGTCAGCTGCGAGAGGAAACCGATCATCTCGTCGTGTGCCTCAGGCGTCAGGATGGCGATGTGCCGGAAGCCCAGGATGCAGCCCAGCGTCCGCACCAGCTCGATCCCCTCCGGGGAATTGCGCTCCGTCGGCGTGATGATGAAGTTGGCGCCCGCAAAGACCTTGCTGTCGGCGAATTCCACGCCGGAGCGCTCGCGGCCGGCCATCGGGTGCGCCGGGACGAATTCCACGTCCGGACGCAGCATCCCCTGCACGGCCGGGACCACCGCCCGCTTCACGCCGGACACATCCGTGATCACGGCACCCGGTTTGAGGAAGTCCTGGTACTGCCGCACCCAGTCGACGAAAGCCTTGGGATACAGCGCAGAAACCACCAGGTCGAACTGCGAGACGTATTCGCGCGTCACCTCGATCTGCCCGTGGGCGATGAGGCCATGTTCCAGCGCATAGTCGATCGTGGACTGGCGGCGGGCCAGCGCGCCCACCTCGAAGCCCAGCGCGCTGAGCTTCTCGGCGTACGAGCCGCCGATCATACCGAGGCCGACGATGAGAACTTTCCGGTAATTGATAAATCCTTTCGTCATTTCGCAGCCAGGTAATCGGTGCCGAAGCGCAGCGCGAGCTGGTCGCACAGCACCACGGACACCAGGGCCGTCACCACGGGGCAGATCCGCCGGATGATGGCCGGATCGTGCCGCCCGGTAAGGGCCAGTTCCACATCTTTTCCTTCCTTATAATCCACCGTCCGCTGCGGCTTCGCGATGGACGGCGTCGGTTTGACAGCCAGATTGAAGACGACGGGCATCCCGTTCGTGATGCCGCCGTTGATGCCGCCGTTGCGGTTGCTTTCCGTGACCACGCGCCCGTCCTGCATGCGGAAGGGGTCGTTGGCCTGCGAACCGCGCAGCCCGGCCAGGCCGAAGCCGTCGCCGAACTCGATGCCCTTGACGCCGCCGACGGCGAACATCGCCCGCGCGAGCACGCCTTCCAGCGAATCGAACCACGGCTCCCCCAGCCCGGCGGGCAGGCCGCAGATGCCGGTCTGGATCACGCCGCCGACCGAGTCCTGCTCCGCTTTCGCGGCCAGGATGGCCGCTTCCACCTCCGCCTCGCGATCGAGGATCAGCGGGAAGCGCTTCGCGTCAATGCGCGCGAGCTCGGACGCCACGTCCGTAAAAGGGGCGTCCTCCACGCCGGCGCAGCGCAGGATGTGCGTGCCCAGGCGGATGCCCTTGGCCTCGAGCGCCTGCCGGCAAATGGCACCGGCCGCGACAATCCCGGCCGTCACGCGGCCGGAGAAATGGCCCCCGCCGCGCGGGTCCTGCCAGCCGTGGTACTTGCACTCGGCCGTATAATCTGCGTGCGCAGGACGCGCCACCGTCTGGACGGCGGCATAGTCCGCGCTACGGACATTCTCATTGGGAATCACGATGGTGAGGGGCGTGCCGGTCGTCCGGCCCTGATACACGCCGCTGACCAGCTGGAAGCGGTCCGGCTCCACGCGGGCCGTATCCGTGGGCCCGGCGGGACGGCGGCGCGACAGCTGCTCCGCGATGTAAGCCTCATCCACGGGCAGGCCCGGGGCCAACCCGTCCAGCACGACGCCGACGGCCGGTCCATGGCTTTCGCCGAAGACCGTCAGGATGACGCTGGTTCCGATCGAATTCTTCATAGGCTATCGGGTATAGAAAGAGCCGACGAGCTTGAGGCGGTCGCACAGCGGGCCGAGTTCGTGCAGCAGGCTGCTCCCCTCGTCCGTCGCCACGTCGCCGTCCAGCTCGACGAAGAAATAATAGCTCCACAGGAGTTCCTTCATCGGGCGGCTGTGAAGATTGCACATATTGAAATTGTGGGCGCCGATGATATTGAGCGTCTGCGCCAGGGCGCCGGCTTCGTTCTTGACGGTGTACATCAGAATGAAGTGCTTGTCCATCTTGCGCTTGTTCTCCTTGTCCAGCCGGAGCATGCGGGAGAACGCCGCGAAGCGCGTCGTGTTGTTGCGGTTGGTATTGATGCGCGGCTCCAGGACCTCCAGGCCGTAGAGCGCCGCCGCCTCGGCGGTACCGATGGCCGCACAGAGCGGGTCCTGCTTCTGCGAGACGCGCTGCGCCGCCACGGCGGTGTTCGACATCTCACGCGTAATCAGCTTGTTGCGCTGGATGTATTCCGCGCACTGCGCGAGCGCCTGGGGATGGCTGTAGACCTTGCGGATCCTGGATTTGTCCGCACCGGGCAGGCCGAGCAGGTTCTGCTCCGCCTCGAGCTCCAGCACCTGGTTGACATAGAGCGAACCGGAGAACATCAGGTCGGTCACGGACGAGACCTCGCCGGCCGAGCTGTTCTCGAACGGCAGCACGGCCACGTCGCAATCACCGGCTTCGCAGGCGCGGTACGCCTCCTCGAAGCTCGAGAAGGACACCAGCTCCGCACCGGGATACAGGCGCGTGGCGGCGATATAGGCGAATGCGCCGGGCACGCCGCTGTACGCGACCTTCAGGCCGCTGCTCAGGCGGCGCTGCCAGTCGCGCGACAGGGCCAGCACTTCCTTCTGGAAGCTGACATAGTATTCGCGGACATCACGGTCCTGGATGCGGGCGGCGCCGCGCCGCAGGATATCGTCCTCGCGGGACGGGTCTGCGGTGGCGAGCCCATGGGCCGTCTTGTATGCGGTGACTTCGCGGACGAGCTCCATCCGCCGCTCAAAGAGCGGGGCGATCTGCGCATCCACTTCGTCGATCTGTTTTCTGATTACTTCGAGTTGCTCCATATTTGATACACTACCAAATTGCAAAAATAGTTTTTATCTTTGTGAAAGACAAATTCTACCCTTGATGAATACACTTAGATTCGCCGCCGCGGCCGCGGCCTTGTTTTTCTGCGCCGCCCTTGCCGCCCAGACCGGCTTTGAAGACGCCATCCGGGAGGATCCCGACCGCGCCGCCGGCGTCCACCATTCCTACGAATACATCCCCAGCACCGAGACCCCGGCTCCGCGCGGCTACAAGCCCTTCTACGTCAGCCACTACGGCCGCCACGGCTCCCGCCGCGCCACCAAGAGTTCGGCGAACACCGGCTTTAAGCTCGCCAGCGCCGCCCACGAGGCCGGCATCCTGACGCCCCTCGGCGAGGAGCTGTATGAAGCCGTCGTCCGCATCCATGACGACCACGTCGGCATGATCGGCGAGCTGACCGCGCGCGGCGGACGCGAGCACCGCGCCATCGCGCAGCGTCTCTATGAGCGTCATCCGCGCGTCTGGCGGGACAAGTCCCGCACCCAGGTGCACGTCCAGTCCAGCAACATCCCCCGCTGCCTGGTCAGCATGGCCAACTTCACCGCCAGCCTGGACGACCGGGCGCCGCAGCTGGTCTTCGACTTCGTCACGGGCGACAAATACCTGGACCTGATGGCCCACGACTACTATGACGAGGACGCGATCTCCGAAGCCAGCAACGCGTTGTTGCTGAGCATGGCAGAAGAATACCTGGACCCCACCCGCTTCATGCAGTCCATCTTCGCGGTCACCGACACCGCGCGGATCAACGAGGTCGTCGGTGGGCCGCTGGAATTCATCTACTATATGTTCCAGACCGGCGGCATCCGCCAGTGCACGGAAACGGAGAACGCCGAGATCTACACCCGCTTCTTCACCATCGACGAACTCATCCAGCTGTACAAGTGCTATAATTCCTCGGTCTATAATTCGATGGGCAACGCCGCCGAATTCAGCGCCAACCACCTCTGGGCCGCATGCGGCCTGCTGCACGACTTCATCGACCGGGCTGACGCCGCCCTCGCGGACGGCTCCCCCACCGCCGCCGACCTGCGCTTCGGCCACGACTCCGGCATCCTGCCGCTCGTCAGCCTGATGGACCTCGTCGGTCCCGGCGACTGCGTTCCCGCCGCCGAGGCATATAAAAGCTGGCAGAGCTACCGGCGCGTCCCGATGGGATCCAACCTGCAGCTCGTCTTCTTCCGCAAGCAGGGCGCCGAGCCGCTTGTCAAGATCTATTACAACGAAGAGGAAACGCTCGTCCGCGACCTGGAGCCCGTCCAGGGCCCCTACTACAGCTGGAGCGCCCTCAAGGCTCACTTCGAGCGGCGCATCGCCACCTACGAGCATTACTTCGCTGAATAAAAAGAATCGCCGGCCTCAACGACCGGCGATTCTTTTATCTCGTCATTCGCCGGCCCAGACCGGCGAATCTGTTTCTACAGCAACTTCTGGATCGGCTGCTGCGGGGCCAGCACGTTGTGCGCCGGCCAGGACTGGGCCTCGGGCAGCGTGAAGGTCACGTCGCCGCGCAGGTCGCGGGAGCTGGCGCCGAAGGCAAGCGTGTAGTCGCCCGCAGCGGCCTCCCAGGCGGAGGTGGCCTCATTGAACGAAGCCAGACCATAGGCGTCGACCTTCAGGGTCACGACCTCGCTCTCGCCCGGCTGCAGTTCGTGCGTCTTGGCGTAGGCCTTGAGCTCGCGCACCGGCTTGTCCAGGCCGCCCGCAGGGGCGCTCACGTAGAGCTGGACGACCTCCTTGCCGGCCACAGAGCCGGTGTTGGTCACCTTGACGCAGGCCTCGAAGCCGTCGCCGGCAGCCTTGACGGCCGGCTCGGTATAGTCGAAGCTCGTGTAGCTCAGACCATAACCGAAGGGATAGGAAACCGCCAGGCCCTTCTTGTCGAACCAGCGATAGCCCACATAGATATCCTCGGCATAGACCGTGCGGTCCACATCCTTCTGTCCCACATCCTGACGACGGTTCACGAAGTAGATGTTCGTGTCGGCGTCGATCGGGAAGTTGGCGGAGGAACCGGCGTCACGCAGGTTCACCGGGAAGGTCATCGGCAGGCGGCCGGACGGGCTCTGCTTGCCGGTGAGAATGTCGGTCACGGAGTTGCCGCCCTCCTGGCCGGCCTGCCAGGCCAGCAGGATGGCGTCGGGGATGTTCTTCCAGGAAGCGGTCTCGATCACACCACCGATGTTCAGCACGACGATGACCTTCTTGCCGGCCTTGTGGAAGGCGGCGGTCACGTTCTCGAGGAGCTTGCGCTCCTTGGCGGAGAGGGCGAAGTCGGCCGCGGAGCGGTCGAAGAATTCACCGGAGTTGCGGCCGAAGGTGATGATGGCCACGTCGTTGGCCTTCGCGGAAGCGGCCAGCTCCGCCGCCGGCGGAACGATCTCGCTCGGACGCGGGGTCGGATAGAAGGCGGAGGTGCCGTCCTGCGGAAGCGAAGCCTGGAAGGCCGCCAGCTCGTCGGCGATGTGCTTGAGGTACATATCCTTCTTACTGTCGTCCACGGTGAAACCGGCATTCTTCAGGCCGTCCAGCAGGGACACGGTGTAGGCGCGGTTCACGTTGCCGGAACCGGTGCCGCCCGCCACGAAGTCATAGGAGGTGCAGCCGAAGACGGCCACCTTGTTGACATCCTTGAGCGGCAGCACGCCGCCCTTGTTCTCGAGCAGGACCATGCCCTCGAGCGCGCTCTGACGCGTCACGGCGGCATGGGCGGTCAGGTCGGGCTCATTGCTGTAGGCATAGCCCTTGGCCTTCGGGCTGCGGAGCACGAGCTCCAGGACACGGCGCACGCAGACGTCCAGTTCGGCCTCGCTGAGGGTGCCGTCCTGGATGGCCGCCATGATCTGGTCGTACTGCAGCTGGGTGCCCGGCTGGAGCATGTCGTTGCCGGCCGCGATCTGGGCCGCGCCGTCGTCACCGCCGTACCAGTCGGTCATCACGGTGCCCTTGTAGCCCCACTCGTCGCGCAGGACGGTGGTCACGAGCTCGCGGCTCTGGGAAGTGTAGGTGCCGTTGATCTTGTTGTAGGAGGTCATCACCGTCCAGGGATCGGCTTCCTTGATTGTGATCTCGAAGCCCTTGAGGTAGATCTCACGCTGGGCGCGCTGGCTGATGACGGCGTCGTTGCCCGTGCGGTTGGTCTCCTGGTTGTTGTAGGCAAAATGCTTGATGGAGGTGCCCACGTCGTTCTTCTGGACGCCGCGCACATAGGCGGCGGCCGTCTTGCCGGCCACCACGGGATCTTCGGAATAATACTCGAAGTTGCGGCCGTTCAGCGGGTTGCGGTGGATGTTCAGGGCCGGGGCCAGATAGACATCGGCGCCGTACTCATGCACTTCCTCGCCCATCGCGGTACCGACCTGCTCCACGAGCTCCTGGTTCCAGGTGGAGGCGAGCAGGGTCCCGATCGGGAAATGCGTACAGTAATAGGTGCGGTCCTCCCCTTCGCGGGTCGGATCGATGCGCAGGCCGGCAGGGCCGTCCGCCAGGACGATGGACGGGATGCCGAGTCGCTCGATGGGGAACGTCGTGCCGGCAGCGCCGGGCACGATCTTCTTGGTAGCGCCGATGGTGGCGGCGGCCGGCTCATCACCGAAGCCCGCCATGCCGGTGCCGATCACGAAATTGACCTTCTCCTCGAGGGTCATCGCTCCGAGGACCTTGTCCACGGAGGCCTTCCCCAACTGCGGGTCGCCACCCGAACAGGCGGCGACCAACAGTGCGGAAGAAGCAAGGAACAATGCTTTCTTCATATAGCTTGGGTTATTTGCGAGTCACAGTGATCTCATTCAGCGGGACATTCAGTTTGAACAGGTCGTTGACCTTCCAGCTCCTGGCCTTGCCCAGCTTGTAGCTGGCCGTGGCGCGGATGTCCTCGACGCTGGCGCCGAACTGCACCTGGTAGGTGCCGGCCGGAGCCTCCCAGGCGGAGGCGGCGTCGTTGAAGGAGGCGATGCCGTAGTTGTCTACCTTCATCTTCACGACCTGGCTCTCGCCCGGCTTCAGTTCGCGGGTCTTGGCGAAGGCCTTGAGCTCGCGGGCGGGCTTGTTCAGACCGGCCTCGGGGGCGGTCACATAGAGCTCGACCACTTCCTTGCCGGCCACCTTGCCGGTGTTGGTCACGGTAATGCTGGCCTCGAAGCCGTCGGCGGTCGCCTTCACGACCGGCTTGCTATAGGCGAAGGAGGTGTAGCTGAGGCCGAAGCCGAAGGGATAGGAGACGTCCACCTTGGCGGTGTTGAAGAAGCGGTAACCGACATAGATACCCTCTTCATAGTTGGTGTAGTCCACGTCCTTCTGGAGCTGACGCTGCTGGCCGCCGAAACCGAAACCGCCGAACGGGTTGCTGTTGTTGCCCCGGTTGTAGTTGAACGGGAAGTTGGCGGAGGACGGGTGATCCATGAAGTTCACCGGGAAGGTCATCGGGAGCTTGCCGGAAGGGTTCACCTTGCCGGTCAGCACGTCGGCGACGGCATTGGCGCCCTCCTGGCCCGGGGACCAGGGAAGGAGGATGGCGTCCACGAGGTTCTTCCAGGAGTTGGTCTCGATCACGCCGCCGATGTTCAGCACGACGACGACTTTCTTGCCCTGGGTGTGGAAGGCGGTGCTGACGTGCTGGAGAAGTTCGCGCTCGATGGAGGTGAGCTCGAAGTCGTCCATCATCTTGCGGTCGGCGCCCTCGCCGGCGTTGCGGCCGAGCACCACGATGGCGATGTCGTTGCTGCGCGCCTCGTTCTCGATGGCGGTCTCAGGAACGGCCGGCTCGGCGATGCGCGGGGAGCCCATGAACCAGCTGAAACCGGAGGCGGTCAGCGCACGGTTCGCGGCGGCCAGGTCGATGGTCTTCTGGTAGAAGTCCATCAGCGGGGCGTCCAGCTCGAAGCCGGCGCCCTCGAGGGCGTCCTTCATGTTCACGACATAGGCCTTGTTGACGTCGCCGGAGCCGGTGCCGCCGGCCACGAACTCGATGGAGGTCGAGCCGTAGAGGGCCACCTTCTTCACATCCTTGAGCGGCAGCACGCCCTCGTTGCGGAGGAGCACCATCGACTCGCCGGCGGCCTGGCGCGCCACCTGGGCGTGGGCCTTGAGGTCAGGTTTATTGGAATACTTATACTTGGCGAAGGAAGGGGTGCGGACGATGTATTCGAGCATGCGGCGGACATTGCGGTCCACGTCCTCGATGGCGAGGCTGCCGTCCTTCACGCCCGCGACGATGCGGTCGATCTCGTTCTGGTTGCCCGGCTCCATCAGGTCGTTGCCGGCCCAGGCGGACTTCACGGTCCCGGCCTTGTTGCCCCAGTCGGTCATGACGATGCCCTTGTAGCCCCACTCGTCGCGCAGGATGGTGGAGAGCAGATCTTTCTTCTGCTGGGTGTACTCGCCGTTGAGCTGGTTGTAGGAGGACATCACCGTCCAGGGGTCGGACTCCTTCACGGCGATCTCGAAATTCTTAAGGTAGATCTCGCGCAGGGCGCGCTCGCTCACGCGGGCGTCATCCTCGTTGCGGTTGGTCTCCTGGTTGTTGACCGCGTAGTGCTTGATGGAGGTACCCACGTCGTTCTTCTGGATGCCGCGCACATAGGCGGCGGCCATCTTGCCGGACAGGAGCGGGTCCTCGGAGAAGTACTCGAAGTTGCGGCCGCAGAGCGGATTGCGGTGGATGTTCATGCCCGGGGCGAGGAGCACGTCCACGCCATACTCGTGCACTTCCTCACCCATCGCCGTCGTCACCTGCTCCACCAGGGCGGTGTCCCAGGAGCTGGCGAGCAGCGTACCCACGGGGAAACCGGTGCAGTAGAAGGTCTGGCTGGTTCCCTGGCGGGTCGGCTGGATGCGCAGGCCGGCAGGGCCGTCGGCCAGGACCGTACCGGGGATGCCGAGGCGCTCGATCGGACGGGTGTTGCCGGCAGCGCCGGGCACCTGGGCGGCGACGCCGGAGGTGACGCCGTTCACGATCTGGGCACGGGCGCCACCCACCAGGAGGGTGGCTTTTTCTTCAAGGGTCATGGCGGCAAGGACTTCGTCGATGTTGTCCTTGCGCAGCTGCGGCTGAGCCAGGGCGGAGAAGCCCGTCAGCAGCAGCGCGGCAATGATAAAGGATTTCTTCATATCGGTATTATTGGTGTTATTGACTTGTGGTACAAAAATAGGGATTCCGGCGGGCTTCCGCCAAACGCTCCCGTTCAATCTTTTTCCGCCTTGTTCAATCTGCACCCGTCAGAGCGCGGAAAGGGTCTCTTTCAGGATCTCCGAGACGGTCGGATGCGGGAACACCGTCTCCTGCAGCTGCTCTACGGTCAGGCCGTGTTCGATGGCGATGCAGGCGCCGTGGATCAACTCGGAGCAGGGGTTGCCCAGCATGTGGACGCCCAGCACGGTGCGGGCGGCCTTGTCAACGATCACCTTGCAGACGCCCTCGCCCCGCTCGTTCTCGGCCACGAAGCGGCCGGAGAAGGCCATCGGAAGTTTCTGGACGAGCACGTCCAGCCCCTTGGCCGCTGCTTCGGCTTCGGTCAGGCCCACGCCCGCCACTTCCGGATTGGTATAGACCACGCCCGGGATGGCGTCGTAGCGCATCCGGTCGGTTTTGCCGAGGATATCGTTCACGGCCACCTCGCCCTCGCGGGATGCGGTGTGCGCCAGCAGGGAGAAGCCCGTGACGTCGCCCGCGGCGTACACGCCCGGCACGCTCGTGCGCATGTGTTCATCCACTTGAATCCCATAAGGGCGGCCGGCCGGATTCAGGGCGAGTTCCACGCCCAGGCTCTCCAGGCCGAAGCCCTGCAGGCGGGCGCGGCGTCCCACGGAGACCAGGATCCTGTCCCCGCGCACGCGGCAGGTCTCTCCTGCCGGGTTCTCATAGACCACCGTGTCGCCCTCGACCGCCACGACCTTGCAGCCCAGCTGGAAGTCCACGCCCTTCTTGGCGTACTGGGCCTGCAGCATCGCGCTGATCTCGTCGTCCATCGGACCGAGGATCTTCGGCAGCATCTCCACCACCGTCACCTTCGTGCCGATGGAGTTGAAGAAGCTGGCGAATTCCATTCCGATCACGCCGCCGCCGATCACGACCAGCTCCGCGGGCTGCTCCTCGAGCGCGAGGATCTCGCGGTTGGTCACGACGACCGGGCTCTCCCGGAGCCCGGGAATGGGCGGCACCACCGCTTCGGAGCCGCTGCAGATCAACAGCTTGCGGGCGATGTATTCTTCGCCGTCGGCCACGACGGCAAATGCTTCCCCGCTGCGGCCGCGGATCTCCGCCTCTGCGGCAACCACCTCCACGCCCGCCGCCTTCATCTGCGCCTTCACGCCCGCGACGAGCTTGCGGACTACCTTCTCCTTGCGTTTGAAGATGGCGCCGAAATCGATGGCCGGCGCTTCCACACACACACCGTAACGGTCGGCATGCTGCGCATAATCAAACACTTTCGCGCTATATAGCAGGGTCTTGGTGGGGATGCACCCCTCATTGAGGCAGACGCCTCCCAGGTTATTCTTCTCGAACAGGACGACGGACAGTCCCGCGGCACCGGCACGCCCCGCGGCCACGTAACCGCCAGGACCTCCTCCGATAATGGCTAAATCGTACATGAATCTGAATTGTGGTCTTTTGCAAATTTACTGCGTTTTTTGCTAAAATCCGCAAAAAACTTATCCAACGATTCCGACTTCAGCGGGGCTCCGTGAGCAAAATGACTGCCTGTGCTCACAAAAAACAGGATTTCCGGATTTCGTGAGCAGAAGGGGCAGTATTTGTGCACGAAAGATTACAGTTCCGAGGCGAAGTCGGTGAGGGGTTGCCGTTCCGTGTGCTTCGGACCGGCGTCCGCGGCGGCGACGCCCACCGGGAAGAGGCAGACGACTTCGTAGTCCGCCGTCTCGGGGAAATCGGCCTTGATCCGGGCGGGATCGAAGGAGCCGACCCACACGTTGCCCAGGCCCAGGGCCGAGGCGGCCAGCATGATGTGCGTACCGACGATGGCGGCGTCCACTTCCGCGCCGTTCTTGCCGTCGTACTTGCGCACCCAGGCGGCGTCCGTCTTAGCACCCACCATGAAAACGACCGGCGCATCATAGGTATAATCCGTAGCGCCCCTGAGCTTCTTGAGCGCCTCGGGGCTCTTGACCACCCAGACATGCACCGGCTGCTTGTTGGCGGCGGTGGGGGCCACCCGGGCCGCCTCCAGGATATGCGCAATCTGTGCATCGGTGAGCGGCGTATCCTTGAAACTGCGGCAGGAATAACGCGTCTTCACCAGGGCCTGGAAGTTCGATTCCAAGGCCCCGGGATCCGGCAGACCGGAGAAGGCTGCACGTTTGTGGAGATGGGTGATGTCGCTGATTCTTTCCCAAAAAGTCTTCTTCATGGCTCGGTTGTTTTAGTGTTTGACTGCAATATACGATTTTTCAAGCATTTTTCCGTATTTTTACGAAAAATCACGCACTGTATGAAATATCGGTCCCTATCTCTGCTGCTGGCCATCGCCACCCTGGCCGCGTGTGCGCCGAAAGCGGCGCCGCTCAAGACCTGCATCTTCCCGGGCGACTACCCGGACCCGAGCATCCTCCGCGACGGGGAGGACTTCTACATCACCCATTCGTCCTTCACCTACTTCCCCGCCCTGCTCGTCTGGCACTCCACGGACCTGCTGCACTGGGAGCCCGTGGCACGCGCCGTCGAGGACGGCGACTACTCCATCTACGCCCCCGAACTGTGCAAGGTCGGCGACACCTTCTACATCTATTACCCCACCAGCCGGGGCGAGAACTACGTCGTCACGGCCCAGCGGCCGGAAGGCCCCTGGAGCGCCCCGGTCAAGCTGGACGTGGGCGGCATCGACCCGGGCCACGTCGTAGCGGAGGACGGGCAGCGCTACCTGTACACCAACAACGGCTGGGTCACGCCCCTGACCCCCGACGGCCTGGCCGCCGCCGGCAAGCCGCAGAAGGTCTATGACGGCTGGGAGTACCCCGCCGAATGGGAAACCGAAGGCATGTGGCTGGAGTCCCCGAAACTCTTCCAGCGCGGCGACTGGTACTACCTCGTGAGCGCCGAAGGCGGCACCGCCGGCCCCGTCACGAGCCATATGGTCGTCGTGGCGCGCAGCAAGAGCGCCCTCGGCCCCTGGGAGAACAGTCCCCACAACCCGATGGTCCACACCTACAGCGCCGACGAGGCCTGGTGGTCCAAGGGCCACGGCACCCTCATCGACGACGCCGAGGGCAACTGGTACGTCGTCTACCACGCCTACCGCAACGGCTTCCACACCCTGGGCCGCAGCACGATTATCGAGAGCGTCGAGTGGACGGAGGACGGCTGGCCCGTGCTGGTGGAGAAAGACGGCGCGAAATGGGAGCAGAACGGCCTGCAGGGTGATTATTCCTACCTGCGCGACACGGCCAACCCGCTGCTCTGGTCCAAGTGGCAGCCGGGTTTCGGCGACGGTACGCTCTACCTGATGACCGCCGTGGACGAGTCCTATGAGATCACGGCCAGCTTCGACGTGCCGGAAGGCAGCCGTGCCGGCCTCTACCTCTTCTATAACGAAGCTGCCAACATCGGGCGGAGCGGCACTGCGCCTCAGTTCTCCCTGCTAATCCGCAACGAACGCAATACCGCCTGCATCTGGGAGCGTTTCGACGCGGGAGAATGGATACCTGTCGAAAAGGGCATCGACGTGTCCGCCATGCACCACAACAACTTCAACGGCTTCTTCGCCCTGCGCCCGGGCTATATGCTCCATGGCGATGCGAAGCTGGTCAGCTTTGAATACAAGCCGCTTTAGATCGGATAGATCTCCGCGCCGACGAAATCGAACAGATCCTGCGGCGCGATCTTGAACTGGAGTCCGCGCTGCCCTGCACTGATGTAGATATAGTCGTAGAGCAGCGCGGATTCATGTATGTAGGTCGGGAACGGTTTCTTCATCCCGATGGGCGAACAGCCGCCGCGGATGTAGCCCGTCGTCGGCAGCAACTCCTTGAGGTGCAGCATCTCGCAGCTTTTGTTGCCGGAGATGCGTGCCGCCACCTTAAGATCCACCTCGAAATCGCCCGGAATCACACACACGAAAAAACCCGTGCGGTCGCCGCGTAGCACCAGGGTCTTGAACACCTGGTCGATGTCCTCCCCGAGCTCCGCGGCCACGTGCTGCGCGCTCAGGTCTTCCTCCGTATAGTCGTAAGGAATTAATTCATAATGGACTCCGGCGGCGTCCAACAGGCGGGCAGCATTTGTTTTTAACATTTTTTACAAATATTTTTCGTTTTTGGCACGGTGCTTGTTATTAGTATGGTCGAATAGATTTTCATTGGTTAATAATTTTGGTTAGAATTGCGAAAGGGCCGCGATGTGAATCGCGGCCCTTTTCGTTTCCGACGCGATTGTCACAAAAATAATCATTCCCCAGGTATATCCAAAGGATTTTTTTCTTACCTTGCAGAACCGATACGATCAGTTGGTAGCGTATGTTCCACTTCGAAAGCGATTATTTGGAAGGCTGCTGTCCGCAGATCCTGGAAGCGCTGCAGGCCACGAACCTGGAGCAGACCCTGGGTTACGGAGAGGATGCCCATTGTGCGGAAGCCGCCCGGCGGATCCGCTATGTGTTTGACTGTCCCAAGGCCGACATCCACTTCCTGGTGGGCGGCACGCAGACCAACGTCACCGTCATCTCCGCCCTGCTCCGCCCGCACCAGGGCGTCCTGTGCGCGGAGAGCGCCCACATCAACGTACACGAGACCGGCGCCGTGGAGCACAGCGGCCACAAGGCCCTCGCCCTCCCCGCTCCCGCCGGCAAGATCAGCGCGGCGCAGGTGCGCGAGGCGCTGGAGGCGCATCAGCGCGACTTCAGCCGCGAGCACATGGTGCAGCCCGGCATGGTCTATATCTCTTTCCCGACGGAGCTCGGGACCATCTACACCAAGCAGGAGCTCGCCGACCTGCACGCCGTCTGCCGCGAATGGGACATTCCCCTGTTCATCGACGGCGCGCGCCTGGGCTACGGCCTGGAGGCCTCCGGCTGCAACATCCTGCCCAAGGACCTGCCGCAGCTCGCGGACGTCTTCTACATCGGCGGCACCAAGCAGGGCGCCCTGTTCGGCGAAGCTGTGGTCTTCTCCGACACGCGCCTGTCCGAGGACTTCCGCTACTTCATCAAGCAGAACGGCGGCATGCTCGCCAAGGGCCGGCTGCTCGGCATCCAGTTCGAGACGCTGATGAACGAAGGACTCTATTTCAAGCTCGCGCGACACGCCGACCGCCTGGCCGACCGCGTCCGCGCCGCCTTCACCCGCAAGGGCATCCCCTTCCTCGTGATCAACACCACCAACCAGGTCTTCCCCGTCGTCAGCAACGAGGTCCTGCCCCGCCTCGAGGCAGCCTTCGGCTTCGAGCGCTGGCAGACCGTGGACGCCGACCACACGGCCGTGCGCTTCTGCACCAGCTGGGCCACGCCCGAGAGCGCCATCGAAGAGTTGGAAGCATTCATCGACAATAACTTATAAACACGATAACCCGTCATGAAACAGAAGAGATTCATTCTCCCGGAGTCCGAGATTCCGACCCAATGGTACAACATCCAGGCTGACATGGTCAACAAGCCGCAGCCGATGATCCACCCGGGCACCAAGCAGCCCATCAAGGCCGAAGACCTCTATCCCCTCTTCGCCGAGGAGTGCGCCCGCCAGGAGGTCAACCAGACCGACCGCTGGATCGACATCCCCCAGGATGTGCGCGAGAAGTATGCGTACTACCGCTGCACCCCGCTCGTGCGCGCCTACGGCCTCGAAGAGGCCCTCGGAACCCCGGCCCACATCTATTTCAAGAACGAGAGCGTGAACCCGCTCGGCTCCCACAAGCTCAACTCCGCCATCCCGCAGGCCTATTACTGCAAGCAGCAGGGCGTGACCAACGTCACGACCGAGACTGGCGCCGGCCAGTGGGGCGCCGCCCTGTCCTACGCCGCCAAGCTCTACGGCCTCGACTGCGCCGTGTACCAGGTCAAGATCAGCTATGAGCAGAAGCCCTACCGCCGCAGCATCATGCAGGTCTTCGACGCGCTGGTGACCCCGTCGCCGTCGATGTCCACCCGCGCCGGCAAGGACATCCTCACCAAGGATCCGAACCACCAGGGTTCCCTCGGCACCGCCATCTCCGAAGCCGTCGAGCTCGCGATGACCACGCCGAACTGCAAGTACCTCCTGGGATCCGTGCTCAGCCACGTCTGCCTGCACCAGACCGTCATCGGCCTCGAGGCCGAGAAGCAGATGGCCATGGCCGGCGAGTATCCCGACATCGTGATCGGCTGCTTCGGCGGCGGTTCCAACTTCAGCGGCATCTCCTTCCCCTTCCTGCGCCACAACCTGCTGGACGGCAAGAAGACGCGTTTCATCGCCGCCGAGCCGGCTTCCTGTCCGAAGCTCACCAAGGGCGAATTCATGTATGACTTCGGCGACGAGACGGGCCTCACCCCGCTCATCCCGATGTTCTCCCTCGGCCACGAGTTCCGTCCGGCGAACATTCACGCGGGCGGCCTGCGCTACCACGGCGCCGGCGCCATCGTCTCGCAGCTCCTCAAGGACGGCCTCATCGAGGCCACGGACATCCGCCAGCTCGATTCCTTCGCCGCAGGCGTGCTCTTCGCCCAGGCGGAAGGCATCGTCCCCGCTCCGGAGTCCTGCCACGCCATCGCGGCAGCCATCAACGAAGCCAACAAGTGCAAGGAAAGCGGCGAGGAGAAGGTCATTCTCTTCAACCTCTCCGGCCACGGCCTCGTGGACATGACCGCCTACGACCAGTACATCTCCGGCACCCTCGCCAACACCGGCGACTAAGGATGAAGGTACAGGTCAACCGAACAACCGTCGAGCTCTTCGACGGCGCGAAATCGCAGCACGCCGTGCTGCGATATCTCGTTCAGCGGCACCTCCCCCAGGCGCTCCTGAAGCAAGGCCGCATCCTGGACGCCTACGGGCACGAGATCGGGCTGGACGCCCCCCTTCACGAAGGACAAACCATCAAATTCACGAAAATATGAGAAAACTGTTACTGACCATCACCGCGGTCTTCCTGCTCATCTCCGCAGCCTTTGCGCAGAAGAAGGACATCCACATCCTCTCCGTCAACGACATGCACGCGAAGATCGAGAACTTCCCGCAGCTGGCCGCCATCGTGGACAGCCTGCGCGCCGTCTATCCCGACCTGCTGGTCATGTCCGCAGGCGACAACCGCACCGGCGAGCCGCTGAACGACCTCTACGAGATTCCGGCCTACCCGATGGTGGCCCTGATGAACCAGGTCGGCTTCGACTGCACCACCCTGGGCAACCACGAGTTCGACGCAGGCCAGGACAATCTCGCCCGTCTGATCAGCCTGTCCAACTTCCCCTACATTTGCTGCAACATCCACCCGGATCCGAGATTCGGCATCCACACGATCCCGTACAAGATCTTCGTGATCGACGACGTGCGCATCGCGGTGGTCGGTGCCGTGCAGGTGGGCAAGGCAGGCCATCCGGACACCCACCCGGACAACTGCACGGACATCCTCTTCACCCCGCTGGAGGAGACCCTGCTGGAGTACCGCTGGCTGGGCGACGAGAACGACGTCGTCATCCTTCTCACCCACAACGGCTATGAGGAAGACGTGGCGCTCTCCGAGAGCGTCCGCTGGGCCGACCTCATCATCGGCGGGCACTCCCACACCCAGATCAACGGCGGCGAAGTGCACAACGGCGTGATGATCACCCAGGTT
Organism: Candidatus Cryptobacteroides sp.; assembly: GCA_045117755.1. Lineage (GTDB taxonomy): Bacteria > Bacteroidota > Bacteroidia > Bacteroidales > UBA932 > Cryptobacteroides. Next base: position 174,006 of record JBGUOB010000032.1, read on the forward strand.
GTCAACCGCCTCGACAACGCCACCCACATCACCCTCACCGTGCAGGACGGCCGCGTCACGGAGCGCAAGGCCGAGAACATCAAGATCGCGGGCTATCCCAAGCAGAACCCGGTCGTGGCCGAGATGGTGCGCTTCTTCAGCGACAACCCCGCCTTCAAGCGCGTGCTCGCGACGCTCAGTGCACCGATGACCAGCTACGAGGAGCTCGGCTGCATGATGACCGACGCCTGGCGCGTGGAAACCGGCTCCGACATCGCCTTCACCAACACCGGCGGCGTCCGCTACGACTACCTCCCGGCCGGTCCGTTCACGGTCAGCGACGTGCTGCGCCTCGACCCGTTCGGCAACGACCTCGTCCAGTTCTCCCTTACGGGCCAGGAGCTCAAGGACATGCTCATCGCCACGCACGACGGGGACATCGAATACGGCTTCCCGAAGGTCAGCGGCATCCGCTGCGAGGTTCTCTTCGACAAGAACAATCCCAAGAAAATCAAGGACTTGAAGATCACCCTGCCTGACGGCGGGAAATTCGACCTCAAGAAGACCTACCGGGTCGTGACCAACAGCTACGCGGCCGCCATCGCGAACTCCCCCCGCAAGGACCAGGGACGCGACCTCAACCGCACCACCGCCGCAGTCATCCAGGACTACCTGGAGCACCAGGGCACCCTCGACTACACAGGCGTGAGCCGCGTGACGCAGGGCGTTTCCGCGAAATAGAAAAAGAAATCCCCGCGAGACTCGCGGGGATTTCTTTTATCATGTCATTCGCCAGCTTGACCGGCGAATCTCTTACCAGTTCAGGATCTTCTTGAAGTCGTAGGCCTCCGGATCGGAGACGTACTTCTTCGCGGCCTCATAGTCGGCCGGCGTCACGAAGTGGCAGATGAAGTTGAAGTAGTTCTGCGCGATACCGCCCTCGATGTCGACGCGGCGCGGCGGGATCTTGCCCTCGGCGTTCTGCAGGTCGTGCAGATAGAGCGGCTTGGCGTTGCCGAACGCATCGACGTACACCATGCAGCCGGTCTCGCCCTTCTTGAAGAGCTCGTACACGCCCATGGCCAGCTCGGAGCAGTAGGTCAGGTCGTAGCCGATCGGATCCTGGCAGCGGACATCGTAACCGATCTCGATCGGACGGGTCTTGGCCTTGATGTTGGTCTTCTTCATCTCCTTCTCCAGCAGCTCGTTGAAGAGGACGGCCTTTGAGATCTTGCCGAGCTCGGGGTGACCGTGCTCGTCGTAGGTCATGTGGATGCCGGCAGCCTTGATGTCCTCGTCGGCGAGGTCATGGAAGACGCCTTCGGCAACCACCACGGTACCGTAACCGATGCCGAGGATATTGCGCTTGATGATGGCGGAGAGGGTGAGCTTGACGATCTTGTCGATGGTGATGTTGGTCTTGTTGAACATCTCCGGGATGATGGTCATCGGAGCGTGCGTAGCCTCGCCGATACCCAGGGCCAGGTGGCCGGCGCTGCGGCCCATGGCGCTGATGAGCAGCCAGTTGCCGGAGGTGCGGGCATCCTCATACACGGTGCGGGCGATGTGGGCGCCTTCGTCCTTGGCGGAGTTGAAGCCGAAGGTCGGGGCGTTGTTCGGCAGCGGAAGGTCGTTGTCGATCGTCTTGGGCACGTGGATGTTGGCGATGGGGTATTTCTTGTTCTCGAGGAACTTCGCGATGCGGTTGGCGGTGGAGGCGGTGTCGTCGCCACCGACGGTCACGAGGAGCTTGATATTGTTCTCGGTGAACAGGGAGAGGTTGAAGTTCTCCTCAAAATCCTTGTCCGTGGGCTTGAAACGGCTCATCTGGAGGTAGGAGCCACCGCGGTTGAAGTAGGCGTCAGCCTTGAAGAAATCGAGGTCTTCGGTGCGCGGGTTCTGGCTGAAGAGGCCGCTGTAACCGCCGTGAAGGCCGATGACACGATAACCGCCGGCCAGGAAGGTCTTGGCCACGGAGCAGACAACGGTGTTCATGCCCGGAGCCGGGCCGCCACCGCAGAGGATGATGATAGAATCTTTCATGTGTATAATATACTGACTAATTGAACTTTCAATAAATCCTGCGAATTTACACATTTTCGGCGGGATATGCAAGAAGCTCCCTTAGAGCAGATTGTACATCGCGTCCTGTACGCGGGCGTTCTTGGCGGGGTTCATCTTACCGAAGCTCCACTTGACGGAGAACATCGCGTAACGGCCCATGATGAGGCCGTAGCGATCCTCGATGTATTCCGCCTTGACCGTATGCTGCTGCATACGCTCCTGGTTCAGCAGGTCCGAGATGCCCAGGCTCAGCGTGAGGGACTTGATATTCTTGCTGACGGAAACGTTCCAGATGCAGTACGGGGAATTGAATCCGGGGGCGTAGCCCAGGAAATAATGATAGCTCACATCCGTCTTGAACTCCCAACCGTGCAGGGTTTCGTACAGCAGGTCGAGGTGATGTCCGAAGCGCCAGTAATTCGTATTGGCGGTAGGGTCGAGGCTATAGCTGCTGCGCTCGTTTTCTGCGAAGGAATAATATCCGATCGAGAAGCGGTCCAGTTTATAGTCGAGTGCCATTTCGCCCTCGACCGAGTACTGGTGCACCCGGCTCTCGGAGAAGCCGCTCTGCCCATTGTAGAAACGGTTGCCGCTCGCATCCCCCCAGAAATCGGCCATGAAGGCATTGTAGTCGAAGGACAGCAGATTCATACCGGTCTTCCGACCCGTCGCCTGGTAATGCGTGCTGAAGGACATATCCGCGTAAAAGCTGAAGGTGAAGGTCAGGCGCTTCTTCTCTCCAATCGGCTGCCGCCAGTAGAAGTTGCTGTAAATGCTATAAGAAGGCGTAACGGTATTGACAGGAACGGAATAACGGACGCCTTCCGCGTCAAACCACGAGGCGGAGACAATCCCGCGCTGGGTCATCATGCCATCGAGATAAAGGCTGACATTCGAGAAGTCTTTCTTGTTGTTGTAGTCCCAGGTGATGTAGGCCTCGTGCTCATACATCGGACGGAGATAGACGTTACCGGTCGAGATTTCCAACGGGTTGGAGATGTCCAGCACCGGGTTGATCCGGGCCGCCGAAGGCTGGGAAGACGTTCCCTGGTAGTATGCCCTCAGGGAGTGCCCGCTCTCCCAGTTCCAGCGGAGGCTGACATACGGCGACCAGTCGTGCAGCCACTCGCCGATGCCGGTCTCGGTGTCCCGGCCGAGCTGGCGGGAGCGCACTTCGTTCCGGGTCTGGTCGTGCGTCAGGCCGAAGTAGAACTGGTTGCTTTCCTTGCGATACTGCATCTGCAGGCTCTGGTGCAGCAGGAGGTAATCGTTGCGCGAGCGGGTGGAATAATAGTCGTTGGCCGAGCCGTCGGCATTGAAGGCCGCCTTCTCGTTGTTTCGCTGCTGCCAACGCGTGGAGACGATCGCCGCGAGGCCCCAGTTTTTCCCGAAAGGCTCCAGGTAGGTGAGATTCCCGCCGAGCATCTTGCCGCTACCGCCGGTGTCGTAACGCAGGTTGCGCGGCGTGACGGTCGTCCCGTACCAGGTCCGGGAGTCCTCCCGGCTCTCGCCGAGGTTTTTATTGAAATTGTAGTTGACGGTCAGGTTCAGGCTGCGCCGCTCCTTGCCGAAGTCCTTGTAGCCGCTCGAGATGCGTCCGTTGGCCTGGAAGGTGCGCGAGCTGGCCGATTTGTTCGCATCCGTGCCGTTGATCTCCGCGCCCTGTGCGTCCTTCGTGGTCGACTGGTTGCGGGAGCTCGAAGCGCTGCTGTTGAAACTGAACTTGGGCTGGAAGGTGAAATTGAATTTCTTGGGTTCCTTCTTGTTCAGTTCCATGCTCAGGTTGACCCGGTCCGTGCGGGTGTTGCCGCTCACCCGGCCGTCCGTGTACAGGGGGCTCTCCCCTACCAGCGTCGACTGGCGTGCGCTGCGCGTCCCGGAGACCTGGTCGGAGAAATTGTAACTGACGCTGGCCGTGGATTCCATCCCCTTGATGCGGTCGGAGTTAAGGTTGGCCCCCGCCATGGCTGACGTCTTCAGGCCACCGATGAGGGAAATGGCGTCCAGGTTTTCAAAATCGATATCATCGCCCGAGGCAAATAGGACGAAGCCGTTGCCGCTGGAAGGTTCCTGTGCATTCTGCCCGTTGGCGAGCAGGGTCAGCTGATCCTTCTCGTTGTAGCCGCTGAGCAGGAAATTTCCGTTGAACAGGGCGTGACGGTCGTCGCCCAGCCCCGCTTTATCGCTTTCCGGCCGCCAGCCGCCGCCCAAACGGGCGTTGCCGAACCAGCCCTGCTTGTATTCTTCCTTGAGCTGCAGGTCCATCACTTTCTCGCGGCTGTCCTCGGAGGCAACACCCGAGAAGGCCGCCTCTTTGTTCTCCTGATCGACGACTTTGATCTTGTCCACGATCTTGGCCGGGAGGTTCTTGAGGGCCGCCGACGGGTCGTTGAAGAAGAAGGTCTTGCCGCCGACGGTGATCTTGTCCACCTTCTCGCCGTTCACCTTGACGGTGCCGTCCTCCCCCACTTCCATACCCGGCATCTTCTTGATCAGGTCCTCCAGCATGGCGTTGTCGCCCACGTGGAAGGCCGCGGCGTTGTAGATCAGCGTGTCCTGGCGGACCTCGATGGCATTGCCCACCGTGGTGATGGTCGCAGCGTCGATGACCTCCGGATTCTCTTCCAGTTTGATCTTGCCAAGATTCTCTTCGTAATTGCGGAAATTGCAATCCTTCCGGTAGGGCGTGTAGCCGATCAGCTCCACATTCAGCCGGTAGCGGCCCACGGGCACTTCCTTGATCTCTACCTCGCCCTTCTCGTCGGACAGGGCGAAATGGGTGATGGTCGTGTCGCCCTGCGGGTTCAAGTACACCGTGGCGAAGGGCAGCGGCTCCTCGGTCTTGGCGTCCAGCAAGGACAGCTTGACCTTGATGTTCCGGTTGCGCTCGAACATATCGTAGTCCATCACGACGACCTGCGCCTGCGCGGCCACCGCCAGCACCAGGCCGGCGAAAAGTGCAAATAACCTTCTATTCATAATACTCTAATAACCAACACTATAAACCTAACGCTTCTTTAACGGCTTCACCAATCTGCCCGCCCCGGAGGTCCCGCTTGAGAATCGTCCCGTCGGGGCCGAAAAGGATTATGAGCGGAATGGCGTTGAAGCCGTACACGCTTCCTGGGATTTGCTGGGCGTTGACGATCTGGTTCCAGACGACTCCCAACTCTTTGGCTGTCTGGACGGTATTCTCCACCTGGTCCGAAACAGCAACACTGAGCATGTCGAAATTATCGCCGTGATAGGCATTGTACACGCGGATGAGGTTAGGCATCTCGGCCTTGCAGGGGCCGCACCAGGAAGCCCAGAAATCGACCAGCACATATTTCCCCTTTCCAACATAGTCGGACAGTTTGACGGTTGACGTCTCCGGACGCTCCGGATCCTGTACGACGGTGAAGTCCACGAACGGTTTGCCTTCTACCGTGTTGACCAGGCCGCTATAAATACTGTACAATTCCTTGTACATGACGGAGACCATCGGATCTGTTTTAATCTCATCGGAGAGGCCGTTCACCAGGGCAAGCATCTCCACCGGATCATCCGGGCCGGTGAAATGAAGCATCTCGAGAGCCTGCAGGCCGCTGAAATTGTCGGAGTTGTTCCGGGCGAATTCCTTCGTGTAATCAATGAGCGCGCTGAAATGTTCATTGCGATACGCCTCCCGGGCGCCCTCGTCATTCCCGAACCCGGCCATTTTGGTTTGATAGTCGTTCCATCGATTGGCAAAATCCATATAGCAGGAATGAGGCCCCTTATCATCTGACGAGAGGGCGGTACGGGCTTCCGGGTCAATGGTGATGGTGGAGCCGTCTGAGAAGAAGCTGACATTGTCATTTCCAATCCGGAGGTCCGTCATCGAGGTCACGCATTTGGGGATTTCAACCTCGAAGCGACCATTCACAACCGCGACGGTGGTGTCAAAGAAAGAGACAAAATGGTCCTCACCCAATGCGCCATCATAATATCCCCTCGTAAACCTGACAGTTTCCGGGGCGTCCCCGGCAAATTGACACACGATCCTGGTGGTGTTTCCGGATTTCGGAGCACAGGCAGCCAGCAGCAGTGCCGCGCCCAGCAGCAAAGTGCCCCATGCAACAATGTGATTATTCTTCATACCGAATGATACTTTACAAGCTCAACGCTTCTCTTACGGCCGCCTCGATCTGCTCACCCCGGAGGTCCCGCTTGAGAATCGTTCCGTCCGGCCTGAAGAGGATGATGCAAGGAATCGACTTGACATCATACTTATCAGCTATCTCCTGGGAGGGATCAGAAAACTGCGGATAGTGGATTCCGGATTTCTTCATTTGAGCGATAGAAGCGGCCTGTCCATCACGAACAGGAATACCCAGGACCGTGAGTCCCTTGTCGCTATACTGCTCAAACACTGCTTTCACATAAGGTATTTCCTGCTTGCAAGGACCACACCATGAGGCCCAGAAAACCAACAAGGCATGATTGCCCGCGCCCACAAATTCCTCAAAACGTCCTTCCCGCTTGTCAATCTCTCCATTATTCTGAAGAATAAAGACCTCGTTTTGGGCACGAGGTCTCAAATGCTCATAATACCCGCTAATCTCAGGATCTTCCCGAATCAGCCTGCTTCCCTGCTCATAGAGCGCAATGAATGTATCTTCAGGCAAATCCTCCATGATAATCGATAATGCCTGGTGCCCGACGTGATCGGAGGGGTGATTCCCGTAAATCTCGAGGCAATGGTCGGAAAAGACCTTTTTCCTTTCAGCAACGACACGGTCCGCTTCTTCTTTTTTCCCTTCTTTGTTCAGTTCCGCCCATCGTTCATTATAAGCCATAAATGTGCTCACGAGCCATTTCTGAAGATTCTGGTATTCTTCTGAAAGAGGGCTGCCGGAAACATGCGTTTTGCCGTCAATCACGGTGACGGTCATCTCATTCGTGTCGGGGATGAGACCAATCGGGTCATATCCATCTCCCCGAAGAATACCCACGACGCCTTCCGGATTCTTTTTACACTTCAGTACGAACGTACCGTCGATGACTTCGCACGCATCCACAACACCGGATTCATCTACCAGACTCACGGATGCGACCGGGTCCTCCAGATGGCCGTTGATGGTACAAACAGATTGGCCGCATGCACTCAATGCAGCCACAATAATTAAAAAAAGAAAGGATCGGTTCATCTTGAATTGGTATGTCGTTCAAGGTAGTTATATTCTGCTATTTCTCCAAGTCAAAACCCCCGGTAGAACGGTTAAATCCCGATTTTCTAAAACTTTTGCCGAAAACGGGGCCTTTTTCTCCGTTTTCGGCAAAGTGGCTAAGTGGTTTTGACTTTATTTCTTCGCGGTGTTACGCACCTGGAAGATGATGGGAATTCGCAGGAACGTGGCGAGGGGCTTGCCGTCCCGGGTCGTTCCCGGCTCCCACTTCGGGGATTTCTTGATGGTGGCCGTCACGATGGCATCCAGTTCCGGGCAAACGCTTTCCAGAACCTGGACGTCCCCGACCGTGCCGTCCTCGAGCACCTCGAACGAGACCCGCATCGTACCGGAATGATTGCAATCCTCCGGCGTATAAATCCGCTGGCAAAGCCATTTGGAGAACTCGTTGAGATCACCGCCCTGGAATCTCGGCATGTGATCCGGATCCGGAATCAGGCGGAAAGCAATCGGTTCTTCTTCTACCTCCCGATAGCGGACCACGACGATTTCCTCCATGTCCATCGGCGTCTTCAAGTTGACGACGATAACGCCGTGCGCCGCCTTGTCGCCGTACTTCTTGAACGCGGCCTCGTCGGTCAGCATCTGGATGGAGTTGATCCGGCTCGAGGAGAGCGCATCGTACTCCGCTTTGGTGATTTCTTTCTCTTCGCCCCAGGCTTGTCGCAAGATAATCAGCGGATTCTGAGAATTTTTGCTATCTTTGTCCGTCGGGACATAGACAGTCTTTGCCTGCAGGCCGATGCCCAGGCAGATCAGCGGGAGCAGATACAGCACCCGCAGGCCTCTCGCGAGAGAGGATTTGGATTTTGACATCATAGTAATACGATTTTTAAGGATACTGTGATTAAAGCTGTTAGCAACTGAGTAGCCGCTCTTGCTGACAGCTTTTCTTATTAATAGATATTGATATTCCCTGAGGTTGGCGCCGCCGCGCAGGACCGCGTCGTCCGCTTCATATTCATGCAGTTCCTGCAGGTCCGCGCGGAGCATCCAGATGGCCGGGTTGAACCACTGGAGGGCGGACAGGACGTCCACGAGCAGCAACTCGATGGAGTGGCCGTAGGCGATGTGCGCCTGCTCATGCGCGAGGATGGGCGCATGCTCCCCTTCCCAGTCCTTGCGGGACAGGACGATGTAGCGCATCCAGCTGAAGGGATCGATGTCCCGCTCCGTGACGATGACCTGACAGCCATCCGCTTCCCGCACCCGCTCGCCCCGACGGACGATGCGCGCGATGCAGAGGATGGAAACGGCCACGCGGACGAGCACGAAGGCGGCGCCGGCCCAGAAGAGGATGACGAGCGCCGTCTGCCACCAGGGCGTGGCCGGCGCTGCGGCCTGGGCGATCTCCACTTCCGGAAGGTCCGCCAACGCGACTGCCGTCTCCACGACGGAAGCTTCCATCTCCATCGGTTTGTGGATGGTGATGATGCACAGCGGCAGCACGAAGGACAGCACCGCCGTCGCCACCAGGACCACCCGATTGAAGCGATGGAAGGTCTCCTTCTTCAGCAGGAAACGATAAAAGAGGTAAAAGACCAGCAGCGCGACGGCCACCTTGCCTTCATATAAGAGGAATTCCATCATTTCTGCTGCCCTTTCTCGACGATTTCAATCAATTCCTTCAGCTCCTCGACGCTGATCTTCTCCTCCTTCACCAGTGCGGATACCGCGCTCAGGTACGAGTTGTCGAAGTACTTGTCGATGAGGCCGATCAGCGAACGCTGCTTGTACTCCTCTTTGGAGACCTTCGCGAAATACTGATAGGTCGGGCCATAGGCCTTGTGGTCGATGAACCCTTCCTCCTGCAGCGTGCGAACCTGTGTGGACAGCGTGGAGAAATGCGGCTTCGGCTCGGGGTAAAGCTCGCGCAACTCCCTGACAAACAGAGGTCCCCGCTCCCAAAAGTGATCCATGATCACCTCTTCCTTTTTGGTCAGTCGTTTCATAAGCGTACGATTGTTCAG
>JBGUOB010000033.1:0-265868 GCA_045117755.1 Candidatus Cryptobacteroides sp.
CCTGGACTTCTATCATAAGTGGTACCGCCCGGACCTGCAGGCGATTTTCGTGGTCGGCGACTTCGACGTGGACGAGATGGAGGCCCGCGTGCGGGCGAAATTCTCCGACATCCCGAAGGCCGTCAATCCTGCGCAGAAGGAGCGCTACCTGCCCGCGAAGCGGACGGAGCCGCTGATCGAGGACATGGCCGACGAGCACCTCAAGGTCGGGGTGGTGAAGTTCATCTTCAAACAGCCCTATCCCGATCGCGCGGAGCGGATCACGGAGGAATACATCCGCGACGCCTTCAGCCGCCAGATCGTCTCGGCGGTGCTCAACGAGCGCCTGCGCCGGCTCGCGCAGCAGCGCGACTGTCCCGCCCGCTCAGCGGTGCTGGTGACGAACGAGTACGAGCCGGACTACTACATCAGCCTCTTCACCGTCACGCCCAAGAGCAAGGACCGCGTGGCGGAGACCATGGAGATGACCGCCCGCGAGATCCGGCGCCTGGTCCAGTTCGGCATCAGCCCGGACGAGTTCGAAGCGGCGAAGCTCAGCGTGGCGCAGCGCTTCCACCTGGACCGCGAGCTCAGCCGCGACGAAGTCAAGAGCGAGGAGCTCGTGAAGGCGGCGATCGAGCACTTCCTGCGCAACCACCCGCTGCTCGACCCGCTCGGGCTCCAGGATGTCCAGAACAAGGTCCTGTCCGGCATCAGCTGGGAGAGCGTCCGGGACTACCCGGCGCGGATGTTCGCCGAGAGCGAAGCCATCTATTCCAGCTGCTACAACGACGAGGAGAATCCGGGCTTCGGCCCGCGCCCCGAGGTGGTGCGCGCTATCCTTGCCAGCGTGGATGCGGAGCCGCTGGAGCCGCAGTATCTGAGCTATCCGAAGCTGGACTTCGACGTGGCTGTGACCCCGGGCCGCATCGTGAAGCGCCGCACGGACAAGCGCCTGGGCGGCTTTGAGGAATGGCAGCTCTCCAACGGCGCGAAAGTCTATTACCGCCAGGCGGCGCCCGTCAAGGCCAACGTCCACCTGGCGACCATCTGGCGCTTCGACACCGGCTACCGGAGCTATCCGGCCGACCGGCTCACCGCCGCGCGTTTCGCCGCGGCCTACAACAACCGCACGCTCGGCTTCCGCGGCATCGAGCGGCAGGCGCTGCGGAGTTTCCCGGAGCTCTCCGGGGTGAATATCCTGACCCGCACGCTCCAGCAGGCCGCTTCGGTCGAGCTGAGCGCCGCCCGGGGCCGGGAGGAGGCTGCCTTCAAGACGGGCTGGCTGCTGCTGCAGGAGCCGTATCTCGGGGAGGCGGCCGGCCTGGAAAAGACCCAGGCCGACAACCTCAAGAACCTGGGCCGCAAGAAGAATCCCCGCACGGCCTTCGAAGAAGAATACACCCGGAAGGTCTATGGCGACCACCCCTGGCTGCATCCCTTCGACTCTGCCGCCATCGAGGCGGTGGATATGGCGCTGCTGCGGGAGGTGTATGCGCGCGCGTTCACCGATTTCGGCCACCTGTCGGTCTTCATCACCAGCGACCAGGACCGCGCCGAGATCGAATCGTACGTCTGCCGCTATGTGGCCTCGCTGCAGGGCGATTACCCGTACGGGAAGACCGCCACGGCCACGCCGCGGCCCGTCCTGAAGGGCCGCCAGCTGATCACGGAAACCCGTGCGCGCGAGTCCGAGCCGGTCTCGAACGTGGATTATATGTACGTGGCGGGCGTGAAGACGACGACCCGCAACATCGTGATTTCCGATTTCCTCGATTATATCCTATCGGCCCGCTACCTGGACCTGATCCGCGAGCAGCGCGGCGGAACCTATCACGTCGGCTTCTCCTCGGAGGTGCCGGACGACCCGGCGCTGCCCTGGCGGGGCGTGGTGGATTTCCAGACCCGTCCGGAGATGACGGATCTGCTGGTCGGCGACGTGCGGGACGTGATGGAGGAAATGGCGAAGAACGGCCCGACCGCGGAGGAAATGGACCGTGCCGGGAAGTACATCCGCAAGCGCCACGGCGAGCTGGAGCGCCGGGCCTCCGCCTCCCTGCCGGAGCAGAACGACCGCCTGGTCAAGACCGTGCTCTGGGGCCGGGATTACGACGTCGACTACGACGCGCTGCTCCGCGGCATCAAGGCTGGGGATGTGCGCGACCTCGCCCGGAAGTTCCTCGCGGGCGACCACATCGTGGAAATCTATACGGAAGAATAAGCGCCGCTACATCAGCAGCATCACCGCGAACACGTAGAGCAGGAAGCCCTGCAGCTTGACCCGGTCGCGGTTGTTCTCGGACAGGAGCGACTCGGTGACGTCCTCGGCCGCGAAGTCTTCGAGCTTCTTGTGGTCCGGGAGGGAATTGCGGTGCCACTTCGTGACGATGAGGCCGTCCTGGATGAAGGCCGCGCCGCCGTTGGAGCGGTTCAGGGTGAGCAGCTTCTTGCGGTCGGCGTAGAAAGTGGCGTCGAGCACCTCGTGCGAGGAGACGAGCTCCCGCATCATCTCGGGCGTGGAGGCGGCCAGCACCATGGGCGTGAAGCCCGCGTCGTTGGCGTCCTGCACCAGGCGCTGCACGCGGTTCCAGTGGTTCGCGCGCATCTTCTCCGGATCATAGACCGAAATAACGATCAGCTGGCCCTCGACCAGCTTTTCGTCCACGTATTCGCCCGTGGCGTCGCTGATCGACAGCGTCGGCGTGCGGTCGTCGGTGGGGTCGTCGATGTCCTCGGGAAGCATCAGCTCGGCGCCTGGCTTGAAGGGCGTGAAATCGACGAGCGGGATGCCGGTCGAGGAGTAGAGCAGGAAGAGGCAGACGGACACGGCGGCGATGGGGAAGCTGACGTACTTGACCTTGCGCGTGATCTCGATCTTGCGGAAGGGCAGGAAGGCCAGGGCCCACAGGGCCAGGAGGATGAGGTTCTTGATCAGGCTCTGGGCGTGCGTGAGGTGGATGACCTCGCCGAAGCAGCCGCAGTCGATGCGGGGATTCCTGATGTAGAGCAGCAGGGTCAGCAGGGTGAAGAAACCCAGCATGATGCCGCAGGTGGCGGCCACAATCCGGCGCCAGACGCCCGTAATCAGGGCGGCGCCGACCAGCGTCTCGAGCAGGGCCATGCCGGACCCGATGATGCCGGAGGCTCCCATCAGGAAGTTCAGATGCAGGAACTTGAGGTATTCCTCCACGACGAGACGGGCGCCCATGGGATCCATCAGCTTGAGGATGCCCGCGAGGAAGAATACGAAGCCGATCAGGACGGCGCTAATCCTTCGGATAACTCTCATAGACGGCTTTGATCTTTTCGAAAATGGTGTCGGGCGGCAGCATGCGCCCTTCGGCGTCGCTGCAGTCCACGACGATGAAATGCGGATCCAGGGCGGCCTGGCGGCGGTACATGTCCCGCACGCGGCGCTGGAAGTTGATGTCGGCTTCGTGGATGTCCTGCTGGCCGTGGAGGTAATTGCGGTCGCCGCCGGCGCGCTGCGCCGTGAGGCTCTGCTCCACGAAGCCGATGGGGACATCCAGGAAGATGTTCAGGTCCGGGCGCGGCAGGTTGAACTGGCCGTACTCGGTGTTGTTGATCCATTCGCGCAGCTCCTCGGCCTCGCGGTCGGAAGGGAGCTTGGCGCACTGGTAGGCGATGTTGGAGTAGACATAGCGGTCCAGCAGGACGGTGCCGCCCTCGCGCAGCGTGCGGCGGATGTCCGCCGCGGCGTCGGCGCGGTCGCCGGCGAAGAGCAGGGCCACCAGCTGCGGGTGGACGCTCTCGATGGTGCCGAAGCCGCCGCGCAGGAACTTGCCGATCAGCCCGCCCCACAGGGGCGCGTCGTAGCGCGGGAAATGGATGTATTCCAGTCTGGGGCAGATCCCGGCGAGGTATTCTCTGAACATGCGTACCTGGGTGGATTTGCCGGCTCCGTCCAGGCCTTCAAGAACGATCAACATAGCAAACAAAGATAAGCAATTTTTCGCTAATTTTGTGGTATGGTACAAATCATGGCAATCGTCAACCTGACGCCGGACTCGTTCTTCGCCCCGAGCCGCGTCCGGGCGGAAGAAGCGCAGGAGCGCATCCGCACGCTGTGTTCGCAGGGCGCAGAAATCATCGACCTGGGCGCCATCTCGACGCGCCCCGGCGCGGCGGATGTTTCCCTGGAAGAGGAGTGGCGGCGGCTCGAGCCCGTCGTGCGCGCCTGGGACTGCAATATCCCGCTGTCGGTCGACACCGTGCGGGCGGAAATCGTCCGCCGCGTGTACGACTGCGCGGGCAGTTTCCTGGTCAACGACATCTCCGCGGGCGAGGACGATCCCGACATGCTCGCGACGGTCGGCCGCCTGGGCCTCCCGTACGTCGCGATGCACAAGCGGGGCAATCCCCGCACGATGGACGCGCAGGTCGACTACCCGCAGGGCGTGGTGCCCGCGCTGGTGGATTATTTCACGGAGTTCACCCGCCGCGCGGAGGAGTACGGCATCGCCGACTGGATCCTCGACCCGGGCCTGGGCTTCGCCAAGACGGCGGAGCAGAACTGGGAGATTCTGGATCAATTGGAGGCGCTGCAGGTCTTCGGCCGGCGCATCCTCATCGGCGCCGCCGACAAACGCTTCACGGGCGGCGATACAGAAAAGGCACACCGCCTCGCATTGGCGCATGGCGCTGACGTTCTCCGCGTCCACGACGTCGTCGCGGCGCGCGAAACTATTCTTCAAACAGCGGTTTGACGTCGTCCAGGTTGCCTTTGGGCTGCTCCAGGGGGATGCGGCGGAAGGCGCGGACGATCAGCACCAGCATCAGAGCGCAGGCGGCCACGAGGATCCAGTACTGCTGCGCGCTGAGTACCTCCGAGAGGGAATCTATATCCTTGAGACTGTCGATGTTGGACAGCACCAGCGCGAACGTGTTGTTCGTGAAGTGCATCAGCATCGTCAGCTTCAGCGAGCCGGTCTTATAATACACATAGCCGAACAGGCAGCCGAGCAGGAAAGCCGGCAGGGCCTGCCAGGGGTTGAGGTGGATGAAGGCGAAGAACAGTGCCGAGATCACGATCGCCCAGACGGGCTTGTGCCCGTTGCCCAGCAGTCCGCGCAGGACCATGCCGCGGCAGAGCCATTCCTCGAAGAAGGGAGCGAAAATGCTCACCGTCAGGAAATTCAGGATGAGGTTGTCGCCGGAAGTCAGTCCCTTGAGCGTGTCCTCCAGCCAGGCCGGCATCTCCGGCAGCAGATTGGAGACCGGGTCCGTGGCCATGCCCATCGTGAGCGTGCCCAGGATGACGAGCAGGGCGCAGAGCGCTCCGCCCAGCGGGCTGAAATGTGCACTGTCCAGCTTCAGGCCGGTGCGGGTCATGCTGCCGTTGCGGCTCTTGATGCTGCTGTAGATCATCGGGGGGATGAACATCAGCACATAAGAGATGGGCGTGACGTAGGCCATGCCGGCTTCCTTCCCGAGGATGAGGAGGAAGGGGACGGCGATCAGGTTGCCGATCAGGGCGCCGAGCAGCAGCAGGGCGAAGAGGATGAACATGTCCGCGACGCCGGGGACATAGTAGGTGAACTTCTCGTAGAAGCTGTAGTTGCGGGGGCCTTGTCTCTTTTCCATAAGCCTACTGGTAGAGCGGGGTGGGGTAGAAGCCCTCGCGGGCGAGCTGCGCGAATTTCTCGACCACAGCGGGACGGTCCTCCTTGTAGGTGACACCGAACCAGTGGGCCGGGGTGGACAGGACGTCGCAACGCACCTCGCCGCTGCGGATCATGCTGTCCACGGCGAAGGGGATGTAGAATTCTTTCTTGAGCTCCTGGCTGTTCTGCTCCAGGAAGCCTTCGAAGAGGACGGCGCTCTTCGCGAAATAGTCGGGCGTGAAGCACCACATGTTCATCGAGCAGAGATCGCTGCCGCGCAGGACCACGTGCTCGCCGGTGGCGGAATTGTCGCCGCTGACTACGCCGGCGGCGTCTTTGATGATATTCAGGTGCTCGACCACGTCGGTCAGGCGCTGCTGGGCGTCGTAGTGGCAGATGCCGCGGGACACGCCGCCGGACTCGCTCAGGGTGTGGTCCAGCTCGAAGCCCACGATGGCGAAGACGCCCTGGCTACCCGCATGGGCGCGGCACCAGTCGGCGGCGATGCCGAAGGACTCCTTGCCGTAGTAGTCGTCGCCGTTGATCACGACGAAGGGCTCGTGGATGACATCGGCGGCCATCAGCATGGCGTGGGCGGTGCCCCAGGGCTTCTGGCGCTCAGGATTGAGCGGCAGGAAGCGGGCGGGGATCTTGTCCAGCTCCTGGGTCACGAAGACGAACTCCAGGGGCGTGCCGTCGGTGCACTTGACGTTGCTGTATTTGCGCGCGACCGTCTCCTTGAACTGCTCGAGGAAATACTCGCGGACGATGTATACCACCTTGCCGAAACCGGCCTGCACGGCGTCGTAAATGGAATAGTCGATGATGGTTTCGCCGTTGGGGCCGAGGCCGTCCATCTGCTTGAGTCCGCCGTAACGGCTGCCCATTCCGGCGGCGAGGACGAGAAGTGTAGGTTTCATACCGAAAAAAAGATTTAGATTATGTGCAAAAATAGTTAATTTTGCGCAAATAATCATGGCAAAATACACCAAAGATATCTGGAACCGGGACAAGGACGGCAACAAGAAGGAGCAGCGCTCTTTCATCCGCTACGCCATCGTGGCGACGGCGCTCTTCCTGTTGTTCCTCTTCCTGAAGAAGGACAGCATCGTGAGCTGGGTCCAGGCGGGCATCACCCTGCGCCGCCAGGAACGGCAGATCGAGCAGTACCGGCAGGAGAACGAGGAACTCGACCGGCAGATCCGGATGATGACGGGCGACCGCGATACGCTCGAGCGCTTCGCGCGGGAGCAGTTCTACTTCGCGGAGCCCGGCGATGATGTCTATATTATTGAAAAATAATTAATTCCTTCTCGATTCGAAGCACCGTTCCCGTCCCCTCGAAGGTCTTGCCCCCGATGGTGACGGTGCCTCGCGGCTCGTCCTTGTAGCGGCGCAGCAGGGCCGTCAGCTTGGCGAAGGTCGGCGCGCTGAGCCCGGCGCCTTCCAGCAGGCGCCAGAGGGCGTATTCCCAGTGCTCGAGGGCGAGTACGGCGGGGATGCGGACCGCGCCGTCCGCCGTGGTCAGGCCTTCGCGCACGGAGCGGAACCAGCTCTCGGCGATGTCGTCCGTGCGGGCGATGCGCTCCATGTCCTCGCCCAGGGTGCGGAGGAAGGAAGGATTGATTTTCGCGAAAATGGGGAAGACCTCGTTGCGGATGCGGTTCCGCTTGGGGGTGTTGTCTGCGTTGGTGCTGTCCTCGCGCCAGGCGCAGCCGTGCGCGAGCATCCAGGCGCGGATCTCGGCCCGGGGCGTGTCCAGCAGGGGGCGGATGATGCCGTCGCGGTCGCCCATGCCCCGCAGGCCGCGGGTCCCCGTGCCGCGCAGGAGGTTGAGCAGCATCGTCTCGGCGTTGTCGTCGGCATTGTGGGCCACGGCCACGGCCTCGAAGCCGCCTTCGCGGCAGAGTCCCGCGAACCAGGCGTAGCGCAGGTCGCGCGCCGCCATCTCGATGCTGATCCCGTTTTCCGCCGCGTAGGCGGCCGTTTCGAAGCGCCGCACGAAGCATTCCATTCCGTGTGCGGCGCACCAGTCGCGTACGAACTGCTCGTCGCCGTCGGACTCCGCGCCGCGCAGCGCGAAGTTGCAGTGTGCGACGGCAAACCGGGCTCCGGGGAAAAGCTCCGGGGCCCGGTTTGCCAGGTACATCGAATCGATGCCCCCGCTGACGGCGAGCAGGATACGCATGGGTCTGCGATTACTTCTGGCCGAAGGTATAGGTGAAGGTGAAGGAGAAGAACTCCTTGAACTGCACGCGCTGACGGAGGTCGTTGCCGTCCTTGTTGGCGATCAGCACGACCGGATCGTAGATGAGCCAGGTGTCGAGGGCGAGCTTGATGTACTTGCCCACGAGGAAGCCGAACTTGTTGTCCCAGTTGACGCGGTTCCACACGAACGGATGGTTGAGGTAGTCCGTGAAGAGGATGAGCTGCGTCTCATAGGTGAGCACGTCGTTGACCGAGGCCTTGAGGTTGGCCTTGATCTGCGCACCGAGCTGGAAGAGCGAGCCGTAGTAGTTGGTGCCGACGGTCGGGTCGAAGGCTTCATCGATCATCTTCATACCGTACTTCTTGCGGAGTTCCGGGATGGAGCAGAAGATGAAACCGCCCGTGACCGGGGAAATGTTGAGGTCGAACCAGGGTGCCGGGTCCCAGGAGATACCGAGACCGAAGGTCAGGTAGCCGGGGGAGAAGAGGCCGGACTTGAGCGTGCCGTTCCAGATCTTGGAGTCCGGGTCCTGCTTGTAGGAGTCGTAGCTGTTGGAGAACTGGGACTTGAAGGTCAGGTCCGCGGTGTACTTCCAGTCGCTCTCGGCGGAGGTCTTGTAGCCGAAACGGCTCTCGAACTGCATCAGGTCGGCGCTCTTCTGGAGGAGGTTCTCCTTGTCGGCGGACCACAGGAAGCCGTACATCAGCTGAAGCCGGTTGGTCCAGGTGATCAGGTCGCGGGCGTAGTTGACGTTGGCGTCGACGCCGAGGCGCAGGGTGGCGGTGTTGTAACCGCCGGAAGCCCAGGCCCACAGGGAGGTCTGGTTGAATCCGAGGTCGAAGGTGGCGTAGCGCTTCCAGTAGGAAGGCTTCACGACCTCCTCTTCCGCCTTGGGTGCTTCGGCGTAGGCGGCCGCGGCTTCGGCGGCGGCCTTCAGGACATCGTCCTGCGCCCGGGCGCCCAGCGTGGCGGCCAGCAGGACGGCGGTCAAGGTCAGCAGTCTCTTCATCATGTCCGGAAAATCGGGTTTAGTAGGAAATCGCAAAGACGACGCGCCGCTTGGACGGCTTGCCGGAGAAGATGTCGCGGCCTTCCTCTTCGCAGACGAAACTGTCGATGGGGATGCAGCGGATCGTGGCCTTGGTGGCGTCCTTGATGGCCTGCTCGGTCTCGACGGTGCCGTCCCAGTGGCAGAGCAGGAACTTGCCGGTCTGGATCTTGGTCTTGAACTCCTCCCAGTCGTCGCACTTCTCGACGTTGGCCTCGCGGAAGGCGAGGGCCTTGTCGTAGATGTTCTGCTGGATGTCGTCGAGCAGCTTGGAGATATGCGCTTCAATGCCCTCCAGGGCCATGGTTTCCTTGGTCAGCGTGTCGCGGCGGGCCACCTCCACGGTGCCGGCTGCGAGGTCGC
This sequence comes from Candidatus Cryptobacteroides sp., assembly GCA_045117755.1. GTDB lineage: Bacteria > Bacteroidota > Bacteroidia > Bacteroidales > UBA932 > Cryptobacteroides. Next base: position 9,224 of record JBGUOB010000033.1, read on the forward strand.
GGGCGCCCATCGCGAGGCGCACGGGCACGCCCTTGAGCTCCCACTCGGCGAACTTGAAGCCCGGACGGACCGTGTCGCGGTCGTCGATCTTCACGCTGTGGCCGAGGGCTTCGAGGCCGCGCTTCAGCTCGGCCATCCTGTCGAGGACCGCGGCGCGCTCCTCGTCGGTCTTGTAGATCGGCACCATCACGATCTGGATCGGGGCGAGCTTCGGCGGCAGCACGAGGCCGTTGTCGTCGCCGTGGGCCATGATCAGGGCGCCCATCAGACGGGTGCTGACGCCCCAGGACGTCGCCCAGACGTACTCCTGCTGGCCTTCCTTGTTGGTGAACTGCACGTCGAAGGACTTGGCGAAGTTCTGTCCGAGGAAGTGGGACGTACCGGCCTGGAGGGCCTTGCCGTCCTGCATCATCGCCTCGATGGTGAGGGTGTCCAGCGCGCCGGCGAAGCGCTCGTTGGGGCTCTTGTGGCCCACGATGACCGGCAGGGCCATCACGTTGCGGGCGAAGTCGGCGTAGACGTGCACCATCTCATAGGCCTTGGCCTCGGCTTCCTCGGCGGTGGCGTGGGCCGTGTGGCCTTCCTGCCAGAGGAACTCCGCGGTGCGGAGGAAGAGGCGCGTGCGCATCTCCCAGCGGACGACGTTGCACCACTGGTTGCAGAGGATGGGGAGGTCGCGCCAGGAGGTGATCCAGTTCTTGTAGGTGCTCCAGATGATGGTTTCGGAGGTCGGACGGACAATCAGTTCCTCTTCGAGTTTCGCATCCGGGTCCACCACCACGCCGGCCCCGTTGGGGTCGTTCATGAGGCGGTGGTGCGTGACCACGGCGCACTCCTTGGCGAAGCCCGCCACGTGCTCAGCCTCGCGGCTGAAGAAAGATTTGGGGATGAAGAGCGGGAAATAGGCGTTCTGCACGCCCGTGCGCTTGAACATGCCGTCCAGGGTGGACTGCATCTTCTCCCAGATGGCGTATCCGTAGGGTTTGATGACCATGCAGCCGCGCACGGCGGACTGCTCTGCGAGATCGGCCTTCAGGGCCAGGTCGTTATACCACTGCGAGTAATTGTCGGATCGTTTGGTTACCTCTTTTGCCATATGCTTTGTAGAAATACTGCGTTTTTTTTCGAAATTTGCATCTACTATAGTAAAGAAGCCTTGCGGCATCAAAATTGCAACCGCAAAGATAATAACTTTTATTTGATAGGAGACGAAATTATGAAACGGAGCACGACACTTTTACTGCCTGTCCTTCTGCTGGTCCTGGCATCCTGTGGCACCCCTGCTCAGTATTCACAGCAGCGGTTCCCCGATGGTATCTACACCCGGATCGGAGAGGAACCCGAAGTCGTCCGCCTGTATAGCGAAGAAGATTTCGAAAACATGGCGGCCGCCAATATAGCGAAAAAGCATGGCCGCGACACACTGGTCATCATCCTGGACGACCCGTGGGACTTCGGCTGGTACAGCCGTTACAACCGCTATCATTACGCCCCCTGGCTCTGGGGCGGCCTGGGATTCAGTTCCTACTACTGGAGCCGTTACTACGGCAGCTGGTACGATCCCTTCTGGGATGGCCCGTTCGGCTATGGCTATTTCTACAGCGGCTGGTACGACCCCTGGTACTACAGCTACTACGAGCCCTGGTACTATGATCCCTGGTACACCTACACCTGGGGCCCTTACCGTTACGGCTACGGTTACGGTTATGGCTGGTACGGCCACCGCTACGGCTGGTACGACAGCCCGAGCTATCATGGCGGCTACTGGGGCGGCTCCTACCGGGGCCGGGACATCGTCTACACGCCGCGTTCCACCACGACCGTCGGCGGCAGCCGCGAGCGGCGCCCCGGCAGCGGCGTGAACTACCGCTACGGCGCAGCCGGTTCGGCCGGCGGCACCATCATCCGCGGCGGCACCAATGTCCGGCCGAACACCCGGACGCGCAGCACCGCGAGCGCCAGCACGGGGACGAATTCCAGCTCGGTTTCCGGCGACAGCCGGACGACGGCGATCCCCGCACCGGTCCGCACCCGCGAGCAGGGCTACAACCCTTCCCGTTCGTATCAGAACAAGAACAGCAATAACAATAGCAGCAGAAGCAGCGGCAACGCTACGCGCAGCTATTCCTCTTCCAGCTCGAGCGCGTCGCGCAGCAGCTCTTCGAGCAGCAACACCCGCAGCAGCTCCAGCAGCACGTACAGCAACAATACCCGTAGCAGCAGCTCTTCGAGCAGCTCCTATGGCGGAGGCGCCAGCCGCAGCGTCGGCGGCGGTGGCGGCGGTGCCAGCCACAGCTCCGGCAACGCTTCCCACAGCGGCGGTGGCGGTGCCAGCCGCAGCGGCGGCGGACGGCGGTAGGAGATTCGCCGGTCGGAGCCGGCGAATGACGGACTAAACCTGACCTAAGCCTCTGATCCGTTAAACTTTTTAAAACGAATGAAAATGAAAAAGATACTTCTTGCAGCGGCCTTCATCGCCGCTACGGTTTCGGCCGGCGCGCAGACGATGTCCGACGCCATCAACTTCAGCCAGAACCAGTATTACGGCACGGCCCGCAGTATGGCGCTGGGCAACGCGATGACCGCCCTGGGCGGTGACCTCGGGTCCATCGGCATCAATCCGGCCGGCTCGGCCGTGGTGCCTTACGGCCAGTTCGTGATCACGCCGGGCGTGACCATCTCGGCCGTCAACTCCGCCTATTCGCCGGAAGGCGAGAAAGCCTATGGGATGACCAGCCGCCGCGTCCGCGGCCGCATGAACCTGCCGAACATCGGTGCCACGGTGAATTTCGAGACGGGCAACCGCTATGGTCTCAAGACCATTTCCTTCGGCTTCGTCTCGAACCAGACGAATAACTACAACTTCGCGAGCGAGGCGTTCGGCAACAACAGCCGGACTTCGAAGCTCGCAGAGCTCGCCGACGCCGCCCGCGGCTACAACGAGAGTATCCTCAAGGAATACAGCTCCTTCAGCAACAGCCTCGTTCCCTGGGACCTGCTGGCCGCTTATCAGGGCGGTATGTACGGCTCCTATGGCTGGGAAGGCGAGTATGCCGGTTTCACGGAGGCGATTTCTCCGGACGGAGACTACCACTACGTTCCCGGCGCGCTGGCGCAGAGCGCCTTCGTGAACAAGTTCGGCAGCAAGAACGATGTGATCATCAACCTGGGCATGAACTATTCCGACCGCTTCTATATCGGTTTCAACATCGGCATCCCGTCGGCGCGCTACCGCTACAACGAGACTTTCTACGAGTCGGCGGTCAACCCTGCAGACTTCAAGTTCGTGGATGACGAGGGCTACGAAGCCTGTTTCCTCAGCGGAACCGCCGGCTACCAGTACCTGGCCGAGATGGCCGGTATCTATGCCAAGGTGGGCTTCATCTTCCGTCCGGTCGACGGCCTGCGCCTCGGTGCTTCGTTCCAGACGCCGACGGCCTACACGATCACCGAGAGCTGGTCTTATTCCGCCGCTACGACTTTCGACGACAACTACTACACCGGCAGCGCCGCGTCGCCGCAGGGCCAGTATTCCTACCTCCTGCGTTCCCCGTACCGCGCCTCCTTCGGTGCCGCCTTCACCTTCGGGAAGAAGGGCCTGATCAGCGTGGACTACGAGCTGGCTGACTACAGCGTGATGCGCTTCAGCGAGATCCGCGACCGGAACAGGGCTGCAGATTCGTTCCTCGAGAAGAACTGGGCCAACCGTTACTTCTGCGGTGTGGAGCACAATGTCCGTCTGGGCGCCGAGCTGCGCGTGACGCCGGAGCTGACCCTCCGGGCCGGCTATTCCATGCAGACTTCGCCGGAGCGCTGGTGGACCTCCTCCGATGGCCAGCCGGTGACGGCCGACGACTTCTTCGATGATTACAATTCCTTCATGAATCACGTGAAGAACCTCGTGACGCCGCACTACTATCTTGACCGCACGCGGAGCTATTCCGTCGGCATCGGCTATTCCTCTCCCGGCTCCTTCTTCATGGACGCTGCGGTCCGGGCGACGAGCTACCCGTCCACGACCTTCGCGCCGTACTACGATTACGACAGCTATGACAGCTTCGGCAACCTCAATCTTGTGGAGGCTCCGCGCATCCTGAACAACCGGGTCCTCTGGAACGTGGCCGTGACCTTCGGCTGGAGATTTTAATTGATTATTCATGGAACTGACAGCAAAGCAACTGGCTGAGGTCCTTCACGGGACGGTGGAGGGAAATCCGGATGCCAAAGTAACTTCTTTCGCAAAAATCGAACACGGCAAGCCGGGCCAGCTCAGCTTCTACGCCAATCCGAAATACGAACAGTACGTCTATACCAGCAGGGCTTCGGTCCTGCTGGTTAATGTTGATTTCACCCCCAAGGAGCCGGTGACGCCGACCCTGGTGCGCGTGGAGAACGCCTACAGCGCCCTGGCGGACCTGCTCAAGTACATGGCCGAGCAGAAGAAAAAGTACCACCGCCGCCGTTCGCTCCGCTCCCGCATCGCGTGCAGCGCGAAGCTGGGCCGGCGGGTGAACGTGGGCGATTTCGTGACCATCGGCAAGGACTGCCGCATCGGTGAATGCACGATCATCCACGACAACGTGACCATCGGCGCCGGGACGAAGATCGGCTCGTACTGCATCATCTACCCGGGCGTGCACATCTTCCCGGGAATGGTGATCGGCGACCGCGTGATCCTGCACGCGGGCTGCATCATCGGGGACGACGGTTTTGGCAACGCGCCGCAGCCGGACGGCTCCTGGCGCAAGATCGAGCACCTGGGCAACGTGGTCATCGGCAACGACGTCGAAGTCGGTTCCAATACGACCATTGACCGGGCTCCGATGGAGTCCACGATCATCGGGGACGGCGTCCGCATCGACAATCTCTGCCAGATCGCGCACAATGTCGTGGTGGGCAAGAACACGGTGATGGCCGCGCAGACGGGCATTGCCGGCTCCACGCAGATCGGCGAGGGCTGCATCTTCGCCGGCCAGGTGGGCATCGTCGGACACATCAAGGTGGCCGACCATACGACCATCGGCGCCAAGAGCGGCCTGATCGGCAATGTCCGCAAACCGGGGGAGACCTACTGGGGCCTTCCGGCCATCCTGCACCGGACCTATCTCAAGGCGTACGCGAAGTTCAAGCGCTCGGGCGAAGAGGATTAATCCATTTTTATTCGTATCTTTGCCGCCCGAATGAAGCAACAGACTTTAACAGCTGAGTATACTTTTGAAGGCCGTGGCCTTCATACGGGCAAATTCGCCCACATGACCCTGAAGCCGGCCCCCGTGGGTTACGGCATCCGTTTCGTCCGTACGGACGTCGGGGTCGAGATCCCGGCCCTTGCCTCCCGCATCAGCCGGACCGACCGCAGCACCACGATCTCCGAAGGGGAGGTCTCCGTGGTGACCATCGAGCATGTGATGTCCGCCCTGACGGGCCTGGGCGTCGACAATGCCCGGGTCGAGCTCGACAACGAGGAGGTCCCCATCCTGGACGGCAGCGCCAGTTTCTATGTGCGGGCCATCGCTCCCGACGGGCTGCAGGCCCAGGAGGCGGAGCGGGTCTGGCTGGAATTCGACGCCCCGTTCGAGGTCCGCGACGAGAAGAGCGGATCCTGGGTGCGGGTCGAGCCGGCGGAGACGATGTCTTTCGAGGCCACGTCGGACTTCCAGTCCCGCGTGCTCGGCGTGCAGGAGGCCCGTTGGGACGAACAGGTTGATTACGTCAGCCAGATCGCGCCCTGCCGGACCTTCGTGTTCTTCCACGAGCTGGAATTCCTGGCCTCCAGGGGCCTGGTCAAGGGCGGCGACGTGGACAATGCCATCGTAATCGTGGAGCATCCCGTTACCGAGGGGCAGACCGAAGCGATGTGCCGGGTCTTCGGCCAGTCGCAGCTGTCCGTGACTCCGGAGGGATACCTCAGCAACATCCAGCTCCATTTCCCCAACGAGTGCGGGCGCCACAAGCTGCTCGACCTGATCGGGGACATGCGCCTGCTGGGTGGCTTCCCGAAAGCCAGAATCAGCGCCTACAAGCCGGGCCACACCATCAACAGCGTGGCGAGCCGGACGGGGCTCAATCATATCAAGTAGCTTATGACGAATATCCATCCCCTTGCCTGTGTGCATCCCGGCGCCCAGCTCGGCGAGAACGTCGAGGTGGGGCCGTACGCATATATCGACGACAATGTCGTGATCGGTGACAATTGCAAGATCCTTCCCCATGCCACCATCTTCCCGTATGTGAAGATGGGCAACAACTGCCAGGTATTCCCGGGCGCCGTGGTCGGCGCCGTGCCGCAGGACCTCAAGTTCGACGGCGAGGTGACCTGGGTGGAGATCGGCGACCGCGTCACCATCCGCGAGTGCGCCACCATCAACCGCGGCACGAAGGCCAGCGGCAAGGGCGTCACGCGTGTCGGCAATGACACGCTGATCATGTCCTACGTGCACGTGGCGCATGACTGCCGCGTGGGCAACCACTGCATCCTGGTGAGCTACGTGGGCATCGCCGGCGAGACGGACGTGGACGACTGGGCCATCATCGGCGGCAGCACCGTCGTGCACCAGTTCTCCCACATCGGTACGCACGCCATGGTGGGCGGCGGCTCGGCCGTCAACAAGGACATCCCGCCGTATTCCATCTGCGGCCGCAATCCGATCTGCTATTCCGGCATCAACATCGTCGGCCTGCGCCGCCGCGGCTTCGACTCCGACGTGATCCGGAACATCAAGGACATCTACGACACGATCTACTACCAGGGCCTGAACAACGCCGACGCCTGCAGCAAGGTGGAGGCCGGCTTCCCGCAGTCCGTGGAGCGCGACAACATCCTCGAATTCATCCGGAACTCCAAGCGCGGCATCGTGCGCGGCATGGAGCTTGGCGTCAAGGGCGACGTAGAATAGCACGACGATGGCGCCGACGCTGACCATCGCGTGGTTCCCCCCGACAGAATACTTTGCGGTCCTCGCAAAGTATTCTTCGGTTTATGTGGAGGCGTGCGAGCATTATCAGAAGCAGTCCTGGCGCAACCGCTGCCGCATCTACGCGGCGGACGGCCCGCAGATGCTCAATTTCCCGGTGCGTCACCGGGAAGGAAGTTTCAACCTGCCTATCCGCGAGATCGAGGTGGATTATTCCACGCCCTGGGTGGAGAAGGCGGAACGCTGCATCGAGACGGCCTACCGCTCGTCCGCCTATTTCGAGTACTACCGGGACGAACTGTTCGCCATCCTGGATGCGCATCCGGAGACGCTCTGGGAGCTGGATATGCGGATCATCCGCTTCTTCATGCAGAAAATCGGGCTGCGCACGGAACTCGTGCCGACGACGTCTTTCGCCGCGGAGCGGCTGGACATCCATCCCAAGCACCCGAACACGATCCTGCGCGACCTGGGGGCCGACCGGCCCTATTACCAGGTCTTTGCAGACCGCCACGGTTTCGTGCCCGGTCTGTCCATCATGGACCTTCTCTTCAACGAAGGCCCCGCGTCGCTGGAATATCTGCTGTAGGGATCAGTTGACCATTCTCTGGTCCTTGTTGGACCATTGCCAGGACCAGGTGCCGACCCAGCAGTCGCCGTGCTCGCTGGAGATGTAACTCTCCAGGACGATGTAGTCCTTTTCATCCTGGATGCAGCTGGAGAAGTAATTCGTTACTTCCGGCGCCGTCACGCACTCCTGGAAGTACAGGCCGGCTTTTTCGGTCACGTCGTGGATCTTGCCGAAATAGCTCGGCCGCTTCGAGCCGTTCATGAAGTAGCTTTCGATGAAATCGACGACCTCTTTCTCGGCATCTTTGTCCTGGAGCTTGACCGCATAAGTGTAGTTCTGCGTGAAATTCATCTCCTTGTTGAGGTTGATACAGGAGCTCAAGGAAACCAGGAACAGCAGTCCGGCAAGTATGGTAAGGATCTTTCGCATAGTCGTTATTTTTGCAAATATAAGGAAAATAGCTTATCTTTGCACCAGTGAATGAGATGGAAGGCCCCGAAGAGGTCTTCCTTTTTGATTAGGTATGGACAGGACAGAATTCGAAAAAGTGGTGGAGAAGGCCGTCGCAGAGCGCGGCTGCTCCCTTGTGGACATCATGTTCAACGACGACGACAACGTGTTCGAAGTCACGATCGACAAGGCGGACGCCGATGTGGATCTCGCTGACTGCGAATATGTTCACCGGGCCGTGCTGACCGCCTTCGACCGCAACATCGAGGACTATGCCCTCACCGTCGGTTCCGTAGGGATCGACGCCGCCGAGGCGGATGAAATGCTGCAAACAATTAAAGATTAAACTATACAATGGAAAAAGAAAAAGTTATTACGCTCATTGACGCCTTCAAGGACTTCAAAGAGGAGAAGAACATTGACCGTCCTGTGATGATGCAGGTCCTCAAAGACGTCTTTCTGACCCAGATCGCCAAGACTTACGGCTCTTCGGACAACTTCGACGTGATCGTCAACGTGGACAAGGGTACTTGTGAGATCTATCAGAACTTCGATGTGGTGGAGGAGGTCGAGAACCCGAACGCCGAGATCACCATCGAGGGCATCCGGGAGGACGGTGGCGACGCCGACGACTACGAGATCGGCGATCAGTATACCAAGAAGCTGCCGCTGGCCGCGTTCGGCCGCCGCGGCATCCTCAATATCCGCCAGAACCTGCAGGGCCGCATCATGGACATCGAGAAGGCGAACGTCTTCAAGAAGTACTCCGAGAAGGTGGGCGAACTTTTCTACGGCGAAGTGTACCAGACCTGGTCCAAGGAGGTGCTCATCCTCGACGAGGACGGCAACGAGCTGCACATCCCGAAGAGCGAGCAGATTCCCGGCGAGCGCTTCAAGAAGAGCGATTCCGTCCGCGCCATCATCAAGAGCGTGGAGATGAAGAACAATACGACTCCGTACATCACCCTCAGCCGCGTGTCCAACGAGTTCCTGGAGCGCCTCTTCGAGCAGGAGGTGCCGGAGATCGCCGACGGCCTGATCACCGTCAAGAAGGTGGTCCGCGTCCCGGGCGAGCGTGCCAAGGTGGCCGTGGAGTCCTACGACGACCGCATCGACCCGATCGGCGCCTGTATCGGCGTCAAGGGCGGCCGTATCATGGGCATCGTCCGTGAGCTCCGCAACGAGAACATCGACGTGATCCAGTGGTCCCAGAACCCGAAGCTGATGATCCAGCGCGCCCTCAATCCGGCCGTGGTCTCCTACATCGAGATGGGCGAGAATGCCGACGACAAGGTGAAGGTGTTCATGCAGCCGGACCAGGTGAGCAAGGGTATCGGCCGCCACGGTGTCAACATCCAGCTGGCCGGCATGCTCGTCGACCGCGAGATCGAGGTGTACCGCGAACTCCCGAAGGGCGAGAGCAGCGAGGAGGAGGACGTGCTACTGAGCGAGTTCTCCGACGTCATCGACCAGTGGATCATCGACCGTCTCGAGTCGATCGGCTGCGACACCGCCAAGGGTGTGCTGGCCCTCGCTCCCGAGGACATCGCCAAGCGCGCCGACCTTGAGGACGAGACCGTCGAAGAGGTCCTTAATATCCTGAAAGCAGAATTCGAAGAATAGACAGAATGGCAGATATCAGAATCAGCAAATTACTCCGACAATTCAACATCGGTCTCGACGACCTGGTGGATTTCCTCCAGAACCAGGGCGTCGAGGTCGACGCCAACCCCAATGCCAAAGTTTCCGACGAGTATCTTCCGATGCTGAACAAGCAGTTCGGTAAGGATCTGGAGCTGAAGCAGGCCGCCGACAAGGTCGAGGTGAAGATCACCGAGATCCTGGAGAAGAGCGGCCGCCGTCCGTCCCACGATCAGGCCGAGGAGGAAGAGGAGCTCGAGCAGGAGACGATCATCAAGAGCAACACGTTTATCAACGTGAAAAAAGAGGAGCCGGAACCGGAACCGGAGCCCGTCGTTGCTCCCGAGCCGGAACCCGAGCCCGAACCGGAGCCGGTGGAGCCGGAGCCCGTCGTCGTGGCGGAACCCGAGCCTGTCGTTGCTCCCGAGCCGGAACCCGAACCGGAACCGGAGCCGGAGCCTGTTGTTGCTCCTGAGCCGGAACCGGAGCCGGAGCCTGCCCCGGAACCTCAGCCCGCTGAGGAGCCGCAGGCTGCCGCCCCGCAGGCCGCACCTGCCCAGAACGGCCCCGAGCTCAAGGTGATCGGCAAGATCGACCTCAGCCAGTTCGACCGCAAGCCCAAGAAGCGCGAGCGCATCAGCAAGGGTACGCAGAAGGTGGACGTGGCCAAGGCCGGCGCCAACATCGAGAAGAATCCCAAGAAGGAGAACCGCCAGCAGCCGCAGCAGGCCGCCGCGGGCAAGGGCCGCAAGCGCGACCGTGACCGCTTCAAGCCGGCGCTGACCGAGGCCCAGCAGGAAGAGCTCCAGAAAGAGATCCAGAAGCAGGTCAAGGAGACCTACGCCAAGATGAACGAGGGCAAGAAGAACAACTTCGGCGCGAAGTACCGCAAGGAGAAGCGCGAAGCTGCCGCCCAGCGTACACAGGAGGAGATGGCGGAGGCAATGGCCGAGCAGAAGGTGCTGAAGGTCACCGAGTTCGTGACTGTCAACGACCTTGCCACCCTGATGAACAACACCCCGGTGGTCAAGGTCATCGGCGCCTGCATGAGCCTGGGCCTGATGGTGTCCATCAACCAGCGTCTCGATGCCGAGACCCTCGTGCTCGTGGCCGAAGAGTTCGGCTACCAGGTCGAGTTCGTCACCGCCGAGATCTCCGAGGAGATCAGCCAGAGCGAAGAGGCGGACCGTCCGGAGGATCTGCAGCCGCGTCCGCCGATCATCACCGTGATGGGTCACGTCGATCATGGTAAGACCTCCCTGCTCGACTACATCCGCAAATCGAACGTCATCGCCGGTGAGGCCGGCGGCATCACGCAGCACATCGGCGCGTACAACGTCAAGCTGCCCGACGGCCGTCACATCACCTTCCTCGATACCCCGGGCCACGAGGCCTTCACGGCCATGCGTGCCCGCGGCGCCCAGCTCACCGACCTCGCCATCATCATCGTGGCGGCCGACGACGCCGTGATGCCGCAAACCATCGAGGCCATCAACCATGCCCAGGCGGCGAACGTCCCGATGGTGTTCGCCATCAACAAGATCGATAAGCCCGGCGCGAATCCCGACACCATCCGCCGCCAGCTCTCCGAGATGAACATCCTCGTGGAGGACTGGGGCGGCAAGTACCAGTGCCAGGAGATTTCCGCGAAGCAGGGCATCAACGTGGACAAGCTGTTGGAGAAGGTCCTCCTCGAGACCGACCTGCTCGAACTCAAGGCCAACCCGGACAAGAAGGCCGTGGGTGCCGTGATCGAGTCTTCGCTCGACAAGGGCCGTGGCTACCTCGCCACCGTGCTCGTGCAGGAGGGTACCCTCCATCCGGGCGACGTGATGCTTTGCGGCAGCTTCTACGGCCGCGTGAAGTCCATGTTCAACGAGCGTGGGCAGAAGGTCACGGAGGCCGGTCCTTCGACGCCGGTGTCCGTGCTCGGTCTGAACGGCGCTCCCGCCGCCGGTGAGAAGTTCAACGTGATGGCCGACGAGCGCGAGGCGAAGAGCATTGCCGCCAAGCGCGAGCAGCTGCTCCGCATCCAGGGCATCAAGACCCAGAAGCACATGACCCTCGAGGAGATCGGCCGGCGTATCGCCATCGGCAACTTCAAGGAGCTCAACATCATCGTCAAGGGCGATGTGGACGGTTCCGTGGAGGCCCTGTCCGATTCCCTCATCAAGCTCTCGACCGAGGAGGTGAAGGTGAATGTCATCCACAAGGCTGTGGGCGGCATCTCCGAGTCCGACGTCCTGCTGGCCGAGGCTTCCGACGCCGTGATCGTCGGCTTCCAGGTCCGTCCTACGCCGGAGGCCCGCAAGGCCGCCGACCGCGAGGGCATCGAAATCCGTCTCTACTCCGTGATCTACGACTGTATCAACGAAGTCAAGGACGGTATCGAGGGTATGCTCGAGCCGGAGAAGAAGGAGGAGGTCATCGCCACCGCCGAGGTCAAGCAGATCTTCCGCATCAGCAAGGTCGGCACCATCGCCGGCTGTATCATGCGCGACGGCAAGATGGTCCAGAAGGCCAAGGTGCGTCTGATCCGCGACGGTATCGTGATCTATACCGGCGAGCTCGGCTCCCTGCAGGTCGGCAAGGACGCTGTCAAGGAGGTCGTCTCCGGCAAGGAGTGCGGTATGTCCATCGCGGGCTACAACGACATCAAGGAAGGCGACATGATCGAAGGCTTCCAGATCGTCGAGATCAAGCGTACGCTGTAAGTTCCCGTCATCCCCGACCGGATTGGGGATCTCCAAGCAAAAAGCGGACTGGTAAGTTTACCAGCCCGCTTTTTAGTATCTTGCCCTCGCACGGCCTACGCACCGGCTGCGGCAAAGAATTCTTCGAGGAGGGCGCGATGGTGCCCGGGGAGGATGATGTGGTGGTTGCCGATGGGGCGGGTGAGGAAGTAGCGCGCGTCGTCGGGCTGCAGCTGCAGCACCACCTGCGTGCGGCACAGGTGCTGCTCGTACTGGTTGCGGAGCAGCATTCCTTCTGCTGCGAAGTAACGTTTGAGATCTCCCGAGACCTTGAATACCGTCACGGGGCCTTCGGGCAGTTCGCCGTGGATGCCGACGCCGATGCCCGATTCGAAATGCGTGTCGAGGGTCCATTCGCGCACCATGTTGAAGGGTACGGTGCAGTGGGCGAAGAGCATCTCCCCGCGCTCGGGGTCGATGCGCGCCGGGTTGGTCTGGAAGCCGGTCCGGCCCGTCAGGGCCTGGGCGATCATCATGGAGAGCAACGCCGGGACGTCGCCTTCGCAGGCGGCGGGGAGGCCGTCGGCGTTGCACTGGGCCAGGGCCAGGCAGCCCGTGTTACCCACGGTCGTCAGCAGGTCGAAGCAACGCAGGGTGAGGGCGCCCAGTTCGTGGCGCTGCGCCAGGGTGCGGAGCGCATGGCTGATGCGGCTGGCGCCGTCCCATGCGCCGCGCACGTCGCGCGCCATGGCGGTCTGCGCCGGCATCGGGTCGGCGGGTGCCTGGGCGATTTCCGCCAGCAGTTCTTCCATCGGGATGTCCTGCAGGGTCAGTCCGAGCTTTTCCGCGAGGGCGCCTGGGTCCGCGTGGCTGGCGATGAGCCAGTCCGACGGGGCGCCGACGAGGCCGATGCGCGTGCCGCGCAGCTGTTCGCGCGCCGCGGCCACGGCTTCCAGCGTCCGGACGCGGCGCTGCAGGTAGTCCGCGCTGCCGTGCAGCACTTCGCCCTGCAGGCCCTGCTGCTGCAGGTAAGAGAGGATTTCCAGCGAAGCTGCGAGCGAATTGCTCTGGCCGGAAGTGAGCAGCAGGAAACGCTTCGCGCCCCGGGCGAGCAGGTCCGGGAGCAGCCGCTTGAAGATGCCTTCGGCGCCGCCGGTACGGACATAGATCAGGTCGAGGGCGTGGGTGCCGAAGTCGGAGAAATCCGCCCCGCGCAGCTCGTAGCCGCCCGCCGGGAACACGCTCCCGAGAAAAGCCTCGCCGAGCCGGGCCACCGATGCTTCATCGTGCAGGCCCGAGGTGATGGTATAGACGGCTGTCACTAGTACATCTGTTTGACTTTCGCGAGGAAGTCGCGGACGTGCTGGGTGTATTCGGCCGGGTATTTGGCGTAGGAGTTGGCGTGGACGGCGCCGGGGGCGATCCACATTTCCTTGTAGCCCAGGGTCTTGGCGTCGTAGTTGCGCTGCAGGTCAGAGAACTGGACGAAGTCGTCCGCGTCGCCGTGGATGAAGAGCATCGGCAGGACGCTCAGGCCCAGCTGCCTGACGGAGGAGGCCTCCTTGAAGCCCCAGCCGTAGCGCTTCTCGCAGATGTAGTTCGCGCTGTTCAGCACATCCTTCGGGATGAAGGGGAACATCTGCTTGAGGTTATAGGCGAACTGGTCGTAGACGGTGGAGTAGCCGCAGTCCTCGACGAAGGCGCGGATGTAGTACGGCTGCGGGTCGCCGCTCATCATCATGACGGTGGCGCCGCCCATGGACACGCCGTGGACGACCGTGAAGTCGTTCCGGAAGATGTCGTGGGCGACCCGGGCCCACTCCTCGACGTCATAGCGGTCGTGCCAGCCCATCTGGATGGCGTCGCCCTCGGAATAGCCGTGGTACTGCAGGTCGGGGAAGAGGACGTTGTAGTTCAGCTCGTCGCGGTACATCCGGACCAGGTACAGGAACACCAGGTGGTTGTCGGTGTAGCCGTGCACGACGATCGCCGTGCCCTGCGCGTCGGCGGGATCCTTGGCGGGAGCGTAGCAGGCATGGATCTGCTTGTAGTTGTAGCCGGTGATGACGGTGTCCTTCAGGATGCCCTGCTGCTTGAGGCCGTCGTACCAGGCGGTGCTGCCGGGCAGCAGCGAGTCGGCCTTGTGGCGCGTGCGCTCGATATCCTCCACGCCGTGCGGCTTGGGGGTGAGGGAATAATTGCACATGAATTTACCCGCGAGGCAGCTGCTCAGGGTGACGGAAGCCAGGAGAATGGCGAGGATGCGGAGGGAAAAATTCTTCATAATATAGTGGTGTCTCCACAAAGATAAGGAAGATTTCGTAAATTTGCAGAATAAGAAGATTTTAAATGGATCCAAGAGAATTTGATGTCATCATCCTGGGCGGTGGCGTCGTGGGAGCGGGAACGATGCGCGACTGCGCGATGCGCGGCCTGCGCGTGCTGCTGATCGAGCGCGCCGACATCGCGACGGGCGCCAGCGGCCGCAACCACGGCCTGTTGCATTCCGGCGCCCGCTACGCCGTGAACGACCCGGAGTCGGCGGCCGAGTGCATCGTGGAGAACAAGATCCTCCGGCGCATCGCGGCGCACTGCATCGAGCCGACCAACGGTTTGTTCATCTCCCTCCCGGAGGATGACCTTTCCTATCAGAATACATTCGTCGAAGCCTGCCACAAGGCGGGTATCGGTGCCGAGGTCCTCGACCCGAAAGAGGCCCTTCGGCTGGAGCCGTCCGTCAATCCGGAGCTGATCGGCGCGGTGCGCGTGCCGGACGCCAGCGTGGACCCGTTCCGCCTGTGCGCCTCCAATATGCTGGATGCGAAGCTGCGCGGCGCCCAGGTGCGCCTCCGCACGGAAGTGACCGGTTTCATCCGCGAGGGCGATACCATCCGGGGCGTGCACACGCGCAGCGTCCAGACGGGCCGCACGGCGGATTATTATGCGCCGGTCGTGGTGAACGCCTGCGGCGTCTGGGGCCAGGAAGTGGCGCAGATGGCCGGGGTGCAGGTGGGGATGTTCCCGTCCAAGGGCGCCCTGCTGATCTTCGCGCACCGCGTGAACAACATGGTCATCAACCGCTGCCGCAAGCCGTCCAATGCCGACATCCTCGTGCCGGGCGACACGGTCTGCATCATCGGCACGACCTCCACGCGCATCCCGCTGGAGAACTGCCACCGCGTGTCCGTGACGCCGGACGAGGTGACGCTGCTCGTCACCGAGGGCGCCAAGCTGACGCCGGCCCTGTCCGAAACCCGCATCCTGCGCGCATTTGCGGGCGTCCGCCCGCTGGTGAGCGACGACAACGACCCGACGGGGCGCAACATCTCCCGCGGCATCGTCTGCCTCGACCACGAGACGCGCGACGGCCTGAAGGGCTTCGTGACCATCACGGGCGGCAAGCTGACGACCTATCGCCAGATGGCGGAAAAGGCCACGGACGTGGTCTGCCACAAACTGGGCGTGAACAAGGTCTGCGAAACGGCCATCACCCCGCTGCCCGGCTCGGAGGGACGCAGCTACGAAGAGCTTGCCCGCGAGATCTGGGAAGCGCCCTCGACGGCGCAGAAAGCCGCGACGGCCCGTCTGGGCTCCGTCGTGTCCGAGATGCCGAAACGCAGCCGGCAGGACGAAGCGCTCGTGTGCGAGTGCGAGGAAGTGCCGGTCTGGGAAGTCAACAACGCCTTCGAGCGCATGGGCGTGTCGTCGCTGACGGACCTGCGCCGCCGCACCCGCGTCGGCATGGGTACCTGCCAGGGCGAGTTCTGCGCCTGCCGGGCGGCCGGTCTGCTGGCGAAGGCGCAGGATTGCGCCGAGCGCGAGCGCGCCGACCTGCTCAAGTTCATGGGCGAGCGCTGGAAGGGCAATTTCCCCATCGGCTGGGGCGAATCGCTCCGCGAAGCGGAATACACGCAGTGGGTCTATAAACACGTTCTGGGCCTATGAGATTCGATACTGTCATCATCGGCGGCGGCCTGGCCGGCCTGGTAGCCGGCATCAGCCTGCAGCAGGCAGGCCGCAGCACCGCCATCGTCAGCACCGGGCAGAACGCCCTGCATTTCTTCTCCGGCAGCTTCGAGTCGATGCTGGAAGCCCCGGAGCGGCTGACCGCGCTGTTCGCGGGCGCCGGCATCCGCGTGCATTATAATCCCGGCTTCCGCCTGACGCCGCTGGGCACGTTCCGCGAAGCGGCGCTCTCGCTGGAAGATATCAGCCTCTTCCCCGAGGCCAAATTCGCTGACAAGGCGCTGATCGCCTGCGTGCCGGGCTACCTGGACTATTTCTCCGCCTTCCTCGCGGAGGGACTGGAGAAGCAGGGCATCCAGTGCCGCCTGTGCTCGCTGGACCTCCCGGAAGAGCTGCAGGACGGCTCCGTGGAGCGGCGTTCGGTCCAGCTGGCGCGCCTGGTGGACCGCGACTGGAAGAAGATCGTGCAGCAGATCCGCCTGATGATCAAGGACGAGGACGCCGTCGTGCTGCCGCAGCTGTGCGGCCTGCAGGACGCGTCCGTGCCCGAGCATCTGCGCCAGGAAATCCCCGCGCGGGTGGTCTTCGCGGGCACGATGCCGCCGTCCATCCCGGGCATCCGCACACAGCGGCTCCTCAAGCGTCGCTACGAAGTGCTCGGCGGCACCTACCTGAGCGGTGACGAAGCGCTGGAAGCGCAGGTGGAAGGGAATAGAATCATGAGTGTGCGGACGCGCAATCTGGACGTGCACGCCCTGGAGGCGTCGCATTTCATCCTCGCCTCCGGCAGCTTCTTCTCCAAGGGCCTGCGGTCCAATCCGTTCCGCGTCTGGGAGCCGGTCTTCGGCGCCGACGTGTCGTATGCTGAGGACCGTAACGCCTGGTATAATCCGGAATTCGCCGGCGACCAGCCGTACATGCAGTTCGGCGTGAAGACGGACGCCGCGCTGCACGCCCTCGTGGGCGGAAGTCCCCGGGAGAATCTGTATGTCATCGGATCCGTGCTGGGCGGCACGCGGCCGGAGTTCGGCTCCGGCGCCGGCCTGGCCATCCGGAGTGCCTTCGCCGCTGTGGACCAAATCCTTGAAAGCCTATGAAACACCAGGAGAAGACTGTCAGCAAGCACAACTTCGAGGAGTGCATGAAGTGTACCGTGTGCACGGTCTACTGTCCCGTGCTCCAGGTGAATCCGCGCTATCCCGGTCCCAAGCAGGCCGGCCCGGACGGAGAGCGGCTCCGCCTCAAGGATCCGTATTTCTTCCATTATGCGTTGAAGTATTGCATGAACTGCAAGCGCTGCGAAGTGGCGTGCCCGTCCGGTGTGGGCGTGGCCGAACTGATCCAGTCCGCGCGCATCAAATATGACCATTCCGCGCCCAAGCTGCGCGACCGCATCCTGGCTTCCACCGACCTGATGGGCAAGCTCGCCCGTCCGGTGGCGCCGCTGGTCAACGGGGTGACCCGTCTCGGCCTGACGCGGAGCGTGCTGGACGCCACCCTGCAGGTGGACCACCGGCGCGTCTTCCCGAAATACCGGGGCCGCAGCTTCGAGTATCTGCTGAAGCGCCGCGCCCGGGAGCAGGCCATGTTCCTGGAGCAGGTGGCCTATTTCCACGGCTGCTATGTCAACTACAACAACCCCCAGCTCGGCCTGGACCTGGTCAAGGTGCTGAACGCGCTGGGCGTGGGCGTGCAGCTGCTGGACAAGGAGAAGTGCTGCGGCATCGCCATGATTACGAACGGTATGTCCGCGCAGGCCCGCCGCAACGCGGAGCACAACATTTCCTGCCTGCGCAAGGCGGGCGCCGCCGACGGGATGAAGGTGCTGACCACCTCCTCGAGCTGCACCATGACTCTGCGCGACGAGTATCCCAACCTGCTGGGCGTGGACAACGCCGACGTGCGCGATGCCGTGCAGATGGCGACGCGCTTCGTCTTCGAGCGGCTGGAGGCCGGCGCCACGCTGCGCTTCAAGCCCGGCTACCACAAGAAGGTGGCCTACCACGTGCCCTGCCACATGGAGCGCCTGGGCTGGGGCGTGTTCTCCGAGCGCATGCTCCGGATGATTCCGGGCGTGGAGTTCACGCTGCTGGACTCCGCCTGCTGCGGCATCGCCGGCACCTACGGATTCAAGAAGGAGAATTACGAAGCCTCGCAGGCCATCGGCGAACCGCTCTTCGAGCAGATCCGCGCCGTGGATCCCGAGGTCGTCGCCTGCGACTGCGAGACCTGCAAGTGGCAGATTGAGATGTCCACGGGCTATCGGGTCGAGAACCCTATTTCCATCCTCGCTGACGCTATCTTATAGACCTTTATCTGCCATGAAGAAAACTGCTTTGATCCTGCTGCTCCTCGCGCTGGCCTCCTGCCAGAACAAACCCTTCATCGACGTGCAGGCGCACCGCGGCGGCGCGGGCCTGATGCCCGAAAACACCATTCCTGCGATGCAGCACGCCCTCGACCTGGGGGTGAACACCCTCGAGTTCGACCTGCAGCTCTCGCAGGACGGACAGGTGGTGGTCTCGCACGACAGCTATTTCCATCCGCGCTATTCCACGCGTCCGGACGGCACGCTGATCCAGGAAACGGATCCGAAGGAATACCTCTACACGATGCCTTATGACAGCATCGCCCGCTACGATGTGGGCCTCCGCTTCGTGGACCGCTGGCCCGGGCAGGTGAAGATGGCCGTCTGCAAGCCGCTGGCTTCGGACCTGATCGATTTCGCCGAAGGCTACGCCAAGCAGCCGGTGAACTACAACATCGAGATCAAGTCCTGGCCCGGAGAAGGGGAGGGGACGCTCTGGCCCGAATACCACGTCTTCTGCGACACCTGCATCCCGCTGCTGCTCTCCAAGAACCTGGGCAGCCGCCTGATCGTCCAGTGCTTCGACACGCGCGCGCTGAACTACATGCACGCGACCTGGCCGGAGCTGACGCTGTCCTACCTGACCGAGGACTATGACGGCGGCGACA
Source organism: Candidatus Cryptobacteroides sp. (assembly GCA_045117755.1). Lineage (GTDB taxonomy): Bacteria > Bacteroidota > Bacteroidia > Bacteroidales > UBA932 > Cryptobacteroides. The sequence goes on from JBGUOB010000033.1 coordinate 28,435, forward strand.
TCGAGGCGCTGCTGCAGAACCTGGACTTCGTGCCGCAGTGGTGGAGCCCGGAATCCAGCGTCGTGACGCCGGAGAACGTGGCCTGGTGCCACGCGCACGGCATCGGCGTCGTCCCCTGGACGGTGGATGACCCGGCCGAGATGCAGCGCCTGGTGGACTGCGGCGTGGAGGCCATCATTTCCAATTATCCTGATATTCTGATCGCAACCGTAAGATAAGCTATGCTCCCGTTCCTCCAGCAGCCGGCCTACAAGCCGGCCGAGACCGGCCCTGAGGCCGATGCCAAGTACAAGCGGCTGCGCCTGCAGGTCTTCCTGGGCGCATTCATCGGTTACGCCGGATTCTACTTGGTCCGCAAGAACCTCTCGATGGCCATTCCGGCCATGGCGCCGCTCGGCTTCGAGAAGACGGAGCTGGGCTTCGTGCTGGGTCTGAACGCGGCGGCGTACGCCCTGTCCAAATTCCTGATGGGCAGCGTGTCCGACCGCTCCAACGCGCGGGTCTTCCTGCCGCTGGGGCTCATCCTGACGGCTATTTCGATGTGCTTCATGATCGTGCCGATCCAGTGGATCGGGGCGGAGCACAAGGCCCTCGCCATCGTGGTGATGGGCGTGCTGAACTGCCTCGTGGGCTGGTTCAACGGCATGGGCTGGCCGCCCTGCGGGCGCGTGATGACGCACTGGTTCTCGCCGGGCGAGCGCGGCACGATGATGAGTATCTGGAACTGCGCGCACAACGTGGGCGGCGCCCTGGTGGGGCCGATGGCCACGTACGGCGCCGCCTGGTTCGGCAGCTGGTTCTACGGCTCGCATGAGGAGCTCTATTTCCTGATCGGCACCTTCGCCTTCCCGGCGGCGGTGGCGCTCTTTATCGCGCTGCTCGCCTACGTGCTCCTGCGCGACACGCCGCAGTCCTGCGGCCTGCAGTCCGTGGAGGCCTGGCGGAACGATTATCCGAAGAATTATTCCGAGAAGCACGAGGAGACGCTCTCCACGAAGGAGATTCTGTTCCAGCACGTGCTGAACAACCGTTTCCTGTGGTTCATCGCCCTGTCGAACGCCTTCGTGTACATGGTGCGCTACGGCTGCCTCGACTGGGCGCCGACCATCCTGACGGAGAAGGGAATCGACCTGAAGAGCGCCGGCTGGGCGTATTTCGCCTATGAGTTCGCGGCCATCCCGGGCACGCTCCTCTGCGGCTGGCTCTCCGACAAGCTCTTCCATGGGCGTCGGGCCATGCCCACGATGCTCTTCATGGCGCTGGTGCTGGTGTTTATCGTTCTGTACTGGCTCAATCTGGACAATCTCACCATCGTGATTATCAGCCTGATCGGCATCGGCTTCTTCATCTACGGGCCGGTGATGCTGATCGGCGTGCAGGCGCTCGACCTGGCGCCGAAGAACGCCGCCGGCACGGCCGCAGGCCTGACCGGCTTCTTTGGCTACTTCCTGGGCACCTTCATCCTCGCCAACACCGTCATCGGCTGGGTCGCGCAGACCGCAGGCTGGAGCGTGACCTTCGTCCTGCTCATCGCCGCCTGCGTCCTCGCCATCCTCTTCATGGGCCTGACCCTGAAGCAGGAGCGGAGATAGCCATCCTCACCAGCGGCCTAAAATGAGGACGGGAGGCATAAAAACTGCCTCCCGTCCTCATTATCACCCCATTTTGAGGATGGGGTCCCGTTAGAAGATGTAGTTCAGGCCGATTCGCATGCCGAGGCCCGTGCCGTCGCTCTGGCTGAAGCACTTGCCGAGCTCACAAGCGATATTGAAGTTCTGGTTCATGATGATGTGCAGGCCGGCGCCGGCGCTCATGTGGAGCTTCTCCGCCTGCTGCGTGTAGAGGTCTGCGACGGTGTACACTTTGTTCCCTACGGTCGCCACACGGGTATCATCCTGCAGCAGGGACTTCATCTGCTCCAGGCGGTACGGAGCCACGATCATGCCCATATCGAAGAACGGGTTCAGGGCGATGGCCCAGTTCTGGTTGATCCAGCGGAACTTGGCGAAGGACCAGCGAAGCTCGAAGTTGGCCCAGGCATAGCTGTTACCCTGCAGACGGTTCGCTGCCGTACCGCGGAACGTGCTGTAGGAGCCCAGGCCGTCGGTAATGATGTTCTTGCGGTTGATTGGCTGAATGGTCTGGAGGGAGTAGAACGGCGCGTTGCCCGCAATCAGGCCCTGGAACGCCAGATGGCCTGCGAACACGAGCCGGTCGGCGAGCGGGAAGAACTGACGGAAATGGACGGCCAGTTTGAGGTAGTCGTTGCGGTAGTCCCGCTTGCCGTTCAGGAAGTCCGGCGAGCCGAAGAAGAAGGCCTCGAGGTTGGTACCGCGCGTGGGGTTGTTCTCATGGTCGCGCGTGTCAAAGACGACACCGAGCTTGATGTCGAGGTGGTTGCCGCCGTTCGCTTCGGCAGCGGGAATGATGTCATGTTTGAGGTAGATGTCATACAACGAGAGATCGACAGCCGCATTCAAACTCTTGTTGACGGCATGTCCGGTCTTGTAGCTGTTGAAGGCAAGGCCGGCGACCCAGCCCCAGTGGCTGTCGCCGAACTGGCCCTGCGTCGTGAACTCGAAGCGGAAATCGTCACGGCGCATCATGTAAAGGCCCTGACCGTCCACGATCTTGTTCAGTTCGGGGATAAACAGAGCTGCCGCGCCATTGTAGCCGTAGAAATTGGTGGTCTTGTTGCCCAGATAGGTCAGGTCGGCGGACACGCGGAGACCCGGGATCAGGTGCTTGCTGTCGAAGAAGACATGGTACACGGAATTACCCTTGGTGTACCAGGAGGTCTCCACATTGATCTTCCACTTATAGTCGGGATAGAAGGAACCGTCCCCGTATTGATAGATGTCCAGCAACGCGCCGTACTGGAATCCGAGGTCAGAGGAATAGCTGACGGCGGGCAGCGGGCCGAAGTTGAGACCGGTTTTCTTGATTTCTTCCTGGGCGGAAGCGGTGCAGACCGCTGCGAGGAGCAGCGCGATCGTGATCAGTCTTTTCATTGCGAATAATCGTGGTTGTTGTCTGACAAAGATAGCAAATAATTCCTTTTCCTCCGTTTTTGTTATTATCTTTGTCTAACTGATAACCTATACCTACGCAATCATGAACCAATACATCCTGGCGCTCGACCAGGGGACCAGTTCCTCCCGCGCCATCGTTTTCGACCACCGTGGCAACATCTGCTCCACGGCCCAGCAGGAGTTTACGCAATACTTCCCCCAGCCCGGCTGGGTGGAGCACGACCCGATGGAGATCTGGTCGTCCGAGGCGGCCGTGATTGCCGAAGCCATCACCAGGATCGGCATCAACGGCAAGAACCTCGCCGCCATCGGCATCACCAACCAGCGCGAGACGACCATCGTCTGGGATGCCGAGACGGGCGCGCCGGTTTACAACGCCATCGTCTGGCAGGACCGCCGCACGTCCGAGTTCTGTGACGTGCTGAAGGCGCAGGGCCTCGTGGACAAGATCCGTGAGAAAACCGGCCTCATCATCGACGCCTACTTCTCCGGCACCAAGATCAAATGGATCCTGGACAATGTCCCCGGCGCCCGGGAGAAGGCGGCAGCCGGCCGGCTGCGTTTCGGAACGGTGGACAGCTGGCTCGTCTGGCAGCTGACCAAGGGCACGGTGCACGTGACCGACGTGTCCAACGCATCGCGCACGATGCTGTTCAATATCAACACATTGGAGTGGGACCAGGAGCTGCTGGACCTGCTCGGCGTGCCGCTTTCGATGATGCCGCGCGTCTGCTCCTCTTCCGAGGTCTACGGCAAAACGAAGACGACGATCTTCGCGCATGCAGTTCCCATTGCCGGCATCGCCGGCGACCAGCAGGCCGCCCTGTTCGGACAGATGTGCACCACGCCCGGTTCCGTGAAGAACACCTACGGCACCGGCTGCTTCCTGCTGATGAATACGGGCGAGAAGCCCATCCTGTCTAAAAACAACCTGCTGACCACCGTTGCCTGGAAGATCGGCGACAAGGTCAACTACGCCCTCGAGGGCTCCATCTTCGTGGGCGGCAGCGCCGTGCAATGGCTCCGCGACGGGCTCGGCGTCATCCGCTCTTCGGCGGAAATCGAGGCGCTGGCCGCCAGCGTGCCCGACAACGGCGGTGTCTATTTCGTGCCGGCCATGACGGGCCTGGGCGCCCCGTACTGGGACCAGTACGCGCACGGCGTCATCTGCGGCATCACCCGCGGCACCACCGCCGCCCATATCGCCCGCGCCACGCTGGAGGGCATCGCCTTCCAGACGATGGACATCGTAGGTGCGATGGAGAAAGATGCCGGCATCGTGCTGTCCGAACTCAAGGTGGACGGCGGCGCCAGCCGCAACAACCTGATGATGCAGTTCCAGGCCGACATCCTGGGCACCGCCGTCATCCGCCCGCAGGTCACGGAGACCACCGCCATGGGCGCCTGCTACCTCGCCGGCCTCGCCGTCGGCTACTGGGGCTCGCTCGGAGAAATCCGCGCCCAGTGGCAGGCAGAGCGCACTTTCGTCCCGTCCGACACCAATATGGATCCGCTCAAGCAGGGCTGGAAGGATGCCATCAGCCGCACGTTAACCCGCTAATCCTTTAGACTATGCAACAATACCTCTTCGAATTCATCGGCACGCTCGTGCTCGTGCTGCTCGGCGACGGCGTCTGCGCCGCCACCTCCCTCAACCATTCCAAGGCCAAGGGCGCCGGTTGGGTGGTCATCGCCCTTGGCTGGGGCTTCGCCGTGATGATGGGCGTGCTGATCGCCGGACCGGTGTCCGGCGCGCACCTCAACCCCGTCGTCTCCCTGGGCCTCGCCCTCGCGGGCACCTTCCCCTGGGCCTCCGTCCCCGGCTACGTCATCGCCCAGATGCTGGGCGGCTTCGTGGGCGCCGTGCTCGTGTGGGTATTCTACAAAGATCATTATAAGGCCACGGCCGACCAGCCGGACACGATCCTCGGCACCTTCTGCACGATGCCGGCCATCGCCAACACCTGGCGCAACTTCCTTTGCGAGGTCATCGCCACCTGCCTGCTGGTGTTCGTCATCCTGGCGCTCGGCACGAACGGCAACGCCTTCTCCGTCGCGGGCGTGAACGCCACGACGGGCTCGATCGGCTCCCTGCCCGTCACCTGCTTGATCATGTCGATCGGCATGTCGCTGGGCGGCGCCACGGGCTACGCCATCAACCCCGCGCGCGACCTCGCCCCGCGCTGCGCCCACGCGGTGCTGCCCATCGCGGGCAAGCGCGACAGCGGCTGGAGCTACAGCTGGATCCCCGTCGCCGGCCCGATTGTCGGCGCCGCCCTCGCCGCCGGCCTCTTCCTGCTGGTCTTCTAACGGGGCCCCATCCTCAAAATGGGGTGATAATGAGGACGGGCTATGAAAGGGGAAGAAATATTCTTACCTTTGAAGAAAGAGATGGTCAGATGAGAAAGTATGATTGGTCCAAAGAACGTGTTGAAGCGGCAGTTGCAAGTGCGAACTGCTGGTTCGATTGCTTGGATAAACTGGGCATTCCGAAGGTTGGTGGCAACTATTTGACGTTGAAAGGGAAGATTGAAGAATATGCACTAGATACGTCTCATTTTGATTATCGCGCTGCAAAGGGAAGGAATGGAAGACACTATAAACGCCAACTTGTTAACAGGTCGGATGAAGAGTTGTTTAGTTATGGGGCGCAAGTAAAGACGTTAAATCTTAAACGAGAGTATATCCGGAGGGTACTTAGGGGAGATGCCCATTGTGAGATCTGTGGGTTGCGGGAGTGGAACGGAAAGGAATTGATGTTCCAGATTCATCATATTGATGGTAATCATCGCAATCACGCCATTGATAACCTGCAACTTCTTTGCCCGAACTGTCATTCCCAGACGGATAATTATTCAAATCGGAAACGTTAATGCCATTTCGGAGCGATGCCTCAACAGAAAAGCCGGCCCGTCAGGGTCGGCTTTTCGTTGAGGTATCCGGATTCGAACCAGAACAGGCAGGACCAAAACCTGCAGTGCTACCATTACACCATACCTCAATTCCGGGATGCAAAGATAGTATTTATCTTTTGCTTTTGAAATAATCCGAGACGAGCGTGCCACATTCTTCGGCCAGGAGGCCGGAGGCGACTTCCGTGCGGGGATGGAGGAGGGACGGGGAGAAGCGCGTGTAGCCGCGGCGCGGGTCGGGCGCAGCCCAGACGAGGCGGCCGAGCTGCGCCCAGCAGAGCGCCGCGGCGCACATCGGACACGGCTCCACGGTCACGTAGAGCGTGCATTCGTCCAGGTATTTGCCCGCCAGGGCTTCCGTGGCGGCGGTGAGCGCGATCATCTCGGCGTGAGCCGTGGGATCGTGCAGGCGCTCGGTCATGTTGTGCCCGCGCGCGATGATGCGCCCGCGGCACACGACGACGGCGCCGATGGGCACCTCGTCTTCCGCCCCGGCCGCCTGCGCCTCGCGCATGGCCTCGCGCATGTATTTCTCGTCCAGTTCCATATCAAGCACGAAGATACGCATTTTCCGGAAGAAAACGACAAGGCCGCCTCCGAGCGGAAGCGGCCTTGACAGAAGGGGTCTAACGACTATTTGAACTTGTACGGCAGGTCGCCCTTGGACCAGTTGGTGCCGTCACCCCAGCCGGGGTTCTGCTCCAGGACGCCCTCGGAGAGGGTGATCTGGCTCTCAGGGATCTTGAAGAAGCCGCCGCCCGTGTCGGTATAGCGCTGCATGAAGTCCTTGGTGAAGGCATAGGTGCCCGTGGCCTGCTCGTTCGAAATGTGGTTGCCCACCTGGTTCTTCACGATCTCGGCCACGTCGCCCCAGCGACGCAGGTCGTTCCAGCGGATGGCCTCGAAGCAGAGCTCGTAGCGACGCTCCTTCTTGAGGAGCTCCAGGGAGTAGCTCTTGTCGGCCAGGCCGGCGCGGGAGCGGATGGCGTTCATGCCGCTCTTGCCGTTGTAGATGACCTTGCCGTCCGTAAGCTCGGAGTGCATCAGGAGCACGTCGGCGAAACGGATCCAGACCAGGGCCTGCATCTGTCCCTCCTGCTTGCTGTTGGCGCCGCCGTAGAAGTAGCTGAACGCCTGGTACAGCTTGTCGCCGTCGGCGTGGTCATACGCACCGCAGCCCACGTATTTCTTGGCCAGCAGGTAGGTGTTCTCCACTTCCTTGGCCGGGTCGCCCTTGTACTTCGGAAGCTCCACGCGACGGTCGCAGATGGAGCCCACGCGGCGCACGTCGTCCGCGTAGTCCGGATCCGCGCTCCAGTCGGTCCAGAGCGTCTCGCAGACGGGGCCGTTGGAGTAACCCTGGGTGTTGAACGGGAAGGCGTCCGCGGAGGTCTTGCGTAGACCGTAATACTCCGGCAGACGGTTGAAACGCATCTCGTCGTGGCTGTCGGAAACACCGGCGTTGCCCATCTTGACCGCGAACATGATCTCCTTGTTCTCGTTCGTCTCCCACTTCAGGCCGTTGTTCTTGGCATAAGGGTAGTCCGGAGCGGTCCACTGGTTCGAGTACGGCCAGAGGTTGCGCTGGTCGCTGACCAGGCCGTAACCGCTGTTCTGGATGCAGTCCTCGAGCCAGGCGACGACCTGGTCCTTGGTGATCGCACCGCCTTCCTCGGCAGGGAGCTTGATTTCGTTCTTCTTATAGAAGCCGGTGTAGAAGAGGTACACGCGGGCCATCAGGGCCTCGGCCGACCACTTGGAGGCGCGGCCGTCACCCACGGCGGGATACTGCGTATTCGGGCCGAGCGTGATGGAAGCCTTCAGGTCGGAAGCGATCTGGGCATAGATGTCGGCCGGATCGGCCTTGGGATTGTTGACCGGCTCGGTGGTGAGCACGAGGGGCACGCTGCCGAAGACCTGGGCCAGGTTGAAATAGAAGAAGGCGCGGAGGAAATAGGCCTCGGAAAGGAGCTGCCCCCGGACTTTCTCCGAGCTCCAGCTGATGCCCTGCTCCGGATTCTCCAGCGAAGCGATCGCGCTGTTGGCGCGGTTGATACCCATGTAGCGGTATTTCCAGCAAGGCTCGAGCCAGCTGACCGAGCTGTTCATCAGACGGTCGGCGGACTGGGCCGGGGTGTTGCTCTGGCTGCCGCCGCCGAGACGGTCGTCACTGGCGAGGTCGAAGAGCATGAACGGGTCTTCCGTGATGTTCTTGATGTTGGAGTTCATCACGCCGTAGATACCGTTCACCATCTGGATGGCGTCGGTCTCGTTGGCCGGGAAGTTGGAAGTATCCTTCTTGGTCAGGTTCTGCGTGTCGAGAAAATCGTCACAACCTGCGAGGAACATCACGCAAAGCGAAGCCGCAATCAGATATAAGATATTCTTTTTCATGGTGTTCAAGGATTAAAAAGTGATGTTCAGGCCCACCTGCCAGGAGCGGGAGGACGGGTAATAACCGTTGTCGATGCCGGTCACCCAGCTGTGGTCGTCGCCGTAGCCCACTTCCGGATCCATACCGGAGTAGCCGGTGAAGGTGAACATGTTGTTGGCGGACACATACACGCGGCACTTGGCCAGCGGGAGCTTCTTGATGGCCCGCTTGAGGTCGTAGCCGAGGGTGATGTTGGAAATCTTGAAGAAGTCGGCGTCCTCCAGCCACACGCGGGAAAGCTCGGACATGTTCACGTGCTTGCCGTGGGTGAAGCGCGGATAGTGGTTGGTGCTGCCTTCGCCGTTCCAGTACTTGGTGAACACGTCGGTGGTGTAGTTGTCGTCCGGTTCGTCGGAGAACTGGCGGTAGCTCTTGGCCACCTGCTGGCCGAACTGGCCGTAGCCGTTCAGGGTGAGGTCGATGCCCTTGTACTCCAGGAAGATGGACAGACCTGCGTTGAAGTCCGGGTTCGGATTGCCGATCATGGTCTTGTCGTTCTCGTCGATCTTGCCGTTGCCGTCGCGGTCCACGAACATCACGTCGCCGGGCTGGATGCTGGTGCCCTGCTTGGACTTGGAGGCGTCGCCGCCGAAGTACTTGTTCAGGTAGTCCTGCTTCTGCTGCTCGTTCTGGATGATGCCATCCATCTCATAGCCCCAGAAGTAACCGATCGGGTAGCCTTCCTGGACGCGGTAGAGCTCGGTGGTATTCTGTGCGATGGCGTTGTCGTCGCCGTGGATGATGCCTTCGGAGTTGGCCAGACGGGTGACGACGTTGCTGTTGTGCGAGAAGGTCGCGGAGATGCCGTAGGAGAAGTCGCGGTTGACGCTGTCGTTCCAGGAAACCAGGATTTCATAACCGCGGTTCCGGATATCGCCGCCGTTCACGTACGGGGCGCCGGTACCGTAGGACAGGAGGATCGGAGCATCCACCAGCCAGTCCTTGGTCATCTTGTTGTACCAGTCGAAGGAAATGCCGAGGCGGCTGCGCAGGAAGCGGGCGTCGAAGCCGAAGTCCAGCTGCTCGGAGGTCTCCCATTTCACGTTCTCGTTGGGAAGGATGTCGGGGTAGGCGCCCACCGCCGGCTTCGTGATATCATCGAAGTAGTAGGCGGAGGTGAAGGCGATGGTGGCGACATACTGGAACGGATCGATGTTGCAGTTACCGTTCTGGCCCCAGCTGGCGCGCAGCTTGAAGAAGCTCAGCCAGTCGCTGGAGAAGTCCATGAAAGGCTCGTTGGAGACCACCCAGCCGGCGGATACGGAGGGGAAGATACCCCAGCGGTGACCGCGGGCGAAGTTGCTGGAACCGTCGGCGCGGAGCACGGCGGACAGCAGGTAGGTCTCGTTGTAGTTGTAGTTCACACGGCCGAAGAAGGAGGACAGGGCGCCCTGGCTGTTCGGGCTGCCGCTGATCTTCGTGAAGCGGGAATCCACCGAGCCGCCGTTGGTGTTGTCGATGTAGGCGTGGTCGAAGGAGCCCGGGAAGATGGAGAGGGAGTTGGTGATGCTGAGGCTGCTGCCGTAGCCCCATTTCTCGATGGACTGGCCGACCAGGACGTCGAGGTTGTGGTTGCCGAAGCTGGCCACCCAGTTGAGGGTGTTCTCCAGCGACCAGCGGGTGCTGTAGGACTGGCTCTGCGTCACGTCGTCGTCAGGGTTCGAGGTCTTGCCGCTGAGGACGTAGACGGGCACGTAGCTGCGGCTCTCGGAGTGGTTGTAGAGCCAGCCGGCGCTGGAGCGGAAGGTCAGGCCCTTGATGGGCATGAATTCCAGATAGGCATTGGCCTGGAGGCGATAGCCCTTGCTGTAGCGCTGGGAGCGGGTGTAGGAGAGCTGCTCGAGCGGGTTGACCAGCTCATCGCTGAAATTCCAACCGTCCGCCTTGCGCTGTTCGTAGGTGTAGAAGCTGCCGTCTTCGTTGTAGGCCGGCAGGACCGGGGTCATACGCAGGAGCGTACGGAGGTTGTTGGAGTAGATGCCGCCGATCTGGATGCCCTTCTTGTTGGTGGTGGTGAAGGTGACGTTCTCGCCCACGCGCAGGATGTCGCGGCCGTTCTTCTTCCAGAGGGTGTAGTCCGAATTCATACGGAAGGTGTTGCGGTCGTACTGCGGCGTGGCCGGCGCGCCGAGCGTACCGGTCTGGCCGAAGTTCGAGAAGCCCAGCGCGAAGCGGGAAATCTCGGAGCCGCCCGTGATATTGATGGATTCGTTGTGGATGGGAGCGTTGTGGATCGTGGTCTCTTCGAGCCAGTTGGTACCCTCCCAGGTCCCGTTCATGATCTTGCTGTACAGGTTGGGGATGAGGGTCGCCCAGTCTTTCTTCTGGATGCCCTGGATCTCATAGGCCTTGTCGATGATCTCGATGTACTGCTTGGCGTTCAGCGGGGTGACGCCGTTGGTGTTCGGGTTCTGCCAGCCGTAGTAGGCATCGAGGTCCACCTGCACCTTGCCGGCCTTGCCCTTCTTGGTGGTCACGAGGATGACGCCGTTGGCGGCACGGGCGCCGTAGATGGCGCTGGAGGCCGCGTCCTTGAGGACGTCAATGGACTCGATGTCGTTGGGGGAGAGGGCGGTGATGGAGGCGTTGGGCACGCCGTCCACGACGTAGAGCGGGGTGTTGGAACCCTTGGTACCCATACCGCGGATGGTCACCTTGTAGCTTTCGCCCGGCTGACCGGAGTTCTGGGTGATGTTCACGCCGGACGCCTGGCTCTGCAGGGCGCCGAACGCATCGACGGAATGCGTGGAGGCGAGTTTGTCGCCGGACACGCTGACCGTCGAACCGGTCACGAGTTTCTTGCGCTGGACACCATAACCGATCACGACGGTCTCTTCGAGCATTTCGGAGTCATCCTGAAGCGTGATGGTCATGTTTTCGGCGGCGGCGACCCGACGGGTCACGTAGCCGATGCAAGAGACCTCCAGGGAAGTCCCGGGGGCGACGGTGAGGCTGAAGACGCCGTCCAGGTCGGTCGTAGCGCCGGTGTTGGTGCCTGCAATCATGACGGCTGCACCGATGACAGCATCGCCGTTGGCATCAATCACCTTGCCGCTGATGGCACGATTCTGGGCGGAAGCCGCAAGGCCTCCCCATAAAGCGCTGAATATCATGATGATATTCGCAGCTTTCAGCAGTTTTTTAAACATTTTTTAGTGTTTTTGGTTAATATTAATGGATATAAAAATGGTTATCAGGAATAACTAACGCTCAAATATAATGGGTTTTAATCAGCTTGAATCGGCAATGCCGCAAACTGGGGTTTGAAATACGCAAAAAGAGCCCGCCGGGTGGCGGGCTCTTTTCATAAATAGATAGAGGATAGTCTAGTACGGGAGGTCACCGTCGACGAAGAGGTAGCTCTGTCCGTCCTTGAAGCCCTCGTTCTGCTCGAGCATGCCCTGCTGGAGGTTGATCTGCTCCTGCGGGATCATCCAGAAACCGCGGGTGAGCGCGTAGCGCTGGGAGAAGGAGCGTCCGGGCAGTTCCTTATAGGTGTTGGCCTTGCCCAGGAACTCGATGTAGCCCCCCGTCTGGTTCTTCTCGATGATTTCACCGGCCTTCTCGGGATACCAGCGGCGCAGGTCGTTGAAGCGCATGCCTTCCGTCGCGAACTCGTAGCGGCGCTCTTTCTGGAGCCGCTCGAAAGTATAGGAAGGGTATGGATCCAATCCGGCGCGGGCGCGAAGGCGGTTCATACCGGTGGTGGTCTCCTTCAGCTCGTCGAGCATCAGCAGCACGTCGGCGAAGCGGATGTAGATAGCGTCGTTCTTGTTGCCGCTCTTGGCGTTGTTGTTGATGGCGCCGTTGACAATGTTGAAGAAATTCTTCTTCAAAGTGGTCTTTGCTCCGTCGGAGTAGGCGGCCATGGCCTGGTATTTCTTGGTGTAGAACCAGGTGCGCTCAATTTCCTTCGAGTCGTGGCCCGCGAAATTCGGAAGCTCCACTTCGCCCTTATACCACGGATAAGCTTTCTGGATCTTGGCTGCGTTGGTGACCAGGATGGTGCCATAGAAGCGCTTATCCTTCGTGCCGTAATCCTTATCCTCATACCATTCCTGGACGAAGAGCGGGTTCACGGAAGCGTTGCCGTTTCCGCCGGCGGAATAAGGATAGCTGTCCTTGTTCGGGGTCTGGGCGGAATTACGGAAGCCGAGCCATTCCGCGAGGCGGTTGTAGCCGGTGCCGGTGTAGGAGAAATGGACGCCCCAGACGGTCTCCTTGCTGTGGTTGCCTACCCAGTGCAGGTTTTCCTTGTTGGCATAGGTGCCGAAGTCGACGCCATAAGCGATACCGCTGGAGTACTCGTTGGAATACATCCAGATTTCGCGCTGGTCCTTCTCCAGGTCGAATTTGGAGACGCTGGTGTTGGCGCATTCCTCGAGCCAGGTGATCACCTGAGCCTTGGTGATGCCGGCCATGTCAGACTTCTTATAGAAGCCCGTGTAGAAGAGCCACACGCGGCCCATAAGGGCCTCGGCGGCGTACTTCGTGGCGCGGCCTGCCAGGTTGTTGTCCTTGGAGTAACCATATTTGGCCGGAATCATGTTGATGGCATCCTTGAGGTCCGCGGCGATGGCGGCATAAATCTCGTCGACAGATGCCTTGGGCATGTTCTCCACCTGGGTGGAAAGCGTCAGCGGGAAGGTTTCCCAACGCTCGGCCATCTCCCAAAGGTAGAAAGCACGCATGAAATGCGTCTGACCCAGGTACCAGGCCTTGTTGTCGCCCGTGAAGAGGTCGTCGTCCATGGCGGAGATGGCCTCAAGCGCATAGTTGCAACGGAACATACCGTTGTAGAAGCTCTTCCAGACGCTGTTGTCCTCGTCGCTGGACGGAGCGAGCAGACGATCGTCGGCCGTGGTTTCCTTGGAACTCTTGGAACCGGCACCGTAAATGTCGTCGCTGGCAATCATGCGGCGGAACAGGTTGATCTTGAAGATGGAGCCTGTGTACAGCGAATGCATCGTAGAGTAAGCCGAGTTGACCAGCTGCTCCGCGTCCTTCTCGGTCTGGGGGAAGGAGGAAGTATCCGCCTTCGAGTAGTTCTTCGTATCGAGCAGGTTGTCAAGTTTCTCGCAACTGACGAGGGCCAGGAAACATACTGCGATAGTAAATAATATCTTTTTCATATGCTTTCGGATTTAGAATTTGATGCTGACACCAGCCATGAAAACCTTAGGGGAAGGATAGAAACCGGTGTCGATGCCGGAAGACCAGCTATCCACGCCGGAGCCGGTACCCACTTCGGGATCCATGCCGTCGTAGCCCGTGATCGTGATGAGGTTCTGGCCCGTCACGAAGACGCGGAGCTGCTGGAACGGGATCTTCTTGAACACCTGCTTGAAGTCGAATCCGAGGGTGATGTTACGGATCTTGAGGTAGTCGGCGTTCTGGATGAAGATATCGCTGTTGTAGCTGTTGCACTTGAAGTTGTTGTGCGAACCGGAGGAGTAACGCGGGAAGGAGTTGGTGGAACCTTCGCCGGTCCAGTAGCGGTTCACCAGGTTGTTGGTGAAGTTCTGGAGATCCTGGAGCGCGAACTGGCGGTAGCTCTGCATGACCTGCTGGCCGAATGCGCCGGAACCGTTGACGCTGAAGTCGATGCCCTTCCACTGCAGGCTGATGTTGAAGCCCATGGTGAAGTCCGGATGAGGATTACCGATTTCGACGCAGTCTTTCTCGTCATAGACACCGTCTTCGTTCTGGTCGATCCAGATCACGTCGCCCGGCTGGGCGGCATCGTAACCGTTCATGAAGGTGTAACCCTTGGCGTTGTATTCGTCGATCTGGGCCTGGTTCTGGAAGATGCCCTCGCTGGCCATACCCAGGAAGTAGCCGATCGGCTTGCCCGGTTCAGCGCGGTAGCCTTCCAGCTTGGCCACGTTCTCGGAGATGATTTTCGCCTGGCCTTTGAGATAGCCTTCGGCCGTGTTGATGTAGAGGACGGTGTTCTTGTTGAAAGAACCGTTCAGGCCGACGCTGTAGCGCAGGTCGCCGAAGTGGTCGTTCCAGGTGAGGCTCAGTTCAACGCCGCTGTTGCGCACGGCGCCGCCGTTGATGGAAGAAGCGCTGGCGCCCAGGATACCCATGTTGGGAGGGGTCACGAGCCAGTCCTTGGTGTCCTTCTGGTACCAGTCGAAGATGACGCCCAGACGGCTGCGGAAGAAGCGGGAGTCGAAACCGAGAGCAAGCTGCTCGGAAGTCTCCCAGGAGAGGTTGGGATTAGGAATGTTGTCGGGATAGGCAGCCGTGACCGGGTTCGTCTGGTCGTAGGAGAAGTCATACTGGCCGTTCATCGAGATCGTACCGGTGTACTGGAAGTTGTTGATACGGCAGTTACCGTTCTGACCCCAGCTGCCACGGAGCTTCAGGAAGCTGAGCCAGCTCTTGGTGGACTGCATCCAGGGCTCGGAGGAGATCACCCAACCGGCGGAGACGGACGGGAAGATGCCCCAGCGGTGGCCCTTGGCGAAGTTGCAGGAACCGTCGGCACGGACAATCGCGGTGAACATGTATTTCTCCTTGAAAGTGTAGTTCGCACGGGCGAAGAAGGAGAGGAGGTTGTTGTAGGGAACGGTGTTGCCGCCGCCCATGCTGGCGTGCTCGTCACTGGTCAGCGCGCCGTCAACGGAACTGAGGTTGGCGGACTCCCAGGTGCCGAACTTGGTGTTGGAACGGGTACCGTTGACGCTCATACCCCAACCGGTGGCCTCGATGGACGTACCGACGAGGGCCTCGACAGTGTGGTTGCTGGCAAAGGTCTTCTTGTAGTTGGCGGTGAGTTCCCAGGTCCAGTTGGTGGAAACGCTGGCGCTCTGCTTCACGCTGTCATATTCCTGGAAAGTAGAAGCCGTGAGCTGGTACTCCGGCGTATACTCGCGGGAGAAGTTGGTGTTGGCGCGGATACCGAAGGCGGTACGGAGTTTGAGCTCCTTGATCGGGTTGACCTCCAGGTAAACGTTGCCCTGGACGCGGACACCCTTGCCCTGGCTCTCCTTAAGACACTGCTGCTCAAGCAGGTTCACTTCGTTGTCGCGGGCATCCCAGCCGTCGCGCTGCTGCTTCGCATAAGTATAGAGGCTACCGTCCAGGTCCCAGGCCGGCAGGAGCGGGGTCTTGGTCAGGAGGTTGGACACATCGCTGCCACGGCCGCCGGTGGACATGCCGCGGGAATCCGTAATGGACACGGTCACGTTTTCGCCGAGCTTGATGACGTCGCGGTTGCCCTTCTTCAGGATGGAGAAGTCCGTATTGGCGCGGACGGTGGTTCTGTCATAATAGGTAGGCTTGGGTGCACCCAGGGTACCTTCCGAATAGGATTTGGTGAAGCTGAAGGAGTAACGGACAGCGTCGCCGCCGCCGGTGATGCCCACTGCCAGGTTGTTGGTCGGGGCGTTCTTGTTGATGGACTCGGTGAACCAGTCGGTACCGTTCCACAGGCCCTTGCGGATCCAATCCATCTGGACGGGCATCGTCTCTTCGATGTTGTCATACTCAGTCAGGCCTGCCCGCTTGACCAGATCGAGGTATTCCGAAGCGGTGACGCCGTGGACACCGTTGGTGTTCGGCTGCTGGAAGCCCATGTAGGCATCGAAGGTGACGGTGGCCTTCTTCTCGCCGACCTTGCCCTGGCGGGTGGTCACGAGGACGACGCCGTTGGCAGCACGCGCACCGTAGATGGCGGCGGAAGCAGCATCCTTCAGAATGTCAATGGATTCGATGTCTGCAGGGTTGAGGTCATCCAGGTTGCCGCCGGCCACACCGTCGATGACGATGAGCGGGTTGGAGTTGCCGTTGGTGCCGAGACCGCGGATGGTGATGTTGTAGCTGGCACCCGGGACACCACTGGACTGGACGATGTTGACGCCCGGGACGGAGCTGTAGATAGCTCCGAGCGCGTTGGTGGTGTTCTGCTTCTGGATATCGTCGCCCGTAATATTAATAGTGGAACCCGTGAGGAGTTTCTTCTTCTGGGTACCATAACCGATGACGACGGTCTCTTCAAGCATCTCGTTGTCTTCCTCGAGCGTGATGACCATGTTCTCGGCAGCGGTGACGCGGATCGTCGTGTAACCGATGCAGGAGACTTCGAGCGTGGTGCCAAGAGCGACTTGGAGGCTGAACTTACCATCCAGGTCAGTCGTAGCGCCAGTGTTGGTGCCAGGGATCATGACGGCGGCGCCGATGACCGGCTGCTTGCCGGCATCAATCACCTGACCGCTGATGGCACGATTCTGGGCGGAGGCGTCAAGACCCCCCCATAAAGCGCTGAATATCATTAAGATACTCGCAGCTTTCAGCAGGTTTTTGAACATAAGGAAATTGGTTTGATTAGAATATAAGGTTGTTAAATCGGTAATACAACTATGTGGTTTTTTTGAACCTGGGCAAATATAGTCGGATTCAATATCGGCAGGTATCAGAATAGGTGCAATTTGATTTCTGAATGATTCAAGTATGAAATTTTGCGTTCTGACCGATTTTTAAATGCCTGACATTTTTCTTAAAGTATGGGTGAAAAATAAAAGGGCCACCCCACTGGGCGGCCCTTGAAAGGGTATTTCGTTTTGAGAATCCTATTCCCAACCCGGGTTCTGTTTCAGACCTTCGTTCTTCTCTGCGTTCCAGGGGTTGATCTGGATGACGTCGAACGGGAACGGGTAAAGTTCGTGCTTTCCGGACTTGTAGCCACCGCCGGAGGCTGCCCAGCCATCGTCTTTGAAAGAGACGCGGGCCTTGTGCGGCTTGCCGGAGGTTTTTTTGCCGTTGGATCCCTTTACGTAGAACTCGTCGCCCAGGTACGGGGTCTTGTCGTGAGCCTTCCAGGCAAGCACGGTGGGTGCATCGCCCCAGCGGACCAGATCCCAGAAACGGGTGCCTTCCCAGGAGAGTTCAAACCACTTCTCCTGCTTGACGTTGTCCATGGTCAGCTTGTCGTAGGTCGGGGCCCCGGCGCGCTTGGCGACGTCGTTGAGGGCCTTGAGACCACTGCCGTCGGAATCGCCACCCATGGCGCAGGCTTCTGCGTAAAGCAGCAGGACTTCGGCGTAACGCATGATGATGCGGTTTTCTTCCGTGACGGTGGCGTTGTTCGGGATCAGATCGGAATCCCAAGGTGCCAACTTCATGAAGTAGTAGCCGCAGTTGGCATAGGTCTCGTCATACTTCTCGCAGTTCAGACCGCGGCGGTAGTCCATGAGTTTCTCATCCTTCGTCATGTCAGCGTCGGCCTTGTAGGAAACCTTGCTCTTCTTGCCGTCCTTGTCCGGAACGTCCACGGTGGTGGCCTTCAGCGGGTAGGGGAAGTCAGTGAGCCACTCCTCGTAGGAGACGAACCAAGCCTTGCGGCGGGCCGAATTGGGCTCATGCGCCAGGATGGCTTTCATAAATTTCTCGGTCGGGCTGACGTTGTTGCCCCAGCCGTCGCCGGCCTGGATCAGCACGGAAGGATACTCTTTGATGTTGCGGAAGAACAGGGCCTGGTTGCGCTGGAAGTGGTATTTCACACCGCTGAGTCCGTCTTTGTAGACGTAGTTCATTTCAAGAACTTTCTCTTCATTGCCGTCGCCAACTTTGTGGAACATGTTCAGCAGGTCAGAGGTGGGGGCAAGGGCGTAGTTCCCGGAGTCGATGACCTTCTTGAGGCTCTCCTTGGCACCTGCCCAGTCCTTGTTGAAGACCTGGGCCTTGCCGAGGAACGCCTGGGCGGCGCCCGTAGTCATCCGGAATGCGCCCGCTTTGTCGGTCTTGCCGTTACGCGGTTTTAGGTCGGGGATGGCGGTCTTGAACTCGTCGATGACCCAGTTCATCAGGACATCGTGGTCGCAGTTGGTCGGGCGGGCGTCACTGGCAAGCACGTGCTCCACGAGGGGCGGGGTGCCCCAGATGACGGCCAGATTGAAATGTGCCCAGGCACGGATGGCTCGGGCCTCGGCCACGCACTGCTTTTTGATCGGGGAGTCGCACTTCTCGCCGTTCTCGCCGTAGAAGTTGTCCATAACGAGATTGGCCTTGTAGATCAAGGAGTAGAGTCCCTTGTAGACTACGCGGATATGCGGAATGGTACTGTCGAACGTGTTGCGGAATTCGTTGATTTCCTGGCCGCCGGAGCTGGAGCCGTTCTTCTTGCCGCCACCCCAGTAGAGCTCATCGCCCGGGGCGTTGACAACGACGTTCCAGGCAGGGTTGTTACTGCCCTGGGCGTTGATCAGTGAAATGAATTCGTCATAGACGGCGGTGAGGGCAGACTGTGCGTCTTCATCAGATTTGTAGAAATCTTCATCGTTGATGACGCCCTTCTGCGGGATGTTCAGAAGATCCTGGTTGCACGAGGTGGTGGCGAACACCGCCAGAGCAACAGATAATCCAAGAATGATATACTTTTTCATATTCGAATCAGATTAGAAAGAAACATTGATACCGAACATAAGCTTTCTGGCGTTAGGATAAGAACCCTTATCCAGACCCATGCCGCTGGTGGAGCTGGTGGAAGCAGTCTCCGGATCGAAGCCCGGGTATTTGGTGATCACGAACCAGTCGTCCATGGAGGCGAAGACGCGGAGGTCGTTGATGAACACCTTCTTCAGCCACTGCTTCGGCAGGGTGTAGCCGAGCTGGATCTGCTTGATCTTGAAGAAGTCACCATTGAAGACGACGGCGGTGGAGCTCCAGAATTCCTTGGTCAGGATGTTCTCGATCTTCGGGAGGGATTTGCCGCACTCCTCGTAGAAGTAAACCAGGGAGTTGATCTGGCTGTGGTCCACACGGTAGACGCAAGGCATCAGCTGATGGCCGGCGGCACCGGTGCCGAACACGGTGAAGTCGAGACCCTTCCAGTCGAGGTGGATGGTGAGACCGAAGGAGACGGGCGGGAGGGCGCTGCCCATGTAACCCATATCGGCGTCGACCGGGCTCTGGGTGAGGCTGCCGTCAGCGGCGTAGTAGTCAGGCTTGCCGTTCTCGGCGTTGACGCCGGCGTACTGGTAGCCGCGGAAGAACCACACCGGATAACCCGTTTCAAACCAGGTGGAGAACTTCATGTTACCGAAGTCGGAACCTTTCTGGTGTCCCACGGAGGGCTCCAGGTAGGTCACGCGGTTCTTCAGGGTGGAGAGGTTGCCGTTGATGCTGTAGTGGAGGTCGCCGATGTTGTCCTGCCAGCCGAGTTCGAATTCCCAACCGGTGTTGTTCACGGAACCGGCGTTCACGGTGTGACGGCTGATACCCACTTCGGCCACCGGGGAGACGCTGACCAGCAGGTCCTTGGTGTCCTTGTTGAACCAGTCCACGCCAAAGGAAAGGCGATTGTTGAACATGCGGAGGTCGAGACCGAAGTCGGTCTGGACGGAGGTCTCCCAGGTCAGGTCAGGATTGGCCAGGCCGGAAGGCTTGGAACCCAGGGAAGCCGTATCGGCATCGGTGAACTGATAGCTGGAGCTGTTGTAAGAGATGGCCGAGGACCACGGATAACCGGAGAGGACGGCGATGTTACCGTTGATACCCCAGGAACCGCGGACCTTCAGGTGGCTGAGGATGTCCTTGCCGATGTTGTCCTTGATGAAGTGCTCGTTGCTGATGGTCCAGCCGGCGGAGACGGAGGGGAAGTAACCCCAGCGGTTCTTCGGGGAGAGCTTGGAGGAGTCGAACGCGTCGGCGCGGAAGTTGGTCTGGATGCTGTAACGGTTGTCGTAGCTGTAGGTCAGACGGCCGAAGTAGGAGATCTGGGTGCTCTGGCTCGGGGTGCCGCCGCCGATGCTCTTGGTGCCGGAACCGTTGTCCTGGCTGAGGTAGCGGAAGTTCTCTGCGTAGCCCTTGAGCGGGTCAGTGCCTTCGAGGCCGGCGTTTACGCCACGGCTATCGCTAAAGGTATAGGACATACCGGCCATGATACCGATAGCGTGCTTCTGTGCCAGCGTCACATTGTAGTTGGCGAAGTTCTCCCACTGGAAGTAGTAATCCTGGGAAGAATTGGCGGTAATGCTGTACTTCTTGGAGTAGGCCTTGGCATTGGCGTGGTACGGCTCCTCGAAGTTGCTCGAGTACTTCTGCTTGATCCGGTAGCCGAGGCGGGAGGTGAAGACGAAGCCCTTGAACGGGGTGAGGTTGGCGTATACGGTACCGCGGATCTGCCAGCTTTCTTCCTTCTTCTGGTTGCGGTCGCGGTAGATGAGCGGGTTGATACCGTCGCCTTCGAGGATCTTGGACACGGCATAGTACAGATCCGGATTGTCCGCAGGTCCGTAAACCTTGCGCTCACCGTTATCCACATATTTCTTCATGTCCTTGGTGAGCTGGTCATACGTATAATAAACCGGGGTGAGCGGGTCGATGACGAGGGTGCCGAGGAGGCCTGCACTGCTGCCGGCGTACTCGGAGTGCTCGCCGATCTTCTGCTGCGCGCGGCGCTCGATGGAGGTGTTGGTGCCGACGGTGAACCACTTCTTGATCTTGTAGTCGGCATTGACCTGCGCGGTGAAGCGCTTGAAGGTATCGGTGTTGCCACGGGCCATACCGTCTTCGTCCACATAGTTGAGGGACAGGAAGTAGGAGCCGCGGTCGTTGCCGCCCTGGGCGCCGAGGGTGTGGCTGTGGGTCACGCCGGTCCCGTACAGGACGTCGGCCCAGTTGGTGTCGGTGATGCCGTCCCACACGCCGGTGGTGATCAACTCGTCGATGGAGCCCAGGTTGCCGAGCTGTTGCTGCCAGTCGATGTACTGATGGGCGTTCATGACCTGGGCGTGGTGGCCGAGGCTGCTGAGGGTGAGCTTGTAATTATAGAAGATGTTGCCATCCTTGTCCTTGTTCTTGGCGCCGTTCTTGGTGGTGATGAGAACGACACCGTTACCGGCCTGCGCACCGTAGATGGCGGCGGAGGCGGCGTCCTTCAGGACCTCCATGGACTCGATCATGGAAGGATCGAGGTAGTCGATCTTGTCCACCTTCAGACCGTCCACGATGAGGAGCGGGCCGAGACCGGAGCTGCTGTTGGAGGAGATACCGCGGACGCGGATGGAAGCGCCTTCGCCCGGAGCACCGGAATCGTTGAAGATCTGGACACCGGCGGCCTTGCCCTGGAGGGCGGCGGCGGCATCGGAGGTCGAGCGGTTCTGGAGTTCGGACTCGCGGACGGATGCCACGGAGCCGGTGAGGTCGCTCTTGCGCTGTACGCCGTAACCGATCACGACGGTCTCTTCGAGCATCTCGGTGTCATCCTCAAGGGTGATGACCATATTGTCCGCAGCGGATACGCGCTTGGCGGAATAACCGATGCAGGAAACTTCGAGGGCGGTGCCGGGGGCGACGCGGATGGAGAAGTTACCATCCAGGTCGGTGGTCGCGCCGTTGGTGGTGCCGGGGATCATGACGGCGGCGCCGATGACCGGCTGTCCGCCGGTGTCAAGCACCTTTCCGCTGAGGGCACGCGTCTGGGCGGAGGCGTTGAAACCTCCACACAAAGTGCTGAATACCATCAAGATACTCGCAACTTTCAGCAGTTTTTTAAGCATTTTCGTTGGTTTTTTAGTTATAAATGGTAATGGTTGTGTTGCCTTGGTTAGTGTTTCCTTTCGGTTAACTGCGAACGAATATAATAAATAAGTATGTAGTCTGTCAATGCTTTATTTTTGAAATCCCACATCTGACAATACTGCAATAACAATTGGTCTTTTTGTAAGGTCTTTTAAAAATCAGTCACTTATTTTTGAAATTTTTCTATTTGAAACTTTCCGAAAAAAGTTTCATCTTTGCTCTATGAAACTTTTCCTTATCGACGGGCACGCGCTTGTCTTCAAGATGTATTATGCCTTCCTGGGCCGCCCCATGGTCAATTCCAAGGGGGTGGATACGTCCATCCTGTTCGGTTTCACGAAGTATCTGCTCGAGTTGATCGACCGCGAGCGTCCGACGCATATCGCGGTGAGCTTCGATCCGCCGGGGGGCACGTTCCGGAACGAGCTGTATCCGGCGTATAAGGCCAACCGCGGGGAGACGCCCGCGCTGGTCGTGGAGGCGCTGGAGCCGCTGACGCGGATCGTGGAGGCGCTGGACATCCCGGTGCTGATGCTGCCGGGTTTCGAGGCGGACGATGTGATCGGTTCCGCTGCGAAGCGTTTCGAGGCCGAGGGCTTCGAGGTCTATATGGTCACGCCGGATAAGGATTACGGCCAGCTGGTCAGCCCGCACATCCTGCAGGTGAAGCCCGGGAAAGGTGGGGGAGAGAATGAGCTGCTGGGCGTGGCGGAGGTCTGCGACAAGTGGAAGATCGCTTCGCCCGCGCAGGTCATCGATATTCTCGCGATCTGCGGGGATGCGTCGGATAATGTGCCGGGCGTGCAGGGGGTCGGGCCCGTCGGTGCGGCCAAGCTGCTGGGCAAGTACGGTTCCGTCGAGGGGATCTATGCGCATCTGGACGAGCTGACGGCGCGGCAGCAGGAGCAGTTCCGCGCGGCGGAGGGGCATATCGCGCTGTCGAAGCGGCTGGTGACCATCAAGACGGACATCGCGCTCGACGTCATGGCCGAGCAGCTGGTGTACGACACCGTCGAGACCCCCGAGCTGAACGCCCTTCTCGACCTCTACGAAATGCCCTCCCTGAAACGCCTCATCAAGAAAGTCTCCGTTTCTTCTGGCGCCTCCGCTGCCGGTGGGGCTGCTGCCCTCGAAAACGTCCGGCTGCGCCGGACCCCTCCCACCGACTCCGTCGGCGGGCCCCTCCCTCTTACGAAGCCGAGGGTGGCTACGGTTTTCGAGGGCAGCACCCCGCCGGACAACGCTTCGGCGCCGAAAATCAATAGTCAAGAGATACAAATAAAAGATATTCAAGGTAATAAGATCGCGATCAATCTGCAGGGGGAGAAGATGTTTGTGGGGTGTGAGGCCGGAGTGGCGGAAGGAGGGGTTGAGGATTTCAAGACGATATTGGAGGATGCGGCGGTGACGAAGGTCGGCGTGGACCTGAAGGGGCAGATGAAAGCGCTTGCCGGGCGCGGCATCACCCTGGCCGGCCGCCTCGAAGACCTCGAGCTCATGCACTACCTGCTCGGCCCCGAGCGCAGCCACAAACTGGACGTCCTGGCGCGCGCCTACCTTGGCATCGAGCTGGAGGCGTCTGCGCCGCAGGAGACCGGCTCGCTCTTCGACGAAGTCCCGGAGGAGACCGGCCCGGACCGCATCCTGGAGACGGCCGCCATCTTCCGCCTGTCGGACTGCCTGCTGCGCGAAATGGCCGCCACCGAAGGGATGACGCGCCTCTACGACGAGATCGAAGAGCCGCTGATCGGCGTGCTCGCGCGCATGGAGCGGACCGGTGTCAAGGTGGACATGGGGTCGCTTCGCGATTTCGCCGAA
The DNA here is from genome assembly GCA_045117755.1 of Candidatus Cryptobacteroides sp. Classification (GTDB taxonomy): domain Bacteria; phylum Bacteroidota; class Bacteroidia; order Bacteroidales; family UBA932; genus Cryptobacteroides. Next base: position 52,161 of record JBGUOB010000033.1, read on the forward strand.
GGCCTGCGCCACAAGATGGCCGAGCGCGAAGCGGAGGTCCGTCGCCTGGCGGACGACCCGACGCTGAATATCCTGTCTCCCAAGCAGATCGGCGTCCTGCTCTTCGAGAAGCTCCAGCTGGATCCGAAGGCCAAGAAGCCCAAATCCGGCAACTGGCCCACGGACGAGCAGACCCTCTCGCACCTGGCGGACCGCAGCCCCATCATCGACGCCATCCTGGACTACCGCGGCCTGCGCAAGTTGCTTTCGACCTATATCGAGCCCTTCGCGGGTTACATTTCCCCGGCCGACGGCCGGGTGCATACGACCTTCAACCAGGCCCTGACCGCGACGGGTCGCCTGTCCTCCTCCAACCCGAACCTCCAGAACATCCCGATTCGCACCGAAGAAGGCCGCGAGATCCGCAAGGCCTTCGTGCCCGGGGAGCCGGGCTGGGTGATGATGTCCGCCGACTATTCGCAGATCGAGCTCCGGCTGATGGCGCATCTCTGCGGGGACGCCCACCTGGTGGAGGCCTTCCGGCAGGGGCAGGACGTGCACGCGGCCACGGCCGCGAAAATCTTCCACATCCCCATCGGGGAGGTGAGCGCCGACCAGCGCCGCATTGCGAAGACGGCGAACTTCGGCATCATGTACGGCATCTCTTCCTTCGGTCTCGCGGAGCGGCTGCGCTGCTCCCGGAGCGAGGCGAAGCAGATCATCGACGACTATTTCGCGTCCTTCCCCTCCATCCGCGGCTTCATCGACGCCACCGTCGCGCAGGCGCGCGAACGCGGATATGTGGAGACGCTCTTTGGACGCCGCCGCTACATCGCGGACATCAGCGCGGGCAACGCCGCGGTCCGTGCCCTGGCGGAGCGCAACGCCGTCAACGCCCCCATCCAGGGCACGGCGGCCGATATCATCAAACTGGCGATGACTGCCGTGGACCGCTGCCTCCGTGAAGGCGGCTACCGCGCCCGGATAGTCCTCCAGATCCACGACGAATTGCTGCTCGAGGTCCCGCAGGAAGAAATCGCGCCCGTGCGCGAAATGCTGGTCCGCGAGATGGAAGGCGTCATGTCCCTGTCTGTTCCCCTGACCGTAGAATGCAATGATGGAAAAACCTGGCTTGAAGCCCACTGACGAACTCGTCCGCCGGGCGATCATCGGCGACGGCACCGCCTTCACCGAACTCTGGGACACGCATTTCGAGGGGCTGCGCGCCTACTTGAAGAGTGCGATGAAGTCCCTGGACGATTTCTATATCGACGACATCTGCTCGCGCAGCTTCGAGAAGGCGTTCCGGCAGATCCGCAGCTTCGACCCCAACAAGAGCCAGTTCTCGACCTGGCTCCGGACCATCGCGCACAACACGGCGCTCGACACCATCGACGCGGAGACGCGCGCCCGCAGCCGCCTGGTCTCGCTGGACAAGGAGAACGACCACAGCGGCGCCATCATCGACGTGCTGGGCGACGAGACGGCGACACCGCTGGACCAGATCGTGGAATCGGAAGACGCCGAGAAGCTCGAGGCCTACATCGAGGGCCTGCCCGAGCTCTACCGCGCCATCGCGCGGATGCGTCTGCTGGACGGCCTGCAGTACAAGGAAATCGCCGAAGAACTCGGCATGGAACTCAACACCGTCCGCACGCGTATCCGCCGTGCGAAGGCCATGATCGAAGAGCTGAAAGCGGGGGAAGATTAGCGCTTATTGCATTCCGGACACACGCCGTGTGCCAGATACTCGACGGCTTCGACCGAAAAGCCGTCGGGGAAGGGCACGGCCGGGATCGGCAGCTCTTCCAGGCAGAAGGTGCGGCCGCAGACTTCGCAGTGGAAGTGCACGTGGCGGTCGTCGTCCTGCCCGCCGTCCGCGCAGTGGCAGACCTCGTAGCGGACAAAGTCTTCGCCGGAGAGCGTGTGTAGCAGATGATGTTCGCGGAAGGTCGCCAGGGTCCTGGAAATGATGGACTTGTCGACCGACTCCAGGGCGGTCTCGATCTCCGTCAGGGAGAGCGGACGGCCCGCCTGGAGCAGGGACTTCAGGATTAGGATGCGGTTGGCGGTCGGCTTGACGCCGTGCTCCTGCATCAGGGCGACGGGATCATCTGCGTGCGAATGCATAGCAGCGCAAAAATAACATTTCCTCCTGTAAAATTTGTATTTTTTTGTCGGACGCGTACGAATCTTTTCGTTTTTTACGAATCTTTCGCTTATTGTTGCGTCCGCTATGGGAATCAAGGATCTCCGCGCGGATGAGAGGCCGCGCGAAAAGATGCTCGCCCGCGGAGCGGGGAGCCTCAGCGACGGCGAACTGCTCGCCGTCCTGCTGCGCAGCGGCAACCGGGACAGCAGCGCCATTGACCTGGCGCGAGAGCTGCTGGACCTGGCGGACGGCCGCCTCAGCGCCTTGTTCAATCTTCCACAGGACCGCATGCTGTCCGTGCCCGGAATCGGGCCGGGCAAGGCGGCCTGCGTGCTGGCGGCGTTCGAGCTGGGGCGCCGTTTCCTGCAGGAAGAATCCAACGTCGTCAAGAGCCCGGTGCTCACGGCCCGGCGGGTGCATGAGCTGATGCTCCCGCAGCTCAAGGGCCTGCAGCACGAAGAGTGTTGGGTGCTCTTCCTGAACGAGCATCAGTATCTGGTCGGGAAGTTGCGGGTGAGCTCGGGCGGCGGCAACTCGACGACGATGGATGTCCGGCAGATTATCCGGGCGGCGCTGGACAAGGGGGCCAGCGCGCTCATTCTCGTCCACAATCACCCCAGCGGCAATCCCACGCCCGGTCCGGCTGACATCCGCCGGACAGAGGCGCTGCGCCAGGGTCTGTCGGCCGTCGGCCTGACCCTCTTCGACCACGTCGTCATCTCCGACGACTGCTGCTTCTCCTTCTCGGATGACCGGATGTATCGGATGTAATTAAGCGAGTTCGCAGAGGAGCGTGGCCTGGGTGCAGTCAAGCACCTTCACGTCCACAAGGTCGCCGGCGCGGTGCTGCGTGTCCGGCCAGACGCACATCTTGTTCTGGCTGTTGCGGCCGCAGAGTTCGGCCGGATTGCGCTTGGACGGGCCCTCGACCAGCACCTGGAAGGTCTTGCCGACGTCGCGGCGGTTGCTCTCGAGCGAGAGGCGGTTCTGCAGGGCGATGATCTCCTCCAGGCGGCGGGTCTTGACCTCCGGCGGCACGTCGTCGGGGTATTTCTTCGCGGCGAGCGTGCCCGGCCGCTCGGAATACTGGAACATGAAGGCGGCGTCGAATCCCACGGCCTCGAAGAGCGAGAGCGTGTCGCGGTGGTCTTCCTCGGTCTCCGAGCAGAAGCCCGCGATCACGTCCGTGGACAGGGCGCAGTCGGGCATCAGCGCGCGGATCTTCGCGACGCGCTCCAGATAGCCCACCCGCGTGTAGCGGCGGCGCATCTTCTCCAGCATGCGGTCGGAGCCGGACTGGACCGGCAGGTGGATGTGGCGGCAGATATTGGGGTGCGAGGCCATCGTCTCCAGCACGGCGTCGGAGATGTCCTGCGGATTGGAGGTCGAGAAACGGATGCGCAGCGCGGGCACGGCTTCGGCCACCAGGGCCAGCAGGCCGGCGAAATCGAGGTCGCCGACGCGGTAGGAGTCCACGTTCTGCCCCAGCAGGGTGATCTCCTTGTAGCCGTCCATTGCGCAGTGGCAGGCCTCCCGTACGATGGTGTGCGGGTCGCGGCTGCGCTCGGCGCCGCGGGTATAGGGGACCACGCAGTAGGAGCAGACATTGTTGCAGCCGCGCATGATGGAGATGAAGGCGGATACGCCGTTCTTGTCCACGCGCACCGGCGCGATGTCGCCGTAGGTCTCCTCGCGCGAAAGCAGTACGTCGATCTGCGGGTGGCCCTGCGAAGCGGCGGCGAGCAGGCGCGGCAGGCTCCGGTAGGCGTCCGGGCCGGCTACGATGTCCACCTTGCCCGACTCCAGGAGGGCGTCCTTCAGGCGCTCGGCCATGCAGCCGAGGATGCCGACGACCACGCCCGGGCGCGTCTTGCGCTGGAAATTGAACTGCTCGATGCGGCCCCAGATGCGCTGCTCGGCGTTGTCCCGCACGGAGCAGGTGTTTGCGAGGATCACGTCGGCTTCCGCCATCTCCTCGGTGCGCGCATATCCCTCTTTTCCGAGAATGGAGAAGACCACCTCGGTGTCGGCCACGTTCATCTGGCAGCCGTAAGTCTCGATGTACAGCTTTTTCATATCGGGCGCAAAGATAGAGATTTTTCTTATCTTTGTAGGATAATATACATTACACGCGCATGAAGAGATTACACATTTTGCTGCTGCTCCTCCCGCTCCTGCTGCTCGCAGGTTGCAAGGGGAAGGGAATCAAGGATATCAGCGTCACCTCCGTGCGGCTGATTTCCATCACGCCGGAGGGCTTCAACGGCGTCTCCGCCCTGATCGAGGTGGGCATCCACAACCCGACCATCGGCTTCGAAGTGACGAATCTCAACGGCGTGGCCAAGTTCCAGGGCCAGGAAGCGCTCCAGGTCCATGCCGACCAGCTGATGGTCCCCGGCCACAGCGATGCGCTGTACCGGATTCCGCTGCAGGGCAATATCGCCGACGGATTCAATCCGCTGCGCCTGCTTCGCCTGCTTGCGAAAGACGCGAGCTATGAGGACGTTACCTTCGATGTTCACGCCAGAGTGGCCGCACGCGGCGGTCTTGGCAAGAATATTGAAATACTGGATATCCCGCTGAGCGGCATGCTCAACAAATCCCAAACGGAAAGCAATGAGACTACAACGACTGAATAAACTGTTCTGGCTCCTGGCGCTGCTGGCCCTGGGCGCTCCCGCCCTCCGGGCCCAGAACACGGAGGAGATCTCGAGCGAGATCGAGCATGCCGGCGAGGAGGTCCAGGTGGACTCCACCCTGCTGGGCCGCGACATCTTCTCGGCCCTGCCCGAGCAGGTGGTGGTGCGCCAGACGTCGGCCGTCCGCGCCGCGCTGAACAAACAGGTGGCCGCCAACGCCGGCAAACAATACAACGGCTTCCGGATCCGGCTCTATTTCGCGAGCACCCGGACGGCTCGGGAGGAATCCGCCGCCGTGATCCGCCGTTTCAATGCGCTGTATCCCCATATCCAGGCCTACCGCAGCTTCGCCTCCCCGAACTTCAAGGTGACGGTGGGCAACTTCCGCACGCGCCTGGAGGCCGAGGCCCTGCTGCAGCGGCTCAAGGGGGATTTTCCGGATGCCTTCATCGTCCGGGAGCGTTTCAAGTACCCTTCGATCGGACGGGCAGACACCCGGCCGGCCGAATTTCCCGTCGAGCTGTAGCTTATGATCAAGCAGGGACTCGAACTTAAACAGCAGCAGAAGCTCTCCCCGCTGCAGATCCAGACGATCAAGCTGATCGAACTCCCCATCCAGGAGCTCGAGCAGCGGATCCGTACGGAACTGGAGGAGAATCCGGTGCTGGACGATTCGCCCGATCCCGAGAAGCCCGAAGACGCCAAGGACGTGTCCCTGGACGAGATCACGGACGAGGGGGATATCCCTGCCTACAAGACCCGCGTCAACAACTGGGGCAAGGACCCCAGACCCGAATACAACACTTTCTCGGTGCGCCAGAGCTTTACCCAGAGCCTGACGGACCAGCTGGGCTACCGCAATCTCACGCCCGAGCAGTACGCCGTGGCGTCCTTCATCATCGGCTCGCTCGACGAAGACGGCTACCTGCGCCGCGACATCGAGTCGCTGGTGGACGACATGGCCTTCCGCGCCGGCATCAGCACGACCTCGGAGGAGGTGCTGGAGATGCTGCGCGTGATCCAGGACTTCGATCCGGCCGGGGTGGGGGCGCGCGACCTGCGCGAATGTCTGCTCCTGCAGCTGCACGCGGGCAAGCAGACGCCCGACACGGTCAACGCCGAGCGCATCCTGGAGGATTATTTCCAGGAATTCTCGAATAAGCATTTCCAGAAGATTATGAGCCGCCTCGGGCTGTCCGAGCAGGACCTCAAGGGGGCCATGGCCCGCATCGTCAAGCTCAACCCGGCCCCGGGCGGGGAGGTGGACTACACCTACACCGACCAGGCGCAGCAGATCGTGCCCGACTTCGTGCTCGAGGAGCACGACGGGGAGCTGTCCTTCACGATGCCGCGCTTCTCCGTGCCGGAGCTGCGCGTGAACAAGAAATACGCGGACCTGCTCCTCGAGGCGAAGGGCTCTTCGGAGCGCGCCCAGAAGGAGGCTGCGACCTTCGTGCGGCAGAAACTCGACTCCGCCAAATGGTTCGTGGAGGCGCTCAAGCAGCGCCAGAACACGCTCAACCGGACGATGTCCGAGATCCTCACGTACCAGCACGACTACTTCGTGTCCGGCGACGAAGCCGACCTCAAGCCGATGGTTCTCAAGGACATCGCCGAGCGGACGGGCTTTGACATCTCCACGATTTCCCGCGTGGTCAACAGCAAGTACATCGAGACCCACTTCGGCATCTTCCCGCTGAAGTACTTCTTCTCCGAAGGCATGGAGAACAAGGAGGGCGAGGAGGTGTCCACCCGCGAGCTGAAAAAGGCCCTGCAGGAGTGCGTGGACGCCGAAAACAAGAAGAAGCCGCTCACCGACGAGCAGCTGGTGGAAGAGATGGGCCGCCGCGGCTACAAGGTCGCGCGGCGCACCATCGCCAAATACCGCGGCCAGCTCGGCATTCCGCTGGCCCGCTGGCGCAAAGAACTTTAGCGTATGAGGGTCGGCACCAAGGGCATCCCGGATATCATCCAGTTCAAGCGCCTGCTTCGGGACCGCGGCCTGAAGGCCACGCCACAGCGCTCGGCCGTCCACGAGGCCATGTGGAACCTCGTGCATGCGGGGGCCGAGGACGTGGCGGCGTGGATCCAGAAGCAGGGCAGCGTACGCGTGAGTCCGGCGTCGGTCTACAACATCCTCACGCTCCTGGCCGACCTGGGCATCTACACCCGGCGGTCCTCGCGGAGCGGCCGGATGATCTTCGACGCCCGCGTCACGCCCCACCTGCACCTGTACGACACGGAGAGCGAGACCTGGCGCGACCTGGAGGACGAGGAACTGATGCGCTGGGTGGAGGCCCACCTGAAGGGACGTCGCTACCGCGGCTACCGGATCGACGGCTTCGAGGTGCAGCTGCTCTGCCACCCGACCCGGAAAGGGCCGTTGGGCAAAGTGTAGAATTATGTATATTTGCAATTTGTATGGATATGGAACACATCAAGTGCTTGATCATCGGCGGCGGCCCTGCGGGCTATACCGCCGCTATATATGCCTCCCGGGCGGCCCTCGCCCCCGTGCTGTATGAGGGCAATGCGCCGGGCGGCCAGCTGACCACGACGACGGTCGTGGAGAATTTCCCGGGTTACCCGAAAGGCGTGGACGCGAACCAGCTGATGGCCGACATGCGCGAGCAGGCCGTCAACCTGGGGGCGGACATCCGCCGCGGGGTGGTGACGAAGGCGGACCTGGGCGTCCGTCCGTTCCGCCTGACGGTGGACGGCGCCACGGAGCTGGAGGCCGATGCGGTGATTATCGCCACCGGCGCCACGGCCCGTTATCTCGGCCTTCCGTCCGAGGAGAAATTCCGCGGCCTGGGCGTCTCCGCCTGCGCGACCTGCGACGGTTTCTTCTACCGCAAGAAGGACGTGGCGGTCGTGGGCGGCGGCGACACGGCCTGCGAGGAGGCGACCTACCTCGCAGGGCTCTGCCGCAAGGTCTATATGATTGTCCGCCGCGATGTCCTGCGGGCCTCCGTCGCCATGCAGGAGCGCGTGAAGAATACGCCCAATATCGAGATCCTCTGGAACTGCAACACCCAGGAGATTCTCGGCGACGCCTCCGGCGTGACGGGCGCACGCCTCGTCCGCAAGGATGGCGAGGTTTTTGATATACAGGTGGACGGCTTCTTCCTGGCCATCGGCCACCATCCCGAGTCGGAGCTCTTCGCACCGTGGGTGACGACCGATCCGAACGGATACATCGTCACGGAGGGCGGCAGCAGCCGCACCAACGTGGAGGGTGTGTTTGCCGCCGGGGATGTGCAGGATCCGGTGTACCGGCAGGCGGTGAACGCCGCCGCGTCGGGCTGCCGGGCCGCGTTGGACGCCGAAAAATATTTGAAACGATGAAAAGATCCTCCCTTATTTCCGCGCTGGCCCTGCTGCTCATGCTGGGTGGCATCTCCGCCTGCAAGACGCAGTATGACAAGGTGCTCGAGGGCAGCGATGTCGAGGCCAAGTACAAAGCCGCCTTCGAATATTTCGAGGCCGGCAAGTACTCCCGCTCGTCCGCGCTCTTCGAGTCGCTCACGCTGCTGACCAACGGTACCGAGCGCTATGACACGGTCATGTACTACCTGGGCCTGAGCAATTATTCCTATAAGGATTACTACACGGCCGAGACCAACTTCAACCAGTACCTGACCAATTTCCCGCAGGGTGCCTTCGCGGAGACGGCGCAGTTCCTGCGCATCGACTGCCTCTACCGCGCCACGCTCCGCTACGAGCTGGACCAGACGCCGACCTACACGGCGATCACCGCCATGGGCGAGTACCTGCGCGAGTATCCGACCGGAGCCAATGCCGACATCTGCCGCCACCGGCTGCAGGAGCTGGGCGACCGGCTGGACCGCAAGGCCTACGAGAATGCGAAGCTGTACTACAAGATGGAGGACTACAAGGCCGCCCGCGTGGCGCTGAAGAACGTCCTCAAGGAGGATGCGGACAATATCTACCGCGAGGATATCCTCTATTATTCCGCGATGGCGTCCTACAAGTATGCTGACTTGAGCGTCGCTTCGAAGAAGAAGGAGCGCTTCCTGGTGTTCCAGGACGACTACCTCAATTTCGTCGGCGAGTATCCCGAATCCCCGTACCGGAAGGAGCTGGATGCGCTGTATGAAAAAGTAAAAGAAAAAAATTGAAACTTTCCGTCGGACACGCGCCGTACAAAGGATATGGAAAAGAAAGTACCTACCAATACCATCACGCGGGACATCAAGGATCTCGCCGCCCCGACGGGCAACATCTATGAGACTGTCGTCATCCTCGCCAAGCGCGCCAACCAGATCGCCCTGGCCGAGAAAAAGGAACTGGCCAAGAAGCTGGAGGATTTCCGCGGCGAGCGGGACACCATGGACGAGGTCTTCGAGAACAAGGAGCAGATTGAAATCTCCAAGTACTATGAGCGCCAGCCCAAGCCGGACCTCGTCGCCATCGCCGAGTTCGAGGAGGGTGACCTGTATTACCGGGTAGCCCAGGAGGACAGTGCTGCATAGCCTGCATATTGAGAATTACATTTTGATAGACTCTCTGGACGTTCAGTTCCCAGAGGGTCTTGTCATCATTACGGGCCAGACCGGCGCCGGCAAGTCCATCCTGCTCGGTGCCCTGTCTTTGCTTTCGGGCGCCAAGGCGGACGCGGCCGTGATCACGGAGGGGGCTGACTCCTGCGTGGTCGAGGCGGAATTCGCCGGGGCGGACGAAACCCTGCGTGCGCTGCTTGCCGAGGCGGACGTGGAGGAAGACGGCGACCGCCTGCTGATCCGGCGCGTGGTGTCCCGTTCGGGGCGCTCGCGCAGCTTCATCAACGATTGCCCCGTGCCCGTCGGCCTGCTGCAGGATGTGGCCGCCCGCCTGGTGGACATCCATTCGCAGCATAAGAGCCTGCTGCTCACGGATCCGCATTTCCAGCTCTCCGTGCTGGACCATTTCGCCGGCAACGGCGAGCGCCTCGCGACCTGCCGGGAAACCTGGCAGGGCCTGCTGAAGCTCCGTTCGGCGCTTGCGGCCGAGCGGGAGCAGCTTGCACGCCTGCAGGCGGACCGCGACTACACCGAGGCGCAGTGGCGCCAGCTGGACGAGGCGAAGCTCGTCCCCGGCGAACTGGAGTCGCTGGAGGAGGAGCAGCGGAGCCTCGCGAATGCGGAGCAGATCAAGGAAGCCCTGGGCGGCAGCCTCGCGCTGCTGCGCGCGGAAGGGGAGGGCCCCGGAATGTCGGCGGCGCTCAAGGATGCCGCGCGGCGCCTGTCCGCCATCGAGAAGTTCCTGCCGGCCGTTTCCGCGCTGCAGGAGCGGCTGGATTCCGTGCGCATCGAGCTGGACGACATCGACGCCGAACTGGAGGCGCTGGACGCCCGCGTGGATCTGTCGCCGGAGCGACTGGAGGCCGTTGAGGACCGGATGTCCCGGCTCTACACGTTATTGAAGAAACATCAGTGCGCGACCGTGGACGAGCTGATTGCAGTCCGGGAGCGCTATTCCGAGGCGCTGTCCGGCTCCGAGGCCTCGGAGGACCGCATCCAGGCCCTGGAGAAGGAGCTGAAGGCCGCGGAGGAGCGCTATCAGGCCATCTGCGCTGAGCTGACGGCTGCGCGCTGTGCGGCCGCTCCGTCTTTCTCGGCTGCGATCACGGAGTCGCTGCACTTCCTGGAGCTGGACCGCGCCGTCTTCGACGTGGCCGTGAATGCCGCGCCGGAGAGCGCCACGGGCTGCAACCGGGTGGCGTTCCTGTTCTCCGCCACCGGCCGGGATCCGCAGGATGTGTCCAAGTGCGCGTCCGGCGGTGAGCTTTCGCGTATCATGCTGAGCCTCAAGCAGATGATGGCCCGCTTCGTGGGCATGCCGACGCTCATTTTCGACGAGATCGACACCGGCGTGAGCGGCAGCGTGGCCGACAAGATGGGCCGGATGATCTGCGCCATGGGGCGCGACATGCAGGTGTTCTCCATCACGCACCTGCCGCAGGTCGCGGCCAAGGGCGACGCCCATTTCGTCGTGGAGAAGGCCGTGCAGGCCGACGGCCGCACCCTGTCTTCCATCCGCGAGGTGCAGGGCGAGGAGCGTACGATGGAGATCGCGCGTCTGCTCTCCGGCGCCACCGTCACCCCCGCCGCCATCGAAAACGCCCGTTCGCTTCTGGCCGAACGCTAATCCAACCCCTTCCTTCCGTTATCAGCGACTCATCTAAGATGAGCCGTAAAATCCGTGTACTGTTTTTTTTGTGATTTTCTTTGCGTAACTTTGACGGATTACTAGCTAACAATTTAATTACGATGGCCGTAAAAATATTGAGTGTCGATGACGAGACCGATCTCGAACTGTTGTTGACGCAATTCTTCCGCAGAAAAATCAGAAAGGGTGAGTATGAGTTCTATTTCGCCCACAACGGACTGGAAGCCCTCCAGTTCCTCCTGAAGTACCCGGACATTTCCATCATCCTGTCTGACATCAACATGCCGGAGATGGACGGTCTGACGCTGCTCGCCAAGATCAACGAGATGCGCGTCCCGTCCCGGAAGTGCATCATGGTGAGTGCGTACGGAGACATGGACAACATCCGCCACGCCATGAACGGCGGCGCCTTCGATTTTGCCACCAAGCCAATCGACCTGGACGACCTCCAGCTGACGATCGACAAGGCGATCGAGCAGATCGAGTACATCAAGGGCGCGCAGAAGGAGCACGCCGAACTGGTGGATATCCAGAGCGACCTGTCCGTGGCCCGCGAGATCCAGCAGGGCATCCTGCCCCGGAGTTTCGTGCGGAAAATGGCGGATTCCGACCTGGTCGATGTCTTTGCCAGCATGGATGCGGCCAAGGACGTGGGCGGCGATTTCTATGATCTCTTCCCGATCGACGACCATCGCATCGGATTCGCCATTGCCGACGTGAGCGGCAAGGGCGTGCCGGCGGCCATCTTCATGGCGGTGAGCCACACGCTCATCAAGGCCACGGGCATCCGCGACCTCGCCTCGAACGAATGTATCGCGACGGTGAACGATATCCTCTGCAACGAGAGCGTGGGCTCCATGTTCGTGACCGTGTTCTACGGCATTTACGACATGCAGACCGGCGCGATCGATTATACCTGTGCCGGCCACAACCCGCCTTACATCCTGCATGCAGACGGGTCGGTCGAGATGCTCAAGACGGAATGCAACCTCGTGCTCGGCGCCGTGGACGGAGTCACGTTCAAGAACCAGTCGCTGCAGCTGAATCCCGGCGACGCGCTCGTGATGTACACGGACGGCGTGACCGAGGCTGAGAACAGGGAGCACGCCCAGTTCGGGGAGTCCCGTCTGGAGGCGACGCTGGCCGAGCTGAAAGGGGCCCCCAGCAAGCAGATCGTCGAGACGATCAAGACCAAAATCCGTGAATTCACGGACGGGGCGGCCCAGAGTGACGATATTACCCAATTAGTAATCCGTAGAAAGTGAAACGCCGTTCCCTCTTATTGATTGCGCTGGCGGCACTGGTGGTCATCGCCGGTGTGGCCATGGTCGCGTATCGAGCGGGCACCAGAAAGGCCCGGGTCGAGCTGGCTGCGCTGCAAGAGGAGATGGATCGCCTGCTGGCTTCCGAGAAGGATGCGGCGATCGTGAAGCGGGTGAGCCAGCAGATGGAGGATATCGCCTACCAGCAGAAAGCCATATCCGACCAGCAGCGCGACCGCGCCGAGGAGCAGTCCATCCTGGCTATCCGGAACGCGGCCCGCGCCGAAATGGAAAGCCGTGCCGCCCGCGAGGCGGAGAGCAAGGCGAACGCCGCGGCCGATGTGGCCGAGCGGGAGCGCGCCAATGCCGAGCGGCAGCAGGAAATCGCCCTGGAGCAGCGCGATGAGGCGAACCACGCGAAGAACGTGGCCGATACGCTGAACCGCCGCACCCAGGCCCGGAGCCTGGCGGTGAGCTCGCAGGTCCGGCGCGAAGCCAATGAGCCCGAAGTGGCCGACCTCCTGGCGTATGCCAGCTGGTATTTCCTGAAGAACAACCGGGGCAACGCGTATTATTCCGAGACGTTCAAGGCCCTGACGCAGGCCACCGACGGTGTGCCGCGCTACCGGGTCAAGGAGAGCGGCGCCGTGAATGCCATCGCGCAGGTGCCCGGCAGCAAGGGCCAGTGCGTGGCCGCGACCAATTACGGCGAGGTGGAATGGCTCCGCGCGAGCGGGAGCGACGGGAATGTCCGGATCGCTTCCCAGAGCCTGCTGTTCAATCCTGACTATGATTTCCGGGACGTGACGGTCCAGGACGGCAAGATCCTGGCCCTGTCCCATAACGGGCCGCTCTGCGTGCTGGACTTCCAGGGAAAACTGGACGTCGTGACCCTGCCCGAAGAAGATTATTTCAAACTGGTACCGGTCGGCGGGCGCGTGCTCGTGGCGGGACGCCGGAGCCTCGGCTGGTATGCCGGCGGTGCCCTGACGGGCCGCGTGAGCCTGGACAAATCCCTGTCGACGCTCGTGGAGCGGGATGGGGTCATCTGCCTCTTCTACGCGGACGGTTCGTACGCCGAGATGGACGCTGCGGGCCGGATCACGGACAGGAAGCCCCTGCTGGGCGAGGTGGTCACCGCCGCCTGCTATGACAAGGGCAGCGGCTGCCTGCTGCTGGGCGTGAAGGACGGTACGGTCTATCCCGTCAACTCCTACAACCGCGTGCTGGAGACCCTGGCGGCCCACAAATCGCGTTGCACCAGCATTACGATGCTGGATCCTGTCGTCATCACCGGCGGTTATGACAAGAACGTCTTTATCTGGAACATGGACAACCTGCTGTTCGAGACCGGCCTGAATTTCCGCGAGGAACTGAAGGCGGAAAGCGTGGGAAAGCGGGTGGTGAACAGCCAGGAGATCCCGACGGAGTGGCTGGTTCCCGTGGACTATGCATTCGACGGCTGGACGCTCGCCGTGTGCGGCGACGCCGACGGAAAGTCCGTCTGGATCGGCACTTCTGCCGGCAGCGTCATGCTGCTGAACTCCTCGGCCGACGACATGGCCCGGCGGCTGCACGGTAAACTCAAGCGTAATCTGACCCAACAGGAATGGACCCGTTACGTCGGCGTGTCCATCCCCTATATGACGTTCAAATGAGAAGGTTTCCGTATCATATCGTTCTGACGGCCGCCGTGATGTTGCTCACGGTGCAGGCCGTCGCGCAGAACGCCTATATGGGCGTGCCGTTCTTCCAGAACTATCCGGCCAGCGAGTACAATGCCCACAACCGCAACTTCGACGTAATCTGTGACGGTGAGGGGCATACCTTCTTTGCGAATTTCGAGGGCCTGCTGGTCTATGACAACGTCGAATGGCGGATCGTCCATACGCCCGACATCTCCCGCGTGGTGAGTGTGGGCATGGAGGAGGACGGGACCGTCTTCTTCGAGGGCATCAACCAGACGGGCCGGATCATGGGCATGGCCGGGGATTCCATCCGCGTGGCCTATTCCACCAATGCTGCCCGCGACGCCCGGGTGCTCTCCGGCGGCGAGCGGACGCGCGAGGACGCGGTGGACCGCTGGAATGAGATCGAGGTCTATCAGCGCCTTCGCCTGAACGGCGACCGCACGCTGCTGGCCACGGCGACCGACGGTGTCATCGCGGTCGATGCGCAGGACCGGGAAATCTGGCGGGTCAACGTCGATAACGGCCTCTGCTCCAACAGTATCACCAAACTTGCCTACGACGGCAAGGGAACGGTCTGGGGGGCCACGGACAACGGTGTCTTCCGCCTCTCGGTTTCCGATATCTATACCCATTTCACGGAGAAAGAGGGCCTGCGGGGACAGATCTCCTGCATCGCCCTGAGCGGTTCCACCCTGATGGTGGGCACCTTCCAGGGCCTGTATCGCCTGGAGGGACAGCGTTTCCTCCCGGTCGGCCAGATCAATCACGCCTGCTGGCAGATCGCCCAGGGGGATGGCGGCCGGGTGTACGTGGCCACCTCGGACGGCGTCTATGAATACGCCGCCGGCGTCGCACGCCAGTTGACCAACCAGTTCGCCCTCTCGATCGAGGCGCTCCCCGACGGTTCTTTCCTGGTCGGTGAGCTCGAACGCGTCAGCCGTTTCCGCCCCGGCAGGGGGAGTGTGACGATGGGGGACATCCCCAATGTCACCCGTTTCAAGCAGGATGGGCGCGGCGGCGTCTGGGCGATGACCCTGGCGGGCGACAACTACTATCTGGCGGCCGGCCGCGGCGTCTTCGAAATGCGGGACGAGGGTCCTTTCTCGCCCCTGTTCGAATACGAGGACAAGGACGGCCACCTGTGGCGCAGCTATGACAACGGCATGGGTATCAACTATGACGGCATGCCGGAGGAACTGAAGCCCTGGTTCGAACCCTTCTCGGACTTCAACGTGCAGGCCATGCTGGTGGACCGGGGCCTGGTCTGGATCGCCGACAACGACGAGGTGGTTCGTTTCGACATGGACCGCTGCCGGACGACCGAGCGCTTCGCGCCGCTGCTGTATTTCCGCAGTTTCAAGAAGGGCAACGGCGACCTGTCCATCAGTTTCTCCAACGACAAGCTCGACCCCTTCGGGCAGGTGCGTTACAGCTATCGCCTGCGCCATGACAACGCCTGGTCCGACTGGAGCGACCAGCAGGAGTATCTGTTCGCCAATCTCAGCTATGGCTCCTATCAGGTGTCCGTCCGTTCGATGGACGCCTTCGGACAGTTGAGCGAGGTCGGCCCGCTGGAGTTCCGGCGGCCGTATCCGATATTTGTGCGCTGGTACGCCCTGCTGGTGTACCTGCTGCTGATCGTGTACCTGGTCTATCAGATCTTCAAGTTCCGCATGCGCCGCATGGCCGAGGAGCAGCAGCGACTCGAGAACATCGTGGACGAGCGGACCCGCGAGCTGCGCCAGGCGCAGGACCAGCTGCTCCGCCAGGAGCGCGAGGCGGCCATCGGTAAGCTGACCAAGGGCCTGATCGACCGTATCCTCAATCCGATGAACTACATCAACAATTTCGCGCACCTGACCCTCGGTATGTCGAAGGAGATGCGGGAAAATATTGAGGATGTGAAAGATAATATCTCCGAGGACGTCTATGAAGATTCCATGGACATCATGGATATGATGACGACGAACCTGGAGAAGATCGAGCAGCATGGACTCTCCACAACCCGCACGCTCAAGGCGATGGAGGAAATGCTGAAGGAGCGTTCCCGGAAGTTCGAGCCCACCGACCTGGCCGCGCTGTGCCAGCAGGGTGTCGAGAAGTTCCAGACCTACTATGCCGATGACATCGCCGCACTCGGGATGCAGGTGGAATGCATCCGCCCGGACGCGCCCGTCATGCGGGATGTCGTGGCCGACCAGATCAGCAAGTCCATCATGTCGATGCTGGGGAACAGCCTGTACGCCATCAAGAAGAAGGCGGAGAAGGGCGGTGCCTACAGCCCCGTCCTCCGCGTCACCGTTTCGCTGGAGGCGGAGAGCGGCCACGTGCTTATCAAGATTTACGACAACGGCATCGGAATCGAGGAGAGCATTCTCAACAAGATTTTCGACCCGTTCTTCACCACCAAGCCCACGGCGGAAGCCCCGGGCGTGGGTCTGTATCTCAGCCAGCAGATCCTGCATGACTGCGGCGGTACGCTGACGGTACAGTCCGTGAAGGATGAATATACGGAATTCGTCATCAACTTGGCTTAAGGAATAATAGTCTTATGGAAGAGGAATTGGAAGCCCTAAAAGAAAAGGTAGTCTATTTGCAGGAGCAGCTGAACAGGCAGGAAAAGATGGCCTCCCTGGGGCTGCTCAGCGCAGGCATCGCCCATGAA
The DNA here is from genome assembly GCA_045117755.1 of Candidatus Cryptobacteroides sp. GTDB lineage: Bacteria > Bacteroidota > Bacteroidia > Bacteroidales > UBA932 > Cryptobacteroides. Next base: position 68,720 of record JBGUOB010000033.1, read on the forward strand.
ATACAGAACCCGCTGAATTTTGTGATCAATTTCAGCAAGATGTCCGTCAAGCTGCTGGAGGATCTCCAGGAGATTGTGGACGACTGTGCGGAAAAGCTGGGCGAGGACGATGCCGCCGATATCCAGGATATCTCGACGGACCTGGGCGAGAATCTCCAGAAGATCCAGGAGCATGGCGAGCGGGCCATCAGCATCATCCGCGGCATCCTGCTGCAGAGCCGCGGCAAGGCCGGCGAGAAGCTGCCGACCGACGTGGGACAGCTGGTGCACGAGTATGTGTGGCTCAGCTACCACGCCATGCGCGCCAATGACAAGAGTTTCAACATCACGATCCGGGAGGAGATCCAGGAGGACATGCCCAAGGTCATGGTCATCCCGCAGGACCTCAGCCGGGCCGTGCTCAATGTCATGAACAATGCCTGCTACACGGTCAAGGAGCGGGCCGGCCAGGAAGGCGGCGACTACACGCCGACCATCACGGTGAAGGTCGCCATGGACTGCAGCGGCGCCGGTGATGCCGAGATCCGGGTGGATATCACGGACAACGGTATGGGCATGACGCCGGAGGTCAGGGAAAAGATCTTCGAGAATTTCTTCACGACCAAACCTGCGGGGCAGGGAACGGGTCTGGGCATGAGCATCACCTATGATGTCATCACCAAGAACCACGGCGGCCAGCTGCTCGTGGAGACGGAACCGAAGGTCGGTACCACCTTTACGTTTATCATTCCTGCAAAGATTGTAAAATGAGAATCAGAAGCTTCATATCCGTACTCTTCCTCCTGGGCTTCTCCTGCGCCGTCTATGCGCAGGACGCTGCGCACCGGTATGAGTCCGCCCAAGAAGCGTACGAGCTGGGCCTGTTCGAGAAGGCCGACACCCTCCTGACTGGCTCGGTGAACGATTTTCACGGAGAAGACAGGATCGGCGTGTACCGGCTGCTGGCCCTGTGCAACCTGAATATGGACAAGCCCGAGGTGGCCGAGTCATGGGTGGCTCAGCTGCTTGCGGTCGATCCCTATTACCGCGTTTATAATGACGTGCCGCGTTTCACCGAGATGGTGAACCGCCTCCGCGCCGGCAAGTCGGCGACGATTACGACGGCTTCCCAGCAGGCGGAGTCCATCGAGGAGGCGCCGGTCCCGGTGACCCTGATCACGGAGGACATGCTCCAGCGCGTCGGCGCCCGGACCCTGAAGGACGCCCTTGTGGCCTATGTCCCCGGTATGACGGACATTGCCAGCAACGAGGAGATGAACGTGGCTATGCGAGGCATCTATTCCTCCGGCCAGGAGAAGATCCTCATCATGTTGAACGGACACCGCCTGAACAGTTATTCCACCAACACCGCCAGCCCGGATTACTCCATCAGCCTGGACAAGGTGAAGCAGATCGAGGTGCTGCGAGGCCCCGCTTCCTCCCTGTACGGCGGTGTGGCACTCACCGGTGTGGTGAACATCATTACCAAGGAAGGCTCCGATGTGGACGGCTTTCAGGTCAAGGGCTCTGCCGGCAACTACGGACAGGTCCGCGGGGACCTGCTCTTCGGTAAGCATTTCCTGAACCTGGATATCCTGAGCTGGGCGAGCCTCTATAACGCCGACGGCCAGAAGTTCCATTATGGCGCCAACTGGGATGAACAGCCTTATGCGGTCGTGCCGATGGAAGGCGATATGATCGTCGGCGGATACAACCGGGCCCCTTCGTATGATTTCGGCCTGGCGGTCAAGTGGGACAAGTTGCACCTGCTCTACAACCGCCGCTTCGCCAAGACGGTGGCCCCGCTGTCCCTGAGCTATTTCTTCACCCCGTACGAATACGATCGGTACCGCCAGCTCAACGGCTATGCCCCCGGCTATGCCATCTCTTCGCAGCATGCCGAACTGGGTTACGCCGACAGCCATGGGAACTTCTCCTGGCAGATCGCGGTCAATTTTGATTCGCAGAATCAGCAGCGTTACCAGATCGACGGCGATATCCCCGAGCTCGGTGTCAACGACGTGACGCCCAACGGGACGGAGGGGATCGTCCTCAAGCTCTATGACGACGTGTTCCAGAGCGTGAGCTGGAATGAATATACGCTGGGCGCTTCGGTGCAGGGCAGCTATAATTATTCTTTCGGCAAGTCGCAGTCGGGCGTGATGATGCTCGGTGCGCATTTCAACCGCTTCAACCTGGCCGACGCCAGCTACCTGGAAGGTATCGATTATAACCTCATCCTGAAGACCTACAACGATACCAAGGTCCTGAACATGGGCCGGGAGACCAGCTCGGACGCTTATGTCCAGGTCAAGCACTCCTTCGGTGCGGGACTGGTCCTCAATGCCGGCTTGCGCTATGACTTCAAGCTGCGCTCGACGGGGAAGCGGCTGCACGTGTTCTCGCCCCGTATCGCCTTGATCTATTCCCGTCCCAAGTGGAGTGCCAAGCTGAGCTACTCCAAGGCTTTCGTGGACGCCCCGTATTTCTATCGGAACAACACCCTGGACATCAATTTCGGCGACGATAACCTCTCTCCGGAATACCTGAACTCCTGGCAGCTGTCCTTCTACAGCGACGGCAAACTGGTCCCCGGACTGAAAATGGAACTCAGCGGTTTCGTGAACAAGGCCGACCAGTTCATCATCCAGAGCGAAACGGGTAACACCAATGCCGGTAGCCTCACCAACGCCGGCGTGGAGCTGGCCCTCGGCTATGCCGCCTCCAGGTTCCGGATCGACGGCAACCTGACCTGGCAGCGCGTCCTGAATTCCCAGAACTTTACGGTTTTCAACCATAGCGTGTATAACATTCCGGACGTCCAGGCCAACCTGGCGGCATCCTACGAAATCCTGCGTGGCCTGAAGCTGCAGGCGCACGCCAACTTCCTGTCGGCCCAGAAATCGCTTTACACGATGCCTGGCGCCCCTGCGCTGGACATCGACATTCCCGCGCGCGTGATCCTGGACGCGGGCATCAGCTACGCGGTATGGAAGCTGGAATTCGGGGTGAATGCGTACAACCTGGCCAATACCCCCTATCAGCAGGGAGGCTCCAGCGTCGCACCGATGCGACAGGCTGGCCTCTGGCTGCTGGGCCATGTCCGCTTGAAGATTTAAGTGTATTACCAACTGATTAACTGAAAATGGATTCATTTCACAAGCAATTCGCTGAAAGGGTAGAGACAATCGTCGAGAAATACCGGGACAAGACGGCCTACATTATCGGAGACCGGGAAGTCTCGTATGCTCAGATGGATGAGATGGCCCGTCACATCGCGTCCGGGGTGGCCCGGCGGGTGGGTGACTGGCCTGCCGACCGGGAAGTTCCCGCCCGCATCGGCATCTCCCTGAGCCGGAACGAGGATTATGTGCCCTGCATGCTCGCGGCCGTGAAATTGGGCTGCTCTTACGTCCCCATCGACGTGGAGACGCCGGCGGAGCGCCGGGACTTCATCAGCCGGGATGCCGCCCTGGATGTGCTGATCACCTCCGACAATCTCGGCGAGCTGCTTGCCAGCCCGCTGCAGGACACGCTGCCCGTGCTGAGCGGCCGCATGTCCGAGGCCTATATGATTTACACTTCGGGTACGACCGGCCAGCCCAAGGGCGTCTCGCAGTCGTACAGGACCCTGTACAGCTACATGCAGACCGTCTGTCTGCCCGACAACTTCAACATCAGCGACCAATCCGTCATCCTGCAGTTCGCGAGCATCAACTTCGACGTGTCCGTGCTGGAGATCTTCTCCTCGCTGTACTACGGCGGCACGCTCGTGATCGTCCAGCAGGAGGAGAAGCACGACCCGCTGCTGGTGTACAAACTCATGAAGGAGAAAGGGATTACCTATACCTTCATGCCGCCGTCCCTGCTGGCGGTTTTCCCGGACTACGATTTTCCGGCCATGGACACCCTGTCCGCCGGCGGCGAAGCGATCCCCCACAGCCTTACCAGCAAGATTGCCGGCAAGTATCCTTACCGCTTCGTGAACGGATACGGCCCCACCGAGAGCATCGTGACCACCACCCACGAGATCGAGGGCCCGGACGACTGGCGCAACATCGGCAAGGCGGTGCCCGGCGTGGTGTGCTATGTCGCGGACGAGAACGGAAAACTGGTCGCTCCGGGCGAACAGGGGGAACTGCTGATCGGCGGCATGCAGCTGACGAACGGCTACTGGAACCGTCCTGAACTCAACGCCACTATGTTCTTCGAGAATCCCTACGAGAAGGAACACGACGGCATCGACGTGTCCCGTCTCTACCACAGCGGCGACCTGGTGACGCTCAACGAGGACGGCAGCTTCAACTACATCGGCCGGAAAGACTCCCAGATCAAGCTGCACGGCTACCGCATCGAGCTGGGCGAAATCTGCACCCAGATCGAGCACCAGGACGGCGTGCTCCGGGCCTTCGTGCGCCTGGAGGACATCGGAACGGAGAAATATATCGTGGCCTACGTCCGGACCGCTGACGGGATCGACAGCCTGGACGAGATCAAGGAGAATGTGGCCCGGCAGCTGCCTGGCTACATGGTGCCGACCTACTGGAACCAGGTGGAGGATTTCAAGCTGAACATCAACGGCAAGATTGACAAGTCGACGCTCGTGAACCGGGCGCTGGATCCGGTCGTCAAGAATACCACGCCGCTGACGCCGAACGAGGAACTGCTCATGCAGGCCACGGCTACGATGCTCGGCCTGCCCAGCGTCAATGTCGAGGCGGATCTGTTCAACGACCTGGGTATCACCTCGCTGCACGTCATGCAGCTGACCGTCCAGATGGGCATGTCCGGTTTCCACCTGACCGCCAACGACTTCTATACCCTGCGGACCATCCGCAAGGTCATGGCTGCGGACAAGCATCCCAACGCGTTCTGGTACGGGGATTCCGGGAACGACCCGGACAAGCCCGTCATCATCGTGATCAGCGGCTTCACCAGCTTCTCGTTCATCTTCGGCGAGTGGGCAGAAAGAATCTCCCACAAATTCGCCATTTTCGCCCTCGAGTCCTACCATACCATCATGGAGGACCGGCTGACGGACATGAACGGCCTGGTGGACGAATATGTCAAGCTCGTGCAGGATGTCGTCAAGACGCGCAATGTCGTGGCGATCACCGGCTTCTGCGCCGGCGGCGAGCAGGCCCTCCCCCTGGCGGCGCGTCTGTACAACCAGTCTGCGCACAAGCCGCACGTGATCGTCCTGGACGGCGAACTGGATCGGGATATCTCCCTGCAGCAGAAGATGCGTGCGCTGTACTTCTTCCCCTTCTACAACGAAGCGCGCAACAACGCCCGCACGGATCTGGATATCAACCTGATGGCGACGATGCCGGAGGAAACGTACAACGGCCCCGTCACCGCCTTCATCTCAAGCATCTATACGGAGGGAAGCGCCGTCAATACGGGCGCCGAGAAATCTCCCGAAGTGAAGCGGCTGGAGAAGGAGGAGTTCTTCACCAACGAGCAGCGTTGGAAGAACCATTACCCCAATTGTGATGTCATCCAGCATCCCACGGACCACAACGGGTTCCTGATCACGCGGGAGAGCAAGGATATCCTTGTGGACTACTTCCTGAAGAACGTTTAGCCAAGAAGCCTTTTTTTTCATCCCGAGAATCTGGGTATATACGGGACAGCCCCTTCATTAACGAGGGGGTTGTCCCGGTTTTGTGGGGCAATCCTGGATGAGTATTCCCGTTTTGCATTTTTAAAACAGAAAGATTTCACAAAATGTGACAAGCGGGACGAATTGCTTTGGATTTGTGGCAGCCAAGAGATATCTTCCCGAAAAAAATGAAAAACTCCGTTCCTCATTATTACCACTGTGCCACCAAAGGCTTCGACCACAGTATCCTGTTCCTGAATAATCGAGAATATATCGCCGGCATGAACAGAATCGGCATCTGTCTGTCGCTTTTGCAAAACGAAAACGTGATTGTCATTGCCTTCTGTCTGATGGATAATCACGTTCATTTCATTCTTTATGGAACTCGGGAGACCTGTCTGAAGTGGATGGCATTGTATCAGCGCCTGACCATGATCTGGCAAGGCAAACATAGGGATGGCGCCCCAGTCGACGAGTTGTGGGAATACGATGCATGGCAGATTTATGATACTGATGATCTCAAGAAAAAGATTGCATATGTGCTCCGCAACCCGACAGTTGCGCGAATGGGATTTGTCCCGGGTGGATATCGCTGGAGTTCCGCTCCGCTTATCTTTGCGGATACGGCAGCAGAATTCTACGGTGGACGCAAGATAGGGGATCTCTCCATCTATGAGAGCAGGAAGTTATTTGAGACAAGGGCCATTCTTCCAAAAGACTGGATCGTTCTCCCGGACAACATGATTTGGCCGGGTTGTTATACGGATGCCAAGCGGGTAGAAAAACTATTTGGACACCCCCGCGCGTTACTGTTCTTTTTGAGCCAGAATGTAGAAGCTGATATCAATCAAGAGATGTATCAGGGAAGTCTTTCTCTCCCGGATGCGGATGTCATCCGGATGGCGCAAAAAACCGCAGAGGGCCTGTTTGGGACGCAGGAAATCAGTGCTCTGGACCTCCCGTCACGTATCCAGCTCTGTAAAGTGATCAAGAAACAATCCGGTGGCAGCCTAAAGCAGTTGGCAAGAATAGTCCAGATATCGCTTTCGGACCTAAGGAAGATATTCGGGTAAAAATGCAACAGTGAATAAGAAATATACAACCAATCGCAGCCCACAATCTATCTTTTTTATATATTTGCAAAAACACTAAAACAATCAGGATGCCCGTTCAAACCACATACCGGCACCCGGTGGCCATCTCATTTCCAGTAGGGAGGTGGTTGGCCGTTTTCTGTAAATCGTTCAAGGACAATCAAATACTAAACGACATGAAAAGAGCGAAGCGGTTTCTGCTGTTCGCCTTGCTGGCTTTGTTGTCTGCAGTTGCGTGCGAGAAACCGAACCAACCGAAATCGGATTCGGTCCCGGACATCTCCATTCCTGCGCAGAGTCAGGCTATTTTCAATTCCGGCATCAGCTTTCCGGCCTTAACCGGGGAAAGCCAAAACCAGCCCCAAACGCAGACCATAACCTTCACGACGGCGGAATCTTGGACTTCAACAGTGTCGGAAACCAAAGCTTCGACTTGGCTATCAGTTGAACCGAGTTCAGGTGGCGCGGGCACGGTCAACATGACAGTCAAAGCCCAGCCCAATGACACGGACCAGTCCCGTTTCGCCACAGTCTCCATCAAATGCGGCTCTATGTCCAAGTCTTTCACGGTCTCCCAGGCCGGGAAGGAGTACGGTATTTCCGTCTCACCAGCTACGCTGTCCATTTCTGCAGAGGGGAAAACGGAAGGCGTTACGGTGACTTGCAACGGAGACTGGACGCTGACTGGCGAAACAGATTGGTGCCGACCGTCTGTCACCTCCGGCACCGGCAACGCCATTGTGAATTTCACGATCTTAGCTAACGAGCGTGCAGACCAACGCACGGCTCAATACACCTTCACATGTAAGGAGAAAACAGCGGTTGTATGTATTACTCAAAGTGGTAAAGCGTTTAGCCTCACTGTCTCTCCCGTTTCATTATCTTTTATGGCCGGTGGCGGTGTGAAACAAGTTCAAATCTCTTGCAATGGTGATTGGTCTGTTTCTGGTCAGCCGGATTGGTGTTCTCTTTCTGCGTCTTCCGGCTCTCAGGATTCAACGATTAAACTGACAGTCGCGGCGAATGGGGCAGATCAGCGAACGGCTCAACTGGTTTTTACTTGCGGAGATAAAAGCGTTAATTTGATCATTACTCAGGTGGCTGGCGGTTGGCAGAACCTGGAGTTTGTCCATAAGTCACTATATATGATGTTCACATCTGAGTATTGTGGTTATTCTTCGACCATGAACCAAAAGATGCATGCTTTGGATGCTGTGATAGGAGATAAATACCATCGAGTCGATATTTACGGACGTGGCGTTAATAATGTGATGGGAGAATCTATCATAAACTATCCGGATGCCCCGAAACTGGAAAGCTTGCTTTGGTTTGCAACGCCTTGTGGGGTTTTCGATTTCAGGAGACAGATTCATAATGTTACCGACCGCACCTATTTCTCCAATATGGTTGTAACCGCAGTCAATGAACAAATTGAACACTATCCTCCAGTTACGGGGACAGCATTCAATTCCTCCGTTTCTGAACGTACTCTGTCGGTTCAAGGGAAAATCTTCTCTCATGAAGCGGAGACTTTTAAACTGATTATCTACCTATTGGAAGACAAGGTCTCTGATGGAGGTTCAATAATACATGATGATGTTCTGCGAAAGTCGTTTACGGACACCTTGGGAGATCCTTTCTCCGTCGGGAAGAATGCAACCCGTGATTTCCAGTATTCGATAACGTTGCCGGACAATTACAAGGTGGAAGATTTGTCAATCCTGGTCATCGTACAGCGGCAATATGGATCTGATCAGACTGGCCGGGAGGTGTTCGCGGTCGATTATTATGTCGATAATTGCCGAAAAGCTAGAGTAGGGGAAGATGCTAACCTGGAGCTTTCCGGATATTTGGGCAGTGGTGGCAATGAAGGGATTGGAATTGATGATGGAATCTCATTTTAATTAGGCTTGTATGAAACGTTATTTTATTCCAATCATATCTCTTGGGCTGATTTCGGTGGCAGGTTGCATCCGAGAGCTGGATCCGATATGCACTAGCGGCGATACCCAGAATATGCGACTAATAGCGCAAATGGAAGGCCGCGAAGCGACCAAGACCGTCATGAGCGGTATGATAGATGGTCTGTATTACCCGTTGTGGGAAGTGGACGATTCTCTGGCTGTTTTCTCGGGCGATCATACAATTGCAGATCCTTTTACGCTGGTTTCCGGGGAAGGTGAAACCATTGCTGTGTTTGAAGGTCCGACCCGACTTGAGGACGCCAACTCATTTGTTGCTTTTTATCCATATTCCGGCACTGTAAAAAAGAACGGGAATATGCTTTCTTTTGAACTTCCTTCTGTTCAGAAATATAAGCAAGGCTCCTTCCCGGCCGACGGGTTTCCGATGATTGCAACGAGCAATTCCGAAGAACTGAGCTTCCGGAATCTTTGTTCAATCGTGCGAATCTCTCTTACCGGGTCTTGCCTTGTCAATACGATTACGCTTCGCACAGAGAATCAATATCTTTCAGGTCCGGCCTCGGTTCGATTGGATTATGAGGACATTCCGACGCTTGTCATGCAGGATGGGGGATTGAAAGAAGTGACCTTGAATTGTCTGGGCGTCCCTTTGAGCAAAGATTCTGCCCGAGATTTTTATATAGTTGTCCCGGCGAACATATACAGTTCATTGACTATTGTAATCGATGCTTTTTCGGGGAGTATTTCAAAAGCACTTACAACTGAAATCACGCTTAATCGGTCCAAGGTCCGACCGTTCAACCCCTTCAGCATTGAAGTGCCGCCGATGAACCTGGACAATCTTCCCAGCAATCAGATCTGGTACAAAACGGGTACAGGGGCGCCCTTTACCTTCAGGACCGTTTCCGGATGGAAGCCTTTTAATGCTAATATACTCGTAAATGAATATGTTGGAGATTACGGCGTCGTTGTTTTAGATCAAGCTGTGACGCTTGTCAATCATCAGGCGTTCGTGGAAGAATACGGCGAAAAGAATTTAATCACTGAATTGTTTCTTCCTGACTGTGTCGAAGATATACAATCTAATGCACTACCTAATACGATTGAATCTTTCCGTGTTCCTGCGGGATTGAAACATATGTATAATGGGAATATAGACGGTGGCTCGACGAAACGGATCAATCGTCTGTATGGCCCTCTCGTTGCGTCTGATGGCCGAAGTGTTGTTCGTGATGGTGTCCTTCTGGGGGTTCTCGATAAGGACTTGGAAGAATACATTACTCCACCGGAAGTGAAAATAATCGACAATTGCTGCCTTCAGGAAACTCATATTAAAACATTGACTTTATCTGAAGGGTTTGAAACACTTGGTCCGGCCTGCGTCTATGCTCCCAATCTGGAAACTGTGAATCTCCCGGAGAGCATTCAGTCAATACAGAGTTCTATCTCCGGCGCGCCGAAGTTGAAAGGATTCTATGGAAATGCGCGTTGTACATCTCCAGATCATTTGTGCTTGATAGATCCGGGATATCGGAGCTCATACGGCCCCAGGCTAATACAGGTAATAACGTGTCCTGATGTCGAAGAATATGTGGTTCCAGAGGGTGTTGGCAATATCGGAGCTTTTTTCCAAAACTGGACTAACCTTAGAAGAATCATCCTGCCGGAATCCTTGAAACATTCCAGTATTATCGGAATGATTATGGATTGCCCTTCTTTTGAGGGGTTTGTAGGTCATGGTGTTTCTGAAGATGGGCGATGCGTTATTTTAGAGGGAGCGTTGGAACTCTTCTATGATGGTAATCTGGAGGACTATGCATTCCCTCCGGGTATTCAATTTTTGCCAATGGGGAGAGTAAGATCATCTTTGCGCAATATGTCATTCAGCGAAGGCCTGATGGACATTGACTCATATGCTTTTGAAGTGATTCCTGGTTCCGCTACTACATTGCAATCTGTTTCTTTCCCGACTACTATCCGAGGAATCGGCTCCTATGTTTTCGATGGGAATACGAGTTTGGAGAGTGTATATCTGCCTGTCCGAGTCCCTCCTGCAACGAGCGGAGCTCCCAGTAGAACGATACTCCCAAAGCTGAAGGTATATGTGCCGGAAGAGTCATTTGACGATTACCTTGCTTCTGCCGAGTGGGCTAGCTGGCGGCAGTACCTGACCCCGTATCATTTTGACAACATCGATCCTCCAGCGCCATACGAATCAACGGATTATTCTTTGGATGGTAAAGTGACGGTTCTACAAACGGCAACAAAAGGGAATGGCGTTGACTTGGTGTTGATGGGACGCGGGTATACGGATAGACTTATTGCCAATGGAACCTATCTTTCCCACATGAAAGAGGCCATGGAAGGCTTCTTTGGACCGGAACCATTTCATTCATTCCGTCATTTGTTTAATGTTTACGTTGTCAATGTGGTTTCTGCGCGAGAAGATGAATTCCCAAGTATATGTGGAAATTCAAGACAATATTTGACTTCCATCGACTCGATGACATATCTGGAATATGCGATGAAAGCCGTTCCTGATGAAAGAATTAATTATGCGACGATTTCTGTTTTGCATTATGCCCCATATTCTATTCTCATGGAAGAAGGCTATGAATTTGATATAAGACGGGAATCCATGATTGATACGGATTATGGTGTCGGTATTGGCTTCGCCGTTTACGCATACACATCACATGGAGTAAAACCTTTAACGCGACATGAAGTTGGGGGGCATGGCTTTGGGAAGTTATATGACGAATATACACATTTGTCAGACGGTGCGTACATTTCGGAGATTGCAATTGAAAATATTAAAAACGATCAGCGCTTTGGTTATCGATTGAACGTTGATTTTACTGCTGATCCGGAAAAAGTCCGTTGGGCCCATTTCCTTAAGGATCCTCGATACGAAAAAGAAAAACTAGGCGTGTATGAAGGTGCAAATTTCTGGGGGGTCTATCGTTCTTCAGAGAATAGTATCATGAATGATTGTATGGGTGGATATAACGCTCCGTCACGCGAGGCCATCTATCGCCGAATGCATAAGATTGCGTTCGGTGCGGATTGGGAGTACGACTACGAAACCTTTGTGGCGTATGATCAGGGGGCGAGGAACATCCGCCCGAGTTCGGTTTCTGCTGCGCCGGTGTCGCTAAGGACTTATGAGGTGCGGGATCCGTTGCCGGCGCAGTCGTTTAATCCTGCTGAGTGGACGGTTATAATGATGAAATGATGATGCATTGCCGTCCCGGGAAATAGGGAGTTTCCGGGATGACTCCCTCATTTTCGAGGGGGTTGTCCCGGTTTTCTTATGGTTTTCGGGATGACTCGGATCGAAGCGAAGCCAGGGTCTGGGGCACCGGTGATGAATTAGCGCCGCTCGGTCGAGAGGTCGCGCTTGTACACGACCCGGCGTGCGGCCTGATTGACGCGGGCGGACTCCCGACTGAAGCGGAAGTCCGCCTGCAGTCCTTTTTCGCCGTATTCGGCGAGCTTCTTGTGCCACTGGCGGCCGTAGCGGGCGCACATCGTGACGAAGTAGTGCGTGGTGTCGTAGCCCTGGAAGGCGAAGGAACCGGGCTCGCCCTGGAAGAGCGAGCGGTAGGTCAGGATGAACTTCTGGACGGCCGGGTCGTCATAATCGATGAAATAGGACAGCGCCATGCGGGCCTCCGTGTTGTGGAGGTCGGTCTGGGAGGTGCCGTTGGTGCGCATCCGGGCCGTGCCGTAGAAGATGACGTTGCCGCTGCGGGCGCCTTCGATGCCCAGGCCGCGGACCGCGGCGGTGATGGTGTTGTCCTGGTCGGAGGCCACCGTCACGCGGATCTTCTTTCCGCTGTCAAAGGGTATCTCCTCCAGGGAAAGCACGCTCTGGTAGCGGACGCCGCGGGCGCGCAGCTGCTCGAGCAGATAGGCTGCCTGTCCGTCCGAGGCCAGGGCGGAAGAATCCCGCACGACGTACAGGACGTCCCCGAAGGGAAGTTCCTCGCGGATCCACTGCACCATTTCATCCACCTGGGCATTCCAGCCGGAGGGGGCCTGCACCACGTGGCCCGCCTCCGCCAGCTGGGCGGCGCGGGGCTCCAGCGGTGAGATCAGCACTTTGCCGCGGCACTGGTCGGCGGCCCGCTGCAGCTCGTCGAAGGACACCGGGCCGATGATGACGTCGCTCTCGTCGATGAGCGACTGCGGAACGGCGGTCTTGCTGTCGGCGGAATCATAGACCTGCAGGTCGGCCTGCAGGCCGGCGGAGCCCATTTCGCGCAGCGCAAGCAGGGCGCCGCTGTAGAAATCGAGGAAGTTCTCGCTGGGCTTCTCGGAAGAGGCCTGCAGCGGGAGCGCCAGCCCGATGCGGATGACGCGGGGCAGGTCCAGCTCGTAAATGTCCTCCTTCATGGGCACATCCGCCGCCAGGACGCTGTCCTGCGGCACCGTCGCGGCCTGCTTCGAGACGCTGTCCGGGCGGTAGTTCCGCATGGAATCCACCTTGGTGGTGTCGGCCTGTTTCTTCTTGCCGGGGAACAGGTACCATTGGGCGCAGGCGTTGAGGGAAAGCGCGCAGACGAGGAGGGCGAGGATGCTGAATCTCTTCATGGTGAGTGACATTTACTGTATGCTTTGGGCGAAAGTAATCAAATCCTGGGCGAAGCGGCTCCAGCTGAGGCGCTTCTTTTCGGCGGCGATGCCGGCGCGGAGCTGTTCCTGCAGGGCCGGATCGTCGAAATAGCGGGTGATGGCGGCGGCGATGCAGGCGGGCGTCCCTTCATCGCAGACAATTCCCGTGCCGCGCGCGCCGACCGTTTCCTTCAGGCCGCCCACGTCCGTGACCACCATCGGCACGCCGAAATGGTTGGACACCGAGCTGATGCCGCTCTGGGTGGCGCTGCGGTAGGGGAGGACGGTCAGGTCCGCGACGGAGAAGTAGTTCTTGACCTCGGCGTCGCGGATGTAGTCGGGGAAGACGTGGACGTCGGCCGGGGCGCGGCCGCCGTCGATGAGGTGCTGATACTTGTCGAACGAACCGTAGGGCTCGCCGGCGATGACGAGCTGGTAGCGCCCGTCCAGCAGGTCGAAGGCCTGCAGCAGAATGTCCAGCCCCTTGTATTCCCGGATCAGCCCGAAGAAGAGCAGGGTCCGGCGGCCGGACGGCAGTCCGAGGCGGCGCTCCGCTTCTTCGCGCGGGAGCGGTGCCCCGAAATGAGTGTAGATGGGATGGGGAAGGACGGTGTGCGGGAGATCCGGGCGCAGGGCCCGCAGGTCCCGGCCGACCTCCTCGCAGAGGGTGACGGCCCCGTCCAGTCCTTTCAGGAACCAGCGGGTGAGCGGCGTGTCGAACCAGTGCCGCTCGTGCGGGATGACATTGTCCAGGATGCCGATTACGCGGCAGCCCGGGGCCATCTTCCGGGCCACGTCGCCCAGCGACGGGGCGAACCAGGACATCCAGTAGCGGACCAGGAGCAGGTCCGGCCCCCAAGCGCGGATGGCGCGGGCCGTGCGGCTCCAGGAAAAAGGATTAGCCGTATCCAGCAAGGCTTCCGCCTCGATGGGTACGGCTTCATCTTCTTTCGTTACGTACTGGGTCTTGCCCGGGAAAAGGATGTCGGGATACTGTCTGCTGAAATTGAACGCGCGGACGTCGTGGGTTTTGCCCAGCTCTTCAAAAAGGTTGGCGTTGAACTGGGCGATCCCTCCGCGGTAAGGGTAGAAGCAGGACAGTATGGCGATCTTCAACCCTTATTCGCTTTTGCCCTTCTCCTTGACGTAGGCGGCGTTGAGGCCTTCGATCAGGGCGTCGGTGATGTCGAGGGCGGCGTCACCGGTCACGACCGGCATCGGCAGGATGTCACCCTGGGTGGCGAGGATCATGGCGTAGCCCATGGTCTCGTTGTACTCCTTGACGAAGGTATCGATGGCGTCGGAGATCTGGTTCAGCATCACCTGCTGCTCCTCGAGGATTTCCTGCTGCTTCTGGTTGGCGTAGGTCTCCACGCTGTTCTGCTGCTCGGCCAGCTTCTGGCTCTGCACCTGGGCGGTGGACTGGGTCATCAGGCCCTTGTTGATCTTGTCCTGGAAAGCGTTGGCGTCCTTCTGGAACTTGTTGACGCGGCGCTGGACTTCCTGGTTGATGCTGTTGGCCTTGGTCTCGAAGACGCTGCGGAGGTCATTGGCCATGTCGTACTCAGCGAGGACGCGGTCCAGGTTGAAGTAAACGATGGCGCCCTTCTGGGCGGCGGATTCGGAAGCGACGGCGGCGGGTTTCTTGTCGCCGCCCTTGGCGAACATGGCAATGGCCAGGGCAATCACGCCCACGAGGGCGACGATGCTGAGGATAAGGGGTAATTTTTTCATTTTATTGGTTGTATTGTTTTATGCTTGTTGTCAATTTTGCAAAAATACTCAAAAATTCTGAATCTGCGCCAAATATTCCCGGATAGTTGTCTCCAGTCCGAGATACAGTGCGTCGCAGATGAGGGCGTGGCCGATGCTGACCTCGTCCGTCCAGGGAATGGTCTGGATGAAGTAGGCGAGGTTCTCCAGCGAGAGGTCGTGGCCGGCGTTGAGGCCGAGACCGAGCTCGCGGACCGCTTTCGCGGTCTCGAGGTAGGGGGCGATGGCCGCTTCCCGGCCGGCCGCATAGTTTGCGGCGTAGCCGGCGGTGTAGAGCTCCACGCGGTCGGCGCCGCACTTGAAGGCGCCCTCGGCCATCTTCGGATCGGGGTCGATGAAGATGGACGTGCGGATGCCGCGCTCCTTGAACGTGGCGCACATGCGCTTCAGGAAGGCGTGGTTGCGGACGGTGTCCCAACCCGCGTTGGAGGTGATGGCGTCCGGGGCGTCCGGCACCAGGGTCACCTGGTCGGGGACGACCTCGCAGACCAGCGCGGTAAAGGAGCCGGTCGGATTGCCTTCGATATTGAATTCCGTATGCAGGGCGGGGCGCAGGGTGCGCACGTCGCTGTAGCGTATGTGCCGTTCGTCGGGACGCGGGTGGACGGTGATGCCCTGGGCGCCGAAGCGCTCGCAGTCGAGGGCGGCTTTCAACACGTCCGGCATGTTGCCGCCGCGGGCGTTGCGCAGGGTGGCAATCTTGTTGATGTTGACGCTCAGCTGGGTCATTTCTCTAGCCAATTAAAATCTCACAAAAGTAAGCATTTCTATAGAATAATTGTAAATTAAGTAGTAAATTTGAGGCCCAAATGAAATTGGCCTACTATATCAAGAAAAACCGTCTCAAGGGGGATTCCCGCGTGGAAACCCTCCTGGAGCGGCTCCGTGCGGCTGGCCACGGGCTGTATGCCGTGGAACAGCCGGAAGCCTTCCAGCCGGAGACGGACGTGCTGCTGAGCCTCGGCGGCGACGGCACCTTCCTGACGGCGGCGCAGTTCGCCGTGCCGGCGGGCATCCCGGTGCTGGGGGTCAATTTCGGCCGGCTCGGCTTCCTGTCCGAGAACGACCCGGACCGGGTCGTGGAGGCGCTCGCGGCGGGGGACTACTCCGTCGAGGAACGCGAACTGCTGCAGATCCGCTGTCCGGATCTCCCGGAGGGGAAGGTCTGGCCCTTCGCGCTGAACGAAATGAGCGTTTCGCGCGTGAGCGCGTCCATGCTGGGCGTCGATGTGGAGGTGGACGGCGAGCAGCTCCCGACCTACTGGTCGGACGGTCTGCTGGTCGCCACGAGCTCCGGCTCCACGGCCTACAGCCTCAGCGTCGGCGGCCCTATCTGCCTGCCTGAAACCAAAGTGTTCATCGTGGCCCCGATCTCGCCGCACAACCTGAATGTGCGCCCGCTGATCGTGCCGGAAAGTTCGCAGGTGCGCATTTCGCTGCGCTCGCGCGACGACCGGGCGGTCCTTTCGATGGACAACCGGAACTATACGGTCCCGGCCGGGACCCGGATCGAGGTAAGCGCCGCGCCGATGCGCCTGCGCCGCCTGCGGCTCGGCCAGTCCAACTTCATCAATGCGTTGCGCACCCGCCTGCTCTGGGGCGAGGATGTGCGCAACGGCGGTAACCTGGATTAAAGAACGATTATGCAAGCACCGGACAAACTTCCGAAACACGTGTCCATCATCATGGACGGCAATGGCCGCTGGGCCCAGGAGCGGGGGAAAGAAAGAGTTTACGGACACTTCGAGGGAGTCGAGAGCGTCCGTGCCGTGATCGAGGCAGGCGTGGAGTGGAAGATTCCCTACATTTCCTTCTTCGCCTTCTCCGAGGAGAACTGGGGGCGGCCCGAGGCCGAGGTCCAGACGCTCATGGAGCTGATGGGCCGCGCGATGCTCGCCGAGCTGGACAACTTCATGGAGCACGACGTCCGTTTCATGGTGCTGGGCAACCGCGCGCGCCTCTCCGACGCGCTCAAGGCCGACATCGACCAGGTGATGTCCGCGACCGCCGCCAACAAGGGACTCACCATGATCCTTTTCCTGAGCTACAGCGGCCGCTGGGACATTCTGCAAGCCGCCGAAAAGATGGCACACGATTTGATTGAACAACCCGGGCGCCCGGTGCAGCCTGAAGATTTCAGCCGCTACCTGGTGACCGCGGACATACCGGATCCGGACCTGCTGATCCGTACTTCCGGGGAGAAGAGAATAAGTAACTACCTGCTTTGGCAGACGGCATACACCGAGTTTGTATTTACTGATACGCTCTGGCCGGACTTCCGCAAGGAAGCCTTCCGGGAAGCCCTTGAAGAGTACGCATCGCGGGACAGGCGTTTCGGAAAAATCAAATAATTGGGTATATTTGCATATTTATCGAATGAAAATGAAACTAGGACGGATTCTGACCCTTCTGACCCTGCTTTCTGCGCCGCTGATGAGCCGGGCGCAGGATGCCGGGATCGAGGTGGATTACAACCATCCGCAGAAATATATCATCGCGGGGATTTCGGTCGAGGGCAATACGGTGTTCAGCGAGCAGCAGATCGTCAACCAGACGGGTCTGCATAAGGGCATGTCCGTGACCGTTCCGGGCGACGACATCGCCAATGTGGTCCGCCGCCTGTACCTGCAGCGCTTCTTTGAGGATGTTTCCTTCGAGCTGGACAGCCTGAGCGCCAAGCAGGACTCCGCCTGGTTCAAGATCCGCATCAAGGAGCGCCCGCGCGTGTCCCGCTGGTCCTTCAGCGGCATCAAGTCGAGCGAGCGCAAAGATATTGAGGAGCGCCTGAGCCTCCGCCGCGGCGGCGAGTTCTCCGAATATGTGGAGAAGACCTCCGCGGACATCATCAAGCGCTATTTCGCGGAGAAGGGCTTCCTGCTCTGCGACGTCAAGGCGCAGGTCCAGCGCGATACCGTGGTCAAGAACGCCATCCGCGTCAACTTCGCCATCGACAAGGGCGAGAAGGTGCGCATCAAGACGATCAACTTCGTCGGCAACGAGCACGTCAAGGAGTACAAGCTCGCCCGCTCGATGAAGAAAACCAAATCCAACAAGTTCTATAACTTCTTCCACAGCAAGAAGTTCAACGAGAAGGAATACCTGGCCGACAAGAAATCGGCCCTGAGCGCCTTCAACGAGGCCGGCTACCGCGACGCCCGCCTGGTGCGCGACTCCATCTACTATGTGGAGCCGGGCAAGCTGGGCATCGACCTGGTCTTCGAGGAGGGTGACAAATACTACTTCCGCGACCTGACCTGGACGGGCAATTCCGTCTATGCTTCCGGCGCCCTGAACGAAGTGCTCGGCATCCAGAAAGGCGATGTCTACGACATGGTCACGATGCAGAAGCGCCTCTACGGCGGCGGCAAGCAGAACGAGCTGGATATCACCAAGCTGTACCGCGACAACGGCTTCCTCTTCTTCAACGTGACGCCGGTCGAGACCAACATCCAGCACGACTCCGTGGATGTGGAGTTCCGCATCTCCGAAGGCAAGCAGGCCACGCTCAACAACATCGTCATCAACGGCAACGACCTGACCAACGAGAAGGTCGTCCGCCGCCAGATATTCACCCGTCCGGGCTACCTCTTCAGCCAGTCCGATTTCGAGCGCTCCGTGCGTGAAATCGCCTCCCTGGGCCAGTTTGACCCGGAGGCCATCATGAAGGAAGGGGGATATTCCATCATCCCGAACCAGCTCAACAACACGGTGGACCTCGTCTACAACGTGACCGAGAAGCCTTCCTCCACGCTGGAAGTCTCCGGCGGCTGGGGCGGCAAGACCTTCGTGGCGACCATCGGCGTGGCGTTCAACAACTTCTCCACGCACCGTTTCTTCGACAAGGGCGCCTGGCGTCCGGTCCCGCTCGGTGACGCGCAGAACCTGGCTTTCCGTTTCCAGACCAACGGTACCTACTATACCGCCCTCACGGCGAGCTTCACGGAGCCCTGGCTCTTCGGCAAGAAGCCGACCTCGCTCAACCTGAGCGCCTACTTCACCCGCCAGACCAGCTCCTACCTCGCGCTGAACATCCTGAACCACGACCGCGAGATGCAGGTGTACGGTTTCTCCGCCTCCATCGGTACGCGCCTGAAGTGGCCGGACAACTACTTCGTCCTCTATAATGGATTCAACTGGCAGAGCTACCGGCTGAACAACTGGTACTCCGGCTATTTCATCATCGACGACGGCGTCACGCACAACGTCAACTATACGCTCAACCTGATCCGCAACTCCACCGACCAGCAGATTTACCCGCGTATGGGTTCGGAGTTCTCCTTCTCGCTGCAGCTCACGCCGCCGTTCTCCCTGTTCCGCAAGTACGACTACGACGAAAACGGCAACAAGGTGCCGGTCAATAGCTGGAAGGACGTTAATTATGACAATTGGAAAGGCCGTGACCGCTACAAGTGGATCGAATACCACAAGTGGAAGTTCTCCGCCACCACCTATAGCCGCATCATCGGCGACCTGGTGCTCATGACGCGCGCACAGTTCGGTTATCTGGGCTACTACAACCGCAGTTGGGGTTATTCCCCGTTCGAGGGCTTCCTCGTGGGCGGCGACGGTATGTCGGGTTACTATTCCTACGGTACTGAAATGGTGTCCCTGCGCGGTTACGAGAACAACTCCCTGACGCCGTACGTGGCCTCTCCGTACAATTCCACCGGCTATGCCTATGCGGGTAACGTGTACGACAAGTTCACCGTGGAGCTCCGCTATCCGGTGATCCTGCAGCCGCAGTCCACCATCTATGCGCTCCTCTTCCTGGAGGGCGGTAACTGCTGGGCGGACATCAAAGATTTCAATCCTTTCCAGATCAAACGCAGCGCTGGCGTCGGTGTTCGCATCTTCTTACCGATGGTGGGTCTGCTCGGCGTCGACTGGGGTTACGGATTTGACGATCCCACGCACGGCGGAAGCCAGTTCCACTTCGTGATCGGACAACAGTTTTAACTAATACTAATTGATAACATTTTAAAATTTTAGCTTTGATATGAAAAAGATTCTTTTGATTGCCGCTACTGCCCTTGCTGCAGTGACCGGTTTCGCCCAGCCGAAGTTCGCACACGTGAATTCCACCGAGCTGGTGCAGCTCTGCCCTGAAATGGACAAGGCCCGCGAGACGATGACCGCCGCGAGTAATGAAGCCCAGGAGACCTTCAATGATATGCAGGCGGAGTTCAACACCAAACTCCAGACCTACCAGTCCAAGGGCAGCTCCTGGACCCAGGCCGTCCGCGAGAGCAAGGAGAAGGAGCTGACCGAGATCCAGCAGCGTCTCCAGGAGTTCTCCCAGACCGTGCAGCTCGAGCTCCAGCAGCAGCAGGAGCAGCTGATGCAGCCGATCTACGCGAAGGTCAATGAGGTCGTCCAGGACCTGGCCAAGAAGGGTGGCTACATCTATGTTTTCGATGTGCAGTCCCTGGTCTACGTGGACGCTGCGCAGAGCTTCGACCTCACGCCGGATGCCCGCAAGGCCCTGAACATCCCGGCCGACCGGACCCTCGAGTCCCTCGCCGCCGAACTGCAGGCCCAGCAGGCTGCCCAGTAGCAGACGTTTCCGCCTCGTCCCGCCTCCGGGCGGGATGAGGTTATTTGATTATTTAACCTGAACCGCTTTACAACACTAAAACATAATGATGCAACACAAAGTCATTGACGCCAAGGATGTTGTAATCAGATTCGCTGGAGATTCGGGTGATGGCATGCAGCTCACCGGGTCTCTTTTTGCGGATATGTCAGCCATCTATGGCAATGGTCTTTCCACATTCCCGGACTATCCGGCCGAGATCCGCGCCCCGCACGGGACCGTCTCGGGCGTGTCCGGTTTCCAGGTACACATCGGCAGCGAGAAGATTTCCACGCCCGGTGATTTCTGCGACCTGCTGGTCGCGATGAATCCCGCCGCCCTGAAGGCGAACGCCAAGTGGTGCAAGCGCCACGCGATGATCCTCGTGGACGAGGACGCCTTCGACGAGACGGGCATGAAGAAAGCCGGCTTCACCACCGAGAACCCCTTCACGGAACTCGGGGTCGAAGACCGCACGCTCATCGTCGCGCCGATCACTACGCTGACCCAGGAGAGCCTGAAGGACAGCGGGATGGACAACAAGGCCATCCTCAAGTGCAAGAACATGTTCACGCTCGGCATGGCCTGCTACATCTACAACCGGCCGCTCGAGTACATCTACGCCTACCTGGAAAAGAAATTCGCGAAGAAGCACCCCGAGGTGATCGAGCCTAACAAGAAGGTGCTGAACGACGGTTTCAACTATGCCGCGAACATCCAGGCAATCGCCAATACCTATACCATCGCGCCTGCGGAGAAGCTCGAAAAGGGCACCTACCGCAACATCACGGGCAACCAGGCCACGGCCTGGGGCCTGCTCGCCGCGTCCGAGAAGTCGGGCCTGTCCCTCTTCTGCGGCTCCTATCCCATTACGCCGGCTACGGCGATCCTCGAGGAGCTGGCGCTCCACAAGAGCCTGGGTGCCAAGACCCTGCAGGCGGAGGACGAGATCGCGGGTATCTGCACCGCCATCGGCGCCGCCTACGCGGGCAACCTGGCCGTGACGACGACTTCCGGTCCGGGCCTCTCCCTGAAGTCCGAGGCCATGGGTCTCGCCGTGATGGCTGAACTCCCGCTGGTGGTCGTGGACGTGCAGCGCGGCGGTCCCTCCACGGGCCTGCCGACCAAGACGGAGCAGTCCGACCTGAACCAGGCGCTGTACGGCCGCAACGGCGAATGCCCGATGGCCGTCATCGCCGCGCATTCCCCGGCCCACTGCTTCGACGCCGCCTTCCAGGCCGCGAAGATCGCCTTGGAGCACATGACCCCGGTCCTGCTGCTCTCTGAGGGCTTCCTCGGCAACGGCTCCGAGCCCTGGCGCATCCCGTCGATGAAGGATTATCCCGAGATCAAGCCGCCTTTCGTGCAGGGCATCCTGCCGGAAGGGGAGAAGTTCCAACCTTTCGAGCGCGATCCCGAAACGCTCGTGCGCCGCTGGGCCCTGCCGGGCCAGAAGGGCTTCGAGCACCGCGTCGGCGGTCTGGAGAAGACCCACGCCGGCGTCCTGTCCACCGATCCCGCCAACCACGCCCTGATGGTCGCCGAGCGCGCCGAAAAGGTGGCGCGCATCGCCCGCGACCTGCCGGCCCTGGAGATCCTGAACGGTCCCGCCTCCGGCAAGCTGCTGGTGGTCGGCTGGGGCGGCACCTACGGACACCTGCTGTCCGCCGTGCATGAGATCGGCGACGCCGTCTCCTACGCGCATTTCGACTACATCAACCCGCTGCCCGCGAATACGGAGGAAATGTTCGGACGCTTCGAACACATCCTGGTCTGCGAGCTCAACAGCGGGCAGTTCGCCGATTACCTCCGGGCGAAGTTCCCCGGACGGGACATCCGCAAGTTCAACAAGGTCCAGGGACAGCCGTTCCTCGTGAGCGAGCTGGTCGCGGCCATTCAAAAGGAGATGTAGTACCATGGCAACTCTTACATTCAAGGATTTCAAGAGCGACCAGGAGGTCCGCTGGTGCCCCGGATGCGGCGACCACGCGGTGCTGGCCGCCCTGCAGCGCGCGCTCCCCAAGGTGAGCCAGGCGCTCAATTACGATAAGGAACGCTACGTGGTGGTGTCCGGCATCGGCTGCTCCTCCCGGCTTCCGTATTATATGGATACCTACGGGTTCCACAGCATCCACGGCCGTGCCACGGCGGTCTCCACCGGCATCAAGGTGGCGAATCCCTGGCTGACGGTCTGGCAGGCCTGCGGCGACGGCGATGCCCTCGCCATCGGCGGCAACCATTTCATCCACGCCATCCGGCGCAATATCGACATCAACATCATCCTCTTCAACAACCAGATCTACGGTCTGACGAAGGGACAGTATTCGCCGACCTCGAAGTTTGGTGCCATCACGAAGACCTCGCCGTACGGCACCGTCGAGCATCCGTTCAACCCGGGTTCGCTCGTGCTGGGCGCCAAGGGCACCTTCTTCGCCCGCTCGCTGGACGTGGAGCTCAAGCTCAACGAGGAGATCATGACGGCGGCCGCCCTGCACGACGGCTGCTCCGTGATGGAGATGCTGACGAACTGCGTGATCTTCAACGACGGCGCGCACAAGACCCTGTCCGATCCGGCCGTGAAGGCGGACCACACGATCGTCCTGCACCACGGCGAGAAGATGATCTTCGGCAAGGACCGCGACCGCGGCCTCATCTACGACGGCAAGAAGATCCGTGCCGTGCGCATCGGCGAGGGCGGTTTCACGGAGGACGATATCCTCGTGCACGACGCCCACACCGACTACATCGGCCTGCATATGGCGCTGGCGGACATGAAGGGCCCGGACATGCCGGTGGCCCTCGGCGTGATCCGCGACGTCAAGGACATTACCTACGACGACGGCGTCCGCGACCAGGTCAAGGACGTGATGGCGAAATCGAAGATCCACAGTGTGGACGAGCTGCTGCATAGCGGTTCCACCTGGGAAGTTGAATAATACTGTTTGTATAATACCACAAGACACTAATAATGAAGACAAAAGACATCATGGCCCGTCTCCAGGCCAAGTACCCCGGCGAGAGTGAATATCTCCAGGCGGTGCAGGAGGTCCTCGAGAGCATCGAGGAAGTTTATAACCAGCATCCTGAATTCGAAAAGGCGAAGATCGTCGAGCGGATGGTCGAGCCGGACCGCATCTTCACGTTCCGCGTGACCTGGGTGGACGACCAGGGCGAGGTCCAGACCAATACCGGTTACCGCATCCAGTTCAACAGCGCCATCGGTCCCTACAAGGGCGGCCTGCGCTTCCACCGTGCCGTGACCCCGTCCATGCTGAAGTTCCTCGGCTTTGAGCAGACTTTCAAGAACGCCCTCACGACCCTCCCGATGGGCGGCGCCAAGGGCGGCAGCGACTTCGATCCGAAGGGTAAGACCGACGCCGAAATCATGCGTTTCTGCCAGGCTTTCATGCTGGAACTGTGGCAGTGCATCGGTCCCGACCAGGATATCCCGGCCGGCGACGTGGGCGTGGGCGGCCGCGAGATCGGTTTCCTGTATGGTATGTATAAGAAACTCGCGCGCGAGTACAATACCGGCGTGCTGACCGGCAAGGGTTCCACCTGGGGCGGCAGCATCCTGCGTCCGGAAGCCACGGGCTTCGGCGCGCTCTATTTCACCCAGAACCTGCTGCACCATGCGGGCAAGGATATCCAGGGCTGCAAGGTGGCGGTCTCCGGCTTCGGCAACGTGGCCTGGGGCGCCTGCATCAAGGCCCTCGAACTGGGCGCCAAGGTGGTGGCGATTTCCGGTCCGGACGGCGTCTGCGCCATCCCGGAGGGCATCACCAAGGAGATGATCGACTACATGCTCGTGATGCGTGCTTCCAACCGCGACCGCGTGGAGGATATGGCGACCCGTTTCCCGGGCCAGGCGTTCTTCACCGCCGGCAAGAAGGCGTGGAGCGTGCCTTGCGACATCGCCCTGCCGTGCGCGTTCCAGAACGAGCTCTCCGAGGATGATGCCAAGGAGCTGAAGGCCAATGGCTGCTGGTGCTGCTGCGAGGTGTCCAATATGGGCTGCCAGCCGGGTGCCATCCATTTCTTCCAGCACAACGGCGTTTTCTTCGCGCCGGGCAAGGCGGTCAACGCCGGCGGCGTGGCCACGTCCGGTCTCGAGATGACCCAGAACGCGGAGCACATCAGCTGGAGCGGCAAGGAAGTCGATGAGAAGCTGCACTTCATCATGAAGTCCATCCACGAGCAGTGCGTCAAGTTCGGCAGCCAGCCGGACGGCAGCGTGGACTATGTGAAGGGCGCCAACATCGCCGGCTTCATGAAGGTCGCGCAGGCGATGCTCGAGCAGGGAACGATCTAGCCGCGGGCTAAATCGTACCGCAAGGAGGCTGGCATTTGCCGGCCTCCTTTGCTTTATGACCGGGGGGCTGTCAAAGAAAAAGGCGGTTCCGCCGGAGCGGTTCCGCCTTTCAAAACACACTAACTTTTATCCGACTGCAAAATTAACTCGTTCCGAGTGAACCGGAAATCCTCATTTATGGTTAATTTTGCAGTATGGATAATCCCTTGCTGATTCCTTTCTCCCTTCCTTTCGGCGCTCCGCGCTTCGACCTCATCCGGACGGAGCACTGGAAGCCCGCCTTCCAGGCGGCCATCGCCGAAGGCAAGGCCGAAGTGGACGCCATCGCGGCGAACCCCGCGCCGCCGACCTTCGCCAATACCGTCGAAGCGCTCGAACTCGCCGGGGCCGCGCTGGACCGCGTGAGCGGCCTGTTTTTCAATCTGCTTGAAGCCGAGAGCGACGACGCGATGCAGCAGATCGCGGAGGAGGTTTCCCCCTGGCTGACCGAGTACGAACTCTATATTTCCCTCAACGAAACCCTCTTCGCGCGCGTGAAAGCCGTCTGGGACGGCCGCGCCGCGCTCCGGCTCGATCCCGACCAGCGCAAGCTGTTGGAGGAGAGCTACAAGGGTTTCACGCGCAGCGGCGCCCTCCTCAGCCCGGCCGACAAGAAAACCTATGCCGCGCTGGAGGAGGAGCTCGACCTGCTGGAGCTCAAATACGGCAAGAACGTGCTCGACGCCACCAACGCCTTCTCCCTGGAGATCACCGACGAGGCGGAGTTGGAAGGCCTGCCGCAGTACGTCCGCGACGCGGCGGCGCAGGCCGCCCGCGAGAAGGGAAAGACGGGCTGGCTCTTCGACCTCTCGCACCCCAGCTACGTGCCTTTCCTGCAGTTCAGCGCCCGCGCCGAGCTGCGCGAGCAGCTGTGGCGCGCCTTCAATGCCCGGGCCCTCGGTGGTCCGTATGACAACAGACAGATCTGCTTGAAAATCACGGACCTGCGCCGCAGGATCGCCCAGCTGCTCGGCTACGCCGACTGGTCGGCCTATGAGCTCGAAGAGCGCATGGCCAAGCACATCGGCGCCGTGCGCAAATTGCTCGACGAGCTGATGGCTCCGTCCCTGCCCGCCGCCCGGCGGGAGGTCGCGGACCTGCTCGCCTGGGCGCAGGGGCAAGGCTACGCGCAGACGCAGATGCTGCCCTGGGATTTCCCGTATTGGTCCGAGCGCTACCGCGCGGAGCATTACGCCCTGAGCGACGAGCAGCTCAAGCCCTATTTCCGCCTGGAGGACTGCATCGCGGCCGTTTTCGGCCTGGCCACGCGCCTGTACGGCGTGCAGTTTGTCGAGCGGACGGACCTCCCGGCCTACCACCCGGACGTGCGCATCTATGACGTGCAGGACGCGAGCGGACGGCACCTGGCACTGTTCTACGCCGATTTCTTCCCGCGTTCGGGCAAGCGAAGCGGCGCGTGGATGACCAATTTCCGCGAGCTCGCGGTGCGCGGCGGCGTCGAAGAACGGCCGCTCGTAAGCATCGTCACCAATTTCACGAAACCGACGGCGGACGCCCCCTCGTTGCTCACGCATGACGAACTGACCACGCTCCTGCACGAATTCGGGCACGCCCTGCACGGGATGCTCGCCGAGGGGCGCTATCCCTCCCTGACGGGCACCAACGTGGCGCGCGACTTCGTGGAGCTGCCTTCGCAGCTGATGGAGAACTGGGCCTTCGAGCCGGCATGGCTGCATACCTTCGCGCGGCACTGGCAGACGGGCGAAGCCATCCCCGACGCGCTCGTAGAGCGGCTCGTCGCCGCCCGGAATTACCACGCGGCCTACTTCCAGGTGCGACAGCTGCGCTTCGGGCTGCTGGACCTGGCGTGGCATACCCTGCAGGAGCCGGCGAATGACGAAACGGAAGCGCTGGAGCGGGCGGCGCTGGCAGGCTGCACGGTGCTGCCGGACATCCCGGACAGCTGCATCTCCACGTCCTTCCACCACATCTTCGACGGCGGCTACTCCGCCGGATATTATTCCTACAAATGGGCGGAAGTCCTCGAGGCGGACGCCTTCTCGCTCTTTCAGGAGCGGGGCATCTTCGACCGCGCGACGGCCGCTTCCTTCCGGGAGAACGTGCTCTCGAAGGGCGGCAGTGAGGACGAGGCCCTGCTGTACCGCCGTTTCCGCGGCCACGAGCCTGATCCGCAGGCATTGTTGAAAAAATTGGAAATCATATAGTTATCATGAAACCGATCATCACCCATTTCACCGACAACGACCTCTACACCTTCACTTGTCAGTACTACATCCTGAAGACCTACCCGCGTGCAGAAGTCGAGTACACCTTCTATGACCGCAATCACCAGGTCTATCCGAAAGGCTTCGACAAGTTGCTGCGCGAGCAGCTCGACTACCTGGCCGACGTGGTGATCACCGACGAGGAGATCGAGTTCATGAAAACCCGCTGCGTCTACCTGCCGCAGTGGTATTTCATCTTCCTGCGCGGCTTCCGCTTCCGCCCGGGCGAGGTGACCATCGAGCAGGACGCGGAAGGCCACCTGGAGATCAACGTCCGCGGCAAATGGTTCTCCACCATCATGTGGGAGATGCCCATCCTTTCCTGTATCAGCGAGTTGATGCACGGCCTGCGGGGGGACTTCGAGCGCTACGACGCCGCGAAGGAGGAAGCGAAGGCGCGCGCGAAGACCGAACGTATCTTCGGAGGCGGCCTCGTGCTCGGCGACATGGGTACCCGTCGCCGCTTCAGTTTCGCCCACCACGAGATGGTGGTGCGCGTGATGAAGGAAGTGGCCGATTCGCGTACCTGGCCGGGCCGCTTCACCGGCACCTCGAACGTCTGGCTGGCGATGAAATACGACTGCGTGCCGCTGGGCACCATGTCCCACCAGCTCATCTCCTTCGAGGAGAACGTCAGCGGCGTGTTCGAGTGCAACTTCAACGTCATGAAGAAGTTCAGCGACGTCTACGACGGCGACAACGGCATCTACCTCTACGACTGCTTCGGCGACGAAGTCTTCTTCTCCAACCTTTCCAAGCGCATGGCCATGATGTACAAGGGCCTGCGCGTGGACAGCGGCGACGAATTCGAGCAGACGGAGAAGATCATCGCGAAGTACAAGTCCCTGGGCATCGA
Organism: Candidatus Cryptobacteroides sp.; assembly: GCA_045117755.1. Taxonomy (GTDB): domain Bacteria; phylum Bacteroidota; class Bacteroidia; order Bacteroidales; family UBA932; genus Cryptobacteroides. The sequence continues at coordinate 96,738 of JBGUOB010000033.1, forward strand.
CCCTGCCACCAAGCAGGTCTGCTATTCCAACGGCCTGAATATTGACCAGGCCCTCGAAATCCACAAATACGTAAACGGCCGCGTGCAGGATTCCTACGGCGTGGGCACCTTCCTGACCTGCGACGTGGACGGCGCCGAGCCGATGAACATCGTCGTCAAGCTCACCCGCGGCCGCATCACCGAGCTCCGCGAATGGCACGACTGCGTCAAGCTCTCCTGTACCCCGGGCAAGACCCTCGGCAACCCCGAGAAGTGCGCCTACCTGATCAAGTTACTGGGGCGGAAAGGGGAGTAAAATAACTTTGTTTATCCCTGAAAAATAACTAAATTTGCGCCGCCTTTTAGGTAGCAGTTAAATTAGTATCACATATTTATGTCCAACAGTAGATTTTCTGTGAAGTATTGTGTGCTTCTCCCCATCGTGCTGATCGTCACAATCCTTCTTTGGGCCCTCCCGGTCAGTGCTTTCGGGATCGCCGACCTGACCGTCGTCCAGCAACGCGTGATTGCGCTCTTCGTGTTCGCCGCGCTGATGTGGATCTTCGAGATCATTCCGAACTGGACCACCTCGCTGCTGGTGATCGTGCTGGCCCTGCTGACCGTCTCCAACAAGGGTATCGGTTTCTTCTGCAAGCCGGAATTCGGCACCCTCGTGGATTACAAGAGCCTGATGGCTTCTTTCGCCGATCCTGTGGTGATGCTCTTCATGGGCGGCTTCGTTCTGGCCATCGTCGCTGAGAAGTATGGCCTGGACGTCACCATGGCGCGTGCCCTGCTCTCCCTGTTCGGCACCAAGCCGAAGATGGTCCTGCTGGGCTTCCTGCTCGTAATCGCTATCTTCTCGATGTTCATGTCCAACACCGCCACGGCTGCGATGATGCTGGCCTTCCTGGTCCCGGTGCTCGGGAAACTCCCGGCCGACGACAAGGGTAAGATCGGTCTCGCCCTGGCCATTCCGGTGGCTGCGAACATCGGCGGTATCGGCACCCCGATCGGTACCCCGCCGAACGCCACCGCCGTCAAGTTCCTCACCGAGGCCGGTTATGACGTGACCTTCGGCGAATGGTCGATGCGCATGATCCCGTACGTGCTGATCATGATCTTTGTCGCCTGGGTCGTGCTGCAGCTCCTCTTCCCGTTCAAGTCCGAGAAGATCGTGCTCGAGATCCCCGAGAACAAGCGTGAGAAAGACTGGCGTACCACCGTAGTGTGGATCACCTTCCTGGGTACCATCCTGCTGTGGGCGACCGAGCAGTGGACCAAGATCAACTCCAACGTCGTGGCCCTCATCCCGCTCGGCGTGCTGACCGCTACCGGTATCTTCGGCAAGGAGGACATCAAGGAAATCAACTGGAGCGTGCTCTGGTTGGTGGCGGGAGGTTTCGCCCTCGGCACCTGCCTGCAGGGTACGGGCCTCGCGAAAGTCCTCATCGGCGCCATTCCGTTCAACACGATGTCCGTCGTGCTCGTGATGGTCATCGCCGGCCTGGTTTGCTACTTCCTGTCGAACTTCATCTCCAACTCCGCCACCGCCGCGCTGCTGATCCCGATCCTCATCGTGGTCGCGGAGGGCATGAACCTGGGCGCCTCCGGTTCCCGGGCCATGATTTCCTATATCGCCGTGTGTGCTTCGATCGCGATGCTGTTCCCGATCTCCACGCCGCCGAATGCCATCGCCTCTTCCACCGGTATGGTGGAGACCAAGGACATGACCAAGGTCGGCCTCATCATCGGTGTCTTCGGCTTCATCCTCGGCTACTTCTGGCTGACTGCGATCTTCCCGTTCGGCGCTTAATCTGACATTTCCCTTCTGGTGGTCCCTTGACCGGGACCACCAGTTTCAATTTACAAGATATGACCAAGAAAATCTTTATTGCAATAGCCCTGCTGGCCGCGTCGCTGAGCGCCGCCGCCCAGGAGAACACCCCTAAACTGAAGTGGTACGGTTTCATCCGTAACTATGCCGTCGCCGACACGCGCGAGAGTGTCTATGGCACGGAAGACTTCTTCTACTATGTCCCGAAGGACACCAAGATGGTGGACGGTGTGGACCTGAACGCCCAGAAGACCTTCGCGTTCGCGGCCATCACCTCCCGCCTGGGCCTCGACGTCACGGGCTATGAGGTGGAAGGCTGGAAGGTCGGCGCCAAGATCGAAGCCGACTTCTACGCCGGCGTGTCCGGCGTGACGGGCACGGCCCTGTTCCGCCTCCGCCAGGCTTATTTGACCCTCGCGAAGGGCAGTTTCAGCGCCAAGATCGGCCAGACCTGGCATCCGATGGCCGCCGACATGCCGCACGTGTTCTCGCTGAACACGGGCGCCCCGTTCGGCCCGTTCAGCCGCACCCCGGAAGTGGTGCTGGAAGGCAAGCTTTCCGACGCCTGGACCCTGACCGGCGCGCTCCTCTGGCAGATGCAGTATACCTCCGCCGGTCCGGAGGGCGCTTCCGCCAATTACATGAAATACAGCGGCATTCCCGAGCTTTATCTTGGCCTGAGCTATAAGAACAACGGCTTCACCGCCCGCGTGGGTGTGGACATGCTTTCGATCCGGCCGCGCCACCTCGACGCCACCGGCCGCCGCAAGGTCAATGACCGCATCACGACCTTCAGCCCGTTCATCTATGCCGAATACACCAAGGGTCTGTTCTCCGTCAAGGCCAAGAGCATCTTCGCGCAGGCCGGCGAGCACATGAACCTGAACGGCGGCTACGGCGTCAGCGCCATGAATACGGACGGCAGCTGGGAATACACCCCGACCCGCAACTCCTCCAGCTGGATTTCCCTGAGCTACGGTAAGAAGCTGCAGGGCGTGCTGTTCGGCGGCTATGTCCGCAACTTCGGCACCGCCAAGGACCTGATGGGCGAGCTGTACTTCAGCAAGAACAGCTTCTCCAACATGAACCAGATGTTCCGCGTGACGCCGGAGGTGATCTACAACCTCGGCAAGGTGGCTTTCGGTCTGGAGTATGAGCTGACCGGAGTCCAGTACGGCTCCTTCTCCACCACGGATGTGAAGCGCGGCCTGGCGACGGGCGACCTGCACTGGGTGCTCAACAACCGTCTCCAGCTGATGGTGAAGTACACCTTCTAATCTGATCCCTGCATGGCTCTGCTGCTGTTTTTCCTACTGGGCGCGATGGCCATCTCGTTCCTCTGTTCCATTCTGGAGGCAACGCTGATGTCCACCCCGATCTCCTACATCACGATGCGGGAGGAGGAGGGCTACAAGCCCGCCACCCGGTTCAAGGAATACAAGCAGGATTCCTCCCGGCCGATCGCCGCCATCCTGTCGCTCAATACGATTGCGAACACCATCGGCGCGGCCGGGGTGGGCCACCAGGCCACCCTGGTCTTCGGCTCCGGCTGGTTCGGCCTGGTCAGTGCCGTGATGACCATACTCATCCTCGTCTTCTCGGAAATCATTCCCAAGACCATCGGTACCACGCGCTGGAAGTCCCTGATGGGCTTCGCCACGGCGATGATCCGCGCGTTGATCTTCCTCATGTACCCGCTGGTACTGCTCATCGAGCTGCTGACGCGGCTCATTACGCCCAAGGACGTGGAGGAGCCCGCCGTCTCCCGCGACGAAGTGAGCGCGATGGCGAACGTCGCGGAGGAGGAGGGCGACCTCGAGGAGGACGAGAATACCATTATCCAGAACCTCATCAGCATGGATGAGGTCAAGGCCTTCGACGTGATGACCCCGCGCGTGGTCTGCGAGATCGCGCCCGAGTCCATGACGCTCAAGACCTTCTACAAAAGCAAACGCTACCGCCACCACAGCCGCATCCCGGTGTACGCCGACAACGACGAGTACATCACCGGTTATATTCTGCGCATGGAGGCGCTCCAGCTGATGGCCGAAGACAAGTTCGACCTCACCCTCGGCGAGATCCGCCGCGACGTGGCGACCTTCGACGAGGACACCACCCTCGACAAAATTTGGGACGAGATGCTCAGCAAGGACGAGCAGATCGCCATCATCATCAACGAATACGGCAGCTTCCAGGGCATTCTGACCCTGGAGGACGTGATCGAGACGCTGCTCGGCAGCGAGATCGTGGACGAGAACGACACCGTCCGCGACATGCAGCAGCTCGCCCGCGACAAGTGGAAAAAGCGGGTCGTCCGGCCTGAACAGGCGAAATAGTTTACCCGATCAAGACTTTTTTATACCCCAACCGGTGGAGCTCGATGGCGGCGCCGATGCGGTAGAGCACTGTGTAGGCACGGGAGAGCAGGTAGAAGCCGCGGGCGGTCTGCGTCTCCACGCCCTCGTGTTGCAGCAGCCCGAGCACGGCGAGGGCGCAGCTCTGCAGGGTGTCGGAGATCTTCTTTGCCTCGTGGCTGTCCAGCGGCAGGCCCAGGACGTCGCGCAGGATGTGCTCGTCCATATCGTCCCAGCCGCGGGAGCCGTACCATTTGCGGTAGGGCCGGTCCTTATATTTCTGCCAATCGGCATCCCAGGCCCAGGCGACGCCCAGACCGAGAAAGCCTGCCCATGCGAGGGCGGCCTCGGGATAGTCGTTGAAATTGACCACCGCGTCGGCGATGTAATCTTTGATATAGACATCCCAGACGCCGTCGACGTCGGGGCAGCGGACGACTTCGCCGGGCAAGAGACCGGCGCCGCTGCAGACTTTCAGCAGACCGTCCTCGAGCAATTGCTCGAACCGGTCCAGATCCTTGGTATCTTCTGCTTGCATGTTAACTTCTGCGGATTTTGATGACCTGCCTCAAGGCGCTGACCTGCGAGAGGACCTTGTCCAGCTCGGCGCTGGACGGCACCAGCAGGCGGATGGTGATTTCGTACGTTCCGGCGCGCAGGTTCTCCTTGACGTTGAAGGCGCGCATCGACACGCGGAACTGCCCGATGATGTCCATGATGGCGCTCAGCACCGGATGGTCGAGGTCGGTGGTGACGGTCAGCGTGCACTGGAAGTCGCCCTGGCCGGGATTGTCCTGCCAGATGACCTTCTGGATGCGGTAGGGATAGCGCTCGATGAGCCGCGCGGCGTTGGGACAGGACATGCGGTGGATCTTGATGCCCTCCGTGCGCGTTACGAAGCCGAACACGTCGTCGCCGAAGACCGGGTTGCAGCACTTGGACATTTTATATTCCAGGCCCTTGACGTTCTTCGCGTTCAGCACGAGGATGTCGTCGGCCGAACCGGCATAGCCCTTCGGGCCCGCCGCCTCCGCCTCCTCCTGGACCGGCGCTGCGGGACGCTCCTGCTGGGCAGCCAGCTTGCGCTGGATGAAGGCCTTGATGTCGTTGACGTCCACCTCCTCGCGGGCGATGGCCGCCATGAACGGGAGGACGGAAGGATATTTGCGGACCTTGATGAACTCCGTCATCCAGTCGTCCGGGAATTCGAGTTTCCAGTTGCGCAGGCGCCGCTCCAGCAGCTCGCGGCCGTCCGAGGCCGCCTTGCGCTCGTCGGCGTCCAGTTCCTGCTTGATCTTGGTGCGGGCCTTGGACGAGACCACCCAGCCCAGCCAGTCGCGGTTCGGGCGCTGGTCCTTGCGGGTCATGATCTCCACCACGTCGCCCGTCTTGAGCTTCTCGCGGATGGGGACTGCCTTGCCGTTCACCCGGCCGCCGGTGCAGCGGCAGCCCAGGCCGGAGTGGATATTGAAGGCGAAGTCCAGCACGGAGGCCCCGGCCGGCAGGATGCGCAGCTCGCCGGTCGGCGTGAAGACGAAGATCTCCTTGTCCGGCGGCGCGGGCATTTCTTCGGGCGTTGCCTCGAAAGGATGCTCCAGCGCGTCGCGCACGCTCTGCAGCCACCGGTCCATCGACGCCTCGTGGCGGATGCCCTTGTAGGCCCAGTGCGCGGCGCTGCCGCTCTCGGCCTCGATGTCCATCCGTTTGGTGCGGATCTGCACTTCGAGGGCCTGGCCCTTGCGGTTCTTGACCGTGATGTGCAGGGATTCGTAGCCGTTGGGACGGGGCGTGGTCAGCCAGTCGCGCAGGCGCTTCGTGTCGGATTCGTATTCCTCGGTCACGTAGGAGAACACCTTCCAGCAGAGGTCCTTCTCGATCTTCGGATCGTCTTCGCAATCAATGATGAAGCGGATGGCGAATACGTCGTAGACGCCCTCGAAGGGGACCTTCTGCACCTGCATCTTGCGATAGATGGAGTAGGCGCTCTTGGTGCGGATCTTCAGTTTATAGACGATGCCCGCGTCGGAGAGCTTGCGCTTCAGCGGCTCGATGAACTCGGCCGTGATCTGCTCGCGGTCTTTCTCCGTGGCTTTCAGCTTATTGGTGATGGCGCGGTATTGCTCAGGATCGGCGTAGCGGAACCAGATGTTGCCCAGCTCGTTGTTGATGTTGTACAGGCCGAGCTGGTGCGCCAGCGGCATGTAGAGCATCAGGGTCTCCAGAAGTTTCTGGTCGCGGGAGGTCTTCGGGAACATCTGCAGACCCCGCATCACCTCCAGGCGGTCGGCAATCTTGAGCACGGTCACGCGCGGGTCGGTCGAGTACTGGACGATGAGGCGTTTGTAATTCTCCGCCTCCAGGCGGGTGTCCTTCGGCTTGATGGTCGAGATCTTGTTGAGGCCGTCGACGAGGGTCAGTACATCCTGAGGGAAAGCGCTGATATCCACCTCCTTGTGAACGCGCGTCGCCTCGTGCAGATACACGGCGGCCACGCACACTTCCGGGAGGCCGATCTCGTCCTCGACGATGCGTGCGACGTTGTCCGGGTGCGTGATGAACGGGGACCCGTCGTAGCGGGTCTCGTCCTTCAGCACCTCCTGCGCCAGTGCGCGGGCTTGTTCAACGAGTTTGTCCATCAAGGCAAAGATAGTAAAAAGAATGATTCCTTCGGCAGCACGCGCCGTTTCTTCTACTTACTGCAGGCGGCTCCCATTGCAAAAGTAGCGAGGAATCGTTATTTTTGTAAGTTTTATGAAGTTTCAGCTCGAATCCGAATACAAGCCTGCCGGCGACCAGCCGGAAGCCATCGCCCAGCTCTGCTCCGCCCTGGAGTCGGGGGTGAGTGACGTGACGCTGCTCGGCGTCACGGGATCGGGCAAAACCTTCACCATGGCCGGCGTCATCGAACGCCTGCAGCGTCCGGCGCTGATCCTCAGCCACAACAAGACCCTCGCGGCCCAGCTCTACGGCGAATTCAAGTCCTTCTTCCCGCACAACGCGGTGGAGTACTTCGTTTCCTACTACGACTACTACCAGCCGGAGGCCTACATCCCCACGACGGACACCTATATCGAGAAGGACCTGAGCATCAACGACCAGATCGAGAAACTGCGCCTGGGCGCCGCCAGCGCCCTGCTGAGCGGCCGGCGCGACGTGATCGTGGTCAGCTCCGTGTCCTGCCTCTACGGCATCGGTAACCCCGAGGACTTCCACGCGCAGACCGTCCCGGTCCGGCGGGGGGAGACCCGCAGCCTCACCGGCCTGCTCTACCGCCTCGTGGACGCGCTTTACAACCGGACCGAGGTGGAGTTCAAGCGCGGCACCTTCCGCGTGCGGGGCGACACGGTGGACGTCTACCTGGGCGGCTCCGACGACGCCGTGCGCATCGAGTTCTTCGGGGACGAGATCGACGGCCTGAGCCTGATCGACCCGGTGACGGGGGCGAAGCGCGAGGACATCGACGAGATCAACATCTACCCGGCGGGCAACTTCGTGACCACCAAGGAGCGGAGCACCGCCGCGGTATCCCATATCCAGGACGACCTGGTCCGGCAGATGGAATACTTCGAGAGCGTGGACAAGGGCCTGGAGGCCAAGCGCCTCAAGCAGCGCGTGGAGTATGACCTGGAAATGATCAAGGAAATGGGCTACTGTCCGGGCATCGAGAACTACTCCCGCTACTTCGACGGCCGCCAGGAGGGGCAGCGCCCCTTCTGCCTGATCGACTATTTTCCGAAGGATTTCATCACTTTCGTGGACGAGAGCCACGTCACGCTGCCGCAGGTGCACGCGATGTACGGCGGCGACCACAGCCGCAAGAGCGTGCTGATCGAATACGGCTTCCGCCTGCCCGCGGCGGCCGACAACCGCCCGCTGAAATTCGACGAATTCGAAGCCCTGACGGGCCAGAAGGTCTATGTCAGCGCCACCCCGGCCGACTACGAACTGGAGAAGTCCGAAGGTCTGGTGGTGGAGCAGGTGGTCCGGCCGACCGGCCTGCTGGATCCGCCCATCGAGGTGCGCCCGACCAAGAATCAGGTGGACGACCTCGTGGAGGAGATCCGCAAGCGCTCCGAAGCCGACGAGCGCACCCTCGTCACGACGCTGACCAAGCGCATGGCGGAGGAGCTGGACGAGTACCTGCGCCGCATCGGCGTGCGCGTGCGCTACATCCATTCCGACGTGGACACCGCCGAGCGCGTGGAGATCATCGAAGACTTCAAGAACGGCCTCTTTGACGTGCTGGTGGGCGTGAACCTGCTGCGCGAAGGCCTGGACATCCCGACCGTGTCGCTGGTGGCCATCCTGGACGCGGACAAGGAAGGGTTCCTGCGTACGACCCGGGCCCTGACGCAGACGGCGGGCCGCGCAGCGCGCAACGTCAACGGCCTCGTGATCATGTACGCCGACAAGATTACCCCATCGATGGACGAGACCATCCGCGAGACCGAGCGGCGCCGCCGCAAACAGATAGAATACAATCAACTGCACCATATTACGCCGAAGCAGGTCGAGGTGAAGCAGAACGCCCTCGCGGGCGAGCTGACTTCGCGGGGCGGCAAGCCGATCGCCCGCGGCCTGGCGAACGGCACGACCGGCCGCGTGAGCGCGCCGAATTCCTACGACGATCCGACCTACATCCCGAACCCGTCCGACCTGGGACGCGGCCTGGTGAGCGTCGGCTTCGGCCACGACTCCAAGCGTGAGGCGGGCGCGGCCTACCGCGACGGCTACGTCGCCGCCGACCTGGCCGCCGTGCTGCAGGATCCCGTGATCCGGTCCATGTCGCGGGAGCAGATTGAAAAAATGATTGAAGAGGATCGACGCCGGATGAAGAAGTCCGCCGCCGAGCTTGATTTCACGCAGGCCGCCCACTACCGCGACGAGATGTGGGCCCTGCAGGAGTACCTCAAAGTGTGGAAAGAGAAATGAAAAAATACCATATCGTCCTGTTCCTGTTCTCCGTGATCGCCGTGTTGGGGGTCATGTGCCTCATCGTCCCCGAGGGGAGCGCGTTGCGCTTCCCGCGCCTGTGCGAGATCTTCGTGCCCGTGAAGGAGGAAGGACCCTCGCCGGAAGAGCTGATCGAACAGCGGCGGGAGGCGGCGCTCGCCGCCGAACAGGGCCAGTTCCAGGAATTTCTCCGCAACGATCCGGCCCGCTTCTACCTGCCGGACGGGAACGAACGCTTCTTCGACGACGTGTTCGCCGCCCTGGAGCAGGCGGAGCAGAAGCCGATGCGCATCGTGCACTACGGAGACTCCCAGATCGAGGAGGACCGCATCACGGGCACCATCCGCGAGCGGCTCCAGGAGCGCTTCGGCGGCAACGGTCCCGGCCTGATGCCGGCGCGCAAGCTTTCGACCCCGCATATGAGCGGCAGCAGCACGGCGAAGCTGCGCCGATTCTTCAACTACGGCAGCCAGTCCAATCGCGCGAGCGGCCGTCAGTACGGCCCGTTCGCCGACTTCGCCCGGCTGGACACGGTCACGACCTTCAGCTTCCGCTCCTCGACGCGTAAGGACCAGCGGCCGAGCAGTTTCGACCGGGTGACCCTGCTGGCGGGCAATGTCCGGAGCAGCCTGAGCGTGAGCAACCAGGGCGACCAGCGCCGGGTGGAATCCGGCGACCGCCCGCTGGACTTCATCCGCTATGAAGTGCCGGACAGCTCGACGCGCGTGTCCCTGACCGCCTCCGGCCATGCCGATATCTACGGTATCCTGCTCGACAGCAAGACGGGCGTTCGCATGGACAACGTGGCGATGCGCGGCTGTTCGGGCACGATCTTCACGACGATGGACGCCGCGCAGCTGCGCAGCTTCTACCGGGAGGAGAATGTGCGCCTGATCCTCCTGCAGTACGGCGGCAACAGCGTGCCGTACCTCAAGACGGACAAGACGATTTCGAATTATAAGGAATCCATCCGCAAGCAGATCCGCCTCGTGCAGGAGCTGGCGCCGAACGCGAAGATCGTCTTCATCGGCCCCTCCGACATGGCCACGACCATCAACGGCACGCGCCAGAGCTACCCCAAACTCGCGGGTATCGTGGATTCTCTGCGGACGGCAGCCACGGAGTGCGGCGCCGCCTTCTGGGACATCTACGGCGTGATGGGCGGGGATGGCTCGATGACGCAGTGGGTGGCCGCCCGGCCGCCGCTGGCCGGACCGGACCACATCCATTTCACGCTCGCCGGCGCCCGGAAGGTGGGTGACATGTTCTGCGACGCATTCCTGCTGTACTACGATTACTATAAATGGCGTAAGAAGAATGGCCGCTAGAAACCTCATATGCGCAAAGGTCGTCATTCGCCGACTCCGATCGGCGAATCTCCTGCCGTGCCTGCTGATGCTGGCAGTTCTGCTGCCGGCCGGGGCGCTCGCGCAGGAGCTGCCCGGGTGCGTCCATCCGGAGGCGTCGGTGCTGCATTTCCCGGGCTCCCGGGATGCGCAGGACCGCTTCTACGCCAAGCTGGACAGCCTGGTGGCGACGGGGCAGGGGAATGTGAACATCTGGCACGTCGGCGGCTCGCACGTGCAGGCCGCGTTCTTCCCGAACCGCATCATGAACAACCTCGACTCGCTGACCCTGCGCGGCGACCGCGGCTTCCTCTTCCCGCACCGGCTGGCCGGCACCAACGCCGACCGCTCCTACCGCATCTCGACGACCGGGACGTGGGAGGCGCCCATCCTGACGCAGAGCAGCACGCTGCGCCGGCCCCGCTATGGCATCACGGGCTACGGCGCACGCACGGCGAGCCCCGACGCGTCGGTGAGCTTCCGGCTCAATGCCGACGGCTCCGACCGCTGGACCTGCGAGAGCCTGCGCGTACTGGGCTATGGCTCCTCGCCGGCGGCCTATCCCTACATCGTCTGCCTGGCGGACACGCTGCGCTTCGACTACGACGCCGATACGGACAGTTTCCTCTTCGACCTCCCGGCACCGACGGACAGCGTCCAGGTGCAGTTCCATATCCCGGCAGGCGAAGAGTTCACGCTCAACGGCCTGCAGCCGATCAGCTGGCGGCCGGGCGTCAATTATTTCGCCTCCGGCGTGAACGGGGCGGCGCTGCCTTCCTGGCTGGACAAGTGCGAGGACCTGGCGCGCGACCTGCAGCTGGTGCATCCCGACCTGGCCATCCTGGCGGTGGGTATCAACGATTCCGCCGTGCCGGCAAAGAATTTCAATCCGGAGCGCTTCAAGGAGAATTACCGGCGCCTGATCCGGCTGGTCCTGCAGACCAACCCGGAGTGCGCCTTCATCTTCGTGACGAACAACGACAGCTATCGCTATGTGCGCCGCGGAATGAGCTACAACCAGAACACCGAACGGGTGCGCCAGGCGATGATGGAGCTGGCGGTCGAATTCGGCGCCGGGGTCTGGGACCTCTACGCCGTCATGGGCGGGGCGCATTCGGTGGAGAAATGGAGGGACGCCGGCCTGGCCCGGCCGGACCGCCTGCATTTTACGGAAACAGGATACGAACTGCTGGGCGACCTCTTCACCGGGGCGCTGATGGCGGATAAGGAACAAAACGACAGGTAGATGGATCTCAGCGGCATATCGGCATTCGCACAGCGTCTGTTCGGCTTCGACCCGAACTCGCCGCTGCTGTTCACCCAGTTCTATTTCTGGGCGTTCTTCGCGTTGGTGTACGCCGTCTTCGCGCTCATCGGCGACCGCCGCCTGCTGCGCAACGCCTTCCTCTTCTTCGTCAGCCTCTTCTTCTACTACAAGACCAGCGGCCTGTCCGTGCTGATCCTGATCTTCATGACCTGCTCGGACTTCACGATCGCGCGGCGCATCGCTTCGGAGCGGGACCCTGCCCGCAAGAAGCGCTGGCTGGTGCTGAGCGTGACGCTGGACCTGCTGATCCTGTGCTACTTCAAGTACTCCTACTTCTTCGCCGACTTCGTGTATTCAATCACAGGCCTGGAGATGAAGGTCGTCAACGTGTTCGGCATGCTGGGCAACGCCCTCGCCGGAGCGGAGCGCTTCAGCGTGGACAGCATCGTGCTGCCGGTGGGCATCTCCTTCTTCACCTTCCAGGTGATCAGCTATACGGTCGACGTGTACCGCGGGCAGGTCAAGCCCGTGGACAACATCCTGGACTTCGGCTTCTACGTGAGCTTCTTCCCGCAGCTGGTGGCGGGCCCGATCGTGCGGGCGAGCGAGTTCATCCCGCAGCTGTACAAGCCCTTCTACCTGGCTCGCAAGCAGTTCGGCATCGCCGTGTTCTGGATCCTGAACGGTCTGGCGAAGAAGCTGATCCTGAGCGACTACATCGCGGTCAACTTCATCGACCGCGTGTTCGAGAATCCCCAGCTCTACACGGGCTTCGAGAACCTCTCGGCCCTGTTCGGCTATTCCCTGCAGGTCTATGCCGACTTCTCCGGCTACACGGACATCGCCATCGGCGTGGCGATGCTGATGGGCTTCTACCTGCCGCAGAACTTCAATTCACCGTATAAGGCGTCCAACCCGCAGGATTTCTGGCGGCGCTGGCACATGTCGCTCAGCAACTGGCTAAAGAACTATCTGTACATCCCGCTGGGCGGCAACCGCAACGCCACCTTCGGGACCTATTTCTGGATCATCCTCTTCGCGGTGATCGCGGTCATCCTGTCCGGCAGCTGGATCGTGTCGCTGGTCTTCGTGCTGCTGGCGGCGGTGCTGGGCCTGGTGGCGCACTACAAGCCGGAACGGCGCAAGAAGATCCTCGCGAACATCAATCGCTTCATCACGATGCTGCTGGGCGGTCTGTGGCACGGCGCTTCCTGGAATTTCATCATCTGGGGCGGCCTGAACGGCATCGGTCTGATCGCTTACCAGTTCTGGAAGGAGATGGGCTGGTGGACGCGCATCCTGCTGGTCACGGGCGCGACCGCGCTGCTGGGCGTGCTGCACTTCCTGGTCGGCGCCCCGATCTGGAACCTGCTCTTCTTCTGGGCGGTGTTTATCTGGCTGGGCACGCTGGTACGCTTCATCTTCCACCTGGCGGGCGGCTGGGGCTGCAAGCGCCTGGGCTATATCTGGGGCGTGGCGCAGACCTTCACCTTCATTACCTTCACGCGCCTGTTCTTCCGCAGCGGCAGCAACCTGAACCCGTCTTCGGCCAACGAAGTGGCCTGGCAGACGGCCCGGAAGATGGTGGAGCAGATCGGCTCCGCCTGGGACTGGTCGCTGGTTCCGCAGATCTGCCTGGCCTATTGGAAGGTCTTTGCCCTGGTGATCCTCGGCATGGCCATCCACTGGCTGCCGGCGCGCTGGAAGCGCTGGTACCGGATCAACTTCGCGATGCTCCCGCTTCCGGTCATCGTCCTGGCCGTGGTCGCCGTCATCTTCATTGTCTATCAGTTCATTACCGCCGACCTCCAGGCGTTTATCTACTTCCAATTCTAGCCATTCATTATCATGAAAGCGAAGTATCTGTTTTTTGTTATCCTCCTCTATGTCCTCGCATCCTGCGCCGGGACGAAGAAGGGGCCGTTCGAGCCGTGGGAGCGCACGGTGATCGAACGTTCCGACAGTGTGATGTATGTCTTTGTGGTCGATGACCGGGCGGACAGCCTGGAACTGCGCGATGCCTGCCGGGAACTCAGCGACGAGGAACTGCAGAGCGAGCTGTATCGGCTGCTGGCGGACAAGATGCTCGCCACGGTCCAGTCTCCGCAGCAGGGCGGCGTGGGCATCGCGGCCCCGCAGGTCGGCCTGAACCGCCGCATCGTGGCGCTGCAGCGCTTCGACAAGGAGGGCGAGCCCTTCGAGGTCTATCCCAATCTCTATGTCCTGGAGCACCTGGGCGATACCGTTCGTAGCCAGGAAGGCTGCCTGTCCGTTCCGGGGAAGCGGGGCATCGTGCCGCGCAGCGAGGGTGTGATCGTCCGCTGGACGGATCCGCAGACCCTGCAGAGCGTCACCGATACCGTGCACGGCTTCACGGCTATCATCTTCCAGCACGAAACCGACCATCTGGACGGCATCCTCTATACCGACCGGGCCGAGAGTGTCTTCATCAATGAAGAATGGGAGGCGGAACGCGCCCCCTACGCCGCCGAAGGAGCTTACGACAAGCCTGACTGGCTCCGCTAACGCACTTTGCTATCGCAGTACCAGCAGCGGGTGATGCCGTTCTCCGCGAGGCGGAAGCGGCTTTCGTGCTTCTCGTTGTTGCAGATGCACTTGGGATTGGTGCAGTGCAGCGCCGGGTTGAGGATGGGGGCGTCGTGCTCCGGCATCCCGTGTGCAGGATCGTTCTTCCACTCCATCAGGCTGATGATCAGCGCCATACGGACCAGCTTGCCGTTCTCTACCTGGCGGAAATAGGCGGCACGCGGATCGTCGTCCACCTCGGTCAGGATCTCGTTCACGCGCGGCAGCGGGTGCAGCACGGCCATCTTCTCCTTGGCCAGCGCCATACGGCGGGCGTCCAGCACGAAGCTGTCCTTCACGCGGTCGAATTCGTCCTCGTCCAGGAAACGCTCCTTCTGCACGCGCGTCATGTAGAGCACGTCGAGCTCCGGGATGGCGTCATCCAGGCTGTCGGTTTCGCGGTAGGCCACACCCATCTTGTCGCAGACATCCTGCTTGATGTAGTCCGGCAGGCGCAGCTCGTCCGGGGCGATGAGCACGACCTTGATGTCCTTGTAGCGCGAAAGCGCCTTGATCAGGGAATGGACCGTGCGGCCGAAACGGAGGTCACCGCAGAAGCCGATGGTGATGCCGTCGATGTGGCCGAGCTCGCGCTTGATGGTCAGCAGGTCGGTCAGCGTCTGCGTCGGGTGGCTGTGGGAGCCGTCGCCGGCGTTGATGATCGGCACGCGGGACACCTCGGAGGCCACCAGCGGCGCGCCCTCGATGGGGTGGCGCATCGCGATGATGTCGGCGAAGCAACCCACCACGCGCACGGTGTCCTGCACCGTCTCGCCCTTGCTGACGGAGGAATTCTGGGGATTGGAGAAACCGAGGACGTTGCCGCCTAGCTCCATCATTGCGGCCGTGAAGGAAAGCCGCGTGCGGGTGCTCGGTTCGTAGAAGAGCGTCGCGAGCTTCTTGTGGGCCATGCTGCCCTGGTAGCGCTCGCGGTGGGCGATGATGTCTTCGGCCAGTGCGACGATCTGGTCGATTTCCTCCTTGGTGAGGTCGGTGGGATCGATGAGGTGTTTCATAAACTGTTTCGGAATTGCAGGATCTGTTCTTTCTGGGCGGGGGTGATATACTTCTCTTCGACGGCGACGTCCACGAGGGCGTCGAGGTTGCTGAGCGAGTAGTTCTTGACGTTGGCCGCGGCCAGGCGGTCGATGCCCTTCTTCAGGCCGTAGGTGAAGATGCTGACGATGCCGAGCACCTCGGCGCCTGCCTCGCGCAGGGCTTCCACCACGTCGATGGCGCTGCCGGCCGTGGAGATCAGGTCCTCGATCACGACGACCTTGGTGCCGGGATCGAGCCGGCCCTCGATGCGGTTGGTGCGCCCGTGGCTCTTGGCCTCGCCGCGGACGTAGCCCATCGGCAGGTCGAGCAGCGTGGCGGTGATGGCGGCGTGGGCGATGCCGGCGGTGGAGGTTCCCATCAGCGCCTCGGCCTCGGGGAAGTGCAGCTGCACGAGCGAAGCGAGGCCCGCTTCGATGCGGGAGCGGACGGCAGGGGAGGAAAGGGTGAGCCGGTTGTCGCAGTAGATCGGGCTCTGGATGCCGCTGGCCCAGGTGAACGGCTCCTCCGGGCGGAGGAACACGGCCTTGACGGCGAGTAATTGCTTAGCAATCAGTTTATCCATATCTTATTCATTCAAAAATTCCAGGAGGCAGCGCTGGTAGGCGGCGACGGGGTCGGAGGCGGCGGTCACGGGGCGGCCGACCACGATGTAGTCGGAGCCGATCTCCCGGGCGCGGGCGGGCGTGGTGATGCGGACCTGGTCGTCCGCAGCCGCGTCCGCGAAACGGATGCCCGGCGTGACGGTGACGAAGTCCGGGCCGCAGGCGTCCTTGACCATCGCCGCTTCGAGCGGCGAGCAGACGACGCCGTCCAGGCCGGCCTCGCGCGCGTTCTGCGCGTATTTCACAATGGTATCGTTGATGCTCGCACCGATGAGCAGCTCGCGCTGCATCCGCTCCTCGCTGGTGGAGGTGAGCTGGGTCACGGCGATGAGCAGCGGGCGCGTGCCGTCCTCGCGGGTCAGGCCCTCCACGGCGGCGCGCATCATCTCGACGGTGCCGGCCGCGTGGACGTTGCACATGTCGATGTCCAGTCCGGAGAGCACCTTCATGGCCTTGCGGACGGTGTTGGGGATGTCGTGGAGCTTGAGGTCCAGGAAGATGGGATGGCCCCGGCGCTTGATCTCGCGCACGATGTCAGGGCCTTCGGCATAGAACAGCTCCATGCCGATCTTCACGAAGGGTTTGCGGCCGCCCTCGAAGCGGTCGAGGAAGTCCAGGGTCTGCTGCCTGCTCGCGAAGTCGCAGGCGATGATGACGTCTTTTGCCATTATTGTACGATACCGATAATTTCTTGTAAACTGTTGATCCCGAGGCTGTCCATCAGCGCGGGCAGGGCCGCGACGATTTCCGGACAGACAAGGGGATTGCGGAGGTTCTCCGCGCCCACCTGGACGGCCGTGGCGCCGGCCATCATCATTTCGATGACGTCCTCGGCGCGCTGCACGCCGCCGCAGCCCATCACGGGGATGCTGCAGGCGTGGGCTACCTGGTACACCATGCGCAGGGCGAGCGGGAAGACCGCCGGGCCGGAGAAACCGCCCATCTTGTTGGCGATAACTGGCTTGCGCTTCCTGATGTCGATGCGCATGCCGAGCAGGGTGTTGATCAGGGTGATGCCGTCCGCGCCGGCATCCTCGCAGGTCCGGGCGATGGACACAATGTCCGTGACGTTGGGGCTGAGCTTGATGAAGACGGGCTTGTGCGTGACGGCCTTGACGGCCTGGGTGACGGCCGCGGCCGAAGCCGGGTCGGTGCCGAAGGCCATGCCGCCGGCGTGCACGTTGGGGCAGGACACGTTGACCTCGATGAGGTCGATGTCCGGACAGGCGTCCGCGCGGCCGCAGTTGTAGGCGTACTCCTCGACGGAGAAGCCGCTGATGTTGGCGATGATGGCGCCGCGGTAAACTTTTCGCAGGGCGGGGGCCTTCTCGGAGACGAGCGCCTCGATGCCCGGGTTCTGCAGGCCCACGGAGTTGATCATGCCGGCGGTGCACTCGGCGATGCGCGGCGTGGGGTTACCGAAGCGCGCCTCGCGCGTGGTCCCTTTCAGGGAAATGCCGCCGAGCAGGTTGAGGTCGAAGCTGTCGGCGAGCTCCAGCCCGAAGCCGAAGGTCCCGCTGGCGGGAACGACCGGGTTGGCGAGCTGCAGGCCGCAGAGGGAGACGGAGAGATCTTTTACCATACTACTTCCTCCTTGTCGAAAACGGGGCCGTCGGCGCAGACGCGCCGGGGGCCGGATGCGGTTTGGACGGTGCAGCCGTAGCAGAAGCCGGCGCCGCAGCCCATGCGCTCCTCCAGGCTCACTTCGCCGGGCGCGTCCAGGGCGGCGCAGACCGCCTTCATCATCGGCAGCGGGCCGCAGGTATAGAAGCGGTCGAAGACAGGCTTCGCCGCGGCGATGGCGTCGGTGACGAAGCCTTTCGCGCCCACGGAGCCGTCCATCGTGGCGATGAGCACGGGGACGCCGAGCGCGCGGAATTCATCCACGAGGCAGATCTCGTCGGCCTTGTTGAATCCGAGCACGACGGTGGCGCGCTTCCCCTGCGCGAGCAGCTCTTTGGCGAGCAGGTAAAGCGGCGCGGCACCCAGCCCGCCGCCGATCAGCAGCGCGTCCGTGGCGCACTTCTCCGGGTGGAACCCGGAACCCAACCCGCAGGGAGATTCGCCGGTCAGGCCGGCGAATGACGAGGAGGGGCCGAGCAGCAACTCGAGGGAAGCGCCGGGGGCCATGGCGGAAAGGACTTTCGTGCCCTCGCCGACGACTTTATAATAAAGGACGACGCCGTCGGGCAGGGAATCGCTCACGGAGATGGGGCGGCGCAGATAATAGCCCGGGATCGCGAGATCCACGAACTGTCCGCTGCGCACCGCCACGGGACCGTCCGTGCGCAGCACGATCCGGAAGGTATCGCGCGCCACCGCGTCGTTGCTTTCGATATGGAAAATATATTTCTGCATAGGCTATGCTTGCCAGACGGGCTCCCCGTCCTTGAGGGTGAGTATGACGCGGCTGCGGACGGCCTTGCCCGCGAAGGGCGTGGCCTTGCCGAGCGACAGGAAGTCCGCCGGATCCACGGTCCAGGCGGCGTCGGGATCGATGACCGTGAGGTCGGCGCGCTCGCCGGGACGCAGCCCGCCCGGCAGGCGGAACGCCGCGCGCGGCCCGGAGGTGAGAGCCTCCACCAGGCGCTCCAGCGGGAGCCGGCCGGGGAGGACGAGATCGGTATAGAGCACCGCCCAGGCCGTCTCCAGCCCGACGACGCCCATGGCGCTGCCCGCAAGTCCGCGGGCTTTCTCTTCGGCGCTGTGCGGCGCGTGGTCCGTGGCCACGGCGTCGATGGTGCCGTCGCACAGGCCCTCGATCAGGGCCTCGCGGTCTTCGGCACGGCGCAGCGGGGGATTCATCTTGAAACGGCCGTCCTCCTGCAGGTCGTCCTCGCACAGGCTGAGGTAGTGCGGCCCGGTCTCGCAGGTGACGCGCACGCCGCGGGCCTTGGCCTGCCGGATGAGCTCCACGCTCTCCGCGCAGGAGATGTGGCAGACGTGGTAGCGGCAGCCGGTCTGCCCGGCGAGCTGCAGGTCGCGGGCGATCTGACCCCATTCGCTCTCCGAGCAAATGCCCTTGTGCCCGTGGGCGGCGGCGTAGCGGCCGTCGTGGATATAGCCGCCGTGCAGCAGCGTGTTGTCTTCGCAGTGCGCGGCGATGAGCACGTCCTCGCGGGCGGCGGTTTCCATGGCGCGGCGCATCATCGCCTCGTCCTGCACGCCGCTGCCGTCGTCGGAGAAGGCGACGCAGCGCCCTTTCAGCGCGGCGATGTCCACCGGCTCCAGCCCCTTGCGGCCGCGCGTGATGGCGGCGTAGGGGAGGACCTCGATGCAGGCGTCGCGGTCGATGATCTCCTGCTCCAGGGCCAGGGTCTCCGGGCTGTCGGGCACGGGGTTGAGGTTCGGCATGGCGCAGACGGTGGTGTAGCCGCCGTGCGCGGCCGCCAGCGATCCGGTGCGGATGGTTTCTTTATAGCTTTGGCCGGGCTCGCGGAAATGGACGTGGACGTCCACGAAGCCGGCGCTGATCAGTTTGCCGCTGCATTCGACGACCTGCGCGCCGGAGGCCTCGACGATGTCCGGCCCGATGGCGGCGATGCGGCCGTCGCGGATGAGGATGTCGCCCCGGCGCTGTCCCGTGGCTTCGATCAGGGTTCCTCCTTTGAGCAGTCTGTCCATTATTCCATGCTGTCCACCTGCACGCCGGGCATCGAAGAGAGGCGCTCCAGCAGTGCGAGCGGTTTTTCTTTTTTCTTGGTGAGCAAATTGATTTCCGCCTTGATGACGCCATCCTCGCGATTGAGGGAGAACCACTTGACCTGCTTGCCCAGAGCTTCGATCGCGGCCGGGATGGCCTGCTCGTCCGAAGAGGACAGGACGGCGGTGACGTGGCGTTCGCCCCGACTGGAGTCGTAGAAGTGGACGGCCTCCATGCAGAGAATCATCAGGAAGGTGGTGAGCACGCACATCTCGTACATGCCGCCGCCCATGCCCATGCCGATGGCACCGGTCACCCAGAGGCCGGCCGCGGTGGTCAGGCCGCTGATGTGGCGGTTCTTCATGATGATGCCGGCGCAGAGGAAGCCGAGGCCTCCGACGACGCCGGCGGCCACGCGGGAAGCATCGAACTTGTTGATGTCCGGGAAGCCGTAGATGGAAATGGTCATGAAAAGGGCGGAACCCAGCGCCACGAGCATGTGGGTGCGGAGGCCGGCCCCCTTGCCGCGGAGCTCGCGCTCGTAGCCGATGGCCGCTCCGAGCAGGGTGGCTCCCAGCAGGCGGAGGGGTAATTCCAGGGCGAGTGTCATACGGTTTTGGATTACGGGATTATTCCAAACGACAAAGATACGGAAAAAATCCCGTCGCGCCCGCGCAAAATCGCCCGCACGTGCGGGAAAGTTATTAACAATGTAAAATGTAAAAATGTCGATAACTTTCCTTGCAAGGAGTTTCAGTTTGTTGTAAATTTGCAGCTTGTTAGTTCGAGTATGAAAGTCAGCATTATCATGGGATCCAAAAGCGACTGGGAGGTGATGTCAGCCGCTTGCGAGACCCTCGAACAGTTCGGGGTCCCCTACGAGAAAAAAGTCATCAGCGCACACCGTACACCGCAATTTTTCTGTGATTACATGGCCACGGCCCGCGACCGCGGGGTGGGCATCGTGATTGCGGGCGCCGGCGGCGCCGCCCACCTGCCCGGCATGGCCGCCGCCCTAACCTCGCTCCCGGTGATCGGCATTCCGATCCGGAGCAAAGCGCTGAACGGCCTGGATTCCCTGCTTTCCATTGTCCAGATGCCTTCCGGCATTCCCGTCGCGACGATGGCGATCGACGGAGCAAAGAATGCCGCCCTCTACGCCATCTCCATGCTCGCCCTCCAGGACGCCGGCCTTGCGGCCAAGCTGGAGGACTTCCGAAAGAAACAGGCAGAAAAGGTCCTTCAAACCGAGATATAAATTATGAATGCACATCGCATCTTCGTAGAAAAGTGTTCGGAGTTCCAGGTTGAGGCGCAGAGCCTCAAGAACGAGTTCAACGAAAACCTTTCTCTCTCGCTGCGTACCCTGCGGCTCCTGAATGTCTATGATTTGTTCGGCTTCTCCGACGAGCTGTTGGAGAAATGCCGTTACACGGTCTTTGGCGAGGTGGTCACCGACACCGTGACGGATGACTGCCCGCTCGAAGGCAAGAAATACCTGGCCGTCGAGTACATCCCCGGCCAGTTCGACCAGCGGGCCTCTTCGGCCCTGGACTGTGTCCACCTGATCGATCCCGCGGCCGAGGTGCAGATCCGTTCCTCGCGCCTGCTCATCTTCGACGACGACCTGTCGGACGAGGCCCTCGCCGCCATCCGCCACTACTACATCAACGTGGTGGAGTCCCGGCCCAAGGATCTCGGTCGCCTGCAGCCGGAAGGCAAGGCGGACGTGAAGCCGCTGGCCTCCCTCGCGGGCTTCACGAAGATGCAGCCCGCGGAATACGCCGCCTTCTGCAAGCAGTGGGGCCTGGCGATGAACACCGACGACCTCGGCGAGGTGGTGCGCTATTTCACGCAGGAGGGGCGTGACCCTTCCGAGACGGAGCTGCGCATCCTCGACACCTATTGGAGCGACCACTGCCGCCACACGACCTTCACCACCGAGCTGACGGACGTCCGCGTGGACGATTCCTTCGCCAAGGAGGAGATCGAGGCGGAATACCGCGAGTTCCTTGCCGTCCGCAAGGAGCTGGGCCGCGAGCAGAAGAGCCTCTGCTTGATGGAGCTGGCCACGATCGGTGCGCGCGTGCTCCGCAAGCGCGGCCTGCTGGAGGACCTGGAGCAGAGCGAAGAGAACAACGCCTGCAGCATCTTCGTGGATGTGGACGTGGACGGTCAGATGGAAAAATGGCTGCTCCAGTTCAAGAACGAGACGCACAACCATCCGACCGAGATCGAGCCGTTCGGCGGCGCGGCCACCTGTCTGGGCGGCGCCATCCGCGACCCGCTCTCCGGCCGTGCCTACGTATACCAGGCGATGCGCGTGACGGGCGCCGGCGACATCAACGCCGCCGTGAAGGACACCCTGCCGGGCAAGCTCCCGCAGCGCATGATCAGCCGCAAGGCTGCCCACGGCTATTCCAGCTACGGCAACCAGATCGGCCTCGCCACCACGCACGTGCGTGAAATCTATCACCCCGGCTACACGGCCAAGCGCCTCGAAGTGGGCGCCGTGGTGGGCGCCGTCAAGGCGGAGAACGTCCGCCGCGAGAGCCCCGCGCCGGGCGATGTGATCCTCCTGCTGGGCGGCCGGACCGGCCGTGACGGCATCGGCGGCGCCACCGGTTCCTCCAAGGAGCACACGGGCGCTTCGCTCGAGACCTGCGGCAGCGAGGTCCAGAAGGGCAACGCCCCGGAGGAGCGCAAGCTCCAGCGGCTCTTCCGCCGCCCGGACGTGACGCGCCTGATCAAGAAATCCAACGACTTCGGCGCTGGCGGCGTGAGCGTCGCCATCGGCGAACTGGCCCCCGGCCTGGACATCTACCTGGACCGTGTGCCGACCAAATACAGCGGCCTGAACGCCACCGAGCTCGCCATCAGCGAGTCCCAGGAGCGCATGGCCGTCGTGGTGGAAGCAAAGGACCGTGCGGCCTTCGAGGCCCTGTGCGGCGAGGAGAACGTCGAGGTGACGCACGTCGCCGACGTGACCGACCGCGGCCGGATGCGCATGAGCTACCACGGCGAGACGGTCGCCGACCTCTCCCGCGAGTTCATCGACAGCGCCGGCGCGAAGCATTATTCGAAAGCCGTCATCGGGGCCGTCGAGGACATCGACCCGTTCCGCCGCGAGCCGGCGGGCGAGACCCTGAAAGAGAAGATGGTCGCGACCCTGTCCGACCCCAACGTGGCCTCCCAGAAGGGCCTCGTGGAGATGTTCGACTCCACGATCGGCCGCTCCACGGTGCTGATGCCTTACGGTGGCGCCCTGCAGGCCACGGAGACGCAGGTGTCCGTGCAGAAACTGCCCGCCGACGGCTACACCGACACGGCGAGCGTGATGGCCTTCGGCTACGACCCGTTCCTGTCGAGCTGGAGCCCGTACCACGGTGCCGCGTACGCGGTGGTGGACGCCTGTGCGAAGGCGGTCGCCGCCGGTGCGGAGTGGTCGCGGATGCGTTTCTCCTACCAGGAGTACTTTGAGCGCATGACGGCCGACCCGCACAGCTGGGGCAAGCCGCTCTCCGCGCTGCTCGGCGCCCTGAAGATGCAGCTCGCCCTGGGCCTGCCGTCCATCGGCGGCAAGGACTCCATGAGCGGTACCTTCGAGCACATCAGCGTGCCGCCCACCCTCATCGCCTTCGGCGTGACGACGGTGGACGCCCGCCACGTCATTTCCCCGGAACTCAAGTGGGAGGGCAACAAGCTCTACCTCATCAAACATACCCCGCTGGCCAACCGCATGCCCGACACGGAGCAGTTGAAGGCCAACTGGGACTTCGTCCACGAGCAGATCGCCACGGGCAACGTGGTGTCCGCCTGGGCCCTGGGCCGCGGCGGCGTGGCGGAAGGCCTCGCCAAGATGGCCTTCGGCAACCTTTTCGGCGTGAACGTGAAGCTCGACGAGCGCCAGCTCTTCGACCTCGGCTACGGCTCCATTCTCGTGGAGAGCGAGGAGGCGCTGGACTTCCCGCAGGCCATCCTGCTCGGCGAGGTCACGCCCGGCGAGGACGGACTGCTGCGCATCGACGGCGAGCGCATCTCCATCGACCGCCTGATGGAGGCCAACGCCGGCAAGTACGCGAAGGTGTACCCGGCCAAGGTTCCTGCCGCCCATACCAAGATGCTGAACGTCAAGGCAGAAGGTAAATACGAGGCTCCTTCCTGGAAGGGCGCTCCCGTTGAGAAACCGCTCGTGTACATCCCGGTCTTCCCGGGCACGAACTGCGATTACGATACCGCCAAGGCGTTCCGCCGGGCGGGTGCCGACGTGAACTTCGGCGTGTTCCGCAACCACACGGGCGCGGACGTGCTCAGCTCCATCGACGAGATGGCGCGCGCCATCGACGGCTGCCAGACCCTGATGCTCTCCGGCGGCTTCTCCGCCGGCGACGAACCGGACGGCAGCGGCAAGTTCATCGCCAACGTGCTGAACAACGCCCGCGTGGCGCAGGCCATCGAAGGCCTGCTGGAGCGCGGCGGCCTCATCTTGGGCATCTGCAACGGTTTCCAGGCGCTCGTCAAGAGCGGCCTGCTGCCGTACGGCCACCTGGGCATGGTCACGCACGAGAGCCCGACCCTGTTCCGCAACGACATCAACCGCCACATCTCCCAGATGGCGACCACGCGCGTGGCGACGACCCGTTCGCCCTGGCTCGCCGGCATGCAGATCGGCGACCTGCACACCATCGCCGTCAGCCACGGCGAGGGCAAGTTCATGGTCTCCGAGACCCTGGCGAAGGAACTCTTCGCCAAGGGACAGGTGGCCTTCCAGTACGTGGATCCCTTCTCCGAGGAGGTGACGATGGAGGCGCCGTACAACCCGAACGGCTCCTACTACGCCATCGAAGGCATCGTCAGCCCGACCGGCCAGATCCTCGGCAAGATGGGCCACACGGAGCGCTGGGAACCCAACGTGTTCAAGAACATCGAGGAGGAACTCTACCAGCCGCTCTTTGACAACGCCGTGAAGTATTTCAAGAAAAACCAATAGTATTTATGAAGAAAGGAGCACTGATCTTCGAAGGAAACGAGAAGCAGGTCTTCGCGACCGACCATCCCGACGAAGTGATTTTCCGTTACAAGGATGTGACGGTGGCCTACCACAACGTGAAGCGGGCCCGCTTCAAGGGCAAGGGCGCCCTGGATAACCAGATTTCCGCTCTCCTGCTGGATTACCTGAACAAGAACGGCGTGGACACGCATTTCATCCGGCTGGTGAGCGAGCAGGAGCAGCTCTGCCGCAAGATCGAGATCATCCCCCTGCAGGTCGTGGTGCACAACCGCATCGCCGGCTCGCTGGCGTACCGCCTCGGCGTGCCGGAGGGTTTCCGCAACACCAACACCATCGTGGACCTGCGCTTCAATAATGACGACCTGGAGGATCCGTTCATCAACCGCGACCACGCCGTCGCGCTCGGCCT
Organism: Candidatus Cryptobacteroides sp.; assembly: GCA_045117755.1. Lineage (GTDB taxonomy): Bacteria > Bacteroidota > Bacteroidia > Bacteroidales > UBA932 > Cryptobacteroides. The sequence goes on from JBGUOB010000033.1 coordinate 121,784, forward strand.
GGCCTCTTATCAGGAGCTGGACGGGATGTACAACACCGCCCGCCGGGTGAACGACCTGCTCAAGCCGCTCTTCCACAAGGCCGGCATCGAGCTGGTGGACATGAAGATCGAATTCGGCCGTGCGGCCGACACCGGCGCCATCATCATCTCCGACGAGATCAGCCCGGACACCTGCCGTCTCTGGGACGAGGCCACGGGCGAGCGGATGGACAAGGACCGCTTCCGCCTGGACCTGAGCCGCGTGGTGGAAAATTATACCAACGTGTTGAACCGTTTGAAACAAGTAACAGAATAAGCATATGGGCGTTCTTGCTGTATATGGCGTGCCGAGCGCATCGACCTATATCTATTACGGATTGCACAACCTGCAGCATCGCGGCCAGGAAGGCGGCGGCATCATCACCTTCGACACGAAGGGCGAGAGCCATCGCTACCGCGGCCAGGGCCTGCTGAGCGAGATCTTCACCAACGGCGAACTGAATCACCTCCCGGGCAAGATCGGCATCGGCAGCGTCAAGTATGCCAACGCCTCCAAGGGCGGCCTGGACAACGTGGAGCCGCTGTTCTTCCACCACCACTCCGGCGATTTCGCCATCGCCGGCGAGGGCAACCTCATCAACGCCCGCCAGATCACCGAATACCTCGAGCGGCACGGATCCATCTTCCAGACCGGCACCGACAGCGAACTGCTGGCGAACCTCATCAAGAAGGGCCGGACCAAGGAAGACCGCATCACGACCATCGTCAAGGCGCTGAATATGATCGAAGGCGGTTTCACCTTCGTGATTATGACCAAGAACCGCATCTACGCCGCCCGTGACAAGTACGGCATCAAGCCGCTGTGTATCGGCAAGATCGGCGACGGCTACGCGGTCAGCAGCGAGTCCTGCGCCTTCGAGATCATGGGCGCGCAGTTCATCCGCGACGTCCAGCCGGGCGAGATTGTCTCCCTGGACAGCCACGGCCTGCGCAGCACCACCTATTCGCACTTCAACCGCCACCGGATGTGCGCGATGGAATACATCTATTTCGCGCGTCCCGACAGCGATATCGACGGCTGCAACGTCCACGCGTACCGCAAGGAGGCCGGCCGTCGCCTCTATCGGGAGAACCCGGTCGAGGCCGACATCGTGGTGGGCGTGCCCGAGTCCAGCCTCAGCGCGGCCATGGGCTTCGCCGAGGAGAGCGGCATTCCCTACGAGATGGGCCTCGTGAAACATAAATACGTGGGCCGTACCTTCATCCAGCCGGTGCAGTCGCTCCGCGAGCTGGGCGTGAAGATGAAGCTCTCGCCGGTGCGGAGCATCGTGGCCGGCAAGCGCGTGGTCCTGGTGGACGATTCCATCGTCCGCGGCACGACCTCGCTGAAGATCGTCAAGATGCTGCGCGAAGCCGGCGCCACGGAGGTGCACGTGCGTATCGCCAGCCCGATGATGAAGTACACCTGCCACTACGGCGTGGATACCTCCACTCCGGAGGAGCTCCTCTGCTCGCACCGCACGCTGGACGAGGCGCGGCAGGTCCTCGGCGCCGACTCGCTGGGCTACCTCAGCCCCGAGTCCACGCGCGACTCCTGCTTCGGCTGCGCAGATCCCTGCCAGGCGTGCTTCACGGGCGAGTATCCGACCCTCCTTTATGAAGAAATGGTAGAAAACGACTAAACTAGAGATATGGCACAATCTTACGAAAAAGCAGGTGTGAACCTGGAAGCGGGCTACGAAGTGGTCCGCCGCATCAAGCAGCACGTCGCCTCCACGGCCCGTCCGGGCTCGATGGGCGGCATCGGATCGTTCGGCGGCATGTTCGACCTCGCTTCGCTCGGCTACAAGGAGCCGGTCCTGGTGAGCGGCACCGACGGCGTGGGCACCAAGCTCAAGATCGCCTTCGCGATGGACAAGCACGACACCATCGGCATCGACGCCGTGGCGATGTGCGTCAACGACGTGCTCGCGCAGGGCGCCGAGCCCCTCTTCTTCCTCGACTACGTGGCCCTGGGCCACAACGTTCCCGCGAAGGTGGAGGCCATCGTCGCCGGCGTGGCCGAAGGCTGCCGGCAGGCGGGCTGCGCCCTGGTGGGCGGCGAGACGGCCGAGATGCCCGGCATGTACGAGGGCGACGAGTACGACATCGCCGGCTTCACGACGGGCGTCGTGGAGAAGAGCAAGCTCATCGACGGCACGAAGGTGAAGGTGGGCGACGTCCTGGTGGGTATCGCCTCCAGCGGCGTGCACTCCAATGGCTTCAGCCTGGTGCGCAAGATCGTCTCCGACGGCAGCCACCATTATTCCGAGTCCGTGCCCGAATTCGGCGGCCGCGCTCTCGGCGAGGTCCTGCTGACCCCGACGCGCATCTACGTCAAGCAGGTGCTGGATGTCATCCGCCAGTGCGATGTGCACGGCGTGGCGCACATCACCGGCGGCGGCTTCGACGAGAACATTCCCCGCATCCTGCAGGAAGGCCAGGGCCTCGAGATCGTCGAGGGCAGCTGGGAGATCCTTCCGGTCTTCCGGGTGCTGGAGAAATGGGGCGGCGTCGCGCACCGCGAGATGTTCAACATCTTCAATATGGGCATCGGCATGGTGCTGGCCCTGGACGCCTCCGAGGCGGACAAGGCCATCCGCATCCTCGAGTCCCACGGCGAGAAGGCTTCCGTCATCGGCAAGGTCACGGACAAGCCGGGTGTCAACATCAAAATGGCATAATTGTCATTCTGAACGTAGTGAAGAATATATTATGAAGAAGTTAGCGGTCTTCGCCAGCGGCTCCGGGACCAACTTCGAAGCCATCGCCCAGGCCTGCGCCGACGGGCGGCTGGACGCCGAGGTGGCCCTGATGGTCTGCGACAAGCCGGGCGCCGCCGTGGTGGCGCGCGCCGAGCGTTTCGGCATCCCGAGCTTCGTGGCCAGCCCGAAGGAGTTCGCCTCCAAGGCGGACTTCGAGCGGGAGGTGATCCGGCGGATGGATGCCGCGGGCATCGACCTCGTCTGCCTCGCGGGCTATATGCGCATCATCACCGACGTGCTGCTGGAGGCCTATGGCGGGCGGATCATCAACATCCACCCTTCGCTGCTGCCGGCCTTCAAGGGCGCGCATGCGGTGGAGCAGGCGGTCGAATACGGCGTCAAGGTGTACGGCATCAGCATCCACTGGGTGAATGGCGACCTGGACGGCGGCAAGATCATCGCCCAGCGGGCCTTCGAGTATGACGGCAACGATCCGGAGGAGGTGCACCGCATCGGTCAGAAGATCGAACATCAATTATACGTGGAAACCATACAGAAATTATTGAAACAGATATGAGAGCGTTAGTCAGTGTAAGCGACAAGACGGGGCTCGTGCCGTTCGTGCAGGGGCTCCAGGCATTGGGTTGGACCATCATTGCCACGGGCGGCACGCAGAAGCTGCTGGAGAGCAGCGGCGTGAAGACCGTGGGCATCAGCGAAGTCACGGGCTTCCCCGAGATCCTCGACGGCCGGGTGAAGACCCTGCATCCGAAGGTGCACGGGGGCATCCTCGCGCGCCGCGACCTCCCGGCCCACATGCAGACGCTTGCCGAGCAGGGGATCGAGACCATCGACCTCGTGTGCGTGAACCTTTATCCTTTCCGTCAGACCATCGCCAAGGAGGGCGTGTCGATGGAGGATGCCATCGAGAACATCGACATCGGCGGCCCGTCGATGGTGCGCAGCGCCGCCAAGAACTGGCGCGACGTGACCATCGTCTGCGATCCGGCCGACTATGACCGCGTGCTGGACGAGCTCCGTGCCAACGGCAAGACCTCCGACCAGACGCGCCTGCAGCTCTCCGCCAAAGCCTATACCCACACGGCCGAGTACGATATGTGCATCTCTTCCTGGATGCGCAGGCAGGCCGGTCTGAACGAGAAGCTCTTCCTCGAATACGACCTCAAGCAGGGTCTCCGCTACGGCGAGAACCCCCACCAGGCCGCGAAGTTCTATGCGGCCCTGGAGCCGGCGCCGTATTCCCTGGCCTTCGCGAAGCAGATCCAGGGCAAAGAGCTCTCCTACAACAATATCCAGGATGCCAACGCGGCCCTGAACGTGCTGCGTGATTTCTCCGACAAGCCCTTCTGCGTGGCGCTCAAGCACATGAATCCTTGCGGCGCGGCGGTGGGCGAGACCATCGAGCAGGCCTGGCAGGCCGCCTATGAGGCCGATAAGGTCAGCATCTACGGCGGCATCGTGGGCGTGAACCGCGAGCTCACCGCCGAGGTGGCCCTCGGGATGAAGCCGATTTTCCTGGAAATCGTGATCGCCCCGTCCTTCACCCCGGAGGCGCTGGAGATCCTCTCCGCCAAGAAGAACCTCCGCGTGCTGGAGGTGCCCATGGCCCCCGAGGCGCAGGCGCCGATGCAGTACGTCGGCGTGAACGGCGGCATGCTTGCGCAGCAGCTCGACACGGCCGTGGAGCAGATTACTCCGGAAATGTGCGTGACGAAGGTCAAGCCCACGGCGGACCAGATGGCCGACCTCGAGTTCGGCTGGCGCATCGTCAAGCACATCAAGTCCAACGCCATCGCCGTCGTGCGCGACAACCACACCATCGGCGTGGGCGCCGGCCAGACGAATCGCGTCGGCTCCGCCGAGATCGCCCTCGAAGAGGCCAAGGCGGCCGGATTCACCGAGGGGCTCATCCTCGCGTCCGACGGCTTCCTGCCCTTCGACGACACCGTGGCCCTGGCCGCGAAGTACGGCGTGACCGCCATCGTGCAGCCGGGCGGCAGCATCCGCGACGAGGATGCGATCAAGAAGGCGGACGAGCTCGGCATCACGATGCTCTTCACCGGAATCAGACATTTCAAACATTAGTGGAATGAAGAAAGTTTTAGTGATCGGCGGCGGCGGCCGGGAACACGCCATCGTGGATGCGCTCAGCCGTTCCCCGCAGGTAGAGAAGATTTTCTGTGCCCCGGGTAACGCCGGCATCGCCGCGCAGGCGGAGTGCGTGCCCGTGAAGGACACGGACGTGGCCGGCCTGCTGAAGTTCGCGCAGGAGCAGGGGATCGACCTCACGGTCGTGGGCCCCGAGGCGGCGCTGTCCGTCGGCGTCGTGGACGCTTTCCGCGCCGCGGGACTGAAGATTTTCGGCCACACGCAGGCCGCTACCCGCATCGAGAGCAGCAAGGAGTTCGCCAAGATTCTGATGGACAAATACGCCATCCCGACGGCGGGCTACCGCAGCTTCGACAAGTTCGACGAGGCGCTCGCCTATGTGAACGCCCGGCCGTTTCCGGCCGTGCTGAAGTACGACGGCCTGGCCGCCGGCAAGGGCGTCGTCATCGCCGCGGATGCGGCGGAGGCCGAGGCCGCGCTGCGCAGCATGCTGCTGGACGAGGCCTTCGGCAAGGGCCGCGTGGTGGTGGAGGATTTCCTGACGGGTCCCGAATTCTCCTTCATGGCATTCGTGGACGGCGAGCGGGTCTATCCGATGCCGCTCTCGCAGGACCACAAGCGCGCCTTCGACGGCGACAAGGGTCCGAATACCGGCGGTATGGGTGCCTACACGGGCCTGCCCTTCATCACGAAGGAAGACGAGGCCTTTGCACTGGAGCACATCCTGAAGGCCACTGCGAAGGCGATGGTCTCCGAGGGCTGCCCGCTGTCCGGCGTGCTCTACGGCGGTCTGATGAAGACCCCGGACGGCATCAAGGTGATTGAGTTCAACGCCCGCTTCGGCGACCCCGAGACCGAGGTCGTGCTGCCGTTGCTGGAAAGCGATATCTACGACGTGTTCGAGGCCGTGGCGACCGCCCGTCCCGCGACGGAGCCGGTCTGGCGCAAGGCCGTGACCCTCGGCGTCGTGCTGGCCTCCAAGGGCTATCCCGGCTCCTACGAGAAGGGCGTCGAGATCCTGGGCGCCGACCAGGTCGACGGCCGGGTCTATCATATGGGCACCAAGCGCGACGGCGACCGTCTGCTGACGGCCGGCGGGCGCGTGATGATGGTCGTGGCCGAGGGTAAGGACACCCGTTCCGCCTGGGAGAAGGTGTACGCGGAGGTCGCCAAGATCCGCTGCGAGAATCTCTTCTTCCGTCACGACATCGCCCACTGGGCGCTGGACGGCAAGGTCCTGGACGGCAAGGCGCTCTCCGCCTCCATCAAGGACAGCCTGCGCGAGCAGGTGGAGAAGCTCGAGGTCAAGTACGGCCGCAAGCCTTCGCTCGCCGTCATCATCGTGGGCAACAATCCTGCGAGCCAGGTGTACGTGCGCAACAAGGTCAAGTCCGCCATCTACGTGGGAATGAATTCCCGCCTGATCACGATGGCTGAGGACGCCACCGAGGAGGCCCTCCTCAGGATGATCGACGACCTGAACCGCGATCCCGAGGTGGACGGCATTCTGGTGCAGCTCCCGCTGCCCAAGCAGATCAACGAGGAGCGCGTGATCGACGCGATCGCCAAGGAGAAGGACGTGGACGGATTCCATCCGGGCAATGTCTCTGACCTCTGGCTCGGCCGTCCCTGCACCGTTCCCTGCACGCCGAAGGGCATCCTCCGGCTGATTGACGAGAGCGGCATCGACCTCGCCGGCAAGACCGCCGTGGTCGTGGGCCGCAGCAACATCGTCGGCAAGCCGGTGGCGAAGCTCCTGCTGGACCGCAACGCCACCGTGATCATCGCGCATTCCCGCACGAAGGACCTCAAGGCGATGACCCTGCAGGCGGATGTGCTGGTGGTGGCCGTGGGCAAGCCGAACATGGTCACGGGCGATATGGTGAAGCCCGGGGCCGTGGTAATCGATGTCGGCATCAACCGCGACGCGGACGGCAAGCTCTGCGGCGACGTGGAGTATGTCGGCGCCCGCCTGCGCGCTTCCGCGATCACGCCCGTGCCGGGCGGCGTGGGGCCGATGACCATCGCGATGCTGATGGAGAACACGGTCGAAAGCTTCCTCTCGCGGGTCGACCCGCAGTAGCATGGGGGAGTACCGTTATACTTTTCTGAAGTTCCTCAGGGACTGGGCGCTCATCATCGGCATGATTGTGGGCGCCTCCCTGTATCTGGTCTATCATGCCATCCCGGCCCTGCATCCCGCGGGGCCGGTGCTGGAACGGATTGTCAAGGAGCTGCAGCCGCTGCTGCTCTTCGCGATGCTGTTCCTGAGTTTCTGTAAGATCGAGCCGCATCAGATGCGCCCGCACCGCTGGATGGGCTGGCTGCTGCTCGTGCAGGGGCTTTGTTTTGTCGCCCTGTCGCTGGTGCTGATCCTGTGGCCTTCCGTGCCGGCGCGCGCCGGCGTCGAGGCGGCGATGCTCTGCCTGATCTGCCCGACGGCGACGGCCTGCGCCGTGGTCACGGGCAAGCTGGGCGGCAATATGGCGGGGGTGGTCACGTACACCGTACTGATCAATCTCCTCGTGGCGGTGCTGGTGCCGCTGATGGTGCCGCTCATCCACCCGATGGCCGGGTTGACCTTCGGCGAAGCCTTCCTGCGCATCCTCGCGAAAGTGTTCCCGCTGCTGATTCTGCCCTGCCTGTCGGCCTGGCTCGTACGCTACCTGCTGCCGAAGTTCCATGCCTGGCTGATGGGTTTCCCGAACCTTTCCTTCTATATCTGGGCGGTCTCGCTGACGCTCGCCATCCTGATGAGCACGCGCGCCATCGTGCAGAACGACTCCGGCACCGCGGTGCTGGGGGAGATCGCCGTGGCCTCGCTGCTTGCCTGCGCCTTCCAGTTCTGGCTCGGCCGCCGCATCGGCAAGCGCTATCAGTGCCCCATCTCCGCTGGCCAGGCCCTCGGCCAGAAGAACACCGTCTTCGGCATCTGGATGGGCTACACCTTCCTCGACCCCGTCACCTCCGTCGCCGGCGGCTTCTACTCCATCTGGCACAACTGCTACAACACGTACCAAATGTACAGGAAGCGCAAACAGGAGGAAATCAGGCGACGATAATGCTATGCTGTTAGCGCAGTTGTGCCGATAGAATACTGGGGGCCGTTTCCCCCAGACCCCCTGCGTCGCTTCGCTCCGAATTACCTGGCAGATGTACCGCAAGCGCAAGCGCGACGAAGCCGCTCGCACCTGAAAAACCGGAGTCCATCCTCAAATACAGGTCATTTTGAGGATGGACTCCGATCAGGGATAACGTAAGACTACGCGGTCTTGGCGGCGATGTAGTTGATGATGTCGTCGATGGTGTTGAAGTCACGCAGGTCGCTGTTCGGAATGCGGATGCCGAAGCGATCCTCCACGGCGGCGATCAGTTCGATGAATACGTACGAATCCACGCCGGACGCGGCCTTGAAGGCCATCGTCGTGTCCAGCCCGTCCACGGGGAACTCCACATAGTCCTGGAGAATGTCCAGGAACACTTTCTTTACTTCACTGTTTTCCATTCTAATTATCTCAGGCTAATACCCTTTCCGGAGCACTCTTTCGGCAGTCCGGCGCGCTTGATCTTGCGCGTGGACGTCTTCTCGTAGCCGGTTTCGGGCAGTTCAACATAATCAATCTGTTTGTAATCCGCAAGCTTGGCGTTGATCTCGCGCATCCGGCGCGCGATGCCGTCGCGGTCGGCCCGCTGGGCCTCGTCCGGGATGTAGATGCCCGCGCAGAGCACGTCGCTCTCGGCAGCGCCCACGCGCAGCTTGGCCTGGTAGACCACGATGTCCTCGGCGATGTCCAGGTGGGTCTCGATGACGTTCTCGACCTCTTCCGGGCAGATGTTCTTGCCGCTGGGCAGCACGATCGTATTCTTCTTGCGGCCCATCAGGAAGATGCGGCCCTCCGCATCGATGCGGGCGCTGTCGCCCGTATTGAAGAAGCCTTCGGCGTCGAAGACGGCCGCGGTCGCTTCCGGATCCTTATAATACTCGCGGAACACGCTCTTGCCGCGCACGCAGAGGTCTCCGATGCCGTCCTCGTCGGGATGGGCAATCTTGACCTCGAGACCCGGGCAGGCCTTGCCCACGCTGAGGTGCTCGGAAAGCGTGTCGGAATTGATCGAGATGAGCGGACCGCATTCCGTGATGCCGTAGCCGTTCTCGATACGCCAACCCAGGTCGTTCATCCCCTTGATGACGACGGGGTTGAGCATCGAACCGCCGCTGACGATCATATCGAGCTTGCCGCCGAAAGGCTCATAGATGTCCTTGAACATGCTGTGCGTCTTGTCGATGCCGAACTTGCGCAGCAGGTTGGAGATCTTGATGCCCTTCTTGAGCTTCTCCTCCTTGCCGGCCTTGCGGGCATTGGCCCAGATGTTCTTGTAGAACGCGTTCAGGATCATCGGAACGATGGTCGTGATGGTCGGCTGGAAGATCTTGATGTTCGTCATCAGGTAGCGGATGTTGCCGTTGATGTAGGTCAGGCGGCCGCTGCCGATACGCGTCATGATGTGCGTGTTGATCTCCGTGGCGTGGTGCATCGGGAGGACGCTCATGGAGGTGTTCTCCTCGTCCGTGGCCCGGATGGCGTCCATACAGTTGACCATGTTGGCGGCCAGGTTGGCGTTCGTCAGGACGACACCCTTGTTGGCGCCCGTGGTGCCGCTGGTGAAGAGGATCTTCGCGGGAGCGTCCAGGTCCAGCTCGGTGGTGCGGTACGGGCCCTCGGGGCCGATTTCGCGGCCGCGGGCGACCAGGTCGTCATAGAACGGCACACCGTCTACCCGCTTGTCCATCGTGATGATGGTCTGGAGCAGCGGGCACTGCGGCTGGACCTCGCGGATCAGGGCGAGCTGATCCGCGCCGCAGAGCACGGCGTTCGCGTCGCACTTGGCGAGCAGCATGGCGAGCAGCGGGGCGGGCGCGTTGACGTCCACCGGCGTGACGACGCCGACGCCGCTGGAGATGCAGATGTCCGCGATGACGTAGCGCACGCAGTTCTCGGACACGATGGCGATGTGCTTGCCGCCGAGGCCGAGGTCGATCAGGCCGTCGCCGAGGCACATCACCTCGTCGTAGAGCTCTTCGGAATTATGGTAAACGATTTCTTTCTTGTCATTCAGCTCCGCGAGGATGGGCTGCTTGGGAAGCTGGTCCTTGATGCGTCCCAGCATTTCGCGGATGCTCTTGTAGTCGCCGTCGCGCAGCAGGCGGGTGGCCTGGTGCTGGCGTTCGGTCATGTATAAACTGTCTTTCTTCATGTTCTAGAATATTTCTCCCAGCGGGGTGGCCGGTTTGTCAAGGACGGTCTCGATCACGTGGATGTACAGGTTCTGGAATTCGATCAGCTGGACAGGGGTGACCATCTTCGTCTGGATATCGTAATTCATCGTGATCTCGTTGGTGTCGACGTCGTGCATCATGGCGAGGTAGGTGACCAGGGCGCCCTTGCCGTTGGACCAGACCTGCAGGCGCACGCCCTTCGGGTTCTTGATCGGGATGTAGGAGAAGCAGTAGTTGATCACCTGGCTGATCATGGAGTAGTTCCAGGTCTTGTGCTGCATGGCTTCCATCTCCAGGTAGGTGAGGCGCGTGTGGCGGTACATTTCCGTCAGTTCGGCGAACAGGGGGGCGATATTCTCGTTGAAGGACTTCGCGTAGTCCACGTTCGTGCAGACGCTCAGGCTCTGGACCTTGGTGCCGGCGGCCTTGCGGTCGGCGACCGTGGCGCGGCAGTTCATCAGCTCGAGCGGAGCCTGGCGCGGGGCGCGGCCGTTGATCAGCGAGCAGGCGACGGCGTAGGCGTAGAAGAAGAAGGTGTTCATCGTGATCTCGTTCTCCTTGCACCACTGCTCAGCGCGGAGCGTGATGGCGGCCGGGATGACGAAGCGGTAGCCCTGCGTGTCGCATTTGATGAACAGGTAGGGGAGGGAGATGTCTCCTTTCTTCTTGTATTTCATCCAGCGGTCGCTGCCATCGCCGTGGATGCCGCAGTACAGCGGGCGCTCGGCGTGGGTCTTGCCGTAATACTCCTCGAAGAAGCTGCGGTCCTTCTCGGTGGCCTCGGTGTTGGCGCGGTACTCGTTGTCCTTGCGGATCACCTCTTCGAAGCTGCCCGGTGCAGGCGGAAGCTCGCTGCCGCTGCTGAGTGCGTTGTAGATGGCGCTCAGGTCGTTCACCAGCACGCCGATGCCGTAGGTGTCGGCGACGTAGTGACTGATCTTGATGAAGACCATCTTCTCGCCGGAGGCGTTGACGGCGAAGACCGGCTGGAAGGTCTGGCCTTTCATCATGTCCAGGCCCTTGCGGCGGAAACGGCGGACCCAGGCTTCCAGCTGGGACGTGGTCTCGAAGCGGACGCTCGGCACCTTGCCTAGCTTGCGGGCGGGCTCGAAGTACTGGCGGATCTCCTTGCCCTCCTTGACGAAGGTCAGGCGGAGGCAGTCGTTGCGGTCGATGAGCAACTGGAGGGCGTCCAGCATGCGTCCCTCGTCGAATCCTTCATCGAAGGTGACGGAGAAAAGGATGTTGGCGACCCGCTTGAAGAGCGCGTACTTGGTCTGCAGGTGGATGATGTCCTGCGAGTAGTTGAAGGAATAGGTTTTAGGTTCCATCTATTATTTGTGTTTTTGCATCCATTGCTGGAGGGCCTGGTAGTCCTGGTGGTTTACGGGACCGGGATTCGCGCAGGCGCGGTAGCACGCCGCGGCGTATTCGGCCAGGGCCCGCGCTTCCTCGCGGTCGGACATCGCGCCGAGGGCCTTGGTGGTCCAGGGGCAGCTCAGCTGCATGCCGTCGGAGAGGGCGTAGCGGTCGATGTTGGCGGCGCTGCCCATGTTTGCGAGCTTGCTGCGGTGGTCGGCGACCTGCGCCGCGCGCTTTTCCGCGCTCCAGTTGCGCTCATACAGCAGATTCGCGAGGTACTGGTAGGTGATGACCCGGAGTTCGTCCTTCGGGATATAGGCAGCAGCCGTGCGGGCGTAGTTGATCGCGCTGTCGTTGGACTTGAGTGGATGATGGTAATAAATCTCCGAGAGCGCCTGCCAGGCTTCGGACATATGGGGGTCCAGCCGGTTCAGGATCGTGGTCAGATCGTCGGTCATGGCGGGCACGGACTTGGCCTGCTCCATGAAGGAATGCGTCTGGCATTCACCGCCCGTATTGGCGCAGTGCCACATATAGCACAGGGGGTCGCGGGGATTCGCGCTGATGCCCTGCTTGGCATAGGCGATGCCCTGGTTGAAGCGCTCGCGTCGGGCGAGTTTGTCTTTCTGGGCGTCTCCCAGCATGTAGTTCACCCGGGCGAGGCGCCAGAGTACGGAGGCTTTCTCGGCGCCGTTCTCGGCCTGCGGAAGCATTTCCAGCAGGGTTTTCTCGCAGGCGCGGTAGTCGGTGCCTTCCACGAAGGCTTTGTCCACGGACCCGAACTGCAGGATCAGCAGGGGGATCAAAAGGAGTGTCTTGATGATCATATTGAGGACAAAGATACTTATTATTTATAATAGCTGGCCCAGCGGCGTCTCCGAGTCGGCCAGTACCGTCTCCATGACCCGGAGGTAGCGGTTCTGGAAATCGGTCAGCTGCTTGGGTGTGACCATCAGTTTCTGCATGTCGTAGTTGATGAAGATCTCGTTGTGCGTGAGATCGTGCATCAGGGCCACGTAGGTGATCAGCGCGCCCTTGCCGTTGCTGTGGAGGCTGAGCTGGACACCGTCGTGGGAGTAGAAGGGAATGTAGGAGAAACCGCAGCCGTTGAGCATGTCGAGCATGGAGTGCTTCCAGGCCTCGTGCTGCATGATTTCTCCTTCCAGGTAGCTGAGACGCGTGTGGCGGTAGAGTTCCTTTTGCTCCTCAGACAGGGCGTTCGCATTCGCGAGGAAGCCTTTACTGTAGTCGATGTCCGTGCAGACGGCCATGCCCTGGGCCTTGGTGCCGGCCGTCTTTCGGTCCGCCAGGGAGCCGCGGCAGTTGAGGATCTCTACGTTGAGGAGTCGCGTCTCACGGTCGTTGATCAGCGAGAGGGTGAGGATGAAACCCATGAAGAACAGGGAGTTCAGGGAGATGGCGTGCTCCTCGCACCATTTCTCCGCCTGCACGGTGACGGCGGCGGGAACCGCGTACTGCATGGGGTAGGTGTCGCAGCGGATCATCAGCATCGGGATGGAGAATTTTCCCTTTTGTTTGCATTTGAGCCAGCGGTCGTTCTGATTGCCGTGCGTGCCGCAATAGACGGGGTGGTTGGGATGCAGCTTAAAGAAATAGTCCCGGAGGTATGCTCGGTCGCGTTCCGTGGCGGCGCTGTCTTCCCGGTACTCGTTGTCCTTGCGGACGATTTCCTCGAAGCTGCCGGGCGCGGGCGGGAGTTCCTTCCCGTCGCGCAGCGCGTGGTAGATCGCCATCAGGTCCTCGGCCAGCACGCCGATGCCGTAGGTGTCGGCGGCGTAGTGGCTGATCTTGCAGATGACCATCTGCTTGCCTTCCGGATTCACGGCGAAGACCACGCGGAGCGTTTCACCCCTGGTGAGGTCGATGGTTTTGCGCCGGAAGCGGCGGAAGAAGGTCTCGTATTCCTGGTTCGTGCGGAAGTGCAGGGAAGGGATGTCCCCGGGCTTGCGCGCCGGCTCGAAGAACTGCATCGTCTCCTTGCCCTGCTTGATGAAGCGGAGCCGGAGGCAGTCGTTGCGCTCATAGAGTTTCTCGAACGCCTGTCGCATCAGCTTCTCGTCGAAACCTTCGTCGAAGGTGAGGGAGAACAGGATGTTCAGCACGCGCTTGAAGAGGGCGTATTTGCTCTGCAGGCGGATGACATCCTGGGAATAGGTGAAGTGATATAGTTTCTTTTCCATAATTATATTAGGACAAAGTTACGAAAACGGGAAATGCGTGACTAATTTCGGGTTGAATATCCGACCATTTTGATAAAAGTGTTATATTTGTGACGATTGTTTCTGTTCTGTGACAGAATCTGTAGTAAAATTATTTCGTCACACACGCCATGTCTGCCGTTCCGCCCCTCTTTCGCCGCTTCACCAACGAGCTCTGGTACGTCTTCCACGTGCCCTTTTTCTTCTTCGTTTTCATGGTGGTCTGGGTCCCATTCCACAGCGAAACGGACCTCGACATGGGCCGTTCGCTGTTCGTGTTCAACGTCACGATGATGATGTGCGTCATCCTCGTCACCCTGCTGCTGACCCGGACGCTGCGCTATCTGCTTGGCAGGCATCTGAACAACGGCTGGTGGCAGCTATTTGCCTGGTGCGCCCTGGAATTGACGGTGATTACCTATTTCCTGGCGCTCTATCTTTATCTGATGGATCCATCCATCCCGTATTTCCGTTGGCTGGCGCGCTGCCTGCAGTACAGTTTTCTGGTGCTGATCTTTCCCTATATGGCCATTACGGGGGGCTGCGCCCTGGTGGCGGCGAATCAGACGCCGGCGCGCGAGCGCGACCTGGTCCGCTTTGCGGACGGCAGCCGCCAGGTCCGGCTGGTGCTGCTCAAGGACGTTATCCTGTATGTCAAGGCGCAGGAAAACTATGTCCGGATCTATTACCTCGACAACGGCAACGTGAAGGACTACACGATCCGTTCGACGATGCGGGCCATCACGCCGCTGATGGAGCACTACGGCTTCTTCCGCTGCCACCGTTCCTATTTCGTCAACACCGCGCACATCGTCGCCCTGCGCCGCGACCGCGACGACGCGTTCAGCGCCGAACTGGACGTCCCCGGCACCGTCCTGCCCATCTCCCGGCGCGTCTACCAGGAACTCACGCAAATATTATAGGATTGTTGAAAACTTTTTTTGTGGAGAAATGCATTTTTGACTAACTTTGCAGGTCAAATAAAAGTCTCTCCATTATGTCCTTTATCGATGAAAGAATCGCCCTGGAAGGCTTGACTTTTGACGATGTACTCCTGATTCCGGCGTACTCCGAAGTCCTGCCGCGGGAAGTCTCCCTGCAGACCCGTTTCTCCCGCAACATCCATCTGAACATCCCCATCGTGTCCGCTGCCATGGACACTGTGACCGAAGCGCCGATGGCCATCGCCCTGGCAAGGGAAGGAGGCATCGGCGTGATTCATAAAAATATGAGCATCGCCGCGCAGGCCGCCGAGGTCCGCAAGGTGAAGCGCTCCGAGAACGGGATGATCAGCGATCCTGTCACAATCAATCAGGACCAGACGGTGGGGGAGGCGCTCCGCCTGATGAGCGAGAACCACATCGGCGGCATCCCCGTCACCGATGCGGAGAAGCATCTGGTCGGCATCGTGACCAACCGCGACGTCCGTTTCCAGGAGGATCTGGACATTCTCGTGCGCGACGTGATGACCTCGCAGAACCTGGTCACCATCCCCGACTCCCGCACGGACCGCGAATATGTGAAATCCGTCCTGCAGCAATATAAAGTGGAGAAGCTCCCGGTCGTGGACGAGAAGGGCCACATCGTGGGCCTGATCACCTACAAGGACCTGATCAAGGAGCGGCTGCATCCCGACGCCTGCAAGGACGCCAAGGGCCGCCTGCGCTGCGCCGCGGGCATCGGCATCACCCCGGACGCGCTCGACCGCGTGGCCGCGCTCTACGCCGAGGGTGTGGACGCCGTGGTGCTCGACTCCGCGCACGGCCACAGCAAAGGTGTCATCGACCTGCTGAAGCGTGTCAAGAAGGCTTATCCGTCCCTGGATGTGGTGGTGGGCAATGTCGCCACGGAGGAAGGCGCCCGCGATCTGGTCAAGGCCGGCGCCGACGGCGTCAAGGTGGGCATCGGCCCCGGCTCCATCTGCACCACGCGCATCGTCGCGGGTGTGGGTGTGCCGCAGCTCAGCGCCATCTTCAATGCTTCCCAGGCCCTCAAGGGCACGGATGCGACCCTCATTGCCGACGGCGGTCTCCGCTACTCGGGCGACGTCGTCAAGGCCCTCGCGGCCGGCGGCGACTGCGTGATGTGCGGCTCCATGTTCGCCGGCACGGAAGAGTCTCCGGGCGAGACCATCATCTACAGCGGCCGTAAGTTCAAGGCCTACCGCGGCATGGGTTCCATCGACGCGATGGCGGCCGGCTCCAAGGACCGCTACTTCCAGGATGACAAGGCCGAGCTCAAGAAGCTCGTTCCCGAAGGAATCGTCGGCCGCGTGCCGTACAAGGGAACGCTCTCCGAGACGGTCTACCAGCTCGTCGGCGGCCTGCGCTCCGGCATGGGCTACTGCGGTGCGAAGGACCTGCAGGCGCTCAAGACGGCCAAGTTCACCCGCGTGACGGCCAGCGGCATGGCGGAAAGCCACCCGCACGATATCACCATCACCAAGGAAACCCCTAACTACTCCCGCGGTGAATAAAATCCTGATCCTTGATTTCGGCTCCCAGGTGACCCAGCTGATCGGTCGCCGCCTGCGTGAGCTGAACGTATTTTGCGAAATCTATCCGTATAACAAGGTCCCCGCGCTCGACGCGAACGTCAAGGGCGTCATCCTGTCGGGCAGCCCCTGCTCCGTGCGGGATGCCAACGCCCCGCAGGTGGACCTGAACCTCTTCAAGGGCAAGCTCCCGCTGCTGGGCATCTGCTACGGCGCCCAGTACCTCGCGCACCGCTGCGGCGGCAAGGTCGAGGGCTCGCTGGCCCGCGAATACGGCCGCGCGATGCTGGACGTGGTGCGCCCGGACTCCCCGCTGCTGCAGGGCGTCAGCGCGCATTCCCAGGTCTGGATGTCGCACGGCGACACGATTTCCGCGCTCCCTGAGGGAGGCGAGGTGATTGCCTCCACGTCCGACGTGGCGAACGCCGCCTACCAGATCGCCGGGGAGCAGACCTACGCGGTCCAGTTCCACCCGGAGGTGTTCCACACCACGGAAGGCACGCAGATCCTGTCCAACTTCGCGTTGGGCATCTGCGGCTGCGCGGGCGACTGGACGCCGGCGTCGTTCATCGAGACGACGGTGGCGGACCTGCGCGCGCAGATCGGCGACGACCAGGTGATCCTGGGCCTGAGCGGCGGCGTGGACTCCACCGTGGCCGGCGTGCTGCTCAACAAGGCCATCGGCCATCAGCTGACCTGCATCTTCGTGAACAACGGCCTGCTGCGCAAGAATGAATTCGAGGACGTCCTCGAATCCTACCGCGACATGGGCCTGAACGTCATCGGCGCGGATGCCTCGAAGGAATTCCTCGACGCCCTGGCGGGCGTGAGCGAGCCCGAGCAGAAGCGCAAGATCATCGGCCGGCTCTTCGTGGAGACCTTCGACAAATACGCCAAGCAGATCGAAAACGCCCGCTGGCTGGCCCAGGGGACGATATATCCGGATGTGATCGAGAGCGCCGGCATCCCCGGCATCGCTTCCAAGATCAAAAGCCACCACAACGTGGGCGGCCTGCCGGAGCAGATGAATCTCAAGATCGTGGAGCCGCTGCGCATGCTCTTCAAGGACGAGGTGCGCCGCGTCGGCCGCGCCCTCGGCATCAAGGAAGAGCTCGTCGGGCGCCATCCTTTCCCGGGTCCGTCCCTGGCCATCCGCATCATTGGCGACGTGACGGAGGAGAAGCTGCGCGTGCTGCGCGAGGCGGACGATATCTACATCCGCGGCCTGCGCAACTATGACTGCACCGGCATGGGCTTCCCCTGCGCCTCCGACCCGCGCGTGATGGCCACGAACCTCTACGACGCCATCTGGCAGGCGGGCGTGATCCTGCTGCCGATCAAGAGCGTCGGCGTGATGGGCGACGAGCGGACCTATGAGAACCCGGTCGCGCTGCGCGCGGTGGTGTCCACCGACGCGATGACGGCCGACTGGTTCCACTTCCCGTACGACTTCCTGGCGGATGTCAGCAACGAGATCATCAACAAGGTCCGGGGCGTGAACCGCGTGGTGTACGACATTTCGTCCAAACCGCCGGCAACCATCGAATGGGAATAATCCTGCAATAATTACAATAGCACTATGGCTCAAGTACAAAAAGACCAGGCAATTTATGATGCCCGTCCGCTCGGCGCGGGCAAAATGACCGTCCTCGGCCTCCAGCATCTCTTCGCGATGTTCGGGGCTACCGTTCTCGTCCCGGTGATCACCGGACTCTCCGTTTCCGCGACCCTGCTCTTCGCAGGCCTCGGCACGCTGCTCTTCCACCTGCTGACCAAGATGAAGGTTCCCGCCTTCCTCGGCTCCTCGTTCGCTTTCCTCGGCGGTTATGCCGCCGTGACGCAGATGGGCGCTGAAAAGGGTTTGGATCTGGCACAGTCGCTGCCGTATGCGTGCATCGGCGTGTTCTGCGCGGGCCTCATGTATTTCGTGCTGGCCGGCCTCTTCGCCGCCTTCGGCGCCAAGAAGGTGCTGCGCTTCTTCCCGCCCATCGTCACGGGTCCGATCATCATCGCCATCGGTCTGACGCTCTCCGGCTCCGCCATCCAGAACTGCAGCCAGAACTGGTGGATCGCCCTCGTGGCCGTGGTCATCGTGATCGTCTGCAACATCTGGGGCAAGAACATGATCAAGATCGTGCCGATCCTCCTCGGCGTGCTGGGTTCCTACATCGTAGCCGCCTGCTTCGGCCAGGTGGACTTCACGCAGGTGAAAGACGCCGCCTGGGTGGGCCTGCCGTTCAAGTGGGAGAATACGGGCTTCGCCGTGTTCAACAACCCTGACTGGGGCCTGATCGTCGCCGCCATCATCGCCATCCTGCCGATCTCGCTCGCCACGATGGTCGAGCACATCGGCGACATGTGCGCCATTTCCTCGACGACGGGAATCAATTATCTGGAGAATCCGGGCCTGCACCGCACCCTGATGGGCGACGGTCTCGCCACCGCCATCGCCTCCCTGTTCGGCGCCCCGGCCAATACGACCTACGGCGAGAACACGGGCGTGCTCAATATTACGAAGGTGTTCGACCCGCGCGTGATCCGCATCGCCGCCTGCTTCGCCATCGTGCTGGCCTTCTGTCCGAAGTTCGCCGCGCTCATCGGCGTGATGCCGGCTGCGACCATCGGCGGTGTGTCGCTGGTGCTCTACGGTATGATTTCGGCCGTCGGTGTGCGTAACGTCGTGGAGAACCAGGTGGACTTCACCTCTTCCCGCAACCTCATCATCGCGGCCCTCATCCTCGTGCTCGCCATCGGTATCAAGTATGGTGCGAACGACGCCATCGACCTCGGCTTCACCTCGCTGAGCGGTCTGGCCGTCGCGGCGCTCGTGGGCATCCTGCTCAACGCCATCCTGCCGGGCAACGACTACGAGTTCGGCAAGGGCGGTACCGGTGACATCTCCGTCAACTTCGGTCCCCGCACCGAGAAAGAGGTAGAAAACCAGAAGAAATAGTCCTCGCGGACAGCGCAAAAATATCCCCCGGCAAGCTTTTACCGAAAGGTGATTTCTTAGCTTGCCGGGGGATATTTTTGGCTGGAAGCCGCCGCGCTACTTCAGTAGCTTCTCGCTGCGGGCGATGAAGTCCGCCAGGGCCTTGCCCTTCAGCATGCCGTTGCCCAGCAGGGCCAGGTCGACGACCTGGTGCAGCAGCTCGCTTTCCTGCTTCTCCGCCCAGATCTTCGCAATCAGCGGATTCTGCATGTTGACGATGATGTTGTAGGCCTCGGGCATCGTGCCGTAGAAGTTCATGCCGCCGCCGAGGGCGCTCATTTCGCGGTAGCGGCGCATGAACTCGCTCTGGGTGATCAGCACCGGCGCGGCGTTCTCGCCCAGGTTCTGCGCGTCAATCATATAATCGTTGCCTTCCGGCAGGACGCCCTTGAAGAGCTCGTCGAGCGTCTTCTTGTCCTCCTCGCTCATCTCCGGCTTGACCTTCTCCTCCTTGGGGATGAGGTTGTCGACGGAGTCGCTGTCCACGCGCGCGAAGCGGGTGTGCTCGACCTTCGCTTCCAGCAGGTTGACGAAGTGGCTGTCCAGCTCGCAGTCCATCAGCAGGACGTCGTAGCCCTGGTTCTTCGCGGCCTCGATCCAGCTGTACTGCTCGGCGGGCTTGGTGGCGTAGAGATAAACCACGGTCTTGTCCTTGTCGGTCTGGTTCGGCTCGATGGCCGTGCGGTAGTCCTCCAGGCTGAAGTACTTGCCCTCGGTGTTCTTGAGGAGGGTGAACTTGAGCGCGCGCTCGCAGAACTTCTCGTCGGAGAGCATGCCGTACTCGATGAAGAGCTTGATGTTGTCCCACTTCTGCTCGAACTGCTCGCGCTGCTCCTTGAAGATCTCCTCCAGACGGTCAGCCACCTTCTTGGTGATGTAGGTGCTGATCTTCTTGACGTTGGCGTCGCTCTGCAGGTAGCTTCGGGAGACGTTCAACGGAATGTCGGGAGAGTCGATGACGCCGTGCAGCAGGGTCAGGAACTCCGGCACGATGTTGTCCACGTGGTCCGTGACGAACATCTGGTTGCAGTAGAGCTGGATCTTGTTCTTGTCGATGGCCATGCGCTCCTTGATCTTCGGGAAATAGAGCACGCCTGTCAGGGTGAAGGGGTAGTCGACGTTGAGGTGGATCCAGAACATCGGTTCCTCCTCCATGGGATAGAGCTCCTTATAGAACTTGAGGTAATCCTCGTCCTTGAGCTCGGACGGGGCCTTGGTCCAGATCGGGTCGATGTTGTTGATGACGTTGTCCTCGTCGGTTTCGACGCTCTTGCCGTCCTTCCACTCGGTCTTCTTGCCGAAGACTACCGGGACGGGCATGAACTTGCAGTACTTGCCAAGCAGCTGGGAGATGCGGCCCTTGGCGGCGTACTCCTCGGAGTCGTCGTCCAGGTACAGGGTGATCTCGGTGCCGCGGTCTTCCTTCTTGCCGGCGCCCATGGAGTACTCCGGGGAACCGTCGCAGGACCAGGTCACGGCCTTGGCGCCTTCCTGCCAGCTGAGGGTGTCGATGGTGACCTTCTTGCTCACCATGAAGGCGGAGTAGAAGCCCAGGCCGAAGTGGCCGATGATGGAGCCGAGCTGGTCTTTGTATTTCTCGAGGAACTCGCCGGCGGAGGAGAAGGCGATCTGGTTGATGTAGCGGTCGACTTCTTCCTCGGTCATACCGATACCGCGGTCGATGATCTTGAGGGTTTTCTTCTTCTCGTCGAGTTCGACGCTCACTTTCAGGTCGCCCAGCTCGCCCTTGAAGTCGCCGCTGGAAGCGAGCGCCTTCATCTTCTGGGTGGCGTCCACCGCGTTGGCGACGAGCTCGCGGAGGAAGATTTCATGATCAGAATAGAGGAACTGCTTGATCACCGGGAATATGTTCTCGGTGGTCACGCCGATTTTGCCTTTAAGCGTTTTGGTTGCCATATCTGTACGTATTTAGATTCAAAAAAGGGCCGACCTTGGCGGCCGACCCTTTCAGAATCAAATGCTGTTCCAGTGACAATTTGTCACATTATTTATAGAGGAAGCGCTTGATGCTCATCTTCGGGGTCTTCTCGAAGGGCACGAGCACGGTCTCGACCTGGGCGATCTGGCTGTAGCCGGGCAGCTGGCGGTTGGCACCGACGCGGATCTTCTCAGGCAGGTCGGAGACGGCTTCTTCGTCCAGGCCGGCGGCCTTGATGGCGTCCTTGTCCAGATAGACGAGGGCGACGATCTTGCCGGCGCGGTCCACGACCACGGACTCGCTGACGAACGGCTGGTTGTTGACGAAGGCCTCGAGCTCCTCGGGATAGACATTCTGGCCGTTGGCGGTCAGGATCATGCTCTTGGAGCGGCCCTTGATGAAGATGTTGCCGTCCTTGTCCATGATGCCGAGGTCGCCGGTGCGCAGGTAACCGTCCTCGGTGAAGGCGTTGGCGGATGCCTCGGGATTCTTGAAGTAGCCGATGGTGATGTTCTCACCCTTGGCCTGGATCTCGCCGGCGATGTGCTGGGGATCCTCGGAGTCGATGCGCACGGTGGCGCAGTCCACGGCCTTGCCGCAGGAACCCGGGACGTACTTGGTCCAGTGCTCATAGGCCAGCAGCGGGCAGGCCTCGGTCATGCCGTAGCCCACGAGGTAGGGGAACTTGATCTTCTTGAAGATCTTCTCGACCTCCGGGTTGAGCGCGGCGCCGCCCATGATGAATTCCTGCACGTTGCCGCCGAAGGCCTGCACAAGGCCGTCCTTGATCTTCTTGTAGATGATCTGGTTGAGGCCCGGGACCTTGAGGAGGAACTTCACGGCCGGCTTGTCGATGGTGGGCTTGATCTTGGACTTGTAGATCTTCTCCATCACGAGCGGCACGGTGATGAGCAGGTACGGCTTGACGTCGGCGAACGCCTTCATGAGCGTGGCCGGGGTCGGGGCCTTGCCGAGCCAGTAGATGGCGGTGCCGTTGCAGAGCGGGTAGATGAACTCGATCACGAGGCCGTACATGTGGGCCATCGGGAGCATGGAGACCATCTTGTCGCCGGCAGGCACGTGGCGCTGGCTGAAGTCGACGTTGGCGCAGAAGTTCCGGTAGGTCAGCATGACGCCCTTCGGGTCGCCGGTGGAACCGGAAGTATAGTTGATCGTGGACAGGTTGTCCCAGTTGTCGGTCGGGAAGACGACATCGTCCGGGCCGTAGCCATTCGGCCATTTGGCAGCGAAGAGCGCGTCGATTTCTGCGTAAGCCGCGGCAATCTGCTCGTCCGCAGCGAAGAGCAGACTCCAGTTGTCGACATTGACGACGAACTTGACGGCCGGCATCCTGGTGATGTCCAGCTGCTTGAATTTGTCCTCGTTGGTGAAGAGGGCGACGCTCTCGGAGTGGTTCACCAGGAAGGTGGCGCCGTCGGGCGTGAAGTCGGCCAGCAGCGGCACGATGACGGTCTCAAAGGTGTTGACGGCGAGGTAGGACATGCCCCAGGTGGCGCCGTTGCGGGCCCAGAGGGCGATCTTCTCACCCTTCTTGATGCCGATTTTGTCGAAGAAGAGGTGGAACTTCTCAATCTGGGCGGCCATCTGGCCATAGGTGAAGGACTCGCCGCCGATGGTGTTCAGCGCGGCTTTGTCCCAGTATTTGCGCGTCGCATTCTGCAGGCGCTCCAGGTAGTGCGGATATTTCTCCATGACTTGATGTTGAAGTGTTTTCGATTGTATTTTCACAAAATTAAGCCTTGCCGGGTAAATAAGCAATCACACGCGTGCGTATGTGGCGAATTATTACGATATTTGGGGCGAAATAACTTAATGTGTGGTGAATGATGACACAGAAGAAACCGATCGTCGCGCTGATCTACGACTATGACGGCACCCTCTCGCCGGGCAACATGCAGGAATTCGGCTTCATCCAGGCCGTCGGCAAGACGACCGAGGAGTTCTGGCGCATGAGCGACAGCATCGCCATCGGGCAGGATGCGTCCAACGTGCTGGCCTACATGAAATTGATGTTCGACGAGGCCCGGCGCAACGGGATCAAGCTCCGCCGCGAGGACTTCCAGCGTTTCGGGCAGAACATCGAGCTGTTCGAAGGCGTGCGCGAGTGGTTCCGGCTCGTGAACCGCTACGGCGACGAGCACGGTGTCAAGATCGAACACTACATCAATTCCTCCGGCCTCAAGGAGATCATCGAAGGCAGCCCGATCGCGCACGAATTCACCCACGTCTTCGCCGGCACCTTCCTCTATGACGAGAACGGCGAAGCAGAGTGGCCGGGCATTTCGGTGGACTATACGACCAAGACCCAGTTCCTCTTCAAGATCAGCAAGGGCATCTTCAGCGCCCGCGACAACAAGCAGGTCAACGAGTCGATGGCCGAGGACAAGAAGCGCATTCCGTTCACGCACATGGTCTATTTCGGCGACGGCGACACCGACGTCCCCTGCATGAAGATCGTGGGCATGTTCGGCGGCCATTCCATCGCGGTCTACGACCCGAAGAACGAGCGCAAGAAGGCCACGGCCGCGAAGCTCAAGCGCCAGGGGCGCGTGGCGTTCGCCGTGCCGGCCGTCTATACGCCCGATGCCCCCGCCTTCCGCGTGGTCACGGCAATCATCGACAAAATCAAAGCCGACTGGGTGCTCAGCCGATTATCAAAATAAGGGGGCTCCGCCCCCTGTAACCCCTTGCGTCCCTCAAGTCCCTTTCCGACTTTGCTGCGCAAAGTCCCGGGACCGGGCCGGTCGGCTGGTGCCGACCTCGCTTCGCTCAAACCTACCGCACTCCGAGGCAGGCGATGTGCGCCTCGGGGACTTCCATGATATTCCAGGACAGGACGGCGCCCGCGAAGCCGTGCCGCATGACCGCATCCAGCGATTCGGTCACGTACGCCGGCGTGGTCTCGGCGACGCCTTCCCGGTAGTTGATCTCGATGCCCGGGTACTTGGCGCAGGGGTAGGGCTCCATGGCCGCGAGCTGCGAATCCAGGAAATCGACGTCCATCGCGAATTCCGGATAGCCGGTCGCGTTCGGCAGGGATGCGCGCAGGAGCTGGTACTCGAAGCCCATGCCGGCCGGCGCGGTCGTCATGCGGTAGAGCATCGGCTTGATGAAGTCGGCGTGCTGCGCGAGGATCTCATAATCCTGGCCCACGAAGGGCGCCATGAAGGGGGCGAAGAGGTCCATGCCGATCTCCAGCCCGCGGCTGCGCAGACTGTCTGCGACCGCTGCCACGCCGCCGCTGACGATATGTCCTTTGGCGCGGAAGAAGTCCGCCGCCAGGGGTTCTGCGAATTGGAATCCGGTGGCCGGGTCATAGCCGCTGACCGACAGGAACGCGTCGCCCCGGGCTTCCCAGGCGGCCTTGACAGCCTCTAGGTCCACGCCTTCGGCGGCATAGCGCTCCGCGCAAAGGGGACAGCCGCAGTTCAGCACACCGCTTACGCCGCCCACGAAGGACTGCGTGCGGATGCGGTCGAGGAACACGCCGTCGAAGCCGCAGTCGGCGAACTGGCGGTCGTAGAGCGCGACGATGTTGTCGATGTTATGCGGGTCGGCGGGGCAGTTGAAGCTGAAGCCTTCGCCGGCGGTCAGGTCATAATTCGCGGGAACGCGGCCCCAGAGATCGACGGCCGTCGAGTTCTCGCAGACCTCCTCGGTCTCTGCGAAAACCGGCAGCCAGAGCAGCATGCGGATGCCTTTGGCGTGCAGGTGCTCACCGACTTCGCGGTAAATGTTCTTGTCCAGGCTCCAGCCGATGATGACCTTTCCGACGGGGATGAGGGCGCTGACGGAGTCGATGCGGGCGTTGATCTGTTCGGCCGTGTAGGCCGGGGCGTTCCAGGGGCCGAGCGACACCTGGACGACGTAGTCCGGACCTGCGGTTTTGGGCTGGCACGCAGCCAGGGCCAGCAGGCCGGAGAGCAAGAGTAAGTGTAACTTTTTCATAGAGTCGTATATCTCCGTAAATATACGAATAATTGCTATCTTTGCGTATGACTGGAACCTCCTTTCTGATGAAAAATGTGAAATGCCTCTTCGCGGCGGCCGCTGTTGTGTTGCTGGCTGCTGCCTGTACCCGGGAGCTGAAGACCCGGACCTTCCAATATGAAGATTCCGTCGCGGCGGAGCAGTTCGACGCGGCGTGCAACGTCACCTGCGAATTCGAGTACGTGACCGGCGGCGTGAGCCAGGAGCTGATGGACAGGATCAACGCCTCGATCGTGTCGAACCACATCCTTTATGATGAGGCCGACGGGCTGAGCGATGTCCCGGCGGCGTGCGAGCGCTGGGTGACGGGCACGCTCGCGGGCTATTCCGACGATCTGGAGGACTTCGCGGAGGACTACGACGAGGACGACGCGTGGATGTTCAACTTCGAATACAGCCGGACGGGCCATTTCGGCGACGCCTGCAAGGCCCGTCATCTGCAGACCTACGACGCATGTTATAATGAATATACGGGTGGCGCGCACGGGATGTACAGCTTCGTGTCCGACGTCTATGATATGACCACCGGGGAAATCATCTCCGAGGAGGACCTCTTTGCCCCCGGCTACCAGGACGGCGTCGCGAAGCTGCTCGCCGTCGCGCTGGAAGGCTACCTCGCCGAATCGGACACGGACGCGGAGATGCTCTTCAGCATGCCCGAGCCGAACGGTAACTTTTCTGTTTCGGACACGCATGTGACCTGGATCTACAACCCGTACGAGATTGCCCCCTACGTCATGGGTGCTATCGAGCTCTCCGTCCCCTGGACCGACCTCCAGCCGTTCCTGAAGTAGGGATTGAAGGAAATGAAAAAGCCTTGCAGCATCGCTGCAAGGCTTTTTTCTGTGCTCCCTTAGGGGCTCGAACCCTAGACACCCTGATTAAGAGTCAGGTGCTCTACCAACTGAGCTAAGGAAGCAATATTGTCAAACGAAAGCTCGTTCACTCTTGTGACCCGTTCGGGGCTCGAACCCGAGACCCCAACATTAAAAGTGTTGTGCTCTACCAACTGAGCTAACGAGTCCTCCGTTTTGGGATTGCAAAGGTATCTCTTTCTTTGGAATTCTCCAAATTTATTTCAACTTTTTTCCAGTAATTTTCTCAATTGCCTCGAAACTGCCCAGGTCGCTCCAGGCCCAACGGCCGGGAATCATGTAAACTTCGGCGGATTTTTCCATCACGGCGTAGTCGATCGAGATCTTCTCGCAGGTCGGGAAGAGGCGGGCGAGTTCGGCCTCCTCGGCCGGGGTGCACAGGGCCGGGGCGAGTTCGTCCATCACGCCGCAGATCTGCGGGGCGTGGGCGCGCAGCTCGGACTCGATGGTGTCGATGTTCCAGACGAAGATGCCGGCGTTCCAGAAATAGCCGCCGTCGGCGAGATAGCGCTCGGCGACCTCCAGCGCGGGCTTCTCCTTGAACGCCTCCACCTTGACGACGCCGTCGGTGGCGCCGGGGGCATGAATGTAGCCGTAGCCGGTGTGCGGGGAAGTGGGCTCGATGCCCACGCAGACGATGGCCGGACGGTTCTCCGTGAAGGCCAGCGCCGTCTGCATTGTGGCCGCGAAAGCCTTGCAGTCGGGGACGTAGGCGTCGGCCGGCGTGACGACGATGTTCGCGTCAGGATCCTTGTGGCGGATCTTCCAGCAGGCGTAGGCGATGCAGGGTGCCGTGTTGCGGGCCTCCGGCTCCGCGAGGATCTGGTCCTCGGGGATGTCGGGCAGCTGCTCGCGGATGAAATGGGTATAACGGCCGGACGTGACTACCCAGAACTGCGCCTGGGGATCGACGTGCAGGAAACGTTCGTAGGTGAGCTGGATCAGGGTCTTGCCGCAGTCCAGCAGGTCGAGGAACTGCTTGGGATGCTCTGGGGTGCTGATCGGGTATAGCCGGCTGCCGACGCCGCCGGCCATGATAACTATGTGGCTGTGCTTCATAAGTTTAGAGAAGTTCAGAAAGTCGTTTGTAGAATTGTTTGCTGACCGGGATGGATGGCATCTCGGGGTGCAGGAGCTCCGCCGTGATCATACCTTCCTTGTTTTTGCTCAGGAGTTTGACGAACTTGGGGTTGACGAAGTAGGATCGGTGGCAGCGCACCAGCCCGTGCTGGGCGATGGTGTTCTCCACGTTCTTCATCGAGGTGCGGAGCATGAACTCCTTGATGCGGTCGGCATCCATGTAGCGGATGATCACGTAGTTGGCGTCCGCCTGGATGGAGATGACCGCCGACGGGTCGATGGTGAGCTTGAGGCGCTTGTGCTCGTCGTAGAACTTGACGAGGGTCTCGGTCGGCTCGGCGTTCAGGTCCCGATCCTTGTTGAGGATGATCTGGATCAGGATCAAGAACATATAAGGATAGATCAGGATCAGGTAGGCGAACTTGTAGCAGAGGGAGAGCACGGCGAAATAGCTGTACTGCCCGTTGTAGAACAGCGTCGTGTAGAGCGCCATGAAGAAGGAATACACGAAGACTTCGCCGAAGCACCAGATGGAGTAGTGCCACCATTTGAACGGGATGTGCTTGTACAGGGCGCTGAACACCAGGCGGGTGAGCGCCAGGACGGCCAGCAGGATCGTGGCGAGGATGATAAAATGGAATCCGAAGCCCATGCCGCCGACCTGATAGTAGTCCTTCATTCCGAAGGGATCGTACAGGAAGCAGAACCCGACGAAGAAAGCGGGAATCAGCAGGATATAAAGCAGTTGCGCTTTATAACTCTGGCCAATGCGAAGTTTGGAATTCATAAGCCTATCGTGTTCCGGGCGTGTGTCCGTCCGCTGGGACGAATCACCTTTCCCCGTTATTTCGTCCCAAAGATACAGGCTTTTTCCCGCAAAACAATCATTTCGTCACATTTTTTGTCCGCCGCTTTCCTTTATTTGCGCGTTCGCGCGCGAGGCTGTACTTTTGCGGCCGCAATTCACCCCCGCTGGCAGAGTTTGGCCAATTTCAGCGTCTGATTTGACCACATAGGCCGCCGGTGGGGTGCCGGGTGCGAATTTTGTGGGTATCTTCGCCACCGGTTTTTGAATTACAATTTTACGCACATGATCAAAATCGACAATTTCGTCAGCCTTTTCGAAGGCGCCGTCCGCGACAGCTGGGACCGTCCCGCGCTGAGCGACTTCCACAAATCCACGATCAGCTATCGTGAACTTGCGGAGCGAATCGATACCCTCGACCTGATTTGGAAAAAGGCCGGCCTGCAGCCCGGCGACAAGATAGCCATCAATACGAAGAGCTGCGCCCTGGGCGTGTCCGTCTTCATGGCTGCCGTCAGCAAGGGCTACGTGGCCGTCCATCTTTATAATGCATTCACCCCGGCCGACACGCAGCGCCTGGTCAACCATTCCGACAGCAAGATCCTCTACACGGAGAAGCGCACCTTCGACGCGATGGACTTCGAGCAGATGCCGGAGGTGCTCTGCGCCATCGACGCCGCCACGGGCGAGGTGCTCGCCAGCCGCAGCGGCGTGGGCGAGCTCTATGCCGCCGGTGCTCAGCTGCTCGCCGCGAAATACCCCGCCGGGATGCAGCCCGCCGATTTCCAGGTGGTTCATCCGGATTTCGATGCGGTCTGCGCCATCCTCTACACCTCCGGCTCGACCGGCAACCCGAAGGGCGTGATGCTGACCTACCGCAACTACACGGCCAACGTCCAGGGCATCCGCCCGGGCTTCCCGTTCTACCAGGGGGAGGACTATCTGAGCCTCCTGCCGCACGCGCACAGCTTCGGCCTGACCTGCGACGTCGTCATCCCGATGACGATGGGTATGCACGTGACCGTGCTCGGCGTGCCGCCAATCCCGATGAACGTCCACGAGGCGCTGATGGAGGTCAAGCCGCGCATCTTCTTCGGCGTTCCCCTGATCTTTGTCAAGTTCGCCGAATACATCCTCGGCAGTGATATACACAGCGCTGAGGGCCAGGCGAAACTGGCTGACTATGAGAACCATCCGGAATACTGCCAGATGCTGCACGACAAGTTGATGGCCGCGATGGGCGGCCGCGTCGAGGTGTTCTGCACCGGTGGCTCCGCCATCCCCTCCGAGGTCGAATCCCTGCTGGTCTACAAGCTCAAGGTTCCCTTCATGACGGGCTACGGCCTGACCGAGCTCGGCCCGATCGCCTCCTACGGCAAGATCGGCAAATATATTCCCAAGTCCTGCGGCGAGTGGCTGCCCGAGATCCTGGAGTACCGCATCGATTCTCCGGACCAGCAGAACATCGCCGGCGAACTCTCTGTCCGGGGCGAAGTCGTCTTCAAGGGCTACTATAAGAACCCCGAGGCTACGGCGGCCGTGCTCAGCGAGGACGGCTGGTTCCGCACGGGCGACATCGGCACCATCGACGCGAACGGCAATATTTTCCTGCTGGGTCGTAGCAAGAACATGATCCTGGCGGAGAACGGCCAGAACGTCTATCCTGAGGAGGTCGAAGTGATCCTCAATGAATTACCCTACGTAGCGGAGTCCATCGTGCTGCAGCGCGAGCACCGCATCGTGGCCCTCGTCGTCCCGAATATGGATGCGCTGGACAAAGCCGGCCTCGGCGCCGACGGCCTCGACGCCGTCATGCGCCAGAACCTGGTGGCCCTGAACAACAAACTCCCCGGATACTCCGCGGTCAACGACTACGAGCTTCGTTTCGAGCCGTTCGCCAAGACCCCGAAAGGCAGTATCCGCCGATTTATGTATAAGTAATGGAAGAAAGAAGAGTAGTGATTACCGGAACCGGCGTCATCTCGCCGGTCGGAAACGATACCGCAACCTTCTGGTCCGCCCTTAAGGCGGGCCGCTGCGGAATCAGCAAGTATCCTGATGCCCCCTGGAAACTGCCGGTCAAGGTGGCCGGCGTTGTGCGGGATTTTGATCCCGTCTCCTACGGCATCAGCGTGAAGGACACCCGTCGCAACGACCGCTTCTGCCTGTTCGCGCAGGCGGCTGCGGAGCAGGCGATGGGGGAGAGCGGCCTGGAAGCCGGCACCAACATCGCCCCGGAGCGCCTCGGCGTCTACGTGGGCACCGGCATCGGCGGTATGACGACCTTCGTCGAGCAGACGAAAGTCATGCTGGAAGAAGGGGAGGACCGTATTTCTCCGCTTTTCATCCCCAAGATGATCGGCAATATCGCCGCGGGCAACGTCGCCATCCGCTTCGGCGCCCAGGGCGCGAACCTGACCACGGCGGCCGCGTGCGCATCCAGCACGCAGTCCGTGGGTGAGGCGTTCCGCGCCGTCAAGTTCGGCTTCGCCGACGCGATTATCGCGGGCGGCACCGAGGCCGTGCTCACTCCGCTGGCCTTCGGCGGCTTCGTCAGCGCCCACGCCCTGACCCTCGCCGAGGATCCGCTGCGCGCATCGCTGCCGTTCAGCGAGGACCGCGGTGGCTTCGTGATGGCCGAGGGTGCCTGCATGCTGGTCCTGGAAGAATACAACCACGCCCGCGAGCGCGGGGCGAACATCCTCGCCGAAGTCACGGGCTACGCCAACTATTGCGACGCGCACCACGCCACGGCGCCGCGCCCCGACGGCCAGCCGGCCTCCTGGGCGATCCGCGACGCGCTGGCCCAGTCGGGCTACCGCGCAGGCGAGGACCTCTATATCAATGCCCACGGCACGGGCACGCACCTGAACGATTCCGCCGAGACGGCCGCCATCAAGCTGGCCCTCGGCGAGGAAGATGCGCATCGCGCGTCCGTCAGCAGCACCAAGTCGATGACCGGCCATATGATCGGCGCTGCCGGCGCCGTCGAACTGCTGGTTTCCGCCCTGGCCCTGCACGACGGCATTATCCCGCCCACCATCGGGCTCATCCATCCCGACCCGGAGCTCGACCTGGACTACACCCCGCTGGAGGCGGTGGAGCGCCCGGTCACCGTGGCCGTATCCAACTCCCTGGGCTTCGGCGGCCACGACGCCAGCGTCGCCCTTCGCAAAATCTGAAACAACTAAGACCTACCATGAATAGAGAAGAAATCAAGCAGTTCCTGCCGCACCGCGAGCCGATGCTCCTGGTGGACTGGACGGAAAAGAACGAAGACGGCAGCATCCGCGCCACCTACCACGTGACCGGCGAAGAGTGGTTCCTGAAGGGCCATTTCCCGGGTTTCCCGGTGGTGCCGGGCGTCGTGATCTGCGAGATCATGGCGCAGTGCTGCACCCTCATCCTGGGCGACAAACTGATCGGGAAGACCCCTTTCTATGCCGGCCTGGACAATGTCCGCTTCAAGCACATGGTGCGCCCCGGCGACACCATCGAGGTCAGCGCCAAGCTGAACGCCACGCGCGGACCGCTCTACATCATTGACGCCCAGGCCAACGTGGGCGGCAAACTCGCCTGCAAGGGCCAGCTTACTTTCTATCTGATGGACGCTCAAGTACAGGATTAATTATGGAACTTTTGAAAGGAAAGAAGGGCATCATCACCGGTGCCCTCAATGACAAGTCGATCGCCTGGAAGGTGGCCGAGCGGGCCATCGCCGAGGGCGCGGAAATCGTCCTGACCAACACGGAGCTCTCGCTCCGCATGGGAACCCTCAATGACTTCGCGGAGAAGCACGGCTGCAAGCTGATCGCCGCCGACGCCACCTCGATCGAGGATCTCGGCGTGCTGGTGGACGGCGCGATGGAGCACTTCGGCGGTCCCTTCGACTTCGTGCTGCACTCCATCGGCATGTCGCCGAATGTGCGCAAGGGCCGTCCTTACGAGGCCCTGGACTACAATTTCCTGGGCAAGACGCTGGACATCTCCGCGCTGTCCTTCCACAAGTTGCTGCACACGCTTTACACCAAGGACGCCCTCAAGGAATGGGGTTCCGTGGTGGCGCTGACCTACATCGCCGCCGAGCGCAGCTTCGTGGGTTACAATGACATGGCGGACGCCAAGGCGCTTCTCCAGTCGATCGCCCGCAGCTTCGGCGCCATCTACGGTCCGGCGCGTCACGTGCGCATCAACACCGTGTCCCAGTCGCCGACCGCCACGACGGCGGGACAGGGAATCGCGGGCATGGAGGATATGCTGAAGTACGCGGAGCGGATGTCGCCGCTGGGCAACGCCACGGCTGACGACTGCGCGGACTACATCGTCACGCTGTTCTCGGACTACACCCGCAAGGTCACGATGCAGAACCTCTACCACGACGGCGGCTTCTCTTCCGTCGGTCTCACCGCCGCGGAAACCGCGACCTTCCCGAAGGAGTAATCCGTCATTCGCCGGCTTGGCCCTTCGTCATTCGCCGGCTTGACCGGCGAATCTCCATCCTCAAATCGGCCCCCTGGCGAGGATGGAAAGCCAGAATTTTCGTTCCCGTCCTCAAATCGGTATGTTTTTGAGGATGGGAACCGCTTTTTTTGTATATTTAAATGCTAAAACTGATATTCATGAAACGATTCCTCCTTTCCCTGCTTGCCCTGGCGGCGTTTTCGGCCGCAGCGGCGCCCGTCGAAGACTGGCAGAACCCGGCCGTGAACCAGCGGAACCGGGTGCCGATGCACGCCAGCTTCGCCACCGACAGTCCCCGCCTCTCGCTCGAAGGCCTCTGGTCCTTCCGGTGGTATGAGACGCCCGGCGAGCGCTCGCTCGATTTCTTCAAATCCGACGCGGACGATCCCGCCTGGGCCCCGATCCCCGTGCCCGGCATGTGGGAACTGAACGGCTACGGCGACCCGCTCTACGTCAACATCCAGTACGCCTGGGACGGCCATTACCAGAACAATCCGCCCATCGTGCCCACGGAGCACAACTACGTCGGGCAGTACCGCCAGACTTTCGCCATTCCGGCGGACTGGAAGGGCCGCGACATCTTCCTGGCCGTCGGCTCCGCCACCTCCAACCTCCGCGTGTGGGTGAACGGCAAGGAGGTCGGCTACAGCGAGGACAGCAAGCTGGAGGCCCGTTTCGACATCACGAAATATGTCAAGCCCGGCGAGGAGGCGCTCATCGCCCTGGAGATCTTCCGCTGGTGCGACGGCACCTACCTGGAGTGCCAGGACTTCTGGCGCTACGCCGGCATCGCGCGGGAGTGCTTCCTGGAGGCGCGCCCCAAGGCCCGCATCGAGGACCTGCACATCAGCGCCGGCATGGACGGCAGCTACCGCTTTGACGCGACCCTTTCCAAGAGCGCCCAAGGCGTGAAATATTATCTCTCCGGTCCGGGCTATCCCGAGCGGGAAGTCCCGGCGGAGGGCCGTGTGGAGCGCCCGGCGCTGTGGAGCGCGGAGACCCCGGCGCTCTACCACCTGCGCGCCGTCTGCACGGACAGGAAGGGCGTGACGGAGACGGTCGAGCAGGACTTCGGCTTCCGCACGGTCGAGATCCGCGGCCGGCAGCTGCTGGTCAACGGCCAGCCGGTCCTGATCAAGGGCGCCGACCGCCACGAGATGTCCGCCAAGGGCGGATACGTGGTCACGGTGGACGAGATGCTGGAGGATATCCGCATCATGAAGGAGCTGAACATCAATACCGTCCGCACGAGCCACTATCCCAATGACCCGCGCTGGCTGGATCTCTGCGACCGCTACGGCCTCTATGTCATCGCCGAGGCCGACATCGAGTCGCACGGCATGGGCTACGGCCCGCAGACGCTCGGCAACAATCCCATCTACAAGCAGGCCCACCTGGAGCGCGTGCAGCGCATGGCGCAGCGCGACGTCAACCATCCCTCCGTCATCATCTGGAGCCTGGGCAACGAAGCCGGCAACGGTATGAATTTCTACGCTGCCTACGACTGGCTGAAGGCCTGGGACCCCAGCCGCCCCATCCAGTACGAGCGCGCCGGCGAGGAGTACAACACGGACATCATCTGCTATATGTACATGACCTACGCCGACCTGGTCAAATACGCTGAGAATCCGGCCATTACACGCCCGATCATCATGTGCGAGTACGCCCACGCGATGGGCAACTCGATGGGTGGCTTCGAGGACTACCTCGATCTCTTCCGGAAGTATCCGGAACTGCAGGGCGGCTGCATCTGGGACTTCGTGGACCAGGCCGTCCGCTGGCCGTCCGGGAAGTCGCGTACCGGCTACATCTACGCCTTCGGCGGCGACTTCAACGACTACGATCCTTCGGACAATTCCTTCAACTGCAACGGCATCATCGCCGCCGACCGCAGCTGGCATCCGCACGCCTGGGAAGTGCGGCACGGCTACCGTTCCATCCTGACCTCCGCCACGCCGGAGCAGGCCCTGGACGGCCGCGTGAGCGTGTATAACGAGAATTTCTTCATCGACCTGAGCCGCTATATGCTGCGCTGGGAGGTGATCGCGGACGGCCGCCCGGTCCTCGCGGGCCAGGCCGACGCCCCGAAGGCGGCGCCGCAGCAGACCGTCACCGCGGACCTGGGCTTCCGGGCCGCGGACCTGCAGGATATTCCCGGGGAGCTGTATCTAAATGTCAGCTACGTGCTGCGCCGCGCGGACGGCATCCTGCCCGCCGGCACGGAGGTCGCCCACGACCAGATCCTCCTGCGGGAGGCGCCGTACCGGCTGACGGCCGCCGACCTGGGCGGACGGATCGTCGCTGTCGATTTCGACCCGGAGACGGGTGCGATCCGCTCCTACACGATCTCCGGCCGGGAGCTGCTGGCCGCACCGCTGATGCCCTGCTTCGGCCGCGCCGTCACGGAGAACGACCTCGGCGCCTGGCTGCAGCGGCGGATGGGCGCGTGGCTCTATCCGACCTTCCGCGTCCGTTCGCTGGGGGAGGAGGAAGACGGCTGCGTCCGGGTGGAATATGAGGTCGGGGACGGCCTGGCCGTCGTGACGATGCGCTATGCGCTCGCCGAGGACGGCACCATCACCGTTACGGAGCAGATGACCGAAGTGCGCGAAGGCGCGCCGGAGCTCTTCCGCTTCGGCATGGAGTTCGCGATGCCCGGGGAGTTCAACACGCTGGAATTCTACGGCGAAGGCCCGTTCGAGAACTACGTCGACCGCCAGGGTGCCTCACAGACGGGTGTCTGGAAGCAGGCGGTCGCCGACCAGTATCACCTCGGCTACGCCCGTCCGCAGGAGTCCGGCACCCACGTGGGCATGCGCTGGATGCGCCTGACGGATGCATCCGGCTGCGGCTTCGAGATCGCCGCGCCGGAGAAATTCTCCGCTTCCGCCCTGCCTTTCGGCCGCCGTGACATCGACCTGTCGGTCACGGGCGGCAGCCGCGCCAAGGGCGGCGACCAGCGTCACTCGCTGGAGCTGCAGGAGGACGGCCTGACCCACGTCAACGTGGACCTCGTGCAGATGGGACTCGGCTGCGAGAACGCCTGGGGCGCGCTGCCGCGTCCGCAGTACCGCCTGAAAGCCGAACCGCGGACCTTCACCTTCACGCTGAAACCATTACTGTAAATCTATCTTGCAGCAGCCTGTGCGCTGGCCGTGCGTAAGCCTGTGGCCGTTTGCCTGCGCCGTCGGGAGCCGTGGGCCGGGTGCGAGAGGAAAGGCTGCTGCCAGCATAGGTAGCCAGGACGAAAGATAAAGGCCTCCGAAAGCGTTTTTTGCTTTCGGAGGCCTTTGGCTTTCGTTGGCGGTTAAAACTAGCGGGCCTTGCCGTTGGAACCGAGAACGTTGATGATCTTGTGGATGTACATCTTCTTCATCTCCTCACGGGCCGGCTTGAGGTACTGGCGAGGATCGAAGTGACCCGGATTCTCGGCGAGGTGCTTGCGGATGGCACCGGTCATCGCGAGACGGGAGTCGGAATCGATGTTGATCTTGCAGACAGCGCTCTTGGCAGCCTTGCGGAGCTGCTCCTCAGGAATACCGATGGCGTTGGGGAGCTTGCCGCCGAACTGGTTGCACATGTCGACATACTCCTGCGGAACGGAGGAGGAGCCGTGGAGCACGATCGGGAAGCCCGGGAGCTTCTTCTCGATGGCCTTCAGCACGTCGAAAGCGAGGGGCGGCGGAACGAGCTTGCCGTCCTTGTCGCGGGTGCACTGCTCCGGCGTGAACTTGTAAGCGCCGTGGGAGGTACCGATGGAGATGGCGAGGGAGTCGCACTTGGTCTTCTTGACGAAGTCGATCACTTCCTCAGGCTTGGTATAGTGGGAAACGGCGGAGGAAACCTCGTCCTCGACACCGGCGAGCACGCCGAGTTCGGCCTCGACGGTCACGTCATACTTGTGCGCGTAGTTGACGACCTTGCGGGTCAGCTTCACGTTCTCCTCGTACGGGAGGGAGGAAGCGTCGATCATGACGGAAGAGAAACCGAAGTCCACGCAGCTCTTGCAGAGCTCGTAGCTGTCGCCGTGATCCAGGTGAAGGACGATCTGGGGCTTCTTCCAGCCCAGTTCCTTGGCATACTCGACAGCGCCCTGCGCCATGTAGCGGAGGAGCGTCTGGTTGGCATAGTTGCGAGCGCCCTTGGACACCTGCAGGATGACCGGAGACTTGGTCTCGGCGGAAGCCTGGACGATGGCCTGGAGCTGCTCCATATTGTTGAAGTTGAAAGCGGGGATGGCATAACCACCCTTGACGGCCTTCGCGAACATCTCGCGGGTGTTCACAAGACCCAGTTCTTTGAATGAAACTTTCATAAAATACTATGATTTGAGACTTAGATTCAGTAAATCGTGCAAAAATAACTATTTTTGCGGAAAACTCCGCATAATGTCAGGTAAAGTCATCATATTTTCTGCACCTTCCGGCGCCGGCAAGAGCACGGTAGTGAATCATTTGCTGGGGCTGCACCCCGAATTCGAGTTCTCCATTTCCGCCACTTCCCGTGCGCCCAGGGGCCAGGAGCGGGACGGCGTGGAGTATTATTTCCTCAGCGCCGACCGTTTCCGCGAGCTGATCCGCGAGGACGCCTTCGTCGAGTACGAAGAAGTCTACCAGGACCGCTTCTACGGCACGCTCAAGAGCGAGGTGGAGCGGATCTGGGCCCAGGGTCACGTCATTATCTTCGACGTGGACGTCAAGGGTGGGGTCAGCCTGAAGAAATATTTCGGCGAAGCCGCCCTGTCGATCCTCATCACGCCGCCCAGCCTGGAGGTGCTCGAGCAGCGCCTGCGCGGCCGCGCCACCGACAGTGAGGAGGCGATCCGCGAGCGCATGGCCAAGGCCGGCTGGGAACTGGATTTCGCCGCCGGCAAATTCGACCGCAACCTGGTCAACGACAAACTGGAGGACACCTTCGCCGAGGCGGAGGCCCTCGTCAACGATTTCCTATGCGGATAGCCGTTTTCGCCGGCTCCTTCGATCCGCTCCACATCGGCCACCAGGCCATCATGGAGCGGCTCACCGGCGCGCGCGATTTCGACTGGGTCTACCTGGTCATCTCCCCGCAGAATCCGTTCAAGGACCCGTCCAAGGCGCTTTCCGCGGAGCGGCGTTACCGGGAGGCCATCGACGCCGTCCGGCGCCATCCCGAGCTGCACGTGTGGGTGGACAACATCGAGCTGGAGATGCCCGCCCCCACCTACACGATCCGGACGCTGGATGCGCTGAGGAAGCGCGAACCGGAGAATGAATTCACGCTCGTGATCGGGGCGGACAACCTGCAGGGCATCCGCAAATGGCGCGACGCACCGCGCATCCTCGGGGAGTACGGCGTCGTGGTCTATCCGCGCCGGGGTTATGATATCGAAGAGCTGAAAGAGAAGCTGCTCGAAGAAAGCAGTTCCTACAAGATCCGGCTGCTCGACGCGCCCATCGTGGACATTTCCTCCACGCAGATCCGCGAAATGCAGGCGCGCGGAGAGGACGTCTCCGCGTGGCTGATGTAAACCCCGCTTGGGGCATTAAAGCATTTTCTTCCTTTTGAAAATAATCCAGAAGGCGATAGCCAGACAGGCCATCAGGATGAAGATCGCCAGCCAGGCCCACCACTTCTCGGCGAAGGGGAGGGTGACGTTCATGCCGTAGAAACTCGCCACGAGCGTGGCCGGCATCAGGAGCACCGACACGAAGGTGAAGATCTTCATGATGTTGTTCTGATCCAGGTTGATGATACCCAGGACGGTGTCCTGCAGGTACTCGAGACGCTCGAAGTTGAAGTTCGTGTGGTTGATCAGGGAGGCGATATCCTGCAGGATGATGCCCAGGTCCTCACGCAGCTCCGGGTCCTTGGGGCAGCGCTTGCTCTTGAGGATGTTGGAAATCAGGCGCTGCTTGTCCACGACGTTCTCGCGGACGGTCATCGCGCTCTCCTGCAACTGGTTGATGTCGAGGAGGAACTCCTCGTTGATGTCTTCTTTCTGGTTGACGCGCTTGCTGAACTGCGACACGTCCTTGGAGATGAGCTCCACGATGTCGGCGTCCAGGTCCACGCGCTTGTCCATGATTTCCACGAAGGTGGTGAATCCGTCCGGGAACTGCTCCGGCAGGGCCTGCACCTTGAGCTGCAGGGTGTCCAGGGAGCGCAGGGGAATCTCGCGCACCGTCGTGAGGATGGAATCGGACAGGATGAAGGACACAGGGTCCATCGACATACCGTCTCCGGAAGGGGAGAGGAAGTTGGTGTTGGCGAAAATGGCGTTGCCCTCTTCGAAGAAACGGGAGGAGCTTTCGATCTCCTCCGCTTCGGCGCGGCTCTGGATCTCCGTGCCGAGAAACGCCTCGACGGCCCTCTTCTGCTCTCCTGTAGGCTGCAGGAGGTCTATCCAGAGGACATTTTCTTTGCCGATAGCAGCAAACTCCGTTTCGGACTGGCTGACGACGATGTCGACGCCTCGTCTGTAGAAAATCTTGATCATCGCTTCCTTCCTGGTTGGTCCCGGCACACTTGTCGGAAGGGGGGTTAAACTTACGGGATAGCTTGAAATACGGAGAATCAAGCTTGCAAAAGTAGAAATAATAATTGAGAATTTTGTATTTTTGTCGCCGTTTTCTAAAGAAAAAATGGGAATTTGGGAAGCAATCCTATTGGCGGCGTCGCTCTGCGCCGACTGCCTGGCCGTCTCGCTCTGCTCGGGCGTGACCCTGCCGCGCGTCCGCTGGCGCGAAATCCTGGGCGTCGCCCTCGCCTTCGCCGTCATCCAGACGGGCCTGCTGCTCGCCGGCTGGGCCTTCGGCTACCTCTTCGTCGGCCTCGTCGAAAAAGTATCCCACCTCATCGCCTTCCTGCTGCTGCTCTATGTCGGCGGCTCCATGCTCATCGAAGGCATCAAAGGCGAACTGGAAGTCCGCGACCTGAGCAGCTGGCACAACGTACTGCTGGGCGGTCTCGCCACGAGCATCGACGCACTCGCCGTCGGCGCGTCGCAGTCGATGGACGGCGTGCGCTGGGCGGCCTTCCTGCCGCTGCTGGTGGCCGTTTTCGCCATTACGGCCCTGTCCGTCATCATCGGCCTGCGCGGCGGTCGTGCCATCGGTGCCCGCTTCGGCCGCTGGGCGGAAATCGCGGGCGGCCTCGTGCTGATCGGCATCGGCATCAGCGTGCTGGTCTAGCGAGTCTGCGAAAAAATACTATCTTTGTAAAGTTTCTTTACAATCTGCCATGGCTTCTAAATCAGGGAAGATACTTGTCGTGGATGACAACACCGGCATCCGCCGGGCGCTGGAACTTCTGCTTCCGATGCATTTTGCGGAGGTGAAAACCCTCCCGTCGCCGGCGACGCTGGTGACGACGCTGGAGCAGTTCCGCCCGGACGTAGTGTTGCTGGACATGAATTTCAACACGAGCATCAACACAGGCAACGAAGGCCTCTACTGGGCCGGAGAGATCAAGAAAATGATGCCGGAGGTAGAGGTGGTGCTCTTCACCGCCTACGCCGACATCCAGCTGGCCGTCGAGGGCATGAAACGCGGCGCCTTCGACTTCCTCGTGAAGCCGTGGGACAACGACAAGCTGGTGGAGGTCCTTACCGCCGCCCGGGACAAGGCCCGCAAGGCGATGGGCCGGGATACCCGGTCCGCGTCGGACACGACGGCTACGATGTATTGGGGCGACTCCCGCCCGATGGCCGCCATCCGCAAGACGGTGGACAAGATCGCCCCCACGGACGCCACCGTCCTGATCACGGGCGAGAACGGTACCGGCAAGGACGTGCTGGCGCGGGAGATCCATGCGCACAGCCTCCGGAACGGGAAGCCGATGGTGGCGGTGGACGCCGGCGCCATCACGGAGACGCTCTTCGAGAGCGAGCTCTTCGGCCACGTGAAGGGCGCATTCACCGACGCGCACGCCGACCATGTCGGCAAATTCGAACAGGCCGACGGCGGCACGCTCTTCCTCGATGAGATCGGCAACATCCCCCTGCATCTCCAGGCGAAGCTCCTGCGGGTGCTCCAGAGCCGCAGCGTCGTGCGCGTGGGCGGTAGCCAGGCCATCCCGGTGGACATCCGCCTGATCTGCGCGACCAATATGGACCTGGAGGCGCTGGTCCGCGCGGGGCGTTTCCGCGAAGACCTTTATTATCGTATCAATACCGTGCACATCGCCCTGCCGCCCCTGCGGGAGCGTCAGGAAGATATTGCTCCGCTGGCGGAGCGCTTCGTAGCGCAGTTCGCCGAGAAATACCACCGCCCGCTGACCAGCATCGCGCCGGATGCGGTGGAGCTGCTGCGGGCGCAGCCCTGGAACGGCAATATCCGCGAGCTGCAGAACTGCATCGAGAAGGCAGTCATCCTGAGTGAAGGGAAGCTGCTGGCGGCGAAGGATCTGCAGATCGATACCCGCTCGCGGGCGGGCATGACAGATAGTCCTATTCCCGGCCTGGCCGGGAATCTCCTCGCGCAGGACGAAGAGCGCCTGGTGCGGGAAGCGATGGAACGGAGCAACGGGAATATCTCCGCCGCAGCCAAGCTACTGGGCGTCAGCCGCCCGACCCTGTACGCCAAGTTGAAGAAATATAATCTGTGATGGTCGTTCTGATTGTTGTTGCCGTTGCGCTGGTCACGTGGCTGCTGGCTTCCTGGTTCACCCGTCAGCGGGATATCAAGAAGGTGGCGTACATGATGGATGCGCTGGAGGACGGGGAACTGAACTTCCGCTTCCAGGAGCGGAGCAGGTTCAACCGCACCCTGAACCGCATCCGCACCATCTTCGAGCGACAGCGGCAGGCGCACGAGCAGGATTCCTGGACCAAGCTGATCCGCGTGCTTACGCACGAAATCATGAACACGGTCTCGCCGATCGCCTCCCTGAGCGACGCGATGGCCAAATCCGTGGACGAGAACGGCCACAGCGAACTCGACATCAAGTCCGGACTGGAGACGATCTCCGATTCTTCGAAGAACCTGATCGACTTCGTGCAGACCTACCGCCAGCTCTCCGGCGTGGCGAAGCCCGTCCGCCGGGCGCTCTACCTGCAGGAACTGATGGACGGTGTCATCGCGCTGAACAGCGAATACGTCGCCTCCTGCGGCGCCTTCTGCCGCTACCGCCCGGAGGAGGACGACCTGATGGTCTATGCCGACGAGGGGCAGATCTCCCAGATCCTCATCAACCTGATCAAGAACGCCCTGCAGGCCGGCGCGAAGCACATCGACATCAGCGCCCGGATGGGTCAGGACGACGAGGTGATCGTCCGCGTCGCCAACGACGGTGTGCCCATTCCCGCTTCGGCGCAGGAGCAGATCTTCATACCTTTCTATACGACCAAGAAAGAGGGTTCCGGCATCGGCCTGAGCATCTCCCGCCAGATCATGCGCAACCACAACGGTTCCATCGAGCTGGTCCGCAGCGACGCAGCCCAGACGGTCTTCGAGCTCATCTTCCGGTAGGATTGTAAAGTGATAAAGTGTAAAGGGAGTGTAAAGTTTTTACAGACTTTACACTCTCTGCTTGTTTGATTAGTCGCTGTAAATCAGCGACTTGAATAGTTTGGCACGGCGGATGTGGGGGAGGTGGGCGATGAACAATAAACTATACATACCTGTTTTAGTCGCGGTGATGGGCCTTTCCGCCGGGATGGCGGAGGCCCAGGCACCGCCGACGGACGTGATGACCCTGCACGACTGCATGGAGTATGCGATTTCCAATTCCACGAAGATGCGGATCCAGCAGGCCGCTGTGGGCGACGCGCAGATTGCGCGGCGCGACGCGGCCCTCTCGCTGTTCACCCCGCAGATCAGTGCGAGCACCTACGCCTATTACAACTTCGGCCGCAGCATCGACCCGCAGACGAACACCTATTTCAACACGACCTCCTTCCACAACAACTATGGCGTGAGCGCCGGTATCGACCTCTTCGACGGATTCAAGGCCGTGAACAACTACAAGATTTCCAAGACCGGGATGCTCATCGCCAGCTCACAGGAAAAGCAGGTGGAAGCCGACATTTGCCTGGCGGTGATGGAGGCCTATTATAATGTGGTCTATTACAAGCGTCTCTGCGACGTCTATGAGGAGCAGGTGGCCGTGGCCGAGCAGGCCCTGAAGAAGGCGAAGCGTCAGGAAGAGCTGGGCCAGAAGGGCCATGCCGACGTAATCCAGATGGAGGCCGATCTGATCGACCGTCAGTACGAGCTGACGAATACCCGCAATTATTACAACGACCAGAAGATGACCCTCGCGGACCTGATGTTCTGGCCCCTGGACGAGGAGCTGAATATCGTGACGGAGATGCCCGATCAGGTCGGGCATGACGGTTCTACCTCAGTCATTCCCGGCTTGACCGGGAATCTCCTCGCGGACGAGATCGTGGACTTCGCCCTCGAACACAACCCGGCCGTCCAAATCGCCTCCTGGCAGGCGCAGAACGCCAAGCGGGAGCTCAACACCGCCAGGTGGCAGCTGCTGCCCTCCCTGGGCCTCTACGCCGGCTGGAATACCAGCTACTATTCTTACCAGGGGGCGTCCACCGCGCCTTTCGGGGAGCAGTTCCGCAACAACGGCGGCGAGTACCTCCAGCTCTCCGTCTCCATCCCTATTTGGAACCGCATGAGCCGGCAGTCTGCCATTTCGCGCAAGCGCAACGCCCTGAACAAGGCGACGGCCCAGCTTGACCAGAAGCGCCGCGACGTGGAGAGCGAGGTGCGGCGGGCCATCCAGGACCGCGACGGCTCCGCGCTCGCCTACGAGCAGGCGCAGCACAAGGCCGAGGTGCAGGCCGAGGCCTACACGCTGAACCTCAAGAAGCTCGAGCAGGGCCTGATCTCCCCGCTGGAGTTCCAGACGGCGAACAACAATTACCTGAAGGCCCAGGCCGATGAGATGAACAGCCTGTTCAGGTACCTCATCAAGCAGGCTGTAGTAAAGTATTATAACGGAATAGAATATATCAACCAATAATATGGATAAGATTATCGAGAAGAAAACGGGT
This sequence comes from Candidatus Cryptobacteroides sp., assembly GCA_045117755.1. GTDB lineage: Bacteria > Bacteroidota > Bacteroidia > Bacteroidales > UBA932 > Cryptobacteroides. The sequence continues at coordinate 165,140 of JBGUOB010000033.1, forward strand.
TGGCGCGTGGCTTTTACGAAGAAGGCCCTGCCGTGGTGGCTGGGCGCCCTGCTGCTGGCGTTCATCGTGTACCTGATCGCGCGGCCGAACAACAAGACGCTGCGGGTGGACAAGGATACCGTGACGATCTCGGATGCCGTGCGGGGTGAGTTCAACGACTACATCCGCATCAGCGGCCGCGTGCAGCCGATGACGACCATCCAGCTGTCGCCCCAGGAGGGCGGTATCGTGGAGAAGATCCTCATCGAGGAAGGCTCGCCGGTGAAGGCGGGGGACGCCATCCTGATTCTGAATAATGACAACCTGGACCTGCAGATCCTGAATTCCGAGGCCGAGCTGGCCGAGAAGGAGAATATTCTGCGTAACACGCAGATCCAGATGGAGCAGCAGAAGCTGGACGTCCGCCAGAACGTGCTGGAATACGGCACGCAGGTGGACCGGCTCCGCCGCGCCTACGAGCAGCAGAAGGCCCTCTATGAGGACCGGCTGATCGCGAAGGAAGAATACTTGAAGGCCGAAGAAGACTACCGTCTGGCACTGCAGAAGTATGAGCTGATTCGTGAGCGTTCGAAGCAGGACAGCCTGTACCGCGGCACCCAGATTGACCGTATGGAAGAGAGTCTGGACAACATGCTCCTGAATATGCAGATGATCCGCAAGCGCAAGAGCAATCTGATTGTCAAAGCCCCCATCGATGGAGAGTTGGGCCTGCTGGACGTGGTCCTGGGCCAGAGCATCGGCAGCGGCACCAAGATCGGCCAGATCAACTCCGTGGGGACATACAAGGTGGAGGCGCAGATCGATGAGCACTACATCGACCGCGTGGTGGAAGGCCTGCAGGCGACGTTCGAGCGCCAGGGCGAGACCTATTCCACCCTCATCCGCAAGGTCTATCCGGAGGTGCGCGACGGCAAGTTCAAGGCCGACTTCAAGTTCGACGGCGAGCAGCCGGACAACATCCGCTCCGGTCAGACCTATTACCTGAACCTCCAGCTGGGCCAGCCCGAGGAGGCGGTCATCATCCCGCGCGGCACCTTCTACCAGCGGACCGGCGGCAAGTGGATCTATGTCGTGAGCAAGGACGGCAGCAAGGCCGTCAAGCGCGAGATCCGCATCGGCCGGCAGAATCCCCAGTACTATGAAGTCCTGGAAGGTCTCGAGTCCGGCGAGAAGGTCATCACCTCCGGCTATGACACCTACGGGGACAGCGATGTGCTGGTATTCTGAACAACAAGTAAATAATTCAAATCCAATAAACAATGATCAAAGTATCCAACCTTTCCAAAGTCTTCCGCACGGAAGAGATCGAGACCACGGCGCTCAATGGTGTTTCCTTCGAAATTAAGGACGGCGAGTTCGTCGCCATCATGGGCCCTTCGGGCTGCGGCAAATCAACCCTTCTGAACATCCTGGGCCTGCTGGACAACCCGACCAGCGGCTCGTATGAACTCCTCGGCACCGAGGTCGGTGGCCTCAAGGAGAAGGAGCGCACGAAGTTCCGCAAGGGCAACATCGGTTTCGTCTTCCAGAGCTTCAACCTCATCGACGAACTGAATGTCTATGAGAACATCGAGCTCCCGCTGCGCTACCTGAACATCAGCGCATCCGAGCGTAAGGCCAAGGTGACGGACATCATGAAGCGCATGGCCATCAGCCACCGCGCGGGCCATTTCCCGCAGCAGCTCTCCGGCGGTCAGCAGCAGCGCGTGGCCATCGCCCGCGCCGTCGTTGCCGGTCCGAAGCTGATTCTCGCGGATGAGCCCACCGGTAACCTTGATTCCAAGAACGGCAAGGAGGTGATGGACCTGCTCAAGGAACTCAACGCCGAGGGCACGACCATCGTGATGGTAACGCACTCCCAGAAGGATGCCGCCTGCGCCCAGCGTACCATCGACCTCTTCGACGGCCAGATCGTCAGCGACGTCAAGAACGAACTGTAAATGAAATCCAAGAACGATATCCTGATCAAGGTCCTGTCCCTCGGCGTGGGACTGGCGGTGGGCATCGTGCTCATTGCCAAGGTCTTCTTCGAGCTGAGCTACGACAGTTTCTACAAGGACCTGGACCGGGTGTATTCCATCCGGACCTGGTACGCGCAGAACGGCGATGAGGCCGACTACGGGCAGGTGAGCGGCGCCGTGGCCGTGGGCTTCATGGAAGAAGTCCCGGGCGTGGAAGCCGGCACCCGCTACACCGGCGTGTTCAGCGGCGATACCTATCTGGATGAGGAAGGGAATAAGCTGAAGGCCACGATGGTCTGTGCCGACACCTGCTTCTTCAAGGTCTTCGACCGGCCGATCCTGGCCGGCAACCCGACCAAGACGCTGGGCAAGTGGGGCTGTGTGATGGTGAGTCGCTCGTTCGCGGAGAAGCTGGGCGGCGTGCAGGAGTGCATCGGCAAGCAGATCTGCAACCTGGACCAGGTGGACTTCAAAGCCACCGTCGAGGGCGTGTACGAGGATTTTCCGAAGAACGGCTCGCTGGACTTCGACATCCTGCTCGCGATGAATACGTACAACAAGAGCAGCACCGACAACTGGCTGGGCAACGACCGCTATCACGGCTTCGTGAAGCTGTTCCCGGGTGTGGATCCGAACACCCTCGCGGACGGCATCCGGAAGATGCAGGAGGCCCACCAGCCGATGGAGGAAATGGAGGCCATGGGCCTGCAGCTGCGGTATTTCCTGCAGGCGTTCAGCACGCTGCATACCTCCAATCCGCGCGTGAAGACCCAGGTGATCCTGCTGTCGATCGTGGCTGCGTTGCTGATCCTGATTTCTCTGCTCAACTACATCCTGATCGTCATTTCCTCCCTGGTGAAGCGCTCCAAGGAAGTGGGCGTGCGGAAATGCTACGGCGCTGAAAGCCGGCATATCTATGCCATGCTGACGAAAGAGGCGCTGCTGCACATCGTCCTCTCGCTCGTGCTTGCCGCCGCAATCATCTTCGTCGGCCGGAGCCTCGTGGAGAATCTGCTGGGCGTGCCGTTCCAGACCCTGCTGGTGCCGCAAAGCGTCCTGGCCATCGTGGGCGTGATCCTGCTGGTGCTGGTTATCTCGATCGTCATTCCGGCGGAGCTGTACCAGCGGATTCCGGTCTATGCCGCGCTGAAGAATTACACAGAGGCCTCCCGCCGCTGGAAGCTGGGGCTGCTGGGCGTGCAGGTACTCATCAACGTGTTCCTGGTGGTGATGCTGCTGATCATCGGCCGGCAGTACCGGATGGTGTCCAACAGCGACCCGGGATACAATTACGCGAATCTCTATTATTTCAATATGTTCGACGGCGACCGGGCGGCACAGGCCCGCGCTGTGGAGACGCTCCAGAGCCTTCCGGAGGTCAGCGGCGCGGCCGCGAGCTACAACCTGCCGTACGAGGGCTCCAGCGGAGACAATATCTATCTCCCCGAAGACCGTCGCGAACTCTTCAACGTCGCCGACCAGTACGAATGCTCCGACAGCTTCTACGAGCTGATGGACATCCGCTTCGTGGACGGCCGCGCCCCCAAGGATTCCCTGGAGATCGCCGTGGACGAGAAGTTCGTGGCCCGGATGGCCGATTTCGCCGACTGGAGCGACGGTGCCGTGGGCAAGCAGGTGTACGTCACCGGCCACGGCCCGGAGACGGACGACGACACGATCCCGTATTACTTCACCATTTCCGGTGTGTACCGGAGCTACCTGATCGGTAGCCTGGAGTACATGGATCCGCGCCCGAGCGTCCTCTTCTACGGCGAGGTCGGTTCCCGCTCGTCCTGGCTGCCGCACATCCTGTTCCGGGTGCAGCCGGACTCCCTGCCCAAGGTGCGGCAGGCGCTGGAAGCGGCGTTGCCGGACCGGGACATCGAGATCATTTCCTACGAGGAGGCCATGCGTGCGGCGTATGACGGCAGCAAGAAGATGCGCAACACGATGGCGCTGGGCGCCGTGTTCTCCCTGTTGATCGCGCTGCTGGGCCTGATCGGCTTTGTCCGCGACGAGAGCCTGCGCCGCTCCAAGGAGATGGCGATCCGCAAGATCAACGGCGCCACGACCCGCGACATTCTGCGCGTCTTCGCGACGGACATCATGAAACTCAGCCTGGTCATGGCCGTGGCTGCCTCAGCAGGGGCCTTCTTTGTGGCCCGCAAATGGTTGGAGCACTTCGCCGAGAAGGTTCCGGTCAGTCCGCTCTTCTTCGTGTGCGGCACCGTCCTGGTGCTCGCCATCGTCCTGGCCGTGGTGGTCCTGAACTGCCTCCGCATCGCCCGGGCGAATCCGGTGGAATCGCTGAAAAACGAATAGTCATGAAAAGTTACCTGAAATTCCTCTCCCGCAACAAGCTCTACACCGCCATCGAGGCGGTGGGGCTCATCGTGAGCCTGGCGTTCGTGATCCTGACCGGGCATTATGTGTTTCAGCAATACGAGATGACCCGGAATGTGGACGGCTATCAGAATATCTATTCTGTCGCTTGTACTTCCAGCATGATGTCCTCGTCCTTTGTGGGGTGTTTCTATGGCTTGACTGAGAAAGCGGCCGCAGAGATCCCGGAGATTGAGAAAACCGCGATGTATTATAAAGAAATACTCCCGGGCCAGGAAGGTGAAGAATGTCTGGTGGGTGGCACGAGCATGATGGTCAGGACATGCCTGGTGGACAAAGGGCTCTTGGAAATGTTCCCGATACGCTTCCTGGAAGGTGGCCCGGAGGTGCTGGATGATCAATCGAACGTGATTGTGAGTCGCTCCTTCGCCAATACCTTGGGGCAGGATTCCGTGTTGGGATTGAGTGTGGGAGACCGATGGAAGATCGGTGCCGTCATAGAGGATTGGGACCGGACGCTTTTTCATCCGACGGACATTATCTACAACATACAGAGCCGGAAGGATTATATTAACGGTGCGATGAATGTTATACCGTTTTTCCGGTTGCGTCTCGATTCCGACCGGAAAGCCTTCTCCTTGAAGATGGAAGCGGTGGTCCTCGAAGTGATTGCGGACAATTATGCTTCCGAATTCATTGATGGTTGCAAGGAAGTCCGCTACGATGAATTGTTTTTCTCGAACCCGCAGTCTTCTCCATTAAGTACCCTCCGCGGGGGAGACCGGACTTTGCTCAACATGATGCTGTTGGTCACGCTCGTCCTGCTGCTGTCGGCCATCTTCAATTACATTAACCTGAACGTGGCGCTGAGCGGCAGACGGCAAAAAGAAATGGCTGTTCGACGGATCAACGGTGCGGACCGACGGGAGATCATCCGGCGTTTCCTTTTGGAATCCTTTTTCTTTACGACAATTTGCCTTGCCGTGGCGTGGCTGCTGGCTAAGGCCCTCCTGCCATCGGTCAACCGGCTTCTCAATGCATCCGTGCCCATCCAGCTCCGGGTGAGCGTCCCGTCTGTGCTGCTGTATTTGCTCGCCGCAGCCGTGACCAGCGTTTTGGCTGCTTTGGTGCCCGCCACGCTTGGCGTCCGGCTCCAGCCGGTAGCCGTGGTGAAGGGCGAACAAAGGCTGAAGAACAAACGCGTCTTCAGCAAAGTCTTCATCGGAATCCAGAATGTGTTTTCCATCCTTTTGGTGGCGCTTACCCTGGTAATGCAGGCTCAGATGAACCATATGATGAGCCGCCCGTTGGGAGCTGATGTGGAGAATGTCTTTATCATCTCGAGTCCGAACCAGAATGTCCAGAAGTTGCTGGGGGACCGTCTTTCCCAGGTCTCTTCGGTCGCGCGTATCGGCAGAAGCGGTACCTATCCAGGTGCCATGGAGACCTATTTCCAGGAATCTCGGGAGGAGGGCTTGATCCCTTATGCCCGGCTGGCCTGCGATTCGGTGGCGTTTGATATCTACCGTTTCAAGATTCGGGAGCAACTAGCGGCGGATGGCCCCGGTTCCGTGTGGCTCGCTGAGTCGGACATGAAGAAAATGGGGATTGAGCCGGACGGAGAGATAGATTACAGAACGGTTTTCGCCTCTCGCAGGGCGGATCGGATTGGCGGAATCTTGGAAGAATACAATGGGATGAATATCCTGCAGTTCGATCCCCGGACCCGCAGTTTCATTATTGTGGACAACAACATGATCCCGACAGCTTATTATGTGCTGGAGGTGCGGGGAGACCATCGGCAGGCGCGTGAGGAGATTCTCGGGGCTTATAAGGAACTTTGTGAGAAGGTGGTGGGGTCTTATCTTGAACCGACCGAAGCAGGTTTCATCTCGGAGTTGCTGGAGACCCAGATTGCCCGGGAAAAAGATAAAATGCGGATGATCCGGATCGTGATGCTCCTGTGCTTGATGCTCTCCGTACTGGGACTCGTGGCGATGAGCGCCTACTACGCTTCCGAGGATGCGCGGAACGTAGCGCTTCGAAAAGTGTTTGGCGGTTCTGTCCGGAACGAAGTCTGGCGGAGTGTCCGGGCATATATAATGATAGTCCTGTCAGCCGCCGTCGTTGCAGTACCGCTTGCCGTTTATCTGAGCGGACGCCTGCTGGAGCCGTATGCCTACCGGATCACAGGTTATGCCTGGATGTTTGTAACCGCGGTCCTGCTGGTCCTACTTGTTTCCTTTGCCTCGGTCCTTTGGCAGACCCTTCGCGCTGCCCGCACCAACCCGGTAGTGGAGCTGAAGAAGGAGTAATTTGTGACTACTGTGGGGGATTCTACCCACAGTAGTGCTTAGTTTTTATTGAACATGAAGAGTTACCTGAAATTCCTTTCCCGCAACAATCTCTACACCGCCATCGAGGCGGTGGGGCTGGCTGTCAGCCTGGCGTTTGTGATCCTGATCGGCAGCTATGTGGTCCAGCAGTATGAGGTGGCGCACGAGTCGCCGGACTGGAAGCGAACCTATGTGCTGGGAAACAACGATTACCTGAGCCTGTCCTATTGGGACAAGGATGAAGTGGAGATGAACATCCCGGAGGTGGAGGTGGCTACGCACGTGTCGCTTCTGGGGAATCCGAATGTCCGGTACGGCGAGGAGCCGCTCAAAGTTTCCGGGATAGAGACGGACGCCAATTTCTTCCGGGTTTTCCCGCAGTATCGTCTGCTGGAAGGAAGTCTGGAGGACTTTGTGGGCAAGGAGGACATCCTGATCAGCGAATCTTTTTTCCGCAGGACGGGCGCCCAAATCGGTGAAACGATTCAGGTGGGCGAAGAAAAACGCATCGTCAAGGGCGTCTTCGCCGATTTTGACGGCATGTTTTTCATGCATTGCGACATCATCACGCAGATTTCCAACTCCTGGGCTGCGAGCCAGACGGAGTTCAAGTTCAACAGCATCGGCGGCTACAGCACCTGGTTCAGGGTGCGGGAAGACGCGGATCCGGCAGACGTGCTGGCCAAAGTGAAAGCGCTCCTGCACAAGAACTACGATACCGTCTGGGGAGAAGATAAGGTGGAATCCTGGAGCGCCTTCCGGATGGACGAGGCTTTCTTCTTCCCGAAAGGCAGCAACGGACTGATCCGCACGGGCAATGCCCAGATGCTGCACCTTCTCACGGTCGTGGTGTTGTTGCTGCTCTTGTCGGCCATCTGCAACTATGTGAACCTGTCCCTGGCGCTTACAGGAAAGCGGGCCCGGGAAATGGCTACCCGGCGCCTGCTTGGAGCCGACAAAACGGGCATTCTGTGGAAGTACATCGGCGAATCGGTCGCTTTCACGGCGGTCTGCTTCGTGGTGGCGCTGGTGCTGGCTTACTGGCTGCTTCCGATGATGAACAACCTGGTTTCCACCGTTGACCCGGATGACGTGGCCCGGGGCGCCGCCGACACCAATGTGCGGCTCTCCCTGATGTTCACGTCCGGATATGTTCTCTCCTATATCGCCGGCATTCTGGTCCTGGGCATTGTCAATGGCTTGCTCCCGGCCTTCGCGGCCTCGCGCTATCAGCCCATCGACGTCATCAAGGGGACACTCCGGCGCCGGAACAAAATGGTGATGAGCAAAGTGTTCATCGTGACGCAGAACGCCCTTTCGGTCTTTCTGATCGCCTTGGCCCTGGTGATGGAGGTCCAGATGCGTCATATGCTTGCCTGGCCGATGCATGCCGCCACGGAAAACCGTTATTACATCGAGTATTCCGCCCTGGACTATGACGAGATGAAGCTTTTCAAAGACAAGGTTGAACAACTGCCTTTTGTGACGAAAGCAGGCGTCGGACGCGGTATCCCCGGAATGATCAACATGGGCATGGGCATCAAGGTGGACGAAGAGCATAGTGTCGATATGCCCGTCATCGTATGCGACTCCACCTATTTCCAACTGCTGGGGCTGGAAGTGGAGGAAGACTTCGGCCATCCGCTGGTGCATTCGCTGTGGCTGAGCCGAAGCGCCTTCAACGCGGCAGCGGTGTCGGATACGTCCACCGTCTTTCCGAGGAAGATTTATATGAATGGAGCCCATCCGGAGTTCATCGGAGGTGTGGTGACGGATTATCCCACCCGTTCGGTCCTGGAGAACAATCAGAACTTCCAGGGGGGCGTCATCGTGACCCGCGCCGAAGAGATTCTATATAGTAATTGTCTGCTGATTGGCACGATCGGAGAAGACCCTGCTTACGAGAAGGCCATCCTGCAGGCTTACCGGGAATACCGTCTGGAGACCTCCGGTGTGGAAGAGCCTGCCTGGCGCAGCGGCTTCATCAAGGTAATCAATCGCAAGATGCTCGCTCCCGTGGAAAGGACCTTGCGTCTGGTGGAACTCTTCGCCGTCCTGGCCGTGCTGATTTCCCTGCTTGGCCTGCTTGCCATGAGTACCTATTTCGCCGACGAGAATACCAAGCAAATTGCCGTACGCAAGGTCTTCGGCTCCGATGTCTCGTGCGAAACCTGGCGGGCGGTCCGCAACTATATGCTCCTGGTGGGCGGGGCCTGCCTGATCGGCATCCCGGTCGCCATCTGGGCTGCAGGAGCGTATCTGGAACGCTTCACATACAGGGCCGAAGGCTACGGTTGGGTATTCGTGGCGGCGATTGTGATTTCGCTGGCCATCGCCTTTGCCACGGTGCTCTGGCAGACCCTCAAGGCCGCGAAGACGAATCCGGCGGTGGAGTTGAAGAAAGAATAGTATGAATAGCTATCTGAAATTTCTGTCCAGAAATAAACTGTTCACCGCTATCGAGGCGGCTGGGCTCATCGTGAGCCTGGCGTTCGTGATCATCATCGGCAGCTACGTGATCCGTCAGTTCGAGGTCCGGTACGAGAATCCGAACTGGCGGGATATCTACACCTTTGCCATGACCGAGGAAGGGGCGCCGGACTACCTGGGCCTGACGTACAGCTTCACGGCGGCCATCCAGGAGGCGGCCCCGGAGGTGGAACTGGCCGGTGCGCTGTCGTCGGTCGATTACATCTTGACAACGGACAAAGGGAAGGTGCAGGAAAGAATCGTCACGGCGGACCCCGCCTTCTTTGCGCTCTTCCCGAATCTGACGTTTGTCGAAGGCGGACCCGAAGTCCTGGAAGATGCCGGCAACATGATTATCAGTGAGGAATATGCCCGGAAATCCGGTCTTCAGGTGGGTGACACCTGGGATGTCGTCGGGGATTCCTTTGTCGTGGCGGCCATCATGAAGGACTGGAAGTCCACGCTTTTCGAATACACCGACGTCGTCCTTCCCATCGATGGCTCGTTCCGGACATTCGACGATCCGGACGACCAGTTCGGCAGCGTTTGCACCTATGTGAAACTGCGCCCCGGCGCGGACCGGGCGACCTTTGAAGCGAAGGCCGAGGCGGTCTGCAAGAGCCGCTACGACGTATACGGGACTTCGTTCCTGCAGGGTATCCGGGTGTACCGGCTGGACGAACTGCTCTTCGGAGATGTGCGCACCGGCTCGACCGACAGACATATCTCGCATAGCGACAAGCGGATGCTCGACCTGCTGCTGGTGGCCGTGCTCCTGCTACTCGTCAGCGCCGTGCTGAACTATATCAACCTGAATATGGCGCTCAGCGGCAAGCGGGCGCGGGAGATGGCGACCCGGCGCCTGGTCGGCGCCTCGCAGGCCGCCATCTTCGGCCGGCGGATCCTGGAATCGACGCTGTTTACGCTGGTCTGTTTCGCTTTCGCCGTCCTGCTGGCCCTCTGGTGGACGCCGGGCATGAACCGCTTGCTGGGCGATCCTGATATCGCCATCCGGATTGAGTTTACGCCGAAATACATCGCCATCTTCCTGGCCCTGGTGCTCGCGGTCGGCCTGATCGCCGGCCTCCTGCCTGCGCTGCTTTCCAGCCGCTGGCGGCCCATTGACGTGGTCCGCGGGAACTTCCGGGCGCACAGCAAGATGACCTTCAGCAAAGTGTTCATCGTCCTGCAGCATGTCCTGTCGGTTTTCCTGGTCGCCCTGACCCTCGTGATGGAGGCGCAGTTCAGCCGGTCGCTGCACCGTCCGACGCACGCCAATCTGGCCGACAAGTATTTCCTCCAGACGGCATCGGAAGGGTTGGAATCCCTTCGGAGCGCGCTGGAAGCGATTCCGGCCGTATCCCGCATCGGCCTGGCTTACCGCTGCCCGGGCATGAGCGTGGGCGGTCAGTACAGCCTGACGGAGGACGGCCGGGACATTCTCTACCGCGTCTTCGACATGGATGCGGACGCCTTCGAGATGTATGGATTCGAGAAGCTGTCCGACTACGGCGCGCCGGTCAATAATACGGTCTGGTTCGGCGAGTCGGCTTTCGCCGCGACGGGCTTCTCCGACGAAGCGCACGACATCCGGGTCCTGCGCGAAAGAATGGCGCACTGCGAGAACGTCGGCGGCGTCATCCGGGACTTCCCGGTCTCTCTGGACAACGTGGGGGAAGGGGAGCACCTGATTGTCCACGTTGAGGATGTCCGCTCGCATTATCAGCTTCTTTACGGATTCCTGATGGAGATTGTCGGGGACCGGAAGGCGGCGCGGAAGCAGATCGCCGAGGTTTATGATTCGTGGAAGAAGGATAATATCGTTTATTTCGAAATCGCGAACGGCTACATCACGGACTTTTATGAAACCGCGCTCCGGCCCGCCCGCAACAACATGCGGCTGATGGAGGTCTTCATGGCGCTGGCGCTGCTGCTTTCCCTGATGGACCTGGTGGCCATGAGCGCCTATTATGCCGACGAGCGCTCCCGCGACATCGCTGTACGGAAGGTCTTCGGCGGCTCGGTGGAGACGGAGGCCTGGCGCTCGATCCGTAGCTACATGGGCCTGGTGGCCATCGCCTGCGTGATCGGCATCCCCTTCGCCGTCTATGCTGCGCAGGAATATATTAAGTCATTCATATACAGGTTGGAAGGATATGGGTGGATCTTTGTCGTGGCCGTGGCCCTGACGCTGCTAATCTCCTTCCTCGCCGTTCTTTGGCAGACCCTCAAGGCCGCCCGCACCAACCCGGCGGTGGAATTGAAGAAGGAATAAGAGATTCCGGGTCAAGCCCGGAATGACTATAATAGAGCATGAAGAGTTATCTGAAATTTCTGAGTAGAAACAAGCTCTACGCCGCCATCGAGGCGGTGGGACTGATCGTGAGCCTCGCGTTCCTGCTGGTCATCGGAAGCTCGATCTGGGATCAGCGGGAAATCGTGAAGGGCGTCCCGGGACATGAGAATCTATACCTTGTGGCCCCGGAAGGGCGACCGACTTCGGGGCAATACCGATTGGCCCGGGAGATGGCCTCCCTTCCGCAGGTGGAGAAGGTTGCGACATACGAGACCTGCACCATGCAGATGCGCCTGCGGGGGCGGGATCACCTGATCAAGTTCGCCGTGATGGATGAGGCGTTCCTGGAAATGATTCCCATGAAGGATATCCATGGCAACCGGGCGTCCTTAGCCGGGACGGAGAGTGTACTGATTACGGAGTCAGCCGCCCTTCGTCTGTTTCCGGGGGAGGACCCGGTGGGGCAGACGATTTCGTATGTGGAGGGAAGAGAGGAGATACCTGTGGAGATTGTCGGGATTGTTCAGGATCCGGTCTATTCCCCCTATTGCGATTTCGACCTGGTCGTCAGCATGGAGTCGAATACAAATCTGTTTGCGCCGGACGCACGCGAGTCGGATTATCTCAACAACGAAATATACGTTCCCGTGTTGGTGCTGGCCCGGCTTGTGCCGGGCGCCGATCTGGAAGGGCTGGATGAGCGGATCCGGAATCTGCCGGGGTGGACCCTGAGACCGGAAGAGATGGGGGAGGGGCGGATGCTGACGCCATTTGACGAATTGTATTACTCTCCGGTAGTCGTTCGGCAATTCCGGCAGGGAAAGGCGCTGTACCTGCATGTGCTGATTGCATTGGGCGCGCTGCTGTTCCTGCTGGCGCTGCTCAGCTACGTGAATCTGTCGCTGGCGTCTTCCGGTCGCCGCGCGAAGGAAATGGCCTCCCGGCGCCTGCTGGGGGAGAGTCGCAGACAGGTTTTCGTCCGGGTGCTGCTGGAGACGCTGGGCTTCACCTCAGTTTGCTTCCTGCTGGCCATTCCGCTCGCCTATGCCATGGCCCCCGGACTGGACAGCCTGCGCCCCGGTGATCTCACGGTTCCTTTCCGGGTTTGCTCGGATGTGCGATTCTGGCTGCTCGCCATTGCCGGAGTAGTGGTGTCTTCGTGTGTCGCCGGCGTTGCACCGGCTGCCCTGTGTGCATCCTTCCGTCCGCTGGACGTGGTCAGCGGACGGGTCCGCCGGCAGCAGAAAATGACATTCAACCGGATTTGCATTGTGTTCCAGAGTGCGCTGGCGCTGGTCCTGATTATCATGACCCTCACCCTGTACCGGCAGCTCCGGTTTATGGAGACGGCCGATCTCGGCGTGGATATGTCGGAAGATTTATTCTTCTATTACCAACCTTTTTCCGACGTCACCGTGTCGATCAAAGATGTGTTGGAGAACTCCCCCTATGTCCGGAAGGTCGGCTATGTAAGTGGCTATCCGACACATGTTTCACCCGCATTGTACCGGCCCCGGCAGTCATACCATTACAATCTCAAGTGTGACAGTACCGGGTTTGCTTTGTTGGGCTTCCGGCTGGAAGAGCGGTTCAGCCAGATCGTGGGGACCACGCTCCTGACCCGGAGCGCGGCGAACGAAGCGGGAATCAAGCAGGGGAATGCCAATCCGGAGTATTATTTCGATCCGGGGGAGGACAGAAATCCCATCACGGGAGATAGGATGTATCCCGTCATCGGGGGAATCATCGAGGATTTCCGGACGACGGTGGTCAACGAGCTGCCCCGTCGGTCCGGACCGGCCATGGTGACCGTATATCCGGATAACCCCGGCGGAAAGCCATTTCCCGGGCCGGGTTTCATCATCCAGACGACCCAACTCCACCCGGAATTCGAGGAATGGTTCATCCCGAAAGTGACTCAGATGATCCGGGAGTATTCTACTTTTGACGATCTCTCCGGATTCGGGATCAAGGCAGGCTATCTGACGGACATCATCGCTGCGGAACATGACGACTTGCGGCAGTATCTCCGCCTGGTGGAAATCTTCTGCCTGGTGTGCATCCTGTTGTCCATGCTGAGCCTGCTGGCCATGAGCTCCTTCTATGCGGGTACGCAGGCCAAGGGAATAGCCATCCGCAAGGTCTTCGGCGGGACGCTGGACAGTGAGACCTGGCGGGGCATCGGTTCCTACATGCTCTGGATCGCCATCGCGGTTGCGTTTGCCGTGCCGGTGGGCGTGGTGCTGGTCCGGCGTTTCCTGCAGGACTATCCCGAGCGCATCAGCGGCTACTGGTGGATCTTCGCCGTGGCGGTCCTGCTGGTCCTGGCGATCTCCTTCGCCTCGGTGCTCTGGCAGACGCTGAAGGCCGCCCGGACGAATCCGGCGGTGGAATTGAAGAAAGAATAGGGCTTACGGCCGGAAGGGCTGGCGGCCGACGAGGGAGCGGCCGAGGGTGAGGCTGTCGGCGTACTCGAGGTCGTCGCCGAAGCCGAGGCCGCGGGCGAGGGTGGAGACCTTTACGCCCTTGCCTTCGATCTGGCGGTAGATGTACAGGGCGGTCGTTTCGCCTTCGACGTCGCCGCTCAGGGCAAGAATGATTTCGATGTCCCCGAGGGAGGCGCTGTCGCCGCCCGGCAGGTCCTCCGTGGCGGCATCCTCCGCGTGCATCCGATCGATGCGCTCGACCAATTCCTTGATCTTCAGGTCCGATGGGCCGATGCCGTCGATGGGGGAGATGATGCCCCCGAGGACGTGATAGACGCCGCGGTACTGCCCCGTGGCCTCGATGCTCATCACGTCGCGCACGCTTTCCACCACGCAGATGGTGCGCGCGTCGCGCGAATGGTCGGCGCAGATCGAGCAGGTGTCCGCGTCGGCGATCATCTGGCAGATGTGGCAGTAGTGCACGTCGTCGGCGAGGCGGTTCACGGCTTCCGTGAAATGATGGATCTGCTCCGGGGTCTGCCCCAGCAGGTGCAGGGCCAGGCGCAGCGCGCTGCGCGAGCCCACGCCGGGCAGCGAACCGATGGCCTCGACGGCCTCTTGAAGGGTCTTGGAAGGATATTTCTCGGTAGAATACATTTTTTGCAAATCAGATAGGCAAAGATAGTGAAAATCAGAAATATTTGCTAACTTTGCGCGCCCGTTTTCCGGCGATGCCGGACAGTGGCACAGAAAATAATGTTTAACTACTAGTTTGTTTCAATTACAAAATGGAAGAAATTAAGAACGAAGTTGCTCCTCAGGAGCAGCAAAAAGAAACCAAGGCTGCCGGCGTGCGGATCAATGCGTCCGTCAAGCCGGAGGACTTTGACTGGGATGCCTTTGAGGGCGGCGATGTCTATGGCAGCACCGACAAGAAGGCCATCGAAGAGGCTTACAGCGCCACGCTGTCCAAGGTCGTCGAGAACGAAGTGGTCGAGGGTGAGGTGACCGCCGTCACCAAGCGCGAGATCGTTGTCACGATCGGTGGCAAGAGCGAGGGCGTCATCCCCGTGTCCGAATTCCGCTACGATCCCGACGTGAAGGTCGGCGACAAGGTGGAAGTGTATGTCGAGTCCGCTGAGGACAAGAAGGGCCAGCTGGTGCTTTCCCACCGCAAGGCCCGCACCCTCAAGTCTTGGGATAGAGTGAACGAGGCCTTCGAGAACGACGAGATCGTGAAGGGCTTCGTCAAGACCCGCACGAAGGGCGGTATGATCGTCGACGTGTTCGGCATCGAGGCCTTCCTGCCGGGCAGCCAGATCGACATCAAGCCGATCCGCGACTACGATCAGTTCGTCAACCAGAACATCGACTGCAAGATCGTCAAGATCAACCAGGAGTTCCGCAACGTCGTCGTTTCCCACAAGGCGCTCCTCGAGGCCGAGCAGGAAGCCAAGCGCGCCGAGCTCATCAGCAAGCTGGAGAAGGGCCAGGTCCTCGAAGGCGTGGTCAAGAACATCACCAACTACGGCGTGTTCGTCGACCTCGGCGGCGTGGACGGTCTCATCCACATCACCGATCTGTCCTGGGGCCGTGTCAACCACCCCGAGGAGGTCGTCGCCCTGGACGAGAAGATCAAGGTCGTCGTCCTCGACTTCAATGAGCAGCAGAAGCGCATCGCGCTGGGTCTCAAGCAGCTCACCCCGCACCCTTGGGATAACCTGGACGCCAACCTCAAGGAGGGCGACAAGGTCAAGGGTAAGGTCATCCTCATCGCTGACTACGGCGCATTCATCGAGATCGAGCCGGGTGTTGAGGGTCTGGTCCACGTGTCCGAAATGTCCTGGTCCCCGCGTCTGCACTCCGCTCAGGAGTTCCTGAAGGTCGGTGACGAGGTGGAGGCCCAGGTGCTTTCCATCGACCGCGAGGCCCGCAAGATTTCCCTCGGTCTGAAGCAGCTCATGCCGAACCCTTGGGAGAGCATCCGCGAGAAATATCCTGTCGGCAGCAAGCAGAAGGCTACGGTCCGCAACATTACCAACTTCGGCGTGTTCGCCGAGCTGGAGGACGGTGTCGAGGGCCTCGTGCACATCAGCGACCTCAGCTGGAACAAGATCAAGCATCCGTCCGAGGTGGTCAACACCGGCGACGTGATCGACGTCCAGATTCTCGACTTCGACGAGCAGAACCACAAGCTCAGCCTCGGCCACAAGCAGCTCATCCCGAACCCTTGGGACGAGATCGAGGCCAAGTTCCCGGTGGGTGCTACCGTCGAGGGTACCATCGCCTCCACGACCGACAAGGGTGCCAACATCACCCTGGACGGTGACGCCGAGGGCTTTGCGTTCAATCGCGAGCTCGTCAAGGAGGACGGCAAGCAGGCCGTCGCCGGCGAGACCCTCCCGTTCAAGGTGGTCGAGCTCCGTCGCTCCACCCGCCGCATCCTCCTCAGCCACCTGCGTACCTACCAGGAGGTCAAGGAGCGTGCCGCCGCCACCGAGGCCGAGAGCACCAAGAAGGCTGTCAAGAAGGTCAACGCCAATGTCGAGAAGACTACGCTCGGCGACATCGACGCACTGGCCGCTCTGAAGGAGAAGCTCGAGAAAGGCGAGTAATTCCCGATGAACTTCACACTCACGATAATGGGCACGGCTTCGGCCATGCCCATTTCTGATAGGAATCCAAGCGCCCAGGCCCTCGCCGTGCATGGGCGCTTGTTCCTCTTGGATTGCGGGGAGGGCACGCAGCAGCAGATGCGGCGCGCCCACCTCTCATTCATGAAGGTGGAGGCCATCTTTATTTCCCATATCCACGGCGACCATCTGTTCGGCCTGTTCGGCCTGCTGAACACGATGACGATGTATGGCCGGACGGCCCCGCTCTATATCTACGGTCCCCAGGCCCTGGGCTCCGTGCTCAATTTCTACAGGAGTTTCTTCGGTGAGTGGGACTGCTTCGAGATCCGTTTCGTCGCGGTCAGCTGCAAGGAGCCGCAGCTCATCCATACGTCCAAGCACGTGACGGTCAGCGCTTTCCCGCTGCAGCACAAGATCGAGACCTACGGCTATCGTTTCGATGAAATCGTGACCGAGCGGCACTGGCTGGAGAACCCGGATTGCCATCCGAAGAGCTTCGCGTACTGCTCCGACACCGTTCCCTTCCCGCAGGAAGCGGACTGGGTGCGCGGGGTGGACCTGCTCTATCACGAGGCCACCTATCCCGACGACATGGCCGACCGGGCCGTCGCCCATTGGCACTCGACCGCCGGCCAGGCGGCGCAGTGTGCGCACGATGCCGGCGTGGGCAAACTGGTGATCGGGCATTATTCTTCCCGGATCACCGATTTCGACGCGCTGCTTGCGCAGTGCAGGGCCATCTTCCCGGACACCGAAGCCGGCCAGGATGGCAGTGTAATCGAATTTTAGTAACTTTGCGTCCGATGAAACGGATCCTATTTCTTCTTGTGGCGGCGTCGCTTTTCGTGGGGGCCGTCAAGAATCCCCGGCAGGCCTATGTCGACCAGTACTATCCGCTCGCGGTGCTCGAGATGCAGCGCAGCGGCGTGCCGGCGAGCATCACGCTCGCGCAGGCGCTGCTGGAGTCGGGCGCCGGCCTCTCGCCGCTCGCCACGGTGGCCAACAACCATTTCGGCATGAAATGCCACGCCGACTGGCAGGGGGAGAAGTTCTACAAGGACGACGACAGGGAGCACGAGTGTTTCCGCGCCTTCGCGAGCGCGGCGGATTCGTACCGTGCGCATTCCGACTTCCTGCGCGGACGCGAGCGCTACAACGCGCTCTTCGAGCTCGAGCCCACCGACTACAAGGGCTGGGCGCACGGGCTGCGCCGCGCCGGCTACGCCACGGATCCGGGCTACGCCACCAAACTGATCAATCTGATCGAGGATTTCCAACTCTACCGCTACGACACGATGACGGAGGACGATCTCCCTTCCGGGCAGGAGCCTGGGAAGGATGTTGAGCAGCCTGTCCGGCCGCAGTCGGCTCCGGAAGAATCCGTTCCGGTGCAGCGCGCCTCCGAGCCGGTCGTCGTGCTCCAGCCGGAAGACTACCGCGAGTCGGTGACCCTGTCGCTCTCGCGCCCGGTCTACACGATGAACGGCGTGCGCTATGTCCGCGTCGTCGAAGGGGAGAGCTGGTCCAGCCTGGCGGCCGAATACCGCCTGAGCGTGAAACAGCTGCTGCGCTACAATGACCTGGATTATCCGATTTCCCTCGTGCCCGGCATGATGGTCTACCTGGAGCGCAAGAAGCCGCAGGGCGCGCCGGACTACAGTCTGTACGAAGTGGACCGGGACGGCCTGACCCTTTGGGACATCTCCCAGATGTTCGGCATCCAGCTCAAGAAACTCACGCACTACAACGGCTTCCGCGCCGGCGCCCCCCTCGAAACCGGCGACACCGTCATCCTCCGCCAGCGCTAGCCGCCGTACTCGGACGGGGGGACGCCGAACTGCTTCTTGAAGGAGGTGGAGAAGTGGGAGAGGGTGTTGAAGCCCGTCATCCATGCGATCTCCGACATGTTGTGCTTGCCTTCCTTGAGCAAGTCGGCGGCGCGGTTGAGCTTGTAGCGCTTGAAGAAGACGCCCGGATTCTCACCCGTCAGGCCTTTGACCTTATAATAGAACTTGGTGCGGGAGATGCGCATCATCTCCGTGATCTTGTTGATGTCCAGTTCCTGGTTCGCCAACTCCTTGTCCATCAGCTCGTAGAGCTCCTTCATGAAGGCGTTGTCGCGCGGCGACAGGGCTTCCGGCTCGATGTCCTCCGTGCTGGTCACGGAGCCGAGCCGCTGGCGCAGCTTGTCGCGGTTCTCCAGCAGGGAGCGCACAAGCGCCAGCAGGTAGGACGGGTTGAAGGGCTTGGTCACGTACGCGTCGGCACCCTTGTCCAGACCCTGGACCTGGCTCTCCACGGCCACCTTGGCCGTGACCAGGATCACGGGGATGTGGCTGAGCTGGAGATTGCCCTTGATGGCCTCGCAGAGTTCATAGCCGTTCATGCCGGGCATCACCACGTCGCTGATGACCAGATCCGGCGCCTCCTCTTCCAGCGCCTTGAGCGCCGAGTCGGCGTCGAAGTGCACTAGGACCTGATAGTACGGGGACAGGAGCACCTTGACGTAGTTCGCCACGTCGATATCGTCGTCCACGACGACCACGCGGCGCTTGTCCTCGGAATCCTCCGGCAGCGGCTGCGCAGGGGCGGTGGTCTCCGTGGCGGGGACGCGCGGACGCAGCGGATCGTCCGTGGTGCGCTCGTCCTCGGAATAGGAGGCCGCGCTGACCGGCAGGATGAGGGTGAACTCCGCGCCGCCGCCGACGCGGTTGCGTGCGTGGATATAACCATGATGCAGTTCCGCGAGCGCGCGGGAATAATAGAGGCCGATACCGGTGCCGGCGGCATCGCCGCGCCCGGCCTGGTTGAAGCGCTCGAAAATCTTCTCGAGCTGGTCCTCCGGAATGCCGCGACCCGTGTCGGAAACACGGATCTGGGCGTATTGCGTGTCGATATCGGCGTCCGTGAGCGGGAAGTCGCGGGCGACCTCCTCGCGCGGCAGGACGTCGAACGAAAGTGCCACCTTGCCACCCGGCGGCGTGAACTTCATCGCGTTGGACAGCAGGTTCATCGTAATCTTGGTCACCTTGTCGGCATCGCGCCACATCGTGAAGGAATCCTCCAGGCCGTGGGTATTGAATTCGATGCCCTTGGACTCCGCATTGAAGCGGAAGAGGTCCGCGCACTCGCTCAGCGGAGCGACGATGTCGCCCTCCGCGACCTTCAGCTGCAGCTTCTTGTCGTTGATGCGGTTGAAGTCAAGCAGCTGGCCCACCAGCGAGAGCATCCAGGCGGTGTTGCGCTGGACGATGCCCACCAGCTGGCGGTCCTGCCCATGGATGTCGGGCGAGGCGGCGAGCTGGTCCGCCGGCCCGGCAATCATCGTGAGCGGAGTTCGGAACTCATGCGCCACGTTGGCGAAGTAATTCATCTGCACGCGATTGAGACGCTTCTCGTCCTCCTGCGCGGCTTCCGCGCGTTCGCGCTCGCGCCGCTCCTCGCGGATGTGCTTGGCGGCCTGCTTGCGGACCCGGTGGATGCGGCGATAGACCATCCAGATGAAGAAGAGCAGTCCGACGGTCAGGAGCCAGAACATGAGGCGTGCCCACCAGGTGCGGTACCACGGCGGGAGAATGCGGACCTGGAGGGAATCCTCCGACGCCTCGTCCCCCTGGATGCGGGCGCGGAAGCGATAGGTCCCGGCGGGCAGGTTGGCGTAGTTCGCCTCTCCCGCCGTGCCGGCGTCGATCCAGTAATTGTCGAATCCGTCCATCCGGTATTCATAGCGGATGCCGGAATGCTCGCCGTAGTCGAGGGCGGCGTAGGAGATACTGAAGCCGTTCTGCTCATGCCGGATGGTGATGTCCGGATGGTGGGACAGCTCCGTGGCAATGGGGCCGTCGGGGGAAGGCGTGACGAGGTCGTTGTGGATCTTCAGGTCCTCGAAAACCAACTTGGCGGCGTATTTGCGCTGGATGTCCAGCGGGTTGAAGAAGGTGAGGCCGTGCGTGCCGCCGAAGACGAGCGTGCCGTCCGGCAGGGCGCAGGACGAGCGGTTGTAGAACTGGTTGCCGCCGATGCCGTCGTAATCATAGAAGACGGTGAAGCTGCCGACCGTACGGTCGTAGCGGTACAGGCCGTTCTGCGTGCTGACCCAGATATTGCCCTGCTGGTCCTCTTCGATGGAGCAGACATCCGGACAGGAGATGCCCTCGACCGGGCGCGTGCGCTGGATGCTCCGCTCGTGACGGAGCAGGCCGTTGCCCACGGTGCCGAGCCAGATGTCCCCGGCGCTGTCCATGAACAGGCAGGTGGGGTCGATGACGGCGTGGCGGATATTCAGTTTCCATTCCTCGGCCGGGGTTTCGATGAAACGGGCCTCGCCGCTGTTGGTGAAGACCTCGCACATGAGGTTGTCATAGGAGGAGACAAGCATGCGTCCCGGGGAAACCTGCAGGAGGGCCGGAGCATAGGTCCATTTGTCGCCCGGCAGGTGGAACCATTCCGAACTGCGGGTATTCTTGTCGTAGCGGATCAGGTCACCGGAATAACCGGACACCCAGATGCGTCCCAGGTCGTCCTGCGAGAGGGTGGTCGGGTTGAGCATACTGATACGGTCGACCAGCTGCAGCTGTTTGCCGTCGTAGCGGCAACGCAGCACCTGATACTTCTCGGTCATCACCAGCCAGACCTCGCCCTGGGCGTCGCAGAAGACGCTGGAGCAGCGGATATAGCCGACCGTGTTGTCCGAGACCAGGCGGTTCAGGTCGATCCGGCGCAGGTCCTTGCTATTCAAATCATATACGAAGAGCCCGTCGTTGAGGGTGGTGATCCAGAGCCGCTTCTCGCGGTCCGCACAGATGGAGACCACCGACTTGCGGTCGAATTGTTCGGTCAGGTAGCGGTTCCCCTCGAAGCCGTCCTTGTCGGCGTAGGATACCGAAAAACCCTGGTCGGTGGAGCCGAACCAGAGGTTGCCCCGGCTGTCGCGGAAAATGGTGCGGATCTCGAAATCCGGAATGTCGTACGGAAAACCCGGATCGGACTGATGTAGCAGGCGTCCCGTCCCCAGGTTGTAACAGAACATCCCGTCCGCGATGGTGTGCAGGAGCATGTCCGCGCCGTTGGAGAAAAGGATGTCGATGTCGCCGTGCATCAGGCGAGCCTCCTGCGAAATGATTCTCGGAAGCTGCTGCCAGGTCTCCGTGCGGGGGTCGAAAATGCTGAGCTGTCCCATGCCGGAGAGCCAGATCTCGCCCTTGGAAGACAGGGCGGAGTGGTAGGCGGGGTGGGGCGTATTCCAAGTGCCGGCGAGTGCGAAACTGGCCGGATCATAGCAGCGCAGTTCCGTCAGGGACGAGGTCCACAGGCGGCCGTCGGGGGCGATCACCGAATGCATGCCGCTGTAATCACGGATGGCGGAGCGGATGCGGCCCGACTCCGTGTCGTAATAGTATAACTGCCCGGAACGGTTGAACAGCAGTTTCCCGTCGCGGGACTCCAGAATCTCGTTGACGCCGGAATCGCCTCCGTCCGTCGGGATGCGAAGGAACTGCCCGTCATCCGTGTGCCGGGCGACGCCGTTGGCGGTGCCGATCCAGAGCTGCCCGGCTGCACTGCGATGCAGCGCGGTGATATGGTTGTCCGGGAGGCCGAGGGTGTCGTCCGTGCAGAAGTACTGGTGATAATCCTGGATGGTATATTTGTTCAGGCCACGGAAGGTGCCGATCCAGATCTGGCCGTCCGCGTCTTCCGCGAACGCTTCGACGCGCTGGTTGGAAATGCGGTCGGCGATGACGATGCTGCTCTCGTCGCGTTCGCTCCGGGAGGTGGAGTACGGTCCGGTGCAGGCGGCAACCAACAGGAAGGGAAGGAGCCAGGGATAAAATCTCATGTGGATGGGGCGTTTTAGTTTTTCCCAAATATAAGGATTTTGTCCATAAAATGAATGAAAAGGAAAAGTCGTTGTACGGAAAGAAAAAAATTCGCCAGCACAGAAAAAGAAAAAAGGCGGGTATTGGGTAATTTTGCAGCAGTACAAAAAACCACCACATGATGAGACTTCACTCCACTGTCCGGTTCTTCCTTTTCCTGGCCGTCGGGCTGGTGCTCGGCGCCTGTGCATCGAACGGCGAACGAAAGTATTGTGCCGCTTCCCATGAACTCGAAACTTCCGCCAGGATGAGCACGGTGCAGACCCGTTCCGGGGCTGTGGCCGGCTACATCGAGGACGGCGTCTATACCTACAAGGGCATCCCCTATGCCAAGGCGGAGCGCTTCCAGCCGGCGACCGACCCGGATCCCTGGGAGGGCGTGCGCGCAAGCCGCGCCTACGGCCCGACCTGTCCGCAGGGGGCGCGTGACGGCTGGTACGACGACAACCAGGCCTTCGCGATGCACTGGGACGACGGTTTTCCCGACGAGGACTGTCTGCGCGTCAATGTCTGGACCTCGGGCATCAACGACGGCGGCAAGCGCCCGGTGATGGTGTGGCTGCACGGCGGCGGCTTCAGCGCCGGCTCCGGCCAGGAGCAGATCGGCTATGACGGCGCCAACCTGGCCCGCGACCACGGCGTCGTGGTCGTCTCCCTGAACCACCGGCTCAACGTGCTCGGTTTCCTCGACCTGTCCGGTTTCGGCGCCCGCTACGCCGCCTCGGGCAACCTCGGCATGACCGACATCGTAAAGGCGCTGACCTGGGTGCGGGACAACATTGCCGCGTTCGGCGGCGATCCCGCCAACGTGACCATCTTCGGCCAGTCCGGCGGTGGCGGCAAGGTCTGCACCCTGCTGGCCATGCCTTCCGCCCAGGGCCTCTTCGGCAAGGCCATCGTGCAGAGCGGCTCCATCCTGGAGGCGCTGCCGCAGAAGTGGTCCCGCCGCATCGGCGCGGCCACGGTCCGCCGCCTGGGCATCAACCCAGCGCACATCGCCGAGATCGAGTCGGTTCCGTACGCAACCCTGCTGGCGGCCTATGACGCCGCCGTCGCCGAGGTGCGCGCCGAGGCCGAGCAGGACGGCGAACTGCCTGCCAGCTTTCTGAACCAGCTCATTTTCGGGACGCGTCCCGTCGTGGACGGAAATATCCTGCCCGCGCAGCCCGGCGCCCCCGCTTCCCTGGCCGTGTCCAAGGACATCCCCGTGATCATCGGCACGACCTATCATGAGTTCACCCGCGACCAGGAGGATCCGATCTTCAAGCCGCTGGCGCTCCAGCAGGCAGCCGACCGCACGGCCGCCGGCTGCGCTCCGGTGTACCTCTACCAGTTCACCTGGGAATCCCCGGTGCTGGACGGCGCCTTCGGCAGCACGCACTGCATCGAGATCCCCTTTGTCTTCGACAACGTGGCCCTGCACCGCACGTTCACGGGCGGCGCGGAGGACGCCGTCGAACTGGGCCACCGCGTGAGCCGCCTGTGGACCTCTTTCGCCCGCACGGGCGTCCCTTCCGCGGCCGGCATGCCGGACTGGGAGACCTACCCGGCGACGATGCGCCTGAACATCCATTCCGAATGTAAATAAAATGTTATCTTTGTGAATATGAAAAAGTCCCTTACCCTGGTCGCCGCACTCCTGATCGGCGTGTCGGCCTTTGCTCAGCAGGCCCTGTTCAACGGGGCCGGCGTCGAGTCTCCCGTCATCAACCCGGACGGCTCCGTGACCTTCCGCTACCAGAACCGCAAGGCGGTGCGCGTCACGCTGTCCGGCGATTTCCTGCCCGTCCAGCACCTCGAGTTCGAGATGAACGGCCAGAAGATGTCCTACGACGCCCCCGGCGTCGCGGAACTGCGTGAGAACAACGGTGTGTGGGAGTACACGACCCCCTTCGCCGTAGAGCCCGAAATGTACACCTATACCTTCAACGTGGACGGCACGCAGGAGATCGATCCGAACAACGTCTTCGTGAACCGTGACATCGCCTCCCTGACCAGCGTACTGCTCGTCCCGAAGGAGGGTGCGCGCAGCGACCTCTATGCGGTCCATCACGTTCCGCACGGCACCGTGTCCAAGGTCTGGTATCCCAGCGCCACGGCCGGCTTCGACCGCCGCATGACGGTCTATACCCCGGCGGGCTATGAGGACAACCCGAAGGCCAAATATCCCGTCCTGTACGTGCTGCACGGCATCGGCGGCGACGAGGATGCCTGGGTCACCCAGGGCCGCGCCACGCAGATCCTCGACAACCTGATCGCCCGCGGCCAGGCCAAGCCGATGATCGTCGTCTTCACCAACGGCAACATCTCCGAGGAGGCCGCTCCGCTGGAGAATTCCACCGGCTACACCCGTCCGACGATGTCCCTGCCGCAGACGATGGAGGGCACCTTCGAGACCGCTTTCCCGGAGGTCGTGAAATTCATCGACAGCCACTACCGCACCATCGCGAAGAAGCAGTCCCGCGCCATCTGCGGCCTGTCCATGGGCGGTTTCCATACGCTCTACATCACCTTGAACAACCCGGATATGTTCAACTATTCCGGTATGTTCTCCGCCGCCATCGGCACGGGCTCCGAGCAGACCGCCACCCACAAGGAGATCTATGAGAATGTGGACGGCAAGCTCGCGACCTACTTCTCCAAGAAGCCCGCGATGCTCTGGATCGGCATCGGCCGTACCGACTTCCTCATCCAGTCCAACAACGAGTTCCGCGCGAAACTCGACGCGGCCGGCTATCCGTACAAATACATGGAGACGGACGGCGGCCACATCTGGAAGAACTGGCGTATCTACCTCAGCGAGTTCGTCCCGCTGCTGTTCAAGTAACCAAAATCCACATTTTCTATATGATGAAGAAAACCTTAACCCTCGCCGGCCTGGGGCTCTGCCTCCTGGCCGCTTGTACGACGGCGCCGAAGTCCCCGCAGGACAAGCTGACCGTCAATGACAAGAAGATCGACGCGATCATCGCCCAGATGACCCTCGAGGAGAAAGTCAACATGCTCCACAGCAAGACGAACATGTCTTCCGCCGGCGTCGAGCGCCTCGGCATCGCCGACATGCACTATGCCGACGGTCCCTTCGGTATCCGCGAAGAGGGCGTTCCCAACGGTTTCCAGTCCGCTGGCTGGAAGCTCGACTCCGCCACCTTCTTCCCGACCGGTTCCGCCCTGGCGGCGACCTGGTCCGAGGAGCTGGCCTATGAGTATGGCAAAGGCATGGGCATCGAGGCCCGCCTGCGCGGCAAGGATGTCATTCTCGGCCCGGCCGTGAACATCCAGCGCCTGCCGGTCGGCGGCCGTACCTATGAGTACCTCAGCGAGGATCCTATCCTCAGCGCCGCCCTTTCCCTGGGCTACACCAAGGGTGTCCAGGATCAGGGCACGGCCGTGTGTATCAAGCACTTCGCCGTGAATAACCAGGAGACCAACCGCGGTAGCGTGGACGCCCAGGTGGACGAGCGCACCCTGCGTGAGATCTACCTCAAGCCCTTCGAGCGCGCCATCATCGAGGGTGGTGCCATGAGCGTGATGCCGGCCTACAACAAGGTCAACGGCGACTACTGCTCCGAGAACGAGCACCTGCTCAACGAGATCCTGCGCGGCGAGTGGGGCTTCAAGGGCTTCACCGTTTCCGACTGGGGCGGCACCCACAGCACGATGGGCGCCATGCTCCATGGCCTGAACGTCCAGATGACGGGCGACAACTATCTGGGCCAGCCGGTCATCGACTCCATCGCCACGGGCGCCCTGACCGAGCAGCTGGTGAACGACAAGGTCAAGCAGATCCTCCGCGTCCGCTACGCCATCGAGGCCATCCCGGACGACGTGGCCAATACGAAGATGACCTCCCAGCCGGAGTGCCAGCAGATTGCCAAGGCCGTGGCTGAGAAGTCCATCGTCCTCCTCAAGAATGAAGGCGCCGTCCTGCCGCTCGCAGCCGGTGTCAAGAAGATCGCCGTCATCGGCCAGAACGCCGTCCTGAAGACCCAGTCCGGCGGCATGGGTGCCGGTGTCAAGGCCCTCTACGAGGTCACCCCGCTCGAGGGCATCCAGAAGCGCGCCGGCGAAGGCGTGGAAGTCGTGTACGCCCCGGGCTACAAGAACTTCCCGGGCCGCCGCTGGGGACCCGCTCCCGCCAAGGCTGATCCGCTCGAGGCCGCTGCCATCGATGAGCCGGCCGATAAGAAACTCCTCGCCGAGGCCGTGAAACTCGCCAAGGAAGCCGACGTCGTCATCTTCTTCGGCGGCACCAACAAGAGCATCGAGACCGAAGGCAGCGACCGTACCAACATCGACCTGCCGACCGGCCAGAACGAGGTCGTGAAGGCCCTCTACGCGGCCAACAAGAACCTCGTCACCGTGCTGATCTCCGGCGGCCCCACCGACCTCCGTCAGCTCGAACCCGTCAGCCCGGCCATCATCCAGGGCTGGTGGAACGGCACCGAGGGCGGCACCGCCCTGGCCGAAGTCCTCTTCGGCGACATCGCCCCGTCCGGCAAGCTTCCGTTCACCTTCCCCGCCAAGCTCGAGGATTCCCCGGCCTTCGCGCTGGGCAACTTCCCCGACAAGACCCAGGGTGGCGACCTCTTCACCCTGATGTACCGCGAGGATGTCCTGAAGATGAGCCCGGCCGAGCGCCAGGCCTTCATCGACGCGCTGCCCAAGCCGACTTCCAAGTACACCGAGGGCTCCCTCGTGGGCTACCGCTGGTTCGACACCAAGGAGATCAAGCCGATGTACGCCT
The DNA here is from genome assembly GCA_045117755.1 of Candidatus Cryptobacteroides sp. Lineage (GTDB taxonomy): Bacteria > Bacteroidota > Bacteroidia > Bacteroidales > UBA932 > Cryptobacteroides. The sequence continues at coordinate 192,230 of JBGUOB010000033.1, forward strand.
TCGGCCACGGCCTCTCCTACGTGACCTTCGGTTACGGTGAGATGACGGCCTCCGCCAGCGCCGAGGTCGTGAAGGTTTCCTTCGAACTCACCAACGAGGGCGAGATGGCCGCCGACGAGGTGGTCCAGCTCTACGTCGCCCGTCCGGACGCCACCGTCGAGTGGCCGGCCAAGGAGCTCAAGAGCTTCGCCCGCGTCTCCCTGCAGGGCGGTGAGAAGAAGACCGTGACCCTCGAGATCCCGGTCAAGGACCTCCGCTACTGGAACGTCGAGAAGAACGCCTGGGATCTGGAGCACGGCACGCTGCAGCTCCTCCTCGGCGCCGCCTCCGACGACATCCGCCAGTGCGCTGAAGTCACGATCTAATCGATCCGCACACAAAAAAGGCCTGCCGATCCGGCAGGCCTTTTTTGTTTCGCTTATCTGCTATTTGAACAGCAGCTGGGCGAAGGTGTTGAGGTAGAGGCGCCAGTTCTTCCAGACGTGGGCGTCTTCGCTCACGTAGAGGGTGTGCTTCATACCGTTGGCGGTCAGGTGCTGGTCGAGGACCAGGGAGCCCTGGTAGGCCATCGTGTCATCCTTGCCGACACCGATCCAGTAGAGCTTGTAACCGGCCTTCTTGATGCCCTGGAGCTGGGCGTCCAGTTCCTCGCTCTCGCGGATGCCGCAGCTGAGCGGGCAGATGTAGCTGAACACGCCCGGGTAGTTGAGGGTCGCGGAGGTGGTGTGGCCGCCGCCCATGGACAGGCCCGCGATGGCGCGGCCGTCCGCCTTGGCGATGGTGCGGTACTCCTTGTCGATGAAGGGAACGATCTCCTTCACGAGGCTGTTCACATAAGCGTTCTGGCCCTGCGCATTGCCGTCGTTGGGCAGTTTGAGGGTCTGGGCGGCACGCTGGTTGGGGTTGCCGTTCGGCATGACCACGATCATCGGCTCGGCGAGGCCCTTCGCGATGAGGTTGTCCAGGATCTGGACGGCGCGGCCCATGGAAGGCCAGGCTTCCTCGTCACCGCCGCCACCGTGCAGGAGGTAGAGGACCGGATATTTCTTCTTGGTGTTCTTCTCGTAACCGTAGGGGGTATAGACGGCCATGCGGCGGCTGATGCCGAGCTGGGCGCTGTCATACCAGCGATAGGTGAGGGTGCCGTGCTGGCCCTCGGCCTCATAGTAGTTCTCGGAGCGCTCGCCCGGGATGAAGAGCATGTTGAGGTAGCGGTTGCCGTCACGCTGGACCTGGTTGTTGAGCGGGTCGTTCACGGACACGCCGTCCACGACGAAGTTATAGGTATAGATCTCCGGCTCCGGGGCGTCGATGGTGAGTTCCCAGATGCCGTTCGGACCTTTCTGCATGTCTTCCACGCCGGTCCAGGGATTCGCCATCCAGTTGCCGGACAGCTGCACGCGGGTAGCGTAGTTGGCGTTCAGGCGGAAGGTGACCTTGCCGTCCTTGACCTCCGGGGAGACGATCTGCTGCCCCTGGCCCTGGCGGGCGAAGTTGGCCAGCTCCTGGCCGAAAGCGGTGCCGAGGCTCAGCGCGGTCGCCGCCATAAGGATAACTAACTTTTTCATTACTAATTGGTTTGTGGGAATTTTCTACAATTTAACTCTTTTCTTCAGGCGGATGTCCGCCGAAGAGGCGCCGATCTGGATCTTCGCCCGGCGGCCCTTGAACGCGAACGCATGCGCGTCGCTGTCCCAGAGCTTCAGGTCGTCCGCAGGGACGCGGATCTCGACGTCCTTCGTCTCGCCGGCGGCGACGGCGACGCGCTCGAAGCCGCGCAGGCGGCGGGCGGCGTCGTCACCCTGGAAACTGGCGTACAGCTGCACGACTTCCTCGCCGTCGCGGCTGCCCGTGTTCTTCAGCTTGAAGCGGAAGACGAAGTCGTCCCCGTCGCGGGAAGCCTTCAGACCGGAATACTTGAAGCTGGTGTAGCTGAGGCCGAAGCCGAAGGGGAAGATGGGCTTGCCCTTGAAATACATATAGGTGCGACCGTGGCGAATATCGTAGTCGAGCATGTTCGGCAGGTCCAGGATGTCGGCGACCCAGGTCTGGGTGGTGCGGCCGGCGGGGTTGTAATCGCCGAAGAGCACGTCCGCGAGGGCGTTTCCGAGTTCCTGGCTGCACTGCGTGAGATGAACGATGGCGGGCACGTGCTGCGCCGTCCAGTTGATGGCGAAGGGGAAACTGCTGATCAGCGTGACCACGGTGTTGTGGTTGGCCTGCCAGATGACCTTGATCAGGTCCTCGGTCTCCAGCTGGATGCTGCGGCGGTCCAGGGCTTCGCGGCCGTCACCGGCGATGGTGCCGTAGGCCCAGGGCGACTGGACGGTCTGGCCGTCCCAGTCGGGGCTGGTGGCGGGGTGGTTGCCCACGCAGACGATGCAGATGTCGGCCCACTTGGCCAGCTCCTGCGCCGTGCCGTCGGAATCCCAGCGCTGGAAGCGCACTTCCACGTCGGTCCCTTCGACCTTGGCCTTGATGCCGTCGAGCGGGCTCACGCGGTAGGTGGGGAGGGCGCCGTACCAGTCCTTCAGGACGGCTTCGGCGCGGTTGCCGAACACGGCGATCTTCTTGACCTTGCTCTTGTCGATGGGCAGCAGATCGCCCTCGTTCTTGAGGAGGACGACGGACTTCTGCGTCACCAGACGTGCCTTGTCCTTGAACTCCTGGCGCTCCCAGGGGAGGTCGTCGTCGGAGCCGAACTCCTGCGCGTCGTACGGGCAGGCGGCGTCCATCAGGCCGAGCTTGAGCATCGTGCGAAGGTTGCACTTCGTGCGCGCGTCAAGCACTTCGTCGGAGATGAATCCGGCGTCGTAGGCCGTCTTGACCTGCTGGAAATTGGAGTCGATAAAACGCGTCAGACCGGCCTCCAGGGCCATCTTGACGGCGGTATTGATGTCCGGAGCGTAGTGGTGCGGATCGACCATGTAGCGCAGGGCGCCGGCGTCATCCACGATGGTGCCGTCCATGCCCCATTCGTCGCGCAGGATCGTGCCGATGAAGTCGTTGGCGATGCAGGGCACGCCGTTGTAGGCATTGTAGGCCGTCATCAGCGACTTGGCGCCGGCCCTGGCGCCTTTCCAGAAGCCGTAGGAATAGTAATCGCGGAAGAGCGCCTCGTCGAAGCGGGAGTCGGTGCCGAAGCGGCCGTCCTCATTGCTGTTGGCGAGGAAATGCTTCATCAGCGCGGCGCCACGCCAGTAGGTCGGGTCGTCGCCCTGGATGCCGCGCACTTCGGCGGCCACCAGCTCACCCACGAGGTAGGGGTCCTCGCCGAAGCTCTCCTCCGTGCGGCCCCAGCGGGGGTCGCGGGCGAGATCGGCGTTGGGCGCCCAGAGCACGAGGGACTTGAAAGGTGCACCGTTGGAATAGAAACGGGCCTCATAGGACATCACGTCGCCTACGATGTGCGCCATTTCCCGGTCCCAGGTCTCACCGATACCATAGGCCTGCGGGAAGGCGGTACTGTTGCGGTATTTGGGCGGCGCCCAACCCGGCCAGCGGAAAGCGGGGCCGGGATTCAGGGCCGGCAGCTCGCTGTCGCCGCCGCGCACGATGCCGTGAATGGCCTCGGTGGCGCCGGGGCCCGCAATGCCGAGGCGCTGGACGCCCTGGCCTACGACCGTCATGATTTTCTCGTCGACGGTCATCAGGGACACGGCGTTGTCCAGTCGTTCGTCCTCGGAGAGGGCGGGATTCTGGAAAGGATAGGTGAATTCTTGGGCGCGGAGCGTGCCGGATGCCGCTAGCAACAGGCAGGCAATCAGTAGTGTTATTCGTTTCATGTTGCTAATTTAGAAAAAAGGGTCGGCCCGTGCAAGGACCGGCCCTTTTTCAGGATAGAGCAATCGGTTGACGACTAAAGATCGCCCCATTTGTACTCTTCGATCTTGCTGAAGTCAGCAGAGATCTTGTAGATCGGGGAAAAGTTGTACAGGTTCTGGCTGTTGTAGCCGTTTCCACCGGCCTGGGCCGCGATGCGGAAATAGCGATCCTGGTTGTACTTGAAAAGCTCGGCGTTCTTGGGGTTCGTCGTATCGATTTCAAGCGTGACTTCCTGTCCGGGCTGTGCGGCCGGGAACACCATGGTGCCCCAGGTGCCGCCTTCCTTCTTGGCACCGGCATCGTCGGAGGAAACCAGGTTGAACACCGTGGCGCCCACGAAGAGCTGGGTATTGCCGCAGAAGCGGAGGTTCAGGATGCTGTTGGCCTTGGTGTTATCACCCAGTTCCACCTTGAACTTGGCCACCACTTTCTTGGTGGTCGCGTTGTAGGAGATCTGGGGATCGACGATGCGGCAGAACGGAGTCGCCGTCAGGTCGACGTTCTTGTTCTCGCCTTTCTTCAGGTTGATGACCTGGTCGCTCTCATAGCAGGGGAGTTCCTTGAAGAGCACCTTATAGTCAGCCGCGAAGACGAGGTTGTTGCGGTACTGGCCGTCGAAACGGATGAACCAGCGCTGGTCCTCATAGACCTCGTTGCCGGAGTTGTCCTTCCAGCCGAGTTCGTTGACGATCAGGGAACCCTTGGAGATGGTGATCGTCGGGAAAGTCCAGGTAGCCCAGTCAACGTTGGCCCAGTCAATCTCCTGGGAGAAAGCCGTCTCCACGCCGATGGGAGCACCCGTCTTGGCGTCCACCAGTTTGCCGGACACCTGTGCGTCGGGGCCGTCGAAATTGTCCAGCTTCAGCAGGTCGCAGGACGCGAACGTTGCCAGGGACAGCAGTACGGCGAGGGTATTGATAATTCTTTTCATGGTCTTATTTGTTGTTGGGTTCGATCTTGTTGTTCACATAGTTCGGAATCTGTGCGTAGTAGTCTTCCGCGTTGAAGCGGAGGGTGCCGTAGTAACCCCAGTCGGACGGGGAAGCCGTCATCGGGATAGCACGGAGGAACACCCACTGGGCTTCGGCGCCGGAGAGGTCCACCATCGGGATGAGGGTGAGCTTCTTGCCCAGCGTGCCCTCTTCCTGGTTGGAAGTATTCTCCGGGTTGTAGAAGCCACGGCGACGGTACAGCACGTTGCTCCACTTGTTCTCGAAAGCGAATTCGCACTTCCACTCGTGCAGGACGTTTTCGATGGTCAGTTCCACATCGTCGCGGAAACCGGCGCGGTGACGCACGGCGTTCAGGCACTGGGCGGCGAGGGTGTCGTCACCCAGACCGCTCTCGATGTGAGCCTCGGCATAGGTAAGCAGGACCTCGGCGTAGCGGAGATCGTAGTACGGGGACTGCGGGTACTGGTTGGCAGACTTCTGGTCGAGGTACTTGCGCGGGGTGAAGCAGTAGGTATTGCGGTTGTTGGAGTTCTTGTCCATCGGGAAGCCCATGAACGCAGAGTTGTTGATACCCTCACCGCCGAACGGATAATAGGTCTTACCGTTCTTCTCGACACCGACATTGCCGCTGCCGCTGGCGTCGGAGGTCGGGTAGACGGACACGGAGCCGTCAGGCATCACCATGCCGCCTTCCATGTACACGGTCTGGCCGCGGAACGTGGCGCCGGGATAGATGACCCAGGCCTGGAAGCGGGCGTCCTTCAGCAGGAACGGCTCCTGGACGGAGTTGTAGTGCTTGTAGGAGGCCACCTTGTCCTTGGTGAATTCCGTCTTCGGGCTGGTCATGTAGTAATCCTCGCTGCCGCTCACAAGCGTCTGGATCTTGCCGTCCTTGCGTCCGCGGGTGATAGCGTCGGTGTAGTAGTCATACTCGTCGGCCAGGTTCAGGGTCGCAGCGTAGTTGGCGGCACCGGTGCCGGTGTAACCGACGGCGAACTGGTTGGGAACCCACTTGTCGGTACCGTTGGTGGTGCTGGCGTCACCCGTCTTGTAGGAGCGACCGAAGATACCCTCGCTGACCTGGTAGGTCTGGAAGAGATCGTTGAGGTTGCTGATGGCGGCGCTGATGTCGGCCGGGTTGCTGCCATAGAGCTGGTAGGCGCCGGAGTGGATGACGTTGCCCGCAGCGACGATGGCCTGCTTGTAGTAATCGTCAGCATAGGAAGCCTCCATATAGGTGAGCTTCTTCTGGACGGCGGCGTAGTTGGCGTTGATCGGAGCGCGGTTCCAGTACTTGCTCTCGGACGCTGCCCACAGGGCGGCGCGGGCCTTCATGGCCAGGGCGGTGTACCTGTTGGCGCGCATCTCCTGGGCCTGGGTGGCAGGCAGGAGCTCGGCGGCCTTCTGGAACTCGTTCAGCACCCAGTCCCAGGACTCCTTCTCGGTGGAGCGGGGGACGTAGAGCTTGTCGTTGTCGACGCCGTAGTACTTGTCCAGGGACTCCTCCACGATGGGGATGCCGCCGTGGGTACGGACGTTGGCGAAATAGTAGCAGGCGCGGATGAAGAGACCCTCGCCCTTGTAGGCGTCACGGGTAGCCTCGTCGAACATGCCTTTCTCGTAGGCCTCGTCGACGGCCTCGAGGAACTTGTTGACGGCGCGGACGCTCTTGTAATCCCAGAAACCAGGCGTGGTGTTCTTGTAATCAGGAACATCGCGGGCGGCGTTGCCGAACATCTGATACTTGTCGTTGTCGGTCAGGCTGGTGCCCGGAAGGTTGGAGTAGAGGTTGGCCAGCAGGGCGAGCAGGCCGTTGTCGGAGGACAGGAGGTCCTCGGCGGCCACCTTGCTCAGGTCACCCTCCATGCTGTCAAAGAACTTGTCGCAGGACACGAGTCCGAAAGAAAGTCCGGCAATCAGGATATATGTAAATATCTTTTTCATGGTGATGCAGGATTAGAAGTTGAGATTGAGACCGAAGCTGTAGGTCTTGTTGATCTGGAACTCGCCACCGGCGCGGCCGCTGTCGTTGGATTCAGGATCGACATACTTCAGGAGCTTGTTGCAGAACGTGAGGAGGTTGCCGCCGTTGAAGAACACGCGGGCGCTCTTGATGCCGGCCTTCTTGAGGAAGTTCGGGCTGAAGCGGTAGCCGAGCTCGATGGTCTTCAGACGGAGGTAGGTGGCATTCACGTAGTCGTAAGGCTGGTTGTAGCCGTAGGTCGGGCTGTTGTAGGAGCCCACCTGGGACACACGCACGAGGGCCGGCCAGTAACCGGAGACCCACTCGGTCTCAGGATCCCAAGGATCGGCGCCGTAGGTGGCCACGTGGTAGGAATCGGTGTACTGGGAAGGCAGGTAGTTGAGCTTGCCGTAGCCAGCGTAAGCGCTCAGGCCGTAGCCCTTGTACTTCATCGTCGCACCGTTGAAGATGAGGCTGAAGTCAAAGTTCTTCCAGCTGCCGCTGAAGGTGAGACCGAACTGGAGGGGCGGGTTGCCGGAACCCCAGGTGTAGTACACATCCTCACCGTCGATGTAGCCGTTGCCGTTGCGGTCGACGAGCTTGTACTGACCGACGATGATACCGCGGTTGCCTTCGAGGGAACCGTTGGTCGTGTAGAGGATCTCACTGGCGTTCGCCTCGTTGACGGAGCTGAACTGACCGCCGGCCCAATGATAGGTGCTGCCGCCGAAGTAACCGTTCCAACGGTTCAGGGAGCAGTTCTTCCAGTAATCCATGGAGGACTTGTACACCTTCGTGTTCTCGCTCTCGATGTAGGTCGAGCGGCTGCGGGACAGGGTGGCCGTCGCCTGGATGCGGTAGGAGAAGTCACCGACGCTGTTGCGGTGGTAGAGGGAGAGTTCCAGACCCTGGGTCTCGCTGCGGTTCAGGTTCTCGGAAGGGAGGGAGACCGCATAGAAGTCAGGCAGGGAAGCGTCGCGCACGGCGGCGGTACCGATCATCTCGCGCTTGAACCAGTCGAAGGTACCGCCGAGTTTGCCGCGCCACAGTTCGAAGTCCACACCGAAGTCCATCATACGGACCTTGGCCCAGGTCAGGATGGTGTTCGCCACCTGGTTGTTGGCGTAACCCGTGGTGCTGGCGCCGTCGGTGAACACCCAGGAGCCGCTGGAGGTGTAGCCGTTGATGTAAGCATAGGCGGAACCCTGCGGAGCGCCGGTGAAACCGTCGGACCAGCGGAACTTGAGGTTGTTGACGAACGGAAGGGCCTGCTTGAAGAATTTCTCCTCAGAGATGCGCCAACCGAGGGAGTAGGACGGGAACATGCTCCAGCGCTTGCCGGGAGCGAACATATAGTTACCGTCGTAACGGCCCATGACCTCCACGAGGTACTTGCCGGCGTAGTTGTAGTTGATACGGCCGATGTAACCGGCGGTACGGCTGGAAGAGCGGGTACCCTGGTTGTCGGAGCGGGAGGCAAGACCCTGATTGATGGTGTCGTGCGTGTAGAGGTAATGGTCGCCGTCAGCGCCATAGTAGCGGGAAGCGCCGATCATGGCGTTGGTGATGCTGGTAAGCTCGGCGCCGAGCATCGCGGAGATGTTGTGCTGGCCGAACTGGGCGTTGTAGAGGGCCTGGACACGGCCGTAGACGCGGGAGTTGTCGTTCCACATCTCGGCGTACTGGGTCTCCTGGCGGGTCTCCATACCCTGCTGGGAAATATCAGTCAGGTAATCGTAGAGCTTCATCTTCTTGACGAGGGTGCGCTGCTTGCTGCGACCGAAGTCATAGGCGCCCGTGGCCTGGAACTGCAGGCCCTTCAGGAACGGAGCGTCGTAGGTGAAGTCGATGGTGTTGCTGAAGTCCTTGCGGTCGGTCTTGGTGTAACCGGAAGCTTCGGTGTCGAGGAGGGCCACCGGGTTGGTGTGCTCTTCCACGTCGGAGTAGTGCTGCGGGTTGTCCTTGGTGTGGACGCCGACCATCGGGTTGGACTGATAGATGTAGTAGAAGATGTTCCAGTCCATATCGAAGTCGCCCATACCGTTGTTGGTGCTCTGGCGGAAGCTGGTGGTGTAGCGCATCGTCAGTTCCGGGAGGAGCTTGACGGAGATGTTGCCGTTGAAGCCATAGCGCTTGTAGCCGTAGCTGTCGCCCTTCAGGATCGGGTTATCGTCGGCAAAGTTGGCGCCGAAGTAGTAGTTGACAGTCTCGGTGCCACCGGAGATGGACACGTTGTACTGCTGGTTCACGGCGACCTTCTTGTAGACCTCGTTGTACCAGTCAGTGTAGACCAGGTCGGGATCGCCCCGCTTGTAGGCGGCGATGGTCTCGTCGGTGAAGCGGTGCGGCATCTTGGCCACGTCGGACATGGCGTTCTCATATTCCATGAATTCCGTCCAGCTGACCACGTCGCGCGGGACGACCGGGGCGGCGAGCTGCAGGGTGGCGGAGAAGTTCACGGACGGCTTCTTCACCTGGCCCTTCTTGGTGGTGATGAGGATCACACCGTTCTGGGCGCCGAGACCGTAGATGGTCGCGGAAGCGTCCTTCAGCACGGAGATGCTCTCGATGTCGTCCGGGTTGAGTTCCTGGAGGACCGAAAGATCGGTGTAGGACTCAAGGGCGTTCGGGTTCGTGTTGTAAGAAGTGGATTTACGGGTACGCGTGGTGCTGCGGACCACACCGTCCACGACGATCATCGGCGTACCGAAGCCGCGGAGGTTGATCTCGGAAGCGAAAGCGCCCGGCTTACCGCTGTTCTGGGTGATGAGAAGGCCCGGAATCTTGCCCTGGAGGGCAGCGACGCCGTCAGCCGTCTTGGTAGCAGCGATATCCTCGGAGCGGATCTGGGAGATAGCGCCCGTCAGGGACTCGCGCTTCTGGACGCCGTAACCGACAACGACGGACTCGTTGAGGAGCTCGGCGTCCTCGATGAGGACAATGTTCATCTTCGGCGTAGCCTTGACCTTACGGGTCTCGTAGCCGATGGAAGAGATCTCAAGGATGGCACCGCTGGGGACGTCGATTTCGAAATTACCGTCGAGGTCCGTGGCCGTACCGATACTCGTTCCCGAGACCATGACAGCCGCTCCCATGACAGGCAACTTCTCGGAGTCGGTCACGACACCGGTCACCTTGATGTTCTGGGCGGACAGCATCGAAGCGCCGAGGACGAGGCCTGCGAGCACCGCGGAGAGCCGCTTGAGCAGATTGTTGGTTTTCATCATTGTGTGAATGATTGGTTAGATTAATAGGTAGACTGATATATATGGTTGTTAGATGCTACCCGGCCGGGCTGTTATTTCTTGAACAGCATCGGCGCGAAGGTGTTCAGGTAGAGGCGCCAGTTGGCCCACACGTGACCGCCGTCGGAGACATAGAAGATGTGGTCCAGGCCCTGCTCGGTGAGGGTCTTGTCCAGCGTCTTGGAGCCTTCGAAGAGGAAGTCGGTGTTACCGCAGGCGAGGAAGTAGAGCTTCACGCCGGCCTTCTTGAGGTTGGCAATCTGCTCCGGGGAGGCCTGACCGGCTGCGGAGAGCGGGCAGATGTAGTCGAAGAGCTGCGGGTAGAGGATGGAAGCGGTGATGGTGTGGCCGCCACCCATGGACAGACCGGCGATGGCGCGGGCCTCCGGCTTCGCGATGGCGCGGAAGTTCTTCTCGATGAAGGGAACGATTTCCTCGCAGAGGCTCACGACATAGCTGTTCATCGCGCGGTTGCGCTCAGCCTCGGGCATGTTGGCGAACTGCTCCTGCATCTGACGCCAGTCGGGCTGCGGGGCGGTCGGGATGTTGAGGGTCACGGCTGCCTGCTGGTTGGCGTTGCCGTTCGGCATCACCACGATCATCGGCTCGGCCAGGCCCTTCTCGATGAGGTTGTCGAGGATCTGGGCGGTACGGCCCATGGAGATCCATGCTTCTTCGTCGCCACCCGCACCGTGCAGGAGGTAAAGGACAGGATATTTCTTCTTGGGGTTGGCCTCGTAGCCGTACGGGGTGTAGACCGTCAGGCGGCGGTTGATGCCGAGGACCTTGCTGTCATACCAGGGGTGGCTGACGGTGCCGCGGTGCTGGGCCTCCGTGTAGTTCTCCGTACGCTCGCCGGGGACGATGAGCATGTTCAGGAAACGGGTGCCGTCGCGCTGCACGAGGATGTTCTGGGGATCGTTCACGCTGACGCCGTCCACGACGAAGTTGTAGGTGTAGATCTCAGGGGAGGGAAGGGCGATCTTGACGGACCAGACGTTGTTGGCGCCGCGGTACATGTCGATGGTGTCGCCGTAGGGATTCGGCATCCAGGAGCCGGAGAGCTTCACGACCGTCGCATAGTCGGCGCGGAAGCGGAAAGTGACGCTGTCACCCTGGATGTCAGGGGAAACGACCGGGGCCATGCGGCCGCCGAAGTTGAAATTGGCCAGTTCCTGGGCGTTCGCGGAAGCGAAGGCTGCCAGGCAGATGGAGAGGATAGTGATAATGCGTTTCATTATGTTGAAAGATTTTGGGTTGTTAGTTCAGTTTATGGGTCTGTTGTACCGGATGCAAAAGTATGGATTAAAAACCCCTTGCTTGTTTTCCTCCGTTCAATTGTTTTTCTCTATGTGGAAGGGGCCCGTTTTGCTTGTTCAATTGTTTGCGCCTTTGTTCAGAAAAACAAAAAAACGGATGCGGGGCAAACGCCGCATCCGTCTGACGGATAATAGGTTATATTATGTGGTTATTTGAAAAGTGTCGGTGCGAAGGTGGCCAGGTCGGCGCGCCAGGTTCCCCAGCTGTGACCGGCCTGCGCATTCTCCATATAGTCGAATTTCAGGCCCAGCTCCTGCAGGAATTTGCGGGTGTTCGCGCAGTTCTGGTACGCGATGTCGGTCGGGCCGCCCTGGGTGAAGACGAAGGCTTTGTAGGTCTTGTTGATCTTCGCGACGTTGGCGGCGATGTTCAGGCGCTTCGCCTCCTCCTGGAGGTCGGAGCCCGGCATCAGGCTGGAAGAGAGCACCCAGGCGTAGCGGAACATGTCCGGGTTGCGGAACACGACTTCCATCGTTTCCATGCCGCCCATGGACAGGCCGGCGACGGCACGGGCCTCCGGCTTTGTGATCACGCGGTAGTTGCTCTCCACGAAGGGAATGATCGAACGGAACATATCGTCGGCGAAGGGAGGGACCTCGTTGGGCACCCCTTCGATGGTGCCGTTGGGCATCACCACGACCATGGGGACGATCTTGCCCTCGGCGAGGAGATTGTCGAGGATCCAGCCCGCGGCGCCCACACCCGGCCAGGAGGCGTCGTTGTCGCCGCCGCCGTGGATGAGGTAGAGCACGGGCAGTTTCTGCTTGGAATTCTCATAGCCGGCCGGCGTCCAGACGTGCATGCGACGCATCTCGCCCAGGGTCTCGGACCAGTACCAGCGCTGGGCCACCGCACCGTGCGCGACGTTCTTGACATAGCCTTCGCCCACGGTCAGCAGGGCGGAAGTTTCGCCCGCCTGCGGACTCCGGGGATCCTGGACCTTGACGCCGTCCACGACGAAACTGTAGCGGAACACGCCCGGCTCCAGCCCCTCGCAGTAGCCTTTCCAGACGCCGTTCGGCATCTCGCGGAACAGGATGGGCTTGCCCCAGGGCAGGTCGCCCGTCACGGACACCGTACGCGCCTTAGGGGCGTAGATCTGGAAAATGACCTTGCCGTCCGGCAGGACGACGGTGGAGCGGAGCGTGTCGCCCGGCGTGGGGCGTCCCCACTGCGCGAAGGCGGGGAGAGAGCAGCACAGGGCTGCCAGCAGAAGCAATTTCTTCATATCGGGTAGTGGTTTTTAAAATTGGTCGATCATCCAGCGCATCACGCTGCCCTCGGAGTAGTCGTCCAGCAGCGGCACCCAGGAGAAGTGGGCGAGCATCACCGGCAGGCCGTAGGCGGCCATGTCTTCGTCGGAATAGACGCGCAGCTGGTCCTGAGTGGCGCCCAGGCGCTTGCGGGCCTCTATATAAGAATAGGAACTTGCGATTTTGCAGGTCTGGTCGGAGGAGGCGTGCACGAAGTACATCGGCAGCTTCACGAAGGCATCCGTGTCGATGGGCGCGGGGGCCATGTCCTGTCCGTTCCACTTAAATACATTGCCCTGGAAGGCTTTCTCGAGGTCGTCCGCGAACTGGCCCTCGTATTTCTCCTTCACCTGGTGGATGGGCACGATGGGATCCATCGGGCAGCAGGGGATGGCAGCCTTGAAGCGGTCCGGGAACTGCATCATGAAGCGCATCGTGCAGCCGCCGCCGCTGGAGGCGCCGGCGCAGAAGAGGCGCGAGCCGTCCACCACGCCGTCCGCGATGAGCGTGTCGATGAACGCCATCTGCAGGGCGTTGTTGCGGTCGATCAGCTCGATCTTCTCGGGGAAGAGGGAAGCGCTGTAGGAATAGTTGGGGTTCGCCAGGGCGAAGACCAGGGCGGCGCAGGGGATGCCCTCGGTGGCGAGGGACACGAGGCAGCGGTTGGCCGTCGCGACGGTCATCAGGTCTTTGTCATATTCGCCGCCGCCGATCTGCCAGACCATCAGGGGCACGTTCGGAATCACGTTGCCTTTCGCGTCCTTGGGCAGGTGCAGCATGTATTCGCGGGTGAGTCCGCCGAAGGAGAAGCTGCCGGTGATGCAGTCGTCCAGCACGGCGATGTGGCGCTCCGTGGCCGTGGCGGCCGTCGCGGTGAGCGCGGAATCGGCGCTGCAGCGCAGCTCCCAGGGGATGAGCCTGGCCCATCCTTCCCGCATGCCGTCGGCATTGAAGGGCGTGGCGTCTACGCGCAGCGTATTGCCCTTGCGGCTGAGCATGAGCCCGTCCTCGGCGTATTCGGCGGGGGCCTGGCCGGTCTTCACGTCGATGAAGCCGCCCGCGGCATTGCCCGTGAGCTCGAAGTCCGCGGCGCTCAGGCCGCGCAGGGAAGCCGGATTGGCGACGGTGAATTCCACCGCGTCCACCAGCAGGCTGACGTCGCCGACGTGCATATAGACATCGGTGCGTTCCACGATGGCCTGCGGCCGGCCGCAGGCGAGGGCCGTCAGGGCGACGGCAGCAAACAGGAGGAATCTCTTCATATCGGTGTTCGTTGGTCTCGTGTGTTTTGACATTCAAAAATAAATAATGGGCGACGCCCGCGCAAGCGGATAGAACAAGTTTGCATAAGATTGAACAGACAGACAAGAAATTATTCCGCGGAATCCTTAATTTTGCACAAGAACCAATCAACCATCAATCCATGAAACGAATCCTTCTCCTTCTCGCCGTCCTGACGGCGGCGTTCGCCACCCGGGCGGCCGCCCAGCAGGCCCTGGGCCCGGGCACCGGCATCGTCTCTCCCGAGATCAACGCGGACCACAGCGTCACCTTCCGTCTCTTCGCCCCCAAGGCCGTGACCGTGCGGCTGACGGGCGATTTCCTGCCGCCGCAGCGCATCGAATACGAAGCCGACGGACGTATGCAGGTGTACGAGGCGCCCGGCGCCGCCGAGATGCGCGAGGGCCGCGACGGGGTGTGGACCTATACCACCGCGCCGCTTGCGGGCGAGTTGTATTCCTACAGCTTCGTGGTGGACGGGCAGAAGTGGATGGACCCTTCCAATATTTATCAGAACCGCGACGTCGCCACCTGGACCAACATCTTCACGCTCAGCGCGGAGCAGGGCGACGCCGGCTGGTACTACGAGGTGCACGACGTGCCGCACGGCTCGCTCGCGCACGTCTGGTACGACAGCCCGACCCTGGGCGCGAAGCGCCGCATGACGGTCTACACGCCGGCCGGCTACGAGGACAGCCCCAAGGCGAAATACCCGGTGCTGTACCTGCTGCACGGCTCCGGCGGTGACGAGGATGCCTGGTCCGATCTCGGCCGCACGGCCCAGATCCTGGACAACCTCATCGCCGAGGGCAAGGCCAAGCCGATGATCGTGGTGATGCCGAACGGCGTGTACTTCAATCAGGCCGCGCCCGGCGCCGCCGTGAATATGTTCCAGCCCACGATGGCCAACAGCCGTTCCCAGTCCACCGTCGAGGTGGAGGAGAGCTTCCCGGATATCATGAATTTCGTGGAGAAGCACTACCACGTGGCGAAGGGCGCCGCGAACACGGCCGTGGCCGGCCTGTCCATGGGCGGCCGCCAGTCCGTGCAGCTGTCGATGCGCTATCCGAAGCGCTTCGGTTATGTGGGCATGTTCTCCGGCGTGGCGATGCCGGAAGGAAACGAAGCGGCGATCGCGGCTGTCTTCGCCGCCCAGCCGAAGCTCTGGTGGATCGGCGTCGGCAAGGATGACGGCGTGCGGGTCAGCTCCCTGGCCCTCAAGGACTATTGCGACGCGCACGGCTATCCGGTGACCTACTACGAGTCCGCCGGCGGCCACATCTGGCGCAACTGGCGCGTTTACCTGACAATCTTCGCGCAGAAGCTCTTCAAATAAAGGGCTGCTGCGGACAACAAGGAGGCCGACCATTTCTGGTCGGCCTCCTTCGTTTTATCTGAGTTGCCTCTTTATTTAAACTGCTGTACCCGTTTGTCATCGATGACGCCGGACCAGTTCAGGCCGAAGGCAAAATCGTAGGCATTGCCGTCGGCATCGACGTACGGCCGCATGTCGCGGGGCACATCCTCGAACTGCTCCTCGACGGTACGCATGTCGGCGGGCAGCTGCATCGGCAGCAGGCCGGAAGGCTCGGCCTTGCCGGAAATGATGTCCATCACCGCCTGGTTCTGGACGCCGAAGGTGACGAGGATGGCGTCGGCATACGGCTCCAGCTCCGCCAGGACGATCGGCCGGGTCATGTTCACGACCACGACCACGGGCTTGTCACCCATCTTGCGCTTCGTCTCAATGACCAGGTCCAGATCGCTTTCGTTGTAAGTCTTCACCGTCTTGCCCCGGTAGGAACGGTTGGTGAAGGCCTCCTTCGGATCGCCGCCGGCCAGGGAGACGGCCCGGGCGAACTCGGCCTTGTAAGGCCGGTACTGCAGCGTGATAGGCACGTAGCCGTTCCCGCCTTTCTTGCGATCGTTCACGTCATAGCCGCTGCCGCCGGTAGGCTCCTGGATCAGCACGAGGGCGAAATCGGCCTCTTCCGGCGTCTCTGCGCAGGGGTAGTATTTCGCGACCAGGTCCCTGTCGATGGGGTAGTCCCAGTGCGCGGGCGGGCCCATAGTCAGGCCGAACATGCCAGGCGTCTGGGGATACAGGCGCTTCGGGACATAGACCTTCGCCACCTCCTCGGAGCTCCACAGTTCGCCGTCTTCGGTCTCGCCGTCGCTCATGATGCATATCCAGTGCGGCAGCACGTTCTCGTGGTTCTTGATCATCACGATGGATTTCTGCTGCGCCTCGTAGCCCGCCTGGACAAAGTCGGGGTTGCCCACGACGGCCGTGGCGTACGCCGGGTCGGTGTAGGGATTCTCGAAGAGACCGGTGCGGAAGGAATTCATCAGCAGGCGCACCGCGGACTGCTCGAAGCGCGCACGGGCGCTCTCCTCACCGAATTCCTCCACCCACATGCGGTAGGCCTCCAGCACAGGGCCCTTGTCGTTGTTGCCGCCGAACTGGTCCGCGCCGGCGCGGATGACCGCGTAGTGGCGCTGGGCGACGGTCAGCTCTTCCATGCCCCAGCATTTTCCGTCGAAGGACTCGATGGCGGCGTTGTCCGCGGTGATGCCCCAGTCGGTGCAGACCACCCCGTCGAAGCCGTACTGGCCGCGCAGCAGGTCGGTGATGATATAGTGATTATAGCTGTTTCCGGCATTCGTGCCCGACGGGTCGACGCCGTAGGAAATCGTATAATAAGGCATCACCGCCGAAGCGCTCTTCGTGGCGCCGTCCAGTTGGAAGGCTCCTTCGGTGAAGGGACGCAGGTGCGTGGCGAAGGCGCCGCCCGGATAGACGGCGTACTTGCCGTAGTTGAAGTGCGCGTCGCGTCCGCCTTCCTCCGGGCCGCCGGAGGGCCAGTGCTTGACCATCGCGTTGACGCTCTCCTTGCCCCAGCCGTCGCGACTGCCGTCCGTGGTCTGGAATCCGTCCACGTAGGCGCGGGCCATGGCGACATCCAGGTCAGGATCCTCGCCGAAGGTGCCCGTGAAGCGGTTCCAGCGCGGCTCCGTGGCCAGGTCAATCTGCGGGCTGAGGGCGGTGGCGATGCCGAGGGCGCGGTATTCCTCCGAGGCGATCTGCCCGAACTGCTTCACCAGCGCCGGGTCGAAGGTGGCGGCGAGCCCCAGCGGCGTGGGCCACTGGGAAATCTGTCCGCCGGAGCCCTCGTTGTATTCCGCCGTGGCGCTCGTCTCGTTGCGCGGATCGGAGGAGTTGTTGGCGGGGATGCCGTGGCCGAGGCCCTCCACGAAGGCCTGGACATTGTTGTTCCAGCGGGCGGCAATCTCCGGGCTGCCGACCGTCGTCACGAGCACCGCGCGCAGGTTGTCCTCTTCGAGGAACTTCTTCTGCCGCTCCGTGATGTCCGGGGTCGGCACGGCCTGGTGGGCGCTGTAGAGCATCAGGCCGGCGATCTCCTCGATGCTGAGCTGCGCGGCGAGGTCCTCCGCACGCGTACGCGCGGGCTTGCGCCAGTCTTCATAGAGGTCCAGCGCGCCGTTCCGGTTGAGATCTTTGAAGGCATAGCCGCGATCTTCAATCAGCGGAGCGGACGTGACGCCGAGCGTGGCGCCGCCGCGTTGGGTGATGAGCCGGTAGCCGTCGGCCTCGGTCTCCTGCCATTTCGGACCGCAGGCGGCCAGCAGGGGCAGGGCGAGAAGCAGGAAGGAGAGAAGTTTACGTGTCATATTCATAGGGAATTGTGTGATCAGTCCTCGCAAATATCGTCTTTTTCGGCGAAAATGCCTTGTCTGCTTGTCCAAATGTTTTGTTATCTTTGTGTTCGGTATGAAAAAACTGACCTTTCTTCTCGCGGCGCTGGCCGTGCTGGCCATCGGCGGCCTGCTCGGCTGGAACTGGCTGCAGGACAACAAGCTGCCCAATTTCCGCCAGCAGGCGGAGATCTATGTCTATCCCGACGCAAGTGCCGACCAGGTGCTGGAGGAGATCGCCCAGAAGGCACAGGTGCGCAACCGCGCGAGCCTGGAGCGCTGCTTCCGGGCCAAGCAGGTGGAGCAGTACCTCACGCCCGGGCACTATACCGTTTCGCCCGGCGATGCGAGCGTCTATGTGGCGCGCATGCTCAACAACGGCTGGCAGACGCCCGTACGCCTCTCCCTGACGGGGAATCTCCGCGTCAAGAGCAACATCGCCGCCAAGATCGCGAGCCAGCTGCTGCTGGATTCCGCGACGGTCCATCAGGCCCTCAATGACGACAAGCTGCTCGCGGAATACGGCTTCACGCCGCGCAACGTTTTCTCCCTGCTGACGCCGGACACCTTCGATATCTACTGGACGGCCTCGATGGCCGACCTCTATGCCAAGCAGAAAGCGGCCTGGGACAGCTACTGGACCGAGGAGCGCGATGCCAAGGCGAAGCACCTGCGACTGAGCCGCCAGCAGGTTTCCGTGCTGGCCTCGATCGTAACGGCCGAGTCCAACAACGAGGCAGAGATGCCCAGGATCGCGGGCGTCTATCTGAACCGCCTCAAGATCGGCATGCCCTTGCAGGCGGACCCGACCGTGGCCTTCTGCTTTGATTATCAGCTGAACCGCATCCTCCTGAAGCACCTGGAGGTAGACTCCGCCTACAATACCTACAAGCACACCGGCCTGCCGCCGGGGCCCATCTGCGTGCCCACGCGCGCAGCCCTGGAGGCCGTGCTGAATCCTGATTTCGGCGGCACCTGGGGCGCCGGCAACCTCTACTTCTGCGCCAACCCGGACTTCTCCGGCACGCACGTCTTCGCCAAGACCCTCTCCGAGCACAACCGCAATGCCCAGGCCTTCCAGGCCGAGCTCAACCGCCGCAGCCGGAAGTAGCTTCTGCTTATCACCCTGCCGTCCTCAGATACGGCTTGTTTTGAGGATGAAAGCCGGTTTTTCTGCCTGCCGTCCTCACTGGAAGCCTGTTTTGAGGATGGAGGGACCAGGGGAGTAGATAAAACGAAAGAGGCCGACCATTTCTGGTCGGCCTCTTGTCGGGATGATCTGACTCGAACAGACGACCCCTACGTCCCGAACGTAGTGCGCTAGCCAACTGCGCTACATCCCGATTCTCGTTTCTCTTCGGCGTCTGCGGCGTTCAACTTCGTCGCTCAGTCGGTCACAATCGTTAGATTGCTCCCTCCTTCGCTCCTCGTTTCGCTTGCAGCCATCCGAAGATAAACTTCGAATTCCATTTCTCCGTTGTTTGGGCGGCAGCATGATGCTGTCATCGGCAAACTAACTTCGAATTCTTAAAATTTCAATCTTGTCAAAATAGTGTCCGGAAAACCGGGACACAAAAATACAACAAAAACTGCGATTAAGCAAGTTTGTTGATGTAAACTGCAATGCCGCTCTTGAGGTTGGAAGCCTTGTTCTTGTGGATCAGGCCAATCTTGGCGAGCTTGTCGATCATCGCATAAACCTTGGGGGCGTTGGCCTCGGCCGTAGCCTTGTCGGAGGTGTTGCGGATGTCGCGGATGGCGTTGCGGGTGGTCTTTGCATAATAACGATTATGCATTCTGTGCCTTTCGCTCTGGCGATCGGCCTTCTTTGCGGATGCTGTATTTGCCATTGTTTTTATTTTTTAATATTTGGTAGTGGGTAGGAGAATCGAACTCCTATTGCAAGAATGAAAATCTTGAGTACTAGCCGTTATACGAACCCACCAAACTCATCCCAAAACGCTATTCGCCAAATTGGGACTGCAAAGATAGAAAACTTTTTGGACTTGACAAATTAATTTGTCGCATTTTCTTCGTCCGGCTCGGTCGCTTTCCACTCCCAGGAGTAGAGAAGGGACTCGACCTGGCGCAGGTACTGGCGCTTGTCGAACTTCGGCGCATAGACCCAGGCCTCGGCCACGAGGATCTCGCTGCCGTCAGGGCTGTAGAAGGAGTGCGAGACGAAGGGGCCGCCCATGAAGTCGTTCTGGACCTCCCACATGCCGCGCACCTGCGCGAAATCGCGGCCCTTGTACTTGAGGTATTCGATGGTGGCCGGGAAGTACTCGCTGGTAATCATATAGGAGCCGTCCAGCATGCCCGGGACGTTCTCCAGAAGCACCGCGTTGCGGTGGGCGACGATTTTCTCGATGGTGAAGGGATCTTCCTCGACGGGGTAACGGTAGATGAAAACGTCCTGGTAGGCCTGCTTGTCGTCGGCGATCCAGGCGAAGTCCTCCGTCGCCTTGCGCAGCTTGTAGCCGGTGGGGAAATGCGGGGCGCCGCCGAAGATCTCAGAGAGCTGCGCATAGATGGGATGCTCCTCGTAGCGCAGGGTGTTGCCGATCACGCGGTCGCGCTCGGCCTGCTCGAGGGCGCTGACGATGGTCGCGCCCTTCTCCTTCAGGAGTTCGGAAGCGGCCGCGGCGGTCGGCGCATTGATCTGGATGGCGCACTGCGGTTTGGCCCAGACGTTATACCGGAAGATGATGCCCGTGGTGTCGATCTGCGGATTGACCTGGAAGAGCACGATGTTGCGATGGTACTTGAACAGGTCGCCGAACGCGGAAGGAATCACGTTTACGAGGCTGTAGAGGGGCTCTTTCTGCGCCAGCCAGGGGCAGTCGCAGGCAAGCAGGTCGCGCACGTCGCTGCCGAGGCTGTCCTCCCAGTCGGCTTTCTCCATCACGACGATGACTTCGCCGGCCTTGCCGCTGACGCTCGGCAGCAGACCCTTGGTGCTCTTGCAGCCGACCATCGTCAGGGCGGCAATCGCCAGAGCGAAAAACAGTTTCTTACCGGTAGTTTTCATATCTCTTTGAATATTAGTGTATCAGTCTGGCAATGTCGTTGCCGAACGCAAGGAACATCAGCGCGAAGATGAGCACCATGCCGATGAGCTGCGCAGCAACGAGGAATTTCTGTCCGGGCTTGCGGCCCGAGACGATCTCATACAGGGTGAACAGGATGTGGCCTCCGTCGAGCCCGGGGATGGGGAGGAGGTTCATCACGCCGAGCATGATGGACAGCAGGGCGAGGATGTTCAGGAAGCGGAACCAGTCCCACGTCTCGGGGAAGACCTGCCCGATGGCGATGAAGCTGCCGACGCTCTTGTAGGCGCCGGTGGACGGGCGCACGAGCAGCGCCAGGTCGTCGAGGTAGCCGCCGATGGAGGAGCCTGCCTCCCGCCAGCCGGCGGGAATGGCCTCCAGGAGGTTGTAGTGCCGGGTCTTGACGCCCGGCATCTGCATGAAGACGCCGATGCGGCCGGTGCTGTCCACGCGGACCGGCAGGCCGAGCGTGTCGCTGCCGCGGACCACGGAGGCCGCCACTTCCTGCGAACGCAGTTCCGCGAGCAGGGGGCGGGAATCCTGGACATAGCGGACGGCGCGGCCGTCGAAGGCGACGATGCGGTCGCCGCGCAGCAGGTCAGCCTGCGCGTTGAGGCCGTTCGCCATCACGGAATCGATCACGAACGGAACCGCCAGGTCGAACATCATCGGGTCGCTGAGCACCTCGCCGATGCGCGCCTGGTCGATGTAGATGTCGAGGGTGTCGGCGCCGCGCAGGACCGTGGCCTTGTGCACGCCGCGGCGGGCGAGATCGGCCTGCAGCATCCCGAAGTTCTCGGGTACGTAGTCGTCGAAGCGCAGGATCTCGTCGCCGGTGCGGAAGCCCATCTCGTAGGCGAGTTCGTCCACGTAGATCTGGTTGCCGCGGTTCTCGATATAGGATTCGCCCCAGATCGCCATGATGGCGATGTAGGTAAGGATGGCAAAGATGAAATTGTTGATCACGCCGCCGGCCATCACCAGCAGGCGCTGCCAGGCCGGGTGCGTGCGGAACTCCCAGGGCTGGGGCTCCTGCTTCAGCTGCTCGAGGTCCATCGACTCGTCGATCATGCCGGAGATCTTGCAGTAGCCGCCGAAAGGCAGCCAGCCGATGCCGAATTCCGTGCCGCCCCAGTGCCAGCGCGCGAGGGCCTTGCCTCCGAGGTCGAAGAAGAGGTAGAACTTCTCCACGCGGATCCCGAACGCGCGCGCCCACAGGAAATGGCCGAACTCATGGATGATGATGAGCACGGACAGGGCGAGGATGACTTGCAGTGTCTTAATGAATAAAACCATCGGCAATGGCGGCGACTTCGCGATTGGTGGCGAAAATGTCGTCGAGCGAAGGGTCTGCTACAAAATTCAGGCCCGCAAGTGCTTTTTCACCGATCTTGGCGATATCATAGAAAGAAATCAGGTCTTTGAGGTAGGCGGCCACCGCCACTTCGTTGGCGGCGTTGAGCGCGCAGGGGGCGTTGCCGCCGCGGTGGAGCGCCTCGAAGGCGAGCCCCAGGCAGGGGAAGCGGCTTGTGTCCGGCGCCTCGAAGGAGAGGCCGCCCAGCGTCGCGAAATCGAGTTTCTTGTTGCCCACGGTCAGGCGCTGGGGGAAACTCAGCGCGAAGCCGATGGGCTCGCGCATGTCCGGGCAGCCGAGCTGCGCGATCACGGCCCCGTCCACGAACTCGACCATCGAATGGATGATGGACTCGGGGTGGACGACCACGTTGATCTGCTCGGGTTCGAGGTCGAAGAGCCACTTGGCTTCGATCACTTCGAAGCCCTTGTTCATCATCGTGGCGGAGTCGATGGTGACCTTGGACCCCATGTTCCAGTTGGGATGCCGGAGGGCCTGCGCGGCGGTGGCGCCGGCGATCTTCTTGCGCTCCCAGGTGCGGAACGGGCCGCCGGAGGCGGTCAGGTGCACGCGCTCCACGGGATTCTCGCTCGCGGCCAGCAGGCACTGGAAGATGGCGGAATGCTCGGAGTCTACGGGCAGGATCACGCCGTTGTGCTCGCGCGCGGTCTTCGTGACCACGGACCCCGCGGCGACCAGGGTCTCCTTGTTGGCCAGGGCCACGACCTTGCCGGCCCGCAGGGCGGCCAGGGTAGGCCGGAGGCCGCTGAAGCCGACCATCGCGCCCACGACGATGTCCACGCCCTCCATGCCGACCAGGTCGCACAGGCTGTCCACGCCCGCCCAGACCTTGATGCCGTGGGGCTGCAGGGCGTCCGCCACGTCCTGGTAGCGCGTCTCGTTGCAGATGACGACGTGGGGCACGTCGAATTCGACGGCCTGGGCAATCAGCAGACCGACGCTGCTGTTGGCGGAGATGAGTACGACCTCGAAGAGGTCTCGATGCTGGCGGATGACGTCCAGCGTCTGGGTGCCGATGGATCCGGTGGATCCGAGTATGGCTATCTTACGTTTCACTTACAAGCTGATGTATCGGGTCGGATCGAGGCTCTGGCCGTTCTGCCAAAGCTCGAAGTGCAGGTGTTCGGCGCCGGGCTGTCCGGACATGCCGCCGACCAGGGCGATCGGGGTGCCGGCCTTGACCGCGTCGCCGGAGCTGCGCAGCAATTTCTGGTTATTGGAATAAACGCTCAGCAGGTTTTCGCGATGCTGCACGATGATGACGTAGCCGGTCTCGGCGTCCCAGCCGGTGAAGATGACCGTGCCGTCCAGCACGGCGCTGACCACGCTCCCCGTGGGGGCGGCGATGTCGATGGCCGGATGGCTCACGCGGTCATAGGCGGTGGAGACTACGCCCTTGAGCGGCGCGAAGAAATGGATGCCCTCGATGGGCAGGTCGCGTTCGGCCTGGGCGCCCACGCCGAACTGCTCCTCCTTCTGCACGGTCTCGCGCAGGAGCGAGTCGCGCCTGGCGAGCTCCTCGGCGCTTTTCTCGGAGAGGTAGCGCGCCGTGGCGTTGTGCACGAGGCTGTCGAAATCGATAGTCTGCTCGCCCGTGAGCACGCGGCTGAGGCTCTCGGCGTAGAGGTTCCAGCGGGCGACCGCGTTCTCCAGGGAGTCGATCTTGATGGCGTTGGCCACGGCCTCGCGGCGCGAGTGCTCGTTGGGGTAGCCGGGGATGATGGTGCGCAGCGGGGTGACGGCGAACAGCAGGTACGCCAGGAGCACCAGCGCAAGGACGGCCGTGATGATCCCGTAGATCAGCTGCGGCTGGTTGAACCGGATCGCGCGCAGGGTCTCGTGGGTCTCATTGTCCACGAGCGTAAGCCTGTACTGACGCGTGCGGTGATCCGGATTTTGTCTTCCCATACTTTTGATGTAAATTTGCGGTGATGAACAGGACGATAGGAATAGACTACGGACGCGCCAGGGTCGGTGTCGCTGTGAGCGACCCGCTGGGCATCTTCGCCTCTCCGCTCGAGACCGTTCCTGCTGCAAAGATAATAGATTATCTGCAAAAATATGCCGCTTCCGAGACGGTTGTGCGTTTTGTCGTGGGCTGGCCGCTCAATCTGAACGGTGCTCCCGCCGAGGCGGCGGCGGATGTGGAAGTCTTCCTCAAGCGCCTGAACAAGGCCTTCCCGGATGTGCCCGTGGAGCTTGAGGATGAGCGCTTTACCTCCGTGCTGGCGCACCGGGCGATGATCGACGGCGGCATGAAGAAAAGCGAGCGGCGGGACAAGGCCTCCGTGGACAAGATCAGCGCCGCCATCATCCTGCAGAGTTATTTGGACAAGAAGAAATGATTCAACCTATTTACTTATACGGCTCGGAAGTGCTGCGCAAGGTCGCGGCT
Source organism: Candidatus Cryptobacteroides sp. (assembly GCA_045117755.1). Classification (GTDB taxonomy): domain Bacteria; phylum Bacteroidota; class Bacteroidia; order Bacteroidales; family UBA932; genus Cryptobacteroides. The sequence continues at coordinate 216,607 of JBGUOB010000033.1, forward strand.
CCGGCCGATCTCGCCGACAAGGAAGGCCTCACCACGCTGGTGCAGGATCTCTGGGACACTCTCGACAAGTCCGACGGCTGCGGCCTCGCCGCGCCGCAGATCGGCGTGAGCCTGCGTGTCGCCGTGGTCAACGGCGACGTCATGAAGGACGTCTATCCCTACCTGGAGGGCTTCCGCCGCACCTTCATCAATCCGGTGGTGTTGGAGGAGAGCGCACAGATGTGCGAATACAACGAGGGCTGCCTCAGCGTGCCCGGCCTCTACGCCGACGTGCGCCGGCCGGAGTCGCTGAAGGTCGAGTACTACGACGAGACATTTGAGAAGAAGACGGAGACCTTCGACAAGTTCGCGGCCCGGATGATCCAGCACGAGTTCTCGCACCTGGACGGCGTGCTGTTCACGGACCTCGTGGCGCCGATCCGCCGCAAGATGCTCTCCAAGAAGCTCCTGAACATCGCCCACGGTAAGGTGGGCACCGCCTACAAGGCCAAGATCAAATAGGCTTATGGAAGTCATCCAGAGTTTTACGATCGACCATACGCACCTGAAACCGGGCATCTACGTGTCCCGGGTGGACAGGGGTTTCACGACGTTCGACCTTCGGATCACGGAGCCGAACAAGGAGCCGGCGGTGGCGCCGGCGGCCATGCACAGCATCGAGCACCTGATGGCCACGTGGTTCCGCAACTCGGCCGCGAAGGACGACGTGGTCTACGTCGGCCCGATGGGCTGCCTGACGGGCATGTACATCATCATGACCGGCAGCTACATGGCGGAGGACATGCGCCGGCTGACCATCGAATGCCTGGAATGGATCCTCACGCAGGACGAAGTCCCGGCCACGACCCCGGAGACCTGCGGCAACTACCTGCTGCATGACCTGCCGATGTGCAAATGGGAGTGCGCCCGCTACCTGGACCGCCTCCGCAACGACTTCCACAGCGAATATACCAAACTTCAGGTCGTCCTGGACGACGGCAAGACCTTCGCCGACGCATAATGGACCTGGAGCTGATCCTCATCGTCCTGCTGCCCCTGCTGGTCCTCTGGGTCCTGATCCTGGACCGGAAGGTCGGCAAACTGAAGGGGAAAGCTCTCGACACGGAAGACCTCGACCACAAATCGCCCACGCCCGGGGTGGATCATGAAGCCATCGCCCGCCGGCTCTACGACTGGCTCGTCGCGCGCAACAGCCGCAAGGCGATCTCCACCCACCACGCGCTGGACAAGGCCTTCGGGCGGCCGCAGATCGTCTACCGCGAAGACGGAGTGGGCTACGACATGGTCTACCGCGACTTCTCCCTGGTCGACTACGACCTCTACCTGATTGACGAGCGCCTCACAGAGCTGACCGAGCGGGAAGGGAAATACGAATTGGACTTCTCCGGCGGCATAAACAACTGTGACGCACAGACTTACGACATTCCATTCGTGTTCCGCAAAAAAACGCCCGCAAAGCAGAACTTGTAGCGTTTTTACGCATTTATTGCTCCGTTTTGACGCGACATCGCCACGTGCGCCCTATCTTTGTACCAGAAACAAAAAGTTAGTGAACCAGTAATACCTTCATTCACATGAAAACCAAGAAAGGCTCTATCCTCCTGATTTGTGCCGCGGCGATCATCGTCGCCGGCGTCCTCCTCTCCATCTTCGCGAACTGGCCTGTCGACCGCAGCGGTGCCCGCGGCGACATCGCCAAGGCCTCCCGCTTCTCTCGCCAGACGGCGGCCGAGAGCCTTTCCTATCTGGAAGAGCAGATCCGCAGCGACGAGGATTACAAGAACGCCGTCGTCGTGTCCTATGTGGTGATGCAGATGCGCGCGGAGCAGTTCGGCACCCTGGTGGACATGTCCAACGAGGTGGCCGGGGAGATCCCCGCGTTCGCCGGCGTGCTGGGCAAGATGAACGAGGTCCGCGAGATGGCCGATAACGCTTGCGCCACGCTCGCGGAGGCTGGCGAAAGCCTGGAGGCCATCCTGGGCGGCGAGTCCTGTCCGGAGGTGGGCCAGCAGACGAACAACGCCGCCCTGGCCTACCTGGCCCTGCAGAAGCAGAACAAGCTGGCGACCCAGTTCATTGACACGGCCGACAACTACCTGGCCGCCAACGAAGGCTCGGACGAACTGAAATTCGCGCGCGACCAGTGGCTGGAATATCAGCAGGCGACGGCGTCCCTGGAAGGCGACAGCAAGCTGGAGAAGAAGCTGGCCGGCAAGGAAGCACTTCTTTCCCCGGGACAGAGCGACGCGGTTTTGGGTGTATTATATAACGTCCCGACCCTCGACTTTCATTATTTCACGGATCACACGCAACATTTGTGTGACATGCCGCTGGTGATTGAGAATTTCAATTTTGCTTTTCAGGCTTTGGCCCCGCAAACAGAGCTGGGATTTATCAGGGAGCTCGAGGACAACGTGCTTGGCAAAGCTGGCCAGATCATTGAGGAAATAGCCTCCGGCAACGTCGAATCGCTTGAGGCTTATCTCCTTTAATAGTTGAAGGGCCCCCGGCGGATTGGTTGGTACGTACTTTTTTTGTAAATTTGTACGTTTACAACTAACCGCGAACCAATGGGAGCATTCCATGCATACGATATCCGGGGAGTCTACGGAGTTGATTTCGACCGGACTACGGCCTACAAGGTAGGCTACTTCATTCCCGAACTGCTCGGCGCCCGCGAGGTGCTGGTGGGGCGGGACTGCCGCGTGTCCTCGCAGGAGATCCACGATGCGCTCGTGGAGGGCATCTGCGATGCGGGCGCCGATGTCGTCGACATCGGCCTCAGCAGCACGCCGATGGTCTATTTCGGGACCGCCAATTACGGCTATAAAGCCTCCGTGCAGATCACGGCCAGCCACAACCCCGCCGAGTACAACGGCATGAAGGTGAGCCGCGAGAATGCGCTGCCGGTGGGCCTGGACACGGGCCTGGGGCAGATCAAGGCCTGGATCGAGGAAGGTCGCCCGACGCCCGTCACCGCGAAGCGGGGCGTCGTGAAGGAGAAGGACATCCACGACGACTATATGAACTTTATGCTGAAGTTCAAAGGGGACTACAGCGGTCTGAAGATCGCCTTTGACCTCTCGAACGGCATGTCCTGCCTCTTCGCGCACGAGGTCTTCGGCGAGGCGCCGGCGTACCTCTTCGATACGATCGACGGCCGCTTCCCGAACCACGAGCCCAATCCGCTGGTGGCGAAGAACGTGGAGCCGCTCAGGCGCAAGGTCGTCGAGACCGGCGCCGACGTGGGCGTGATCTATGACGGCGACGCCGACCGCGTGATGTTCGTGGACGAGAAAGGGCAGTTCGTGGCCCCGGACCTCGTCATCGCGATGATGGCGCTGTACTTCTGCGACGAGCGGGGCGAGAAGGCGCCGCGCGTGCTGCAGGAGATCCGCAGCTCCAAGGCGGTGGGCGAGTACCTCGCGCGCTACGGCGCCGAGCTGCACACCTGGCGTGTGGGCCGCGCCTTCGCCGCACCCAAGCTGCGCGAGATCGACGGCCTGTGGGGCGGAGAACTCGCCGGCCATTATTATTTCAAGGATTTCTTTTATTCCGACAGCGGCCTGCTCTCGTCGCTGATCGTGCTGCGCATCGTGGCCGCCCTGAAGAAGCAGGGCAGGACCTTCAGCCAGCAGATCGCCGAGATTGCCGGCTACTGCAACTCCGGCGAGATCAATTTCCGCCTGGAGGACAAGCCGGGCGCGATGCAGGCCGTGTGCGCGTATTTCTCCGCGCAGGAGACGCCGCTCAAGACGATGGATTTCGACGGCTTCCGCCTGGAATTCGCCGACTGGTGGTTCAACATCCGTCCTTCCAACACGGAACCCTATCTGCGCTTCATCTGCGAGGCCCGCACCGAGGCACTGCTGCATGAGAAGGTGGCGCAGGCATGCAAATTGTTGGAATCGCGCTTCGGCGCCGTGCGTTCGTAAAAAGATAATATGAAAAAGATCAATATTCCGTTAGTTATTAGTTTATTCCTGCCTGTCGCCCTGTTTGCGCAGGCCCCCGACACCCTCAACGTTCCGAAAGACTTCGTCACCGAGCCCGGCTCCTTCCAGCAGGGCAAGGGGGTGGAAGTGGATACCCTGGACATCCAGGACGGCCGCCTGCTGCTCGTGCTCAAGGACGACCACACCTGGTATTATATCAAAAATTTCAAGCTGATGGAAAGCGACAGCACCTTTGTCAAGGACTGGGTGCCGGACACCACGAATCCCTTCACGGCGCCGCTGGAGAGCCTCCCGCTGCGCAACTCCATCGCGCTGGTGGACTCGGCGAGCCGCTTCGTCGTGCCCTACCAGACCAAGGTTTTCTCCCGCTTCGGCATGCGCCGCGGACGGCGCCACCAGGGCGTGGACCTGCCGCTGAAGATGGGTACGCCCGTCGTGGCCGCCTTTGACGGCCGCGTGCGCGCGTCTACTTATACCAAGGGCTATGGCAATCTGATCATCATCCGTCACGAGAACGGCCTGGAGACCTTCTACGGCCACCTCTCCAAGCGTGAGGTCGAGGTGGGGGACTGGGTACGCGCCGGCGACGAGATCGGTCTGGGCGGCTCCACGGGCCGCTCCACGGGCCCGCACCTGCACTTCGAGACCCGCTATCAGGGTTACGCCTTCGATCCCGAGTGGATCGCGGACTTCGAGAAGGGTGAACTGCGCAAGAACGTCTTCGTGCTGCGCCGCAGCTACCTGGACGCCCGCTCCCGCTATACGCCTGAGTCCATCGACGAAGAAGATGAGATCTACGCCGACGAGGAGCGCATCGTCGAAGAGGAGAAGCGCATCGCCGCGGAGCGCGCTGCCATGCGCTACCATACGGTCAAGTCCGGCGAAACCCTGGGCGCGATCGCGCGCAAGGAAGGCAAGTCCCTGAACGCCATTATCAAACTCAACCCCGGCATCAATCCCGACAAGCTGTCCATCGGACAGAAAATACGTGTGAACTGATACAAAATATTTTTATATTTGTATCATGATGAAACACCTTCTCCCTCTGCTGCTCGCCGTGACGGTTGCCTGCGGTTGCAGCACCCTGTCCCGGATCGACTGGGATTACGGCCGCCTGGCCAGCGCCGGTACGAAGGCCCTGACGGCTGCGTCCATCACCGACGAGCAGGTCACCGAACTCTGCCGCCAGGCCGTGGCGTACACCGATTCGCAGACGCCGCTGGCCGATGCGAAGTACCAGCAGCGGCTGCAGAAACTGATGGGCGGTGTGAAAGACGTGGAGGGGAAGCCGCTCAATTTCAAGGTCTATCGTTCCAACGAAGTGAACGCCTGCGCGTACGGCGACGGCTCCGTGCGGGTGAACTCCGCGCTGATGGACGTGATGGATGACGACGAGCTCTTCGCCGTGATCGGGCACGAACTCGGCCACGTGGCGAACAAGGACTCGATGAAGGCGATGAAGCGGGCCTACCTGGGCTCTGCCGCCCGGGAAGCCATCTACGCGGCGGGCGGTTACGGCCAGCTCGCGGGCACGGTGCTCGGCGACATCTCCGAGGCCTACGTCAACGCCCAGTTCTCGCAGAGCCAGGAGTCGCGCGCCGACGAGTATGGCTTTGAATTCTCCGTGGCGCAGGGGCGCGACCCGTACGGGATGTGCCGCTCGCTGGAGAAACTCAACAACCTCGCCGGCGGCACGCAGTCGTCCGCCCTGGCGAAGATGTTCTCTTCGCATCCCGACAGCGCCAAGCGCGCCGCCAAGATGCGCAAGAAGGCCGACCAGTTGACCGGCAAAGAATAGCAATCCTATATTAATCAACCAATTATAACCACATCGAGATGAAATCCCTACGCAACTCCGCCCTGGCGCTCGCGCTGGGTCTTGTGGCCGCCCTGTCCGCCTCGGCGCAGCCGTACCCCTATCAGAATAAGAACCTCAGCCCGGAGCAGCGCGCTGCCGACCTGCTGGGCCGCCTCACGCTCGAGGAGAAGGCCTCGCTGACGATGCACGCCAGCCCGGCCATCCCGCGCCTGGGCATCAAGCCCTACAACTGGTGGAGCGAGGCCCTGCACGGCATCGCCCGCAACGGCAGCGCCACCGTGTTCCCGCAGCCGATCGGCATGGCGTCGAGCTTCGACGAGGAGCTGGTCGAGGAGGTCTTCACCGCCGCCAGCGACGAGGCGCGCGTGAAATATCTGGAGACGAAAGACAATGTCAAGGTGTACCAGGGCCTGACCTTCTGGACGCCGAATATCAACATTTTCCGCGATCCCCGCTGGGGCCGCGGCATGGAGACCTACGGGGAGGATCCCTTCCTGACCGGCCGTCTCGGCATGGCCGTGGTGCGCGGCCTGCAGGGTCCGGAGGATTCCCCGGTCCGCAAGACGCACGCCTGCGCCAAGCACTATGCCGTGCACTCCGGCCTGGAGTCCAACCGGCACCGCTTCGACGCCGTGGTCTCCGAGCGTGACCTGCGCGAGACCTATCTCCCGGCCTTCAAGGACCTGGTGACCAAGGCGCATGTGCAGGAGGTGATGACCGCTTACAACCGCTTCCGCGGGGAGCCCTGCGCCGCCTCCAACTACCTGGTGGACCAGATCCTCCGCAAGGAGTGGGGCTACCAGGGGATGGTGGTCTCCGATTGCTGGGCCATTCCCGATTTCTTCGAGAAAGGCCGTCACGGCTTCACGGAAACGCCCGCCCAGGCGGCGGCCCTGGCCGTGCAGAACGGCCTCGACGTGGAGTGCGGCAGCACCTTCGTGAATATCCCCGCCGCGGTGGAGCAGGGCCTGCTCGACGTCAAGGACCTCGACCGCAACCTGATGCGCATCCTGACCGAGCGCTTCCGCCTCGGCGAGATGGACGGCAGCTCCCCGTGGGATGACCTCGACCCCGCCATCGTGGAGGGTCCCCGGCACCGCGCCCTCTCCCTGAAGATGGCCCGCGAGTCGCTGGTGCTCCTGCAGAACAAGGGCGTCCTGCCGCTCAAGCCCGGCCAGAAAGTGGCCCTGATCGGCCCGAACGCCGACGACGCTGAGATGATGTGGGGCAACTACAACCCCGTTCCGAAGAGCACCGTGACGCTGCTCGACGCCTTCAAGGCCCGCGATCCGCAGATCGTGAATTTCCGCGGCTGCGGCATCCTCGGCGCCGAATTCATGCCCGAGAATGATCCGGACAACCGCATGGCGCAGCTGATCAAACTCTCCAACGAAGAGCTCGAGGAGATCGCCAAGCAGTACGCCATCAATATCAACGACGTCAAGGCCTATGCCCGCCGTACCAAGCTCCTGCACGACAGCTTCCTGCCCGCGCTTGACGTGGACGACGTGCTGAAGCGCCTGGAGGGCATCGACGTGGTCGTGTTCGCGGGCGGCATCTCGCCGCGCCTCGAGGGCGAGGAGATGCCCGTGCAGCTGCCCGGCTTCTCCGGCGGCGACCGCACCGACCTCGAACTGCCCGCCGTGCAGCGCCAGCTGATGCAGGCCCTGCACAACGCCGGCAAGAAGATCGTCTTCGTGAACTTCTCCGGCTGCGCCATCGGCCTCGTGCCCGAGACGCAGAGCTGCGACGCCATCCTGCAGGCCTGGTATCCCGGCCAGGAGGGCGGCACCGCCATTGTGGAGGCTCTTTACGGTGAATTCAACCCGTCCGGCAAACTGCCCGTCACCTTCTACCGCTCGGTCGACCAGCTCCCCGAGGTGGAGGACTATACGATGGAAGGCCATACGTACCGCTACTTCCGCGGCACGCCGCTCTTCCCGTTCGGCTTCGGCCTGAGCTATACCGAGTTCCACTACGGCGCTCCCAAGCTGCAGAACGGCGTACTGGAGTTCACGGTCAAGAATACCGGCAAGCGCAACGGCACCGAAGTCGTCCAGCTCTACGTCCGCAAGCCGGGCGATGTCGGCGGTCCGAATAAGACGCTGCGCGCCTTCCGTCGCGTGACGGTGGCGGCCGGCGCCACGGCCACGGTGCGCATTCCGCTCGATGACGAGGTCTTTACCTGGTGGAGCGAGTCGGCGCAGAACATGGTCCCCGTGCACGGGGAATACGAACTCCTCTTCGGCGGCAGTTCCGCCGACGCCGACCTCAGGAAGGTCAAGTATACCTTCTGATCTGACGGATGATTGATATTTAATGACAGATTCTCATTGATTTCTTTTTTGGCTATGCGGTAACTTTGTAGATACGGATAATAGATAACACTTCAACCCAAATTATTTACCAATCAAACCAATGTTAAAACACTTTGTAAAGCTTGCTGCCTCCATGATAGTGGCTGCAGCAGTCGCGTTGTGCTCAGGCAATGCCTTTGCACAGACCCGCTCGCTGAGCGGAAAGGTTGTTGATGGTACCGGTGCTCCCGTGATCGGGGCAGCGGTCCTGGTTCCCGGCACCTCGATCGGTGCCCAGTCCGATCTCGACGGTAAGTTCGAGATCCGTGTCGCCCCCGGCACCACGCTGGAGGTTTCCTGCATCGGGTACATCACCCGTCGTGTGGCCGCTGCCGACAACATGACCGTGACCCTCGAGGACGACACCCAAATGCTCGAGGAGACCGTGGTCATCGGTTACGGTGTCCAGCGGAAATCCGACCTCACCGGCGCTGTCGCTTCGGTGCGCGAGGATGACCTCAAGAACCGTTCTACTTCCGATGCCGCCGCCGCCCTCCAGGGCAAGGTGGCCGGTGTCCAGATCATCTCCAACTCCGGTGCTCCGGGAAGCGGCGCGGCTATCCAGGTCCGTGGCGTCTCCTCCAACAGCGGCAACATCGGACCGCTCATCATCGTCGACGGCCTCAAGGTCAGCAGCATCCAGTACCTCGATCCCTCGTTGATCGAGTCCATGGAGGTCCTCAAGGATGCGGCTTCCGCCGCCATCTATGGTGCACAGGCTGGTAACGGTGTGGTCCTCATCACCACCAAGCAGGGCAAGAAAGGACATGCTTCCATCTCCTATGCCGGCAAATTCATCAACCAGTCGCTTGCGCACAAGCCTGAAATGCTGAATGCCGAGCAGTTCATCGACTACAAGGGCCTGCAGGGCTACCCGATTCAGGAGCAGCTGCAGAACGCCAATTATAAAGGTACGGATACGGATTGGTTCAACGAGTACTTCAATCCTTCCTGGAGCACCCAGCACACCATCACCCTCCAGGGTGGTAACGATCTGGGCCATTATTTCGCCTCCCTCAACTTTGTCAACCAGGATGGTATCATCAAGGGCGACAAGGATCTTTACAAGCGGATTTCCGCCCAGTTGAACGCCGATTACAACCTCACCGATTGGCTGCAGGTCGGAAACAACATCTCCATTGAGAATTGGTCGACGAAATCCGTCTCCCAGCAGGGCTATGGCTCCGCTTTCGAGTCCCTCATGACCATCGACCCCTGTACGCCTGTCTATTGGACCGATCCCAGTCAGTTCAACCAGGACTACAGAAATAAATACAATGCGGTTCAGGCCGGCACTTCCGAGTACCCGTACACGTTCCTGGGCGACGAGAATGGCTGGTTCGCCACTTCCGCCATCGACGAAACCCGCGGCGGTAGCCCGTTTGTCCAGCGGGATTCCAAAGAAGGCTCCAACGAGGGCATCAATCTCAACGGAGTCCTGTTTGCGAACTTCAAACCGATCAAGGGTCTGGTCGTCACCAGCCGCTTCGGTTTCCGCATCACCCAGAGCAACGAGCACTCGTATTCGTTCCCGTTCTTCTCCAATGGTAAAGCAGATGTGAAGACCTATGAACTCAAGGCTGTTGCCAACACGGGTCTTTACTATCAGTGGGAGAATTTTGCCAACTACAACACGACCATCGCGGGCAAGCACAACCTGAACGTGATGGCCGGTATGTCCTTTATCAAGAGCAAATCGGATAATGTCAGCGGTACGGCTTCCGGTTCGGACATCCTGAAGGGATACGATCCGAACTTCCGTTATCTGAACTATGTGAAGGATGATGCTACGAAGAAATTCAGCAACTCTCCTTCCGAGTCTGCCAGCCTTTCCTACTACGCCCGTCTGGGTTACAGCTATGACAACCGTTACAGCGTCCAGGCGAACTTCCGTGCTGATGCCTTCGACTCTTCGAAGCTCTCTGCCAAGAACCGCTGGGGCTATTTCCCTTCCGTGTCCGCAGGTTGGACGATCAGCAATGAGCGCTGGATCAAGGACGCCATCTCCCCGCGCACCCTTTCCTTCTTGAAAGTCCGTGCCTCCTGGGGTATCAACGGTAACATCAACGTGCTCAGCGGATATCCGTACTCTACCTCCATTTCGCTCAACAGCAAGTGGTATCAGTACCATGTCGATGAGACTGGAAACGCGTATGGCTCCGCCCCTGACGGACTGGCCAATCCGGACCTCACCTGGGAGACTTCCAATCAGGTTGACGCCGGTCTGGATGCCCGCTTCTTCAACAACCGGCTCTCCTTCACCTTCGACTGGTTCCGCAAGGAAACCCGCGACCTGCTCGTGAACTACTCTCCGACTCCGGAATACGGTGTGTCGACCGTGACGGCCAACGCCGGTAATGTGCTCAATACCGGTCTTGAGGCCGAACTCGGCTGGAAGGACACCATCGGTGACTTCAGCTACAGCATCAATGCCAACTTCTCTTATCTGAAGAACCGGGTCACCTACCTGCTCCCTTCTCTTCCGAGAATTACGCAGAGCCCGGCCTCCGGCAGCAACTATCCGAACGAAACGGTATTTGAAATCGGACAGCCGATCTGGTACATCCGCGGTTATATTTATGACGGCGTCAAGGAAGACGGTACCCCCAACCTCCGGGATGTCAACGGTGACGGCCAGGTCAGCGATGCTGATATGACCTATATCGGTAAAGGTCTTCCTGATTTCTCCTATGGTATCACCCTCAGCCTCGAGTGGAAGGGTCTGGACTTCATGCTGTTCGGCTCCGGCCAGGCTGGCTGCGAGATCCTGAATACGCTCTACCGTCCCGGTTACCACAACTCGCTCAACTACTTCTATCTGAATTCCCGTAGCGAGAAGAATCCGAATGCCAAGTTCCCCGAACCTGCGAAAGTGACGGGTGACATGAATTTCTGGGGCTCCACCGCTTCCGTCTTTGACGGCTCTTTCTTCAAGATCAAGCAGGTTCAGCTCGGTTACACGGTTCCGCAGAAGTGGACGAAGAAGGCGCTCATCAGCCAGCTCCGCCTGTTCGTTTCTCTGGACGATTTCTTCACGTTCACCAGCTATCCGGGCATGGATCCGGAGACGGCCACTTCTGGCCAGGCGTCTGGTCGCGGTGTGGATATCGGTGCATATCCCAGCATGCGTAAAGTTATGTTCGGTGTAAATCTTTCTTTCTAATTCACAGGAGATAAATATTATGAAAAAATATATTGTTGCCTTAACGGCGATTTGCACATTATTTTTCTCTGCCTGCACAGCGCAACTGGATATCCAGCAGAAGGGTGTCGTTGCCTACGAATCCTACTACACGTCCGATGAAGCAGCAGAAGCTGCCCTGGTCTATGTGTATTCCAAAATGATCGGATCCGTTTACGGCTCCATCGGTAACTGGAATCCGTATTTCTTCATGCTGAACTACTCTGCCGATGATGTGTTCGCTGCAGGAAAGAACAAGGACGACCATCTTGACGTACGCCTCTTCAATGAGTATCGCTATGACGCGACTTATGACATCATCAGGAGTGTGTACACAAGTCTTTATCAGACCATCTACGCCTGCAACCTCCTGATCGATAACTTTACCAAGGAAGGAGCATATTCAAGCGCTGTGGTAGACCGCTGTATCGCCGAGGCGCGGGTGGTCCGTGCCTGGTGCCACATGACTGCGGCACTCTGCTGGCAGCGTCCTCCGCTCGTGGATCACTGTCTGACCGATGAGAATCCGACGAACGTAGAGTCCCAGAAGTTCCTGCTGGACTGGTGTATCGCAGAATGCGAAGCGGCTCTTCCCAACCTGAGAGCAAGAAACGGCAAGACGGACAAGGACGGTACCACTTATGTGACGAAGGGCTTCGCCCAGTTCGTGGCCGGCAAGTCCGCGGTCTTTGCCAACGAAATGGATGTCGCCCGCAAGTATCTCGGCGACCTGATCGCCTCCGGCAACTATGCACTGGTCCCGGGTGAGCGCTGGTGGGAGAATTTCCATGCCCCGGGCGATGGCAACGAGGAAAAGATCTTCGAGCCGAACTGGGTTTATGATGCTAATAATTCATCGACGGATAACCGGACCCGTTCGGGGTACAATCAGAATAACACGCTCAACTGGCGTGGCAAGAACATGAATTCCTGGCCGGTCTGCCAGGCCACCACGGGCTGGAACGGCGGCGCCATCAACGGCTATTTTGCTGAGAAGTTCCTTGCGCACGACGGCAACGGTCCGCGCCGTATGGGTACCTTCTTCACGGCTGACGAATGGCTGTACGGCATTAACGAGGATGGGGAGATCTTCGACAAATTCCCCTGGATGCGCTGGGATTCCGACTATGTCGATGACAACCATACTTCCGGTCAGCTGAAGCCGGCTTCCGAATGGACGCTTGCAGACAAGAAGAAAGACAAGACGAGAGGTATGAATGCCAACGGCTTCTTCGGCCGCACCTACTATATGAACTGGAAGTTCATGTCCCTCAACGGCATCGATGTCGTCCCCGAGGTCCAAAGCGGTGCGTCGAACCAGTCGAATGCCAAGTGCGCACGCTATGCCGAAGCGCTGCTCCTTTATGCAGAAGCCTGCATCGGAAGCGCTGACGCCGCCAAGGGCAAAGAAGCCCTCAACGCGATTCAGCGCCGTGCCGAAGTGCAAGAGACCGAGCTTACCCTCGCCAATGTCCAGGAAGAGAAGCAGTACGAACTCTGGTTCGAAAGCACCAGATTCCACGATATCGTTCGCTGGGGCATCGCCGACCAGGTCTGCGGTAAGGATCTCGACCGCTATCCCGAAGCCTTCGACGCCATGAGCAAGAAGGGTGAAGCTGAGCATAGATGGTACTACGTCGAGACGCAGCCTTATAAGGGCATCCCTCACGAGTTCGTCAAGGGCAAGCACGAATACTTCCCGTTCCCTGCTACTGTTTGCGCGATCAATCCTGAGCTCCATCAGCTCAACGGTTGGGCTACTCCCGAGAAATAATCGAGCTCAATAGCTATTACATGAAAACAGCCGACCCTCCGGGCCGGCTGTTTTCTTTGGCTATTGTTTACCAGGTGCCTCCCGCCAGACCTATTACTCCGTCAAAGCCAGGCTGAACAGGTAGCTCGCGTTTTTTTACTATATTTGCGGTCGCAATACGCGGGTGTGTTGTAATTGGTAGCCAAGCGGGACTTAGGATCCCGTGCCGCAAGGCGTAAGGGTTCGAGCCCCTTCACCCGCACGAAAAAGACCGGAATCTTTCCGGTCTTTTTCGTTATTCCTTTCAGCGTCTCTCGCGGGAGAGCAGGTGGTCCGGATTCGCGAGCCCGTAGGCGGATATGAGAAAAATGATTTTGATTCTCCGCTTAAAAATGATAAATTTGCGAGATATAATGTAAAGAACGATAGAACATGAGACGACTGTTCCTGACCCTCCTTTGTGCTTTTGTTTCCCTGTCCGTGCTTGCGCAGTCTGCAAGCCTCCTGTCGATGGCCCGCGGTGAGCTGGCCCGCCGGGGTCTCGCCGAGACCGAGGTCCGTGCCCGTCTGCTGCAGAACGGGATTGACGTGGACAACATCCCGCCCAGCGAGTATGCTGCCTATCAGGACCGCGTGATCGCCATCCTGGAGCAGATGCAGGCGGAGAAGGCCAATGCCCAGAACCAGGCGTTCGTGCTCGCGAACGAAGTGCCCTATACGGAGGTCGGTGAGACGACTGCGGGCGAAGCCCTCGCGGAGCAGGAGATCGAGAAGAAGAAGGGCGAAGTCCGGGACTCCGTCGTCATGGCGAACGAGATCTACGGCCACGGCATCTTCGCCGGCCAGTCCATGGAAATCTTCCGCACCACCGACGGCGCCCAGGCCCCGGACACCTATGTCCTGGGCGAGGGGGACGAAGTCCATGTCTCCATCTTCGGTTCTTCCCAGACGGATATTCACCAGCGCATCGGTGAGGACGGTTCGATCCACCCTGCCGGCGCTTCCCGCATTTTCCTGAAGGGCATGACGCTGGCGCAGGCCCGCGAGGCCGTGCGCAAGGCGTTGGCCAGCTATTATTCCTTCCGTCCCGACCAGATCGCCGTGACGATCACGACCGCCCGTACGGTCTCTGTCAGCCTTTACGGTGAAGTCAAGCTGCAGGGCGGCTACACGGTGAGTGCCCTGAACAATGCTTTCAATGTCCTGGCCGCGGCCGGCGGCCCGACCGAGATCGGTTCCGTCCGTAACATTCAGCGTTCCCGTGCGGGCAAGACGGCCCGCCTGGACCTGTACACTTATATGACCGCTCCGAACTCCGGGGTGCAGTACGATCTGCAGAACAACGACGTGCTCTTCATTCCCGTGGCGCAGAAAGTCGTCAAGATCGAAGGCGCCGTCTATCGCCCGATGCGTTACGAAATGGTGGAAGGGGAGACCCTGGTGGACCTGATCGGCTTTGCCGGCGGTCTGACGGACAACGCCTACCGCGAATTCGTGCAGGTCGAGCGCTTCATCGGCGGCGAGAAGAAATACCTGGAGTTCAACTTGGAGAACGTGATGAGCGGCGCCCAGCTCGTTCCGCTGCAGGCCGGTGACGTCGTGCGTATCAAGTCCGCTTCCGGGTTGCTGGACCAGTACGTCCGGGTCCAAGGTGATGTTTACTACGACGGCGACTTCGACCTGGAGAAGAACCGCAGCCTGCGGAACCTGCTCGAGAGTGCCAAGCCGCGCTACACGGCCCGTACCGACTATGTCTTCGTGGAGCGTTCCCGCACGGACGAAACCGTGGAGATCCTCACGATTCCTTTCCCGGGCGTAAACGGCAATCCGGACTTCCTCCTGCAGGAGCGTGACGTCGTGCGGGTGCTTTCCAAGACCGACTATCGTGACGTGGCGACGATTGCCGTCAGCGGTCACGTGCGTGAGCCGTTCTCCCGTCCCTTCGCCGTGGACGACAAGATGACGGTTCAGGAAGCCCTCGAATTTGCCGGCGGCGTGAAGCCCGGCATCGCCCCGGTCGGATACATCTTCCGCACGGACATCTACCAGCCCGGCAAGACCGAGTATATCCCCGTCAACCTGACGACGGACCTGAAGATGCCCCTGCAGGCCGGTGACTTACTCAATGTCTATGACAGCAGCCTCTATACCAATATTGGCGAAGTCCGGATCAGCGGCGCGGTGAAGAACCCCGTCGGCGTGGCCTTCGACGCATCCCTGAACCTGCACGACCTGATCATGATGGCCGGCGGCTTCGAGGTGGGCGCCGCCTACAACCGCGTGGAGGTGTTCCGCGTGAACATTTCCCAAACGGAGACGGTGCAGTATGACCAGCTGACCCTGAGTGTGGATGACAGCTACAACCTGGTGGACGGCGATTTCCAACTGCAGCCTTATGACCACGTGATCGTGCGTATGACGCCGGCCTTCGGCCTGTCCCGCACCGTGGAGATCAATGGCCGCGTCCGCTACCCGGGCGTGTATGTGCTGGAGGACGGCCGCACCCAGCTTTCCGACATCCTCAAGCTGGCCGGCGGCATGCTGGATGACGCCGATCCGTACGTGACGCTGTTCCGTACCTACAACAACCGCGGCCCGATCAGCCTGAACCTGGAGCAGGTTCGCTTGAACGGCCGGACGATCAACTCCAATCCGATCCTGATGGAGGGCGACGTGATCAACGTCGTGCGTCAGGAGAACACCGTGACCATCCGCGAGACGGGAACCCGCATGGCCCAGTATGTGGCGGACCAGTATCCTTCGACGCAGAAGAGCGTCGTCTATCAGGGATCGCACAGTGCAGCCTGGTACATCCGGCACTATGCAGGCGGTTTCGACAAGCTTGCCGACCGCATGAGCGTGACGGTCACCATGCCCAACAACCAGACGGAATCGACCACGAAGTTCCTGTTCTTCAATGTCTATCCCAAGGTCGAACCCGGTAGCGTGATCGCCCTGCGGTTGGATCCCGAGAAGGAGCGGAAGGCCATGCAGCCGAAGGAGAAGATCGACTGGGATGCCATGTACAGCCGCCTGCTGACCACGGTGACCTCCGTCAGTACCATCATCCTGCTGATCGAGCGCATCTCGAACAAATAACCGTATCGCGCCTATGCAAGAGAATCCCCAGAACGTCCCTCCCGTGCAGGAGGACAGTTTCGACTACGTAGCCCTGCTGAAGGGCCTGTGGGCGGGTCGGAAGACCATCATCATCACGTTCTGCGTGTTCGTGGTCCTGGGCCTCGTCGCCGCGCTGACCATGAAGCGGACCTACTCCGTGACCACGGTGATGTTCCCGCAGCTGTCCAGCAAATCGAATTCCTCGCTGAGCAGCCTGGCCTCGCTGGCCGGCGTCAACCTCAATCAGTCCACTGCCGGAGAGATCCCGGCCCTGGCGTATCCGCAGATCGTCAACAGCGTGCCGTATCGCCTGGAGCTGATCCACACGCCGCTTCACTACGAGAAGGTCGCCCAGCCCGTGAGCATGCTGGAGTATGCGACGGAATATGCCCGTCCCAGCGTCTTCGGCGTGGTCAAGAAATACACCATCGGCCTTCCCGGCGTGATCCTGGGCGCCCTGCGCAAGGACAAGGAGCTGACGCTCCCGGCGGATGCCGGCGAGGAGGGCGAGAAGCCGCTGGTCCTCACCAAAGACGAGCAGAAGGTGCTGGAGAGCCTCTCCCAGTGCATCTCGCTGTCCATGGATAAGAAGGAAGGCTACCTGACGCTCTCCGTCATCGGTTCCGAGCCTTTGCAGACGGCCGAGCTGGCGCTGAAGGCGCAGCAGCTCCTGCAGGAGGAAGTGACGCGCCTGGGCACTGAAAAGGCCCAGAGCGAGCTGGAATACATCCAGGCGCGCTACGAGGAGATCAAGGCCGAAGCCGAGTCTTACCAGACCGCCCTGGCGGCTGCGACGGACCGCTCGCAGGACCTGGCCTCCAACCGTTCCCGCATCGCCCGGGACCGCATCCAGAGCAAGTACACGCTGGCCAACTCCATCTACAACGATATGGCGCGCCAGCTGGAAATGGCCAAGATGCAGGTCAAGAAAGACACCCCGGTCTACACCATCCTGCAGCCGGTGGTCGTCCCGTCCAAACCGTCGAACAGCCGCGCGAAGACGCTGGCCATGTGGATTTTCATGGGCATCGTCGTGGGTTGCGGTATCGTGATGGTGAAGATGTACTACCCGAAGGTGAAGGAGAAATTCACTGCCGTCGCCTAAGGGTCGATCTGGGAATCCTTTAATCCCAAGAAATAGAGAATACCGTCGAGTCCGATCGAGGTGATGTTCTGCTGAGCATTCGCCTGGACCTTGGGCTTGGCGTGGTATGCGATGCCCAGACCGGCAAGCGAGAGCATCGGCAGGTCGTTGGCGCCGTCGCCCACGGCCACGGACTGCGCGAGGTTGATGTTCTCCACCTGGCAGAGCAGGCGCAGGAGCTCCGCCTTGCGGCGGCCGTCCACCACATCCCCGATGTAGCGCCCCGTGAGCTTGCCGTCCTCGATCTCCAGCTCGTTGGCGTAGACGTAGTCGAAGCCGAACTTCTGCTGGAGGTATTTCCCGAAGTAGGTGAAGCCGCCGGAGAGGATGGCGGTCTTGTAACCCACCATCTTGAGAATCTTCATCATCCGCTCCAGGCCCTCGTTGAAGGGGAGGGCCTGGGCGATTTCCTCCATCACACTGACGTCCAGGCCCTTGAGCAGGGCCACGCGGCGCGTGAAGCTCTCTGTGAAGTCGATCTCGCCGCGCATGGCCTGCGCGGTGATCGCCTTCACCTGTTCGCCCACGCCCGCCCGGGCCGCCAGTTCGTCGATGCACTCGGTGTGCACGAGGGTGGAGTCCATATCGAAGCAGATGAGCCGGCGGGAACGCCGGTAGATGTCGTCTTTCTGGAAGGAGATGTCCAGGCCGCTCTTCGGCAGGCTCAGCAGGGCCTTCTGCATCGCGCTGCGCTCCTCGTCGCTGAGCGAGCCGCGCACGGAAATCTCGATGCAGGCCTTGGCAGCGCGCTCGTCCACGCCCTCGAGGGGCGGACGGCCGGTCAGACGCCGGATGGCGTCGATGTTGAGCCCGAAGCGGAAGATCACCGCCGTTACGTCCGCAATCTGCCGGGCCGTCACCGTGCGGCCCAGCAGGGTCACGATGTAGCGGTTCTTGCCCTGGCGGGCCACCCACGCGTCATAGGCCTCGCGCTCGATGGGCGTGAAGCGGATCTGCACGCCCAGTTCGGAAGCCTTGAAGAGCAGCTCCTTCATGATGAAGCCGGATTTCTCCTGCGTCGTCAGGAAGAGGATGCCCAGGGCCAGCGATTTGTGGATGTTCTCCTGGCCGATGTCCAGGATCGTGGCGTCGTACTGCGCCAGGATCGAGGTGAGGGCCGTGGTCAAGCCGGGCTTGTCCTCGCCGGAGATGTTGACTTGGATGATCTCGATCATATCCTATTGAAACTTACAGGCCGAGCTGTTTGAAGAAGTCGTTGCCCTTGTCGTCCACGAGGATGAACGCGGGGAAGTCCTCGACCTTGATCTTCCAGATGGCCTCCATGCCGAGTTCGGGATACTCCACGCACTCGATGCTCTTGATGTTGTTCTGGGCCAGGATGGCGGCGGGGCCGCCGATGGAGCCGAGGTAGAAGCCGCCGTGCTTCTTGCAGGCGTCGGTGACGCACTGGGCGCGGTTGCCCTTGGCGAGCATGATCATCGAACCGCCGTGGTCCTGGAACTCGTCCACGTACGGGTCCATACGGCCGGCCGTGGTCGGGCCCATCGAGCCGCAGGCCATGCCTGCCGGCGTCTTGGCGGGACCGGCGTAGTAGATCGGGTGGTCCTTGAGGTACTGGGGCATTTCTTCGCCGGCGTCCAGGCGCGCCTTGATCTTGGCGTGCGCGATGTCGCGGCCCACGATGATGGTGCCGTTGAGGCTCAGGCGGGTGCTGACCGGGTATTTGGTGAGTTCGGCGAGGATGTCCTTCATCGGCTGGTCGAGGTTGATCTTGACGGCCTCGCCTTCGCCGGCGCGGCGCAGTTCCTCGGGGATCAGCTCGTAGGGCTTGTCGTCCATCTTCTCGATCCAGATGCCGTCGGCGTTGATCTTCGCCTTGATGTTGCGGTCTGCGGAGCAACTCACGCCCAGGCCGATCGGGCAGCTGGCGCCGTGGCGGGGCAGGCGGATGACGCGC
The DNA here is from genome assembly GCA_045117755.1 of Candidatus Cryptobacteroides sp. GTDB lineage: Bacteria > Bacteroidota > Bacteroidia > Bacteroidales > UBA932 > Cryptobacteroides. Next base: position 235,855 of record JBGUOB010000033.1, read on the forward strand.
ACGTCGTGGGCCATGTACTTGCCGCCGAACTGCGCGCCGAGGCCGATCTTGCGGGTCTCCTCGAGCAGCTGGGCCTCCAGCTCGGTGTCGCGGAAGGCGCGGCCGGTCTCGTCGCCCGTGGTGGGCAGGCCGTCATAGTAGTGGGTGGAGGCGAGCTTCACCGTCAGGAGGTTCTTCTCGGCGGAGGTGCCGCCGATGACGATGGCGATGTGGTAGGGCGGGCAGGCCGCCGTGCCCAGCGAGCGCATCTTCTCCACGAGGAAGGGCACGAGCGTGCCGGGGTTCTGGATGCGGGCCTTGGTCTCCTGATAGAGATAGGTCTTGTTGGCCGAGCCGCCGCCCTTGGTCACGCAGAGGAAGCGGTATTCCGCGCCCTCGGCGGCCTCGATGTCGATCTGGGCCGGGAGGTTGCACTTGGTGTTGACTTCCTTGTACATATCCAGCGGCGCATTCTGGCTGTAGCGGAGGTTCTCCTCCGTGTAGGTCTTGAAGACGCCCAGGCTCAGGGCTTCCTCGTCGCAGAAGCCGGTCCAGACCTGCTGGCCCTTCTCGCCGTGGATGATGGCGGTGCCGGTGTCCTGGCAGAGCGGGAGCTTGCCCTTGGCGGCCACTTCCGCGTTGCGCAGGAAGGTCAGCGCCACGTACTTGTCGTTCTCGGAGGCCTCGGGATCGCGGAGGATCTTCGCCACCTGCTCGTTGTGTGAGCGGCGCAGCAGGAAGCTCACGTCGCGGAAGGCGGTGTTCGCCATCACGGTGAGGCCTTCTTTCTGGATCTTGAGGATCTTGTGGCCCTCGAAGTCGGCGGTGGAGACATACTGCTCGGAGCCGGGAATCTTGTAGTACTCAGTCTGGTCTGCGCCCAGCTGGAACATCGGTGCGTATTTGAACTCGGTCATATCGTTAGTTGTGCATTAAGAATTCTTTCATGAAGGCGTTGAGGTCGCCGTCCAGGACGCCCTGCGTGTCGGCGGTCTCCCAGCCGGTGCGCAGGTCCTTGACCATCTTGTAGGGGTGCAGGACGTAGGAACGGATCTGCGAGCCCCATTCGATCTTTTTCTTCTGGCCCTCGAGCTCGGCCTGCTTCTCCTGGCGCTTCTTGAGCTCGATGTCGTAGAGGCGGGACTTGAGGATGAGCAGGGCCCGCTGGCGGTTGTCCTGCTGGCTGCGGGTCTCGGTGTTCTCGACCGTGATGCCGGTCGGGAGGTGCCGCACACGCACGCCGGTCTCCACCTTGTTGACGTTCTGGCCGCCGTGGCCGCCGGAACGGAAGGTGTCCCACTCGATGTCGCCGGGATTGATCTCGATGTTGATGCTGTCGTCCACGAGGGGATAGACGAATACGGAGCTGAAGGTGGTCTGTCGCTTGCCCTGGGCGTTGAACGGGGAGATGCGCACCAGGCGGTGCACGCCGGACTCGGCCTTGAGGTAGCCGTAGGCGTAGTCGCCCTCGTACTGGATGGTGCAGGACTTGATGCCGGTCTCGTCGCCTTCGATCTCCTCGGTGACGGTCATCTTGTAGCCGTTGCGCTCGCCCCAGCGCATGTACATGCGCATCAGCATGGCGCTCCAGTCGTTGGCCTCGGTGCCGCCGGCACCGGAGTTGATGGTGAGCACGGCGCCGAGGTTGTCGCCCTCCGCGCCCAGCATATTCTTGAGTTCGAGATCTTCGATGAGGCTGCCGGCCTGCCGGTAGGTGGCGTCGATGTCTTCGCCTTCCGGGTCCAGCTCCTGCAGGACTTCCAGGTCATCGACGGCGGAGGCCGCCTTGTCGTAGGCGCTGACCCAGGCCTTCAGGCCGCTGAGGCCCTTGAGGAAGGTCTCGGCCGCCTTGGGGTCGTTCCAGAAGTCCGGCGCCTGGCTCTGCTGTTCTTTCTCCGCTACTTCCGCCCGCTTCTTCTCGATGGCCAGGCACTCCCGGAGCGTCCGGATGCGCTCCTGCAAATCCTTTATCTGCTCTTGTGTAATCATATAGATTACAAAGATAGCAAATCTTCACGAATTCTACTCCTTGTAGAGACCCTCGCGCGAAAGGAGGTGGTTCAGATTGGCCAGGCCGTAGGCCGTGACCGCATTGACGACGGCGGAGTGCTCGAGGTAGGCGGGGATGAGCTGGTCGAAGAGGTCGTCCTCCGTGTGCCAGATGTCCCGGTAGTTGAAGTCGAGCCCGAAGATGTCGGTCTCGCGGAAGGAGATGGCCGGGATGCCGTTCATCGCGAAATATGCGTGGTCGGAACCGCCCGCGCTCGTGGGCCGGGCCTGCGGCTCGCCCTCGCGCCGGTTCACGGCGAAGGGAATCTCGGGGTTGTAGTCCGCGAGCGGCTGGCAGACCTGGACGAAGTCGTCGTACATCGCCGGGGGAACGGTGACGGACGTACAGGCCAGGGGGCCGCCGTCGCGGTTGAAGTAATTGGAAATCTTATTCCAGGGAACGGTCTTGTTCTCCACGAAATACTTCGAGCCGAGCAGGCCGTATTCCTCGCCCGTCCAGATGCAGAACATGATGGAGCGCCTGGGCTTGGCACCGGCCGCTGCGAGCAGGCGCGCGGCCTCCATCGTCACGCACACGCCCTGGCCGTCGTCCACCGCGCCGGTGGCGATGTCGTAGGCGTCCAGGTGGCCGCCCAGCAGCACATACTCGTCCGGGCGCTGCGTGCCCTTGATGACGGCGAGGATGTTGTGGAACTTCATCGGGCCGGGGAAGAAATGGTTGCGGATATCGAATTCCAGCAGGAAATCCTGCCGGTCGACGGTCTTCTGCCGGATGATCGCGAACTGGTGCTCGTCAAGCAGGATGTCGCAAGTGGTGGGCAGCGTGTCCATCGTCAGCTCGAAGCACTGGGCGCGGTTGTAGAGTACCTGCATCGGCAGTTGGGCGGGGCGGATGAATCCGAGTACGCCGGCTTCCACCATCTGGCGGTACATCGGCACCTGGACGTCCTTGTCGCCCGCAGCCAGTTTGGCGGCGCGGGTGGAGTCCGCCTTGGCGCTGGCGTCGAGCGCGAGCCCATTGGTCGGACCCGTCTCGATCAGCACCCAGGCGCCCTTGAGGGCCCCTTTGACGCGGTCGAATTCCCGCTGGTTCTTCGGCTCCAGCAGCACGGGGCCCTTCTGCGGGCCGCAGGTGCCGGCCGTGTAGGCGGGCGTACCGAAATGCAGGGTCATGCCGTCCTCGGAGAGCATGCGGCCGGACCAGGGACCGCGGTCGAAGCCGACGCCGATGGTGACGGCCTCCTGCACGGTGACCTCCAGGCCCCAGGAGCGGAACTGCTCCGCGACCCAGTCTTCGGCGTGGTTGAGCATATGCGTGCCCACCAGGCGGCCGCCGATGTTTCGGGCCAGGTATTCGGCGTGCTGCATGGTTCGGTTGTCCGTGCGGCCCAGTTCAAGGACCTTTTTGGTGACTTTGTCCTGGGCGTTCAGGCTCAGGACCGTCAGGAACACGGCGATCAGGGAGAGGACGGAATGCTTCATGGATATGACGGTTAAAGATTGGCAGCGAGGGTGTGGAGGGCCGTCGGGTCGCCGGAGGACAGCAGCGTTACTCTGGGAGATTCGCCGGTCAAGCCGGCGAATGACGGTTGATGCGGGATGTTGTGCTGATCGAGTACTCTGAGCACCTGCTGGGCGACGGCGGGGGCGGGGTCGATGACGCGGACGTCCGGGCCGGCGATGCGCTGGATGACGGGCAGCAGGAAGGGATAATGCGTGCAGCCGAGCACGATGGTGTCGGCGCCGGCGTCCAGCAGCGGCTGCAGGCTCGCCCGCACGACGCGCTCTGTCTCCGGACCGTCCAGCTCGCCACGCTCGACGAGCTGCACGAAACCTTCGCCGACGTGCTCCTCGATGCGGACTTCGTCCTGGAACTGCTCCTTGGTATTGAGATACTTGGACGCCTTGAGGGTGCCGGCGGTGGCGAGTACGCCGATCACGCCGCTGCGCGTGCCGAGGGCGGCCGGCTTCACCGCCGGCTCCATCCCGATGAAGGGAATGTCAAACTCCTCGCGCAGGGTCGCGATGGCGGCGCCGGTGGCCGTGTTGCAGGCCACGACGACCGCTTCCGCGCCCTTGTCCAGCAGCAGGCGCGTGATGACGCGCGCGCGCTCCTGGATGTACTCCGGGCTCTTCTCCCCGTAGGGACAGTGGGCGTTGTCGGAGTAGTAGATATAACGTTCGGAAGGGAGGACCTTCCGTATTTCACGCAATACTGAAAGTCCTCCCGAACCGGAATCGAATATGCCGATCGTAGCCACTACAGCGATTCGTACAGGTCGTATTTCTGGGCCAGGGAGCCGGTCATCTGGCCGAGCACCTCGAAGTAGGGCGATCCGTCGATGATGGTGAGCTTGTACAAGGTGTCGTCCACCTTGTAGTACTCCTCACCGTCGAGGGTGACCGTTTCGTAGTCGTCGGGCAGCTCATCGACCAGGGCGCCGGCGGGCGGGACGATGGTCACGTACTTGCCGTTCGCGTCTTTGGTGAAGAACACGCCGTCCTGGTAGAAGTACTCCACGCCGGCGTCGGCGTAGCTCTGGACCAGGCCCAGGCGGTCGGCTTCCTTGTAGGACTTGGCGGCGCGCTCGCTGTTCAGGGCGATGTCCGCGTTCTGCCTGGCGATCGTGGCGTTGTTGGCCGCGATGGTCGCATTCTGGCTGGCGATGGTCTGCGCGTTCTCATTGATCGTACGATAGGTGTTGGCCACATCGTAGTAGAAGGCGAAGTTGCAGGCCGTATAGATGATGTTGTCCAGCACGGCGTCGACGATGACCCCGAACGGCGGACGGCTCACGTAGTAGTATCCGCGGTAGTAGCGGTAGTAGATGCCGTCGAGCAGGAAGTACGGGACTCCGGCGTACACCACGCGGGTGTAGCGGTTCGGCAGGTAGGAGACGCGGTAGCCGAAGTAGTGCTGACCGCCGTCCCAGAAGCGGACGGCACGTCCGTACGGCATCGGGTCGCGGCGACGCGGCGGAATGCGCTCCATGTTGTGGCCGGGGCCCGGGTGCATCTTGATGTGGTGCGGCTCGCGGCCGCCCTCGAAGTTGCGCGGGGTGCCCGGGCGTTCGCGGACGGTGCGCGGCGCGTCAGGTCGCACGCTCATACCCGGCTGGGGCTGGTTGCGGTTGACGTTGCCGCCCGGCTGGTTCGGACGCTGGCGGTTCTGCGGCTGCTCGCGGCGCGGCTCAGCCTTGCGGGCCTGGTTGCCGTTGCGCGGCGGTTGCTGCTGGGCGCGGGGCTGCTCTTTGTGCTGCGGCGGCTGGGGCTGGGCCTTCGGCTGGGAAGGTGCCTTCGGCTGCTGCTGAGCCTTGGGAGCCTGCTGCTGCGCCTGCGGACGCGGCTGGGAATTGGAGCGCTGCGGCGCCGTGCGCTGAGGTTGCGCGTGCTGCTGCTGCGGCTGGGCGGTGCTATGGGAAGGCTGGGCGCTGCGGTTCACGGAACCGAGACCCTTGGTATTGCCGGACTGGCCGGCGCTTCTGTTCTGGGAAGCAGGTGCGGACATCGAAGAGGAAGGACGGGTGCCGCCGTTATTGCGGGCATTGCCGCCGCCCGATCCACTGCGGGAATTGCTGCCGCCCCTGGTCTGAGCGTCTACGGGGACCGCGATCATAGCCGCTGCGGCTACTGCGATCAGGGAGAGTGTGGTCAAGCGTTTCATAATCGTGTGATTTTAGTATAAGTAATACTGCTTGGACAAGGCTTTGAAAGCGGGAACGTCCGCGGACCAGAAGTCTGCGATGTCCGAGACTTTCATCGTCTGTCCAAACGTATTACTGACAAAATCAGTGCCGCAAACTTTATTGAACATGGAAAGCCTGTCTGAGGCCCCTGCAATGGGGTTTTTCCTGTACAGTTCCCAGACGGCCTGCATCACGTAGAACTGGGTGAGGGTGAGCGTTGCGGCTTCGTAGTCGGTGTAGTAGTACTGGACGCCGTGGATGAGTTTGCCGGCCAGGCGGCCGGAAATGGGCTGGTAGTGGATGGTGCGCCAGGCTACGCCCGGCACGTGGTAGCTGTCCAGCTTCGCCTTCAGCTCGTCGGCGTCGACCCATTCTTCCGCGAAGGTCGCGAAGGGGAGGGTGTAGCCGATGCCGATGTTGAGGTAGTTGTACATTTCGCCGCAGAGGCCGGCGGAGGGGTAGCAGATGGCCGTCTCGGCGTAGGGGATGTTCGGCGAGGGGAGGATCCAGGGGAGCCCCGTGTCGGCAAAGAGCATGTCGCGCGTCCAGCCCTCCATCGGGATGACGGTCAGCTTGCATTTCAGCGGCGCGGCCTTGCCGTTCTGGCCGCGGTTGAGGCCCTCCTCGTTGATGAGCTTCGCGAGTTCACCGACCGTGAGGCCATAGATATAGGGAATCTTGTACTGGCTGACGAAGGAATGGAATCCGTCGCGCACGAGCGGCCCTTCGACCTTGCGGCCGCCCAGCGGATTCGGGCGGTCGAGCACCATCACGGGGATGCCCAGTTCGGCGCAGGTGCGCATCACCAGGCCCAGTGTGGAGATGAAGGTGTAGGAGCGGCTGCCTACGTCCTGGATGTCATAGACCATGATGTCCACGCCCTGCAGCATTTCCTTCGTGGGCTGTCGCGTGCTGCCGTAGAGGGAGTGCACCGGCAGGCCGGTGTGCTCGTCCTTGCCGGACTCGACCTTGCCGCCGGCATAGATGTCGCCGCGCACGCCGTGCTCTGGCGCATAGAGCGCGACCAGCTGGACGCCCGGCGCCTCGAAGAGGATGTCGATCGTGGAGCGCAGCTCGCTGTCCACGCCCGAGGGGTTGGTGACCAGGCCGACGCGCTTGCCTTCCAGGCCCGCGAAGCCGCGGTCCCGCAGGACTTCGATACCCGGCTTGACTTTCGGGGCCGGCGCCGGAGCGGCGTTGGCGCAGGCGGCTAGGACAAACAGCGCCGCCGCGCAAAGAAGGTGACGGTAATGGTGGCGAGACAACATAGCATGACAACGATAAAGAATCCGACATAGCCGAGGGCTTCCTGCATCCAGCCTGCGAACAGGCCCGGGACCATCATCGACAGGGCCATGAAGGCCGTGCAGATGGCGTAGTGCGAGGTCTTGAAGTTCCCTTCGGAGAATTGCATCATGTAGAGCATGTACGCCGTGAAGCCGAAGCCGTAGCCGAACTGATCGAAGGCGACCAGTACGAAGATGCTCCACAGCGCGGTGGGTTGCACGAGGGCGAGGATGAGGTACACGGCGCAGGGCAGCGCGAGGGCCATGGACATCGGCCACATTGATTTGCGCAGGCCGTGTTTCGCGGCGAACAGGCCGCCGAGAATGCCGCCCACGGTCAGGGCGATGACGCCCACGGTACCATAGACGAGGCCGCTCTGGGCGGTGCTCAGCCCCAGGCCGCCGTCCTCGACGGGATCCAGCAGGAAGGGGGTCAGCATCTTGACGGAGAATGCCTCCGGGAGGCGGTAAAGCAGCATGAACACGATCGCCAGCCACACGCCCGGTTTTTTAAAGAATGTCACCCAGGCCTGTCCGAATTCTCTGAGAACGTCGGCGCCGGACGGCAGCGGCCCTTCCTCCGCTATCGAACTGCGCTCCGCTTGTTCGACCCTACCCGGGAAAACAGCTGCGGAAGGGCCCTGCCGCTCCGGCGACTCGACTTTCGGCAAGAAACGCCAATGCCAGAGTGTGATGAGCGCGAAGAGCACGGCGGAGGCGAGCAATGTGATGCTCCAGGCCCGCGGAATGACGCCCAGCCGCTCCTCGAGCACGCCCGCCAGCACCACGATCACACCCTGCCCGAAGACCGAGGCGATGCGGTAGAAGGTGCTGCGGATGCCCACGAAGGTGGCCTGCTGCTTCTGCTCCAGGGCGATCATATAGAATCCGTCCGCGGCGATGTCGTGCGTCGCGGAAGCGAAGGCGATGACATAGAAGATGACCAGCGACCAGCCGAACACGTCCGGGCTGACGCTCAGGGCCAGGGCCGCAAAGCCTGCGGTGCACAGGAGCTGCATCAGCACGATCCACCAGCGCTTGGTGCGGATGATGTCCACGAAGGGGCTCCACAGGGGCTTGATGACCCAGGGCAGGTAGAGCAGGGAGGTGTACATGGCCAGGTCGCCGTTCGGCATGCCCAGGCGCTTGAACATCGTCACGGAGATCACGTTGACGATGAAATAGGGGATGCCTTCGGCGAAATAGAGCGTGGGCACCCACCACCAGGGGGAGCGTTTGTTATTCGACATCAGTGCCGGGATAATAATGTTGAAGGATCTGTCTGTAGTCAAAGCCGCGGGCGGCCATCACGGCGGCGCCGATCTGGCAGAGGCCGACGCCGTGGCCCCACCCGCGTCCGCGGAGGACCCAGGCGCCGCCCGGGTCGCGCGACACCTCGAAAGCGGAGCTCTTGAGGTGCGACGTGCTCAGGGCGCGGCGGATCTTCAGTTCTTTGCCGACGGTCTCCGTGCGCTTGCTGCCCACGATGCGGAGGTATTTGATGCGGCCGGACGGGCCGCGCTCGATGGGCTCCAGCGCCTGGATCTCGCCGAAATCGATGCCAGTGCGCTCGCGCACCAGGGCGGCGAGCTCGGCGGCGTCGTAGCGCACGGTCCAGTCGTGGAAGTCCTTGGTCTGCTGGTCGTAGTCGTTGAGGACCTGCGAGAGGATCTCGTCGTTCTCGCAGTCGCACCAGGGGTCGTCTACGCACTGAAGGTAGGGGTAGTCGATGTCTTCCCAGCAGGTGCTGAAAAGCTCGGTCTTGCCGCCGCAGCATTTGGAATAGCGGGTGTCGCAGAGCTGCCCCTTGTAGCGGAGCACCTGCCCCCAGGTCTCGTCGATGACGGTGCGGACGCGTTCGCCCGCGGCCATCGTAAGTCCTTGATATCTTTGGCAATGGTCATCGGCGCACACATCGAAATTGTCGTGCGCGGAATGATCTTCCATGCGCGCCATCAGCCAGCTGCGGGAGATGACGGCGTGGGCCTTGAGCAGGTCGACGGAGGCGCTGGATTTCATCTCGGAGGAGATGACGCTCAGCAGGTAGTCTTCCATGCCCACGAGGTTGACCGCTCGGATCTTGTCGCCTTCGACGATGAATTTCAGGCCGCCGGCGAATTTGAGCGTGCGCTTCTGCTGCCAGTGGAAGTCGATGCCGATCACGACGTCGTGCAGGATGAAGGACGGCTCGGCGAAGCGCGTCGAGCGGGTGATGGAGTCGAAGAAGAGTTCGTCGTAGAGCGCGCCGTTGTAGGCGATGCGGCCCTCGCTGTAGCGCACGTGCTGCGGGCCGGCTCCGTCGGAGATGATTTCGAAGCAGATTTCGTCCGCGGCGAGGATGCCCACGGCCACGCGGGGCTGGGTGCGCGTCAGGCGCCATTCGATCATTTCCTGCTCGCGGGCAGGGATCGTCACCTCGTCGAGGATGGCCTCCAGCAGCGCGGGGGTGGCTTTTTCGAAGTCCTCCCGGAAGGGGGTCACGAACACGCCGGCCATGTCGGCGGCGCCGGGGCTGACGGTCAGGTGCTCGTCGCCATCGGCGTCGAAATGGTGGGAGCGTTTGGCGGAGCGGAGCACCACGAAGCAGCGCCATTCCGCGCCCTTGACGTAGGCGTAGAGGTTGAATTTGGGCTCCGTCTCGTCCGGGCGGCGGTCGCAGCAGTCCAGCAGACGGTAGAAGAGCTTGGTCAGGGATTTCGAGGTCGTGGCTTTGAGCGCATACACGCCCCGGCAGTAGCCGGGAAATCGGTACAGCGTCGCGTCCTTGACGGTGGCGAGGGCCTCGCCGGGCGCGTCGAGGAAGGCGTCCACGGCTTCTTCGAGCGGCATCCTGTGGCGCGGAGCCGCCTGGAAGTGCAGGTGGTCGGGCGCGGAGGCGCCGCTGGCCGGGCCGTTGTAGAAGGCCGTGAAGTCAGGGTATTTGCGGGCGAAGTCCAGGATGTCAGGCATGTGGTGCCAGATGGCCTGGGGCAGGTGTTCGTCGCGGACGATCACCAGGTGGTCCTTGAAGATGGGGAAGGGGTTGATCTGGACGTTGTACATCCTTCCCTTGCGCCCTTCGAATTTGATGTGGTGCTGCTCCGCAGGGCGGTTTTTCTCGCAGAGGAAGCAGGGCCGGGCGGCGATGGCCTCGGGGGAAGTATCCGCCGTGGAGGAGCCGACGCGTTCGGGGTTCCACTGGATGCGGCAGGGGAGGCCGAGCACCGGGATTTCCCGGGTCTTGACAGCTTTCAGGGACCGGAAGTTGGTCGCGGCGAGCGGCCATATCGAGAGCTGGTCTTTGATGAATTTGCGCAGTTCTTGCATTACAGAAGGGCCAGGAGTGCGTTCTTGATGCGGTGGTATTCCCCCTCGAAGTTGGGCGTCAGGATGCCCTTGCCGATGCTCTGCTCGATTTCTTCAAGCGTCCAGAATCGGCCGCCGGCAAGTTCGTCGGGGTCCGGGTGGATGTCGTATTCTCCGACGGCGGCGAAGACGTTGACCAGTTCGCGCTCGTCGGCGGATTCGAAGATGTAGTGGCAGAGTCCCTGGGGCAGGAAGTCATGCAGGCCCAGTTCCTCGGCGGCTTCGCGGTAGAGGGCTTCGGGAATGTATTCGCCGTAGGCGACGTGTCCGCCCACGGCGGTGTCCCAGTAGAGCGGCAGCAGGTCTTTGTGGGCGCCGCGCTGCTGGAGGTAGAGTTCGCCGCTGCGCTTGATGACGTGCAGATGGACGACGGGGTGCAGCGGCTTGGTGCCGCCCTGGTGTGCGAGGGAGCGGGGCGCCTGGGCGCGGACGTTGCCGAGCTCGTCGATGACGGGCAGCATTTCCGCGGCGGTGCCGCGTTTGCAGCCTTTCAGAAGCGGAGCGGGCGAGGCGGGGTAAATCAGCTCGATCATGGGAGTCAGTAGTTGATGATCCGCAGCTCGTCCGGGGTGTACAGGAGATTGTCGATGAAATCCGGCGCGACGCGCGCCAGCACCATGAAGGCGACGAGCGAAAGGATCACGAGTCCGGCCAGGACGATCAGTACGATGAGCCAGGCCGGGAGGCCTTTGCGTTCCGGCTCTTTCCAGTCATCGTGGATCCACGCGGCGGGGTAGGTGGACGGCCGTGAGCGGCGTTCTTCTTCCTGCTCGGCCGGCGCTTCTTCCGCGGGGGTCTCCGCGGCCTCTTGCGCTGCGGGCTCGGGTTCGGGAAGGGGCTCCGGTTGCGGCTCCGGTTCGGGTTGCGGCTCCGGTTCGAGCGTGGGCGGCGGGACGTCGATGACGACGGGTTCCTGCGCGTCTTCTGCGAGGCTCTTCAGGGAGACGGGTTCCAGCCCGACGCCGGCGGGGTAGATGTCCAGGCCTTCGTCGGGGACGAAGAACAGGGTGTTTTCCCGCGTGGCGCGCAGACGGCCCAGGCCCGGGAGGACGATGGTCTTGCGCTCTTCGAGCACGCCTTTCAATTCGGCGAGGTACTGGGTGATGTAAGCGGCTGCCGCTTCGCGTGTGATCTGGTTGGACTCGGCGTAAAACTTGATGAGGAGGCTGTCTTCCAGGCGGCTGGGGTAGAAGGAGAGCCGCCGGTAGGGGGGATGGATGGTATAACCCTTGTCGGAGAAGGTCGCCGGGACCATCTCGGCCACGAAGGTGCCGACACCGGGCAAGCCCACCTGATCGTGATTGACGATCAGTTCGGCCACCATCTTTGATAAGAGATCGATATCCATACTAACATACAAAGATAAGCATTCTTTCTTAAATAGCATAATGTGGCTCAATTGTTGTTCTTTGCCGTTTGCTAATCAGCATAGATACGTTTTCATGAAAAGAATCTTTGCTTGCTTTTTCGCGACCGTTCTCTCTGCCGCCGCCGATTTCCCGACCGCCAGGATTGTCGACAAGCGACAGTGAAGACGCAAAAAAGTGTGAAAATAATTTGCGCATTCAAGAATTTGCCGTATATTTGCAGTCCCAAAACGAAAGTAGAGGGAAACAATCCTCCTTAGCTCAGTTGGTTAGAGCACCTGACTGTTAATCAGGGGGTCCTGGGTTCAAGTCCCCGAGGGGGAGCCAAGAGCGAGCACCGCACGGTGTTCGCTCTTTTTTTGTGCCTTCCGGGCTGCTTTAGTGTAGTCATTCCGGGCTGCGACCCGGAATCTCCAACCCCAGGTAACCTCCAGCGCTCGGAGACCGGCCAGGATAGACCGGGTCTTTCTGGCCGGTGGGGTCAAATCTGAAGGGACCTGGCAGGTTCTCCCGGCAAATCCTGGCCGGTAGGAATTTTTTTACCTGATTTGCTTTTCTAATTTTGTTCTGAAGCATACGGTTTGCCCGAAGGACAAGCTGATCTTCGTGTATGAGTTTCTGGAACGGGAAACCGGGGAGCCCTATGGAGAGCATCCCTACTTCTCTATCCATTTATGCGAGTTGCCTCGCCTAGCAAAATCGGATATGTCCGAAATGAATCCGGTGGAGCAATGGTTTCATTTATTGAAAAATATCCGTACCTTCGCGGTGAACCCAAAAGATATTCCCAGCCGCTATCAACGGATCTTGAAGAGCGCTCAGCTGGCGCATATCTCGGAGGAGGATAAACAAAAGTATTTGAAGAGTATGCTTACTGAATACGACGAAAAGATGATCAGCCGAGGTAATTATAAACTTGGCTTCAGTGACGGCGAGGAAGTCGGCATCCAAAAGGGGCGTGTGGAAGGACGAGCAGAAGGACGAGCAGAAGGACGAGCAGAAGGAAAGGTGGAGGGTAAGGCAGAACGGAACGTTGAGTTGGCGAAAGAGATGCTGGCGGATAACGAACCGATGCAGAAGATTATCAAGTTTTCTCACTTGACCGAAGAGCAGATCAAAGCACTGTAAATGAAGCTTCCCGGATAGAGAATCCCGACCTTTTGGCCGGGATTTTTTGTTTCTCCGCGAGCATGTAAACGCGCCCAAGTCCCCCGGCGGGAGCTGGGCGAATCTTTCTGGGAAACAATTCAGCGTGTAAATCATGCACATCGAATGTTATTTGGGCGAAAAGTCTTATATTTACACGGGAATACTCCGGAAATATATGATTAACACTGAGACGGATGATTGTCTATAGTGCAAATAAGCGGCTCTTTGTCCAGGATGTCAAGGACAATGTCATTGCGACCAAGATTCTGGACTTGATCCGGGAGAAGGGGCTGAATGCCGGGCAGGAGCGGGAGTTCGCCGCCTGGCATAACTCCATGAAATTCATGCGCGACATCGTCGACGATTCCGAGATCGACGACGAAGTGCAGATCGCCATCGAGTACAATATCCCGCAGACCTCCAAACGGGTCGATTTCATTATTATGGGCTCGGACGAAAGGGAACGGGACAACATTGTCATCGTCGAACTGAAGCAGTGGAGCAAGGCGGAAATGGTCGATGACGATATGCATTTCAGCGTCCGAACGTATGTGGCGAACGATAAGCGGATTGTCTGCCACCCTTCCTATCAGGCGTATTCCTATTCGCGCTTCCTGGCGAATTATTCCCATGTCGTATCCGAGCAGAATATCCGTCTGGTCCCGTGTGCATACCTGCATAACTATCTTCCTACGTATAAGGAGGCCCTGTCGGCGGATATTTACAAGGAATGGTATACGACTGCTCCGTTTTTCGTGATGGACGAGGCGCGGGACTTCAATGACTTCGTGAAACAATACGTGACGAAGAAATCTTCCCGCGGCGACCTTCTCTACTTGATCGATCACGGCCGGATCCGTCCTACGAAATCCTTACAGGATGCTCTGGCCACTATGGTCAAGGGAACTCCGGTGTTCGATTTGCTCGATGAGCAGGCAGTCTGCTACGATATGTGCATCCGCACCATGCTGCAATGCCTGAAGGATCAGAAGAAACGGACCATCTTGATTCAAGGCGGTCCGGGAACCGGCAAATCGGTCCTGGCTGTCAATCTGCTTATGCGCTTCATTACCAGCGCTTGCAATGCCGCCTATGTCACGAAGAACAGAGCTCCGCGAGATGCTTTCCTGTCGATTCTGTCAGGGAACAAAGCCGCTTATTTAGCCGATATCGGCCAGCTTTTCCGTTCGCCTTTCGGGCTGTCCCAGGTGCCGGCCAACTCCTATGATTGCCTGATCGTAGACGAAGCGCACCGGCTTGTGAAGAAGATGTATGGTGACTGGACGGGAGAGAATCAGGTGAAGGAATGCATTCAGGCTTCGCTTTTTACGATATTCCTGCTTGATGAGGATCAGGCGGTTACGACGAAGGATATCGGTAGCGTTCAGGAGATTGTCCGGTGCTGCAAGGAACTGGGCTCCGACGTGATCATGCGCGAAGAAACGAAGCTCACCTCGCAGTTCCGCTGTAATGGCAGTGACGCGTATATTCAGTTTATCAATGGACTTCTCCAAAGAGAGTCCGAGTCGTTAGACGTGCCGTTGTCGGAGCTCAATTACGACTTTCGCGTATTCGATGACGCGTCCCAGATGCGGGAGGCGCTTCGGGAGAAGAACGCTGTTGACAACAAGGCCCGTATGGTAGCCGGTTACTGCTACGACTGGAATGTCAAGAATCATCGCGGGAATGTGGATATCGAACTCCCGGGCGGCTTTCAGGCCAAATGGAATTTGGTGAACGACAAGATCTGGGCAATCAATCCGCGGTCCTTTGAGGAGGTCGGTTGCATTCATACGGCGCAGGGACTGGAGTTCGACTATGTGGGCGTGCTGATCGGAAAAGACCTTCAATATGACCGGGCGACCGGTCGCGTGGTCACGGATCGTTTCGCTATTTCTAAAGATGACAAGTCTTCCGGTATCCGGGGAGCGAGCGATGATGTTGCCCGCCGGCTGATCCTCAATACTTACAAGACGCTCCTCACGCGCGGCCAGAAGGGCTGCTATGTCTACTGCGAGGACGAAGATTTGCGAAACTATTTTAAAAGCAGACTTTTAAAATGAACCCTTCTGACGAACGACTGATTCGGGTGAGGGAGATGGAGGAGCGCTATGATGAGCTGGCCGGGGTGCTGGCGAGGCTGGAGGAGGCGGATCGTGCCCTGGAGCTGATTCGATAGCTCTTTCCCTATTTCTTCAAGAACTTATTGTATTTCTCCAGCTGCGCTTGCAGGGCGGCGGGGGGAGGGGTGGCCTGCGGGTGGAAGATTTCCACGGCGGGCTTGCCGCCGGGGACGGACCAGTTGCCGACGACTTCGCCGTCGAGCAGGATGACGGGCCAGAAGATGCCGCTGTTGTTGTGGGCACGGTGGCTGTGGTCGGGGTGAAGGGAGACGTGGCGGCTCTTGTAGCCGATGAGGTATTCGTCGTAGGAGGGGAGCAGGGTGACGGTGCCGCTGCGGAAGCCGCGGGTACGGCCGTCCCGGTGGCAGAGGAGGGTGAGGCCCTTCCAGCGCTCGGGGGTCAGTTCGTCCCGGATGGCGTCCACGCCAGCCTTGCAGTCGCTGATGTTGAGGCCGCACCACCAGGCGAAGTCTTCCAAGGTGGCGGGGCTGTGGCTGCGGAAGTATTTGCGCGCGAGCAGGGCGAGCGCTTCTCCTTTCGGGAGAGGTGACTGCGCGGGGAGTTTGTCTTCCACGCGGGCGTAGCTGTGCTTCATCGGGAAGAGGTCGCCGCTGCAGAGGAGGCCGGAATACTCGGCCAGGCGGATGTGGTAGGAGAGGCGCTGGTCGTCCATCGTGAGGCCCGCTTCGGCCACGGCCTTCGCGAAATCGGCTTTCTGCGCGATGCGGCTCCGGGAGAGGTGGTCGCTGAAGATCTGCTGCACGGCGTCCTGCTCGGACCGCGGGATGCTGACGCCGTTGGATTTCATCCAGCCGGCCAGGCCGCGCAGGGCGTTGACCCGGCAGAGCTCCAGCATCCAGCGCCAGTCCTCGCCGGCGACAAGCTGCCAGGTGGAGCGGAAGAGGTGGCCCCGGACGATGCGCCCTGCGTTGTAGTCCTGCCCGAAGGCGCGGGCTGAGGGCTTCCGGGTGCGCATGCCCACCGCCCAGCGCATCATCCGGTACTCCTGGGCCTGCAGCGCGCCCATCCACGCGACGAGGTCGTGCGGGGTGGTGAACTGCGGGCAGATCAGCTGCTGGTTGAGGAGTCTGGCGGAGACGGGATTCATGGGTTGGGTGCTTGACGGATTCAAAGTTACGCAGAATCGGGGGCATTTCCATACGCTTTGCTGCGGGGGATTACCGATTTTGTCGAAAAAAGTGTATATTTGAGCGTTGAACCCTTGTTAGTTAAGTAGTTTTGAAACGCATTGTAGTCAAAATCGGCACGAATGTGCTGACGCGCGCTGACGGCACGCTCGATGTCACCCGCGTGTCCGCGCTGGTTGACCAGGTGGTCGGCCTGCGCAGGGCAGGCTGGGCGGTGGTGATCGTGTCTTCCGGCGCCGTGGCCTGCGGCCGCACCGAGTTGCGGCTGGACGAGGACCTGGACAGCGTGGAGCAGCGCCAGCTGTATTCCGCCGTCGGCCAGGTTCGCCTGATGGACCTGTATTACCGCCTTTTCCGGGACTACGGCCTGCCGATCGGCCAGATCCTGACCACCAAACAGAATTTCGAGACGGAGCGCGAACGCGAGAACCAGCGCGCCTGTATGGAGGTGATGCTCCAGCACGGCGTCGTGCCCATCGTCAATGAGAATGATACCGTGAGCGTCACGGAGCTGATGTTCACCGATAACGACGAGCTCTCCGGGCTGATCGCCGAAATGGTGGGGGCCGAGGCGCTCGTCCTGCTGAGCAACATCCCCGGCCTCTTCGACCGCCATCCGGACGATCCGGAGGCCCGCGTGATCCGGACGGTGCACTGCTCGGACGACCTGTCCGGCTGCATCCGCGAGGAGAAGAGCGCCTTCGGGCGCGGCGGAATGTTCTCCAAATACAATACTGCCCGGCGCGTGGCGGCCGGCGGCATCCGCGTGCTGATCGCCGACGGCAAGCGCGAGCGGATCCTCCCGGATCTGCTGGAGCACCCCGAGCAGACCGTTTTCACCGAATTCCTTCCGTAAGCGATGACCCTTTTCGAAGCAGCCAAGCGGGTTTCGACGCAAGTTGCGCTGATCCCGGACGACCGGCGTGCGGCGGCCCTGGAGGCCGTGGCCGACGCCATTCTCGCGCATAGCGCGGACATCCTCTCCGCCAACGCGGAAGACCTCGCGCGCATGGATCCGCAGAACCCCCTCTACGACCGGCTCAAGCTGACGCCGGAGCGCCTGGAGGGCATTGCCTCGGACATGCGCCACGTGGCGGCGCTTCCGTCGCCGCTGGGTCGCGTGCTGGAGGACCGCACGCTGCCCAACGGGCTGCGCCTGCGCAAGGTGAGCGTGCCGTTCGGCGTGATCGGCGTCATCTATGAAGCGCGCCCGAACGTGACCTTCGACGTCTTTTCCCTCTGCTTCAAGAGCGGCAACGCCTGCCTGCTCAAGGGCGGCAGCGACGCGGACGCGTCCAATCGCGCGGCCGTCGCGCTGATCCGCCGCGTGCTCGCGGAGCAGGGCTTGCCCGAGGAGGCTGTCACGCTGCTCCCGCCTACGCACGAAGCGGTCGGGGAGTTGCTGGGCGCGGTTGGCTACGTGGATCTCGTGATTCCGCGCGGCGGCCGTCGCCTGATCAACTACGTCCGCGACAACGCCAAGGTGCCGTGCATCGAGACCGGCGCCGGGGTGGTGAATACCTATTTCGACGCAGCCGGCGACCTGGAGATCGGAAAGCGTATCGTGCTGAATGCCAAGACGCGCCGCGTCTCGGTCTGCAACGCGCTCGACTGCCTGATCGTGCACCGGGACCGCCTGGCGGACCTGCCCGCGCTGCTCGCTCCGCTCGCGGAGAAGGACGTGACGGTCTATGCCGACGAGGCGGCCTTCGCGGCCCTCGACGGGAAATATGCCCGGCTGGAAGCCGCTACGCCGGAGTCTTTCGGCACCGAATATATGGACTACAAGATGGCCGTCCGCACGGTGGCCTCGCTGGACGAGGCGCTCGCGCATATCGCCCGCTACGGCTCCGGCCACAGTGAGAGCATCGTCACGGCCGACGCTGCTGCGGCTGCGCGCTTTCAGGCGGAAGTGGATGCCGCGTGTGTGTACGTGAATGCGCCTACGAGCTTCACCGACGGCGCCCAGTTCGGGCTCGGCGCGGAGATCGGCATCAGCACGCAGAAGCTCGGCGCCCGCGGCCCGATGGGCCTCTGCGAGATCACGACCTACAAGTGGCTCATTGACGGAAATGGCCAGGTGCGTTCGTAGCACCCGGCCATTCTCTCTTTCCTATTGAAGCAGACCGCTAGCGATGGCGGGTCCACGGCTCGGCGGCTTTCTCGCAGAGCTGGAAGAAGTGCGTCCGGAGGGCCGGCCAGCTGTAGTAGGGGCCGGAGACGGGCTCGATGCCCGGGATCTTGATCTCCTTCTCGTTGTAGAGAATCTTGGTCAGGACCTCACCCTTGTTATTCTTGTAGAAAACCATCTGGATGTTCGTGGCCATCGGAACCTGGAAGAAGGCGTACCAGTTGTGCAGGTGGGCCTCCTTGTAGGGGAACACGCGGCCCTGCGGGTCGTCCACGCCCAGGAGCGCGAAGAGCGGCAGGATGGAGGTGTCGTGGCCGAAGCGCAGGTCGGCGGCGCGGTGGCTGCCCGGCTCGAGCGCGGCGTCAGCTTTCTGGACGAAGTCGATCAGCAGCGGACGGATGGCGTAACGGATCACGTCGCCCTGCTCCGCGGAACCGCCCCACATCCGGTAGATGTTGTCGTTGCCGTCGGCCCAGAAGTAGGCGAGCTCCTCGGGGGTGAAGTATTTGCGGTAGATGTCGATGCCCAGGAAGTCGATCAACTGGCACAGGCCGCCGGTGGTGAAGATGGCCTTCACGAAAGGCTCGGGGTTGCCGAGGGCCTTGACGGCTGCGTCGTAGTCCGTGAACAGCGGGGTCAGGAAGCGGCGGAGATCATAGCCGGGCTCGCCCTCGAAGGGCGTGAAGCCGCGGGGCTGCTCCTGCTGCTGGCGGCCGAAGCCGGCCGGGTATGCATTTCGCGGACGCGGGGCCTCGCCCGGGCGCGGGATGGACAGGCTCGGGTTGATGTAGGCCATGAAGCGCTCGGCGCTGGTGAAGGTGAACTCGATCTTCGGGAACTTGTCCTTCAGGCCGTAGGTGAAGTTGCACATGCTGACGATGCAGCGGAAGTTGGTGCTGGAGAAGCAGTTGACTTCCTGGCGGTTCTTGTCCTTGAAGATGCCCGGATAGCGCTGGGCCATGCGGGCGGCGATCTGCTGGTGCTCGCGGGCGCCGCGCGGGGTCAGGGAACCTTCCATGCCCTTGTGGGCGTCCACGACGGCCTCGACGTCAGCCCAGAGGGCCTTGCCGGCCGGCGTCAGCAGGCCGAGGGAGTCGAGGTAGGTGAAGCCGTCCTGGGCCCGGCGGGCGAAGGTGGAGTTCTGCTCGTAGCGGGAACCGTGGCGGCCGTAATGCGTAATATAAAAAGGCTTGAAGCCCTTCGGGGCGGGGGTGTCCACGAGCGGATCGAACTCGTAAGAGTGCATGTTGTTGGATGCACGGTCAGGATTCTCCGCAAAAAGGCGGACGACATCGTCCTGCTGCGCGAGGGCGCTGAAGCTCAGGGCCAGCAACAGGGGGAGGGTCAGGATTTTTTTGAAGTTCATGTTGGGATACTGTTTTAGCATTCTTTTGAACCAAAGGTAAGGAATCACTTTCACTTTCCCAAACGCCTTGCACGCCGTAAACGGGTATTTGAAACATATTTGAACGCTTTTGGTCCGATGATACCCGAAAAATGCTAACTTTGTAAATATGATTCGAACCCTATTCAGAATTCTGCTTCCGCTGGTCCTGGCGCTTGTCTGCGCAGGATGTTCCGCGCGCGTGAAACAATATAAAGTCGAAGTCGTGAAGGAATACCCGCACGACACGGGCGCGTACACGCAGGGCCTCTTTTTCGACGGCGGGCGCTTCTACGAGAGCACGGGCCAGTTCGGCGAGTCGAGTTTCCGCGAGGTGGAGCTCGCCACCGGCAAGGTGCTCTCGAAGATGAACTTCCAGCAGAAGTATTTCGGTGAGGGATCCGTGATGCTGGACGGGAATCTGTACATCCTGACCTGGCTGAACAAGGTGGCGTTCGTGTACGACGCGAAGACGCTCGAATACAGGCAGACCTATTCTTATCCGCGCGAGGGCTGGGGCCTGACCACGGACGGCAAGTCCCTGATCGCCTCGGACGGCTCCTCGCGGCTGTTTTTCCTGACGCCGGAGCTCAAGCAGGAGCGCTATGTGGACGTGAAGATGGACGGCCGCGCGGTGCGCAATCTCAACGAGCTGGAGTACATCGACGGCAAGGTGTGGGCGAATGTATACATGACCGACCTGATCGTCATCATCAACCCGGCGGACGGCACCGTGGAGGCCAGCATCGACTGCACGGGCCTGCTGCCGCGCAAGCTGCGCGAGTCCCGGACGGACGTGCTGAACGGCATTGCGCAGGATCCCGCCACCGGCAAGATTTACCTGACGGGCAAATACTGGCCGCGCCTCTACGAGGTCCGGCTCGTGCCCGCGAAATAGACACTGAGACAATAACATACTGGTATGAAAAAGACCCTTTTCGCGCTGCTTGCCGCAGCGCTCCTTTCCGTTGGGCCGGCCCTTGCCGGCGACCTGAAGTTCTCCTCCCTGCTGGGCGACAACATGGTGCTCCAGCAGCAGACCGAGGCCCGCATCTGGGGCACGGCCGCCCGCGGCGCCACCGTGCGCGTGTCGGCTTCCTGGCTGCCGGAGGCCCTTTCCGCGAAAGCGGATGCCCGCGGCCGCTGGGAGTTGCTCGTGCCGACCCCGGCCGCGACTTTCGCGCCGCAGACGCTCGTGGCTGAAAGCGGCACCGAACGCGCCGAGGCCGCGAATATCCTGATCGGCGAGGTGTGGCTCTGCTCCGGCCAGAGCAATATGGAGATGACCCTGGGCGGGGGCATGGGGACGCCCGTCGAGGGTGCGCTGGACGAGATCGCGATGGCGCGCCAGTACAAGGGCGTGCGCTATATGGCGGTCAAGAAGGACCGCGCGCTCGAGCCCAAGGAGGATGCCGAGGGCGTCTGGGAGGAATGCACGCCCGCCACGGCGCCGCGCTTCAGTGCCGTGGGCTATTTCTTCGCCAGCCGGCTGTCGCGGGCGCTGGATGTACCCGTGGGCATCATCAACGCCAGCTGGGGCGGGTCCGTGATCGAGGCCTGGATGAGTAAGGAACTGCTCGCCGGCTGCCCGGACGTGGATCTGTCCAAGGCGTCCGATCCGAAGACCAACGACATGTACAAGCCGATGATCATGTACAATGCGATGTTCCGGCCCGCGAGCCGCTACACCGTGGCCGGCATCATCTGGTACCAGGGCGAGTCGAACATCAGCATCGCCTGCTACGAGTACGCCGACCGCCTGACGGCGATGGCGGCGCTGTGGCGCAAGGACATCGGCCGGGGCGATATCCCGTTCTTCATTGTGGAGCTTCCGCCTTACGACTATTATGACGGCCAGTATGGCCTGCAGGACGGCCATGGGCCCATCGTGCGCGAGCAGCAGTTCCTGGCCTCGCAGCGCATCCCGAACGCCGCCATCATCGGCACCAACGACCTGGCCTACGGGTACGAGCGCACGCAGGTGCATCCTTCGCAGAAGCGTCAGGTGGGGGAGCGGCTGTGCTACATGGCCCTGAATAAGGCGTATGGCTATCCTTCCGTGCCCGCGCTGAATCCGTGCTTCAAGTCGATGCGCGTGGAGGGGGACAAGGTGATCGTGAGTTTCGACAATGCCCGCGCGGGCTTCTTCGGTACAGACGAGATCCGCGGCTTCGAGATTGCCGGCAAGGGCGGCGGTTTCCATCCTGCCAAGGCGGAGACGCAGATGTCTTTCCCGGCCGGCCTGACCGTGATTCTGTCGACGCCGGCTGTGCCAGAGCCCGTCTCGGTGCGTTATTGCTACAAAGATTTCGAGGTCGGCACCCTGAAGGGCGCCAACGGTCTCCCGCTTATTCCCTTCAGCGCCACTCTCCCTGAAGAATAGCCTCGCGGTCGGATCGGAATTGGTTTTTCGTGCGGTAGCTCGAAAAACCAATTCCGGTTCCGACCTCCGCAACGCCAGCGCGCATCCGGCGCATCCGCGTTTCCAGGACCTATAATACGACAACAACCCGCTGTCACAGCGGGTTGTTACGGTTAGTTAGTAGTGTATTACCTTATAGAAGGTTCAATTATTGTTGGTTAGAAGCCTCCGGCACAGAACCGGAGTCGAGTTGTTTTCATTTCCGACAGCAAAGTTACGCACATTTTTTAATTGTGCAAACTTTTTTCACTTTTTTTTCAAAATTTTCTGAAAAAACTCTTTTTAATTCTTAAAATTATTTATTAATTAGCTCCGGACGAAGGCTTTTCGTGCGCTCCAGAGCCTGCTCATCTTGCCATGCTTCAATGAGTTTCGGGTTTCCGCTGAGCAGAACGTCGGGTACTTTCCAACCATGGAATTCCACGGGTCGGGTATAGACGGGCGGAGAGAGCAGTCCGTCCTGAAAACTGTCGGACAGGGCGGAAGTCTCGTCGGTCAGGGCGCCGGGGATCAGCCGGACGATGGAGTCGGTGAGCAGGGCGGCCGGAATCTCGCCGCCGCTGACGACGTAGTCGCCCACGGAGATCTCCCGGGTGACCAGGTGCTCCCGGATGCGGTGGTCGATGCCTTTGTAGTGGCCGCAGAGCAGGATGAGGTTCTCCTTGAGGGAGAGCTCGTTGGAGATGGCCTGGTCGAGGCGCTCGCCGTCGGGGGAGAGGTAGATGACCTCGTCGTAGTCGCGCTCGGCGCGCAGTTCTTCGATCATGTCGTAGACCGGCTCGATGCGCATGACCATGCCGGCGTCGCCGCCGTAGCTGTAGTCGTCCACGTTCTTGCGGGGGCCGATGCCGTATTTGCGGAGGTTGTGGACGCGGATGTCCACGAGGCCCTTCTTGACGGCGCGTCCCACGATGGAGTGGGAGAGGGGGCTGTCCAGCAGCTCGGGCACGACGGTAAGTATATCGATTCGCATATTGCTTGGTATTTGTACTGCAAAATTACCCTTTTTATTTTATATTTTAGTATATTTGTCAGCTATAACATTTTTAAACTCTAATCTCATGAGCGAAAACATCATTCCTGAGGAGATCCGCGAGGCCTCCGCAGATGTAGAAAAGAAGATCGGTGACGTTGCGGACAAGATCGAGGGTCTTGCCGACAAGTCCCTGTCGGAACTCTCCGATATGTTCGTTGAACTGAAAGAAAGCGCGGAGCGGATGTCCCGTTCCAAGGAGGCGGAAGCCATCAAGTCCGCTTTCTACAAGCTGCTGGGCCGCCTCAAGGGCGAGAACGGCGTGTCGGACGAGACGGCGTCCAGCCAGGACAACCCCTTCGAGGCCGTAGAACAGAATTTCAAGGCGCTGTATGCCGACTACAAGAAGGAGCGCGCCGAGTTCAACAAGGAGCAGGACGCCCGCCGCGAGGAGAACCTGGCCAAGAAGCAGGCCGTCATCGAAGAGCTCAAGGCCCTGGTCGAGGGCCAGGATGATGTCAGCGCCCAGTTCCCGGCCTTCCGCGAACTCCAGAACCGCTGGAGGGAGGCAGGCCCCGTGCCCGCCACCGCGTTCCGGGACATCAACGATACCTACCAGTTCTACGTGGAGAAGTTCTACGACATGGTCAAGATCAACCGCGACCTGCGTGACCTGGACTTCCGCAAGAACCTGGAGGCGAAGGAAGCTTTCTGCGAAGCCGCGGAGAAGCTCTCCGAGAATGAGAATGTGGTGAGCGCTTTCCACGAGCTGCAGAAGCTGCACGAACAGTGGAAGGAGTACGGCCCTGTGGCCAAAGAGAAGCGCGAAGATATCTGGAACCGCTTCAAGGCCGCCACGGCCGTGATCAACAAGCGTTACCAGGCTCACTTCGAGGGGCTGAAGGAGCAGCAGGCGGACAACCTCACCAAGAAGACGGAGCTCTGCGAGAAGACCGAGGAGATCGCCGCCCGCGAGATCACGAACACCGCCGGCTGGAACGCCGCGTCCAAGGAAATCGAGGAGATCCAGGCCGCCTGGCGCAAGATCGGCTATGCCACCAAGAAGGACAACCAGAAGATTTACGACCGTTTCCGCGCCGCCTGCGACGCGTTCTTCACCCGCAAGCGTGAATTCTATTCCGGCATCAAGGACAATATGAACGACAACCTGGAGAAGAAGCTCTCGCTGATCGAGCAGGCCGAGGCGCTCAAGTCCAGCACGGAGTGGAAGAAGGCCACGGACCAGTTCATCGCCCTGCAGAAGCAGTGGAAGGAGATCGGCGCCGTGCCGCGCAAGAAGTCCGAGGCGCTCTGGAAGCGCTTCCGCGCCGCCTGCGACGAGTATTTCGCCGCGCGTGACGCCAACGCCGGCGGCGAGAACGACTTCTACGGCAACCTCCGTGCGAAGCGCAAGGTCGTCGAGGACATCCAGGCCTACGAGCCCGCTGCGGACGCCGCCGCCAACGGGGAGGCGATGCGCGCCTTCCAGGAGCGCTGGTCGGCCATCGGCCACGTTCCCTTCAAGGAGAAGGACGCCGTCGGCCGCGCCTACCGCGACGCCATGCAGGCGAAATTCCCGGAGTTCGGTGCTTCCCGCGGCGCTTCCGCCCACAGCGGCCGCGCCCCGCGCAGTCCCAAGGATGCGCTGATCGAGAAGTACAACAAGCTCCAGCAGAACATTACCACCTACGAGAACAATATCGGATTCTTCTCCGCTTCCAAGAACAGCGAACCGCTGATCAAGCAGATGGAGGAGAGAATCGAGCAGGCCAAGGCCGAGTTGAAGGAATTGGAGGCGCAGATCCGCAAGGCTGAGGAGGGCGAGGCATAATGGACAAGAATTCAGTTATCGGCTTCATCCTGATTGCCGTCATCTTCATCGGCTTCACTTTCTTCCAGTCCAGTCAGGCCCGCAAGCGGATGGAGGCCCAGGCGCAGCTGGATTCCATCGCGCTGGTGGAATCGCTCGCCCGTCAGGCCGAGGCTCCGGTCCAGGCCGTGAATGATTCCCTGACGGTGGACGGCAACGCGCTTGCCGCGCCCGTGGCCATCTACAAGGATTCCCTGCTGGAGGCGGCTTCCCGCGCCCAGGAGGAAATCATCACCCTCGAGAACAGCAAGATCAAGGTGGAATTCACCACCCGCGGCGCCCAGCCGTATGCCGTGCAGGTCAAGGACTACAAGAACTACGACAGCACCGACCTGTATATCTTCAAGCCCGGCAAGGCCGAGTACTCGCTCAGCCTGTATGCCGGCGAGGCCATCCGCACCCAGGACTTCATCTTCCAGGTTGCGGAGCGGACGG
Source organism: Candidatus Cryptobacteroides sp. (assembly GCA_045117755.1). Lineage (GTDB taxonomy): Bacteria > Bacteroidota > Bacteroidia > Bacteroidales > UBA932 > Cryptobacteroides. The sequence goes on from JBGUOB010000033.1 coordinate 261,163, forward strand.
ACAGCACCGTGGTGATGCGCCTGCCCTTCGCGGGCGGCGGTTACATCGAGCAGAAATACACCCTGCGCGCTGACAGCTACCAGATGGACAACCTCCTCTCCTTCGTGGGGATGCAGGGCGTCATCCCGCGCAACGTCAGTATGTTCGACATTGACTTCAACGTCACCCTCCCGCGCATGGAGAAGGGCTATAAGAACGAATCCCAGTACTCCAAGCTGGACTACTACTTCGAGGGCGACAAGAAGCCTTCGGAGATCGGCCGCGGCCGCAACGGCAGCCGCCGCGTGGATTCGAAGCTCAGCTGGTTCGCTTTCCAGCAGCAGTTCTTCTCCGCGATCGTGCGAGCGCCGCAGGAGTTCGCTTCCGGCGAGCTCGCGGTGAGCTTCTACCCGCAGGAGGACCCGGAGCGCAACCTAATGGCCTGCAGCGCGCAGATGCGCGCCGAACTGCCGGCCGGCGGCAACGGGAGCATTCCTTTCGAGTTCTACTTCGGTCCGAACCATTTCCGGACCCTGAAGGCCATCGGACATAAGTTCGAGAAGATCATTCCGCTGGGCGGCTGGCTCGTGGGCTGGTTCACCCGCTACGCGATCATCCCGATGTTCGACTTCTTCCACCGCTTCATCTCCAGCTTCGGCCTGATCATCCTCCTGATGACCCTCGTCATCAAGACCGTGGTCTTCCCGCTGACCTACAAGTCCTACGCTTCTTCCGCCAAGATGAGCGCGCTGAAGCCTGAGCTGGACAAGCTGAACGAGAAGTTCCCGCACACGGACAACCAGCAGGAGATGATGAAGAAGCAACAGGCCACGATGGACCTGTACAAACGGGCGGGCGTGAGTCCGCTGGGCGGCTGCCTGCCGACCCTGCTGACCTTCCCGATCCTGTGGGCGATGTTCCGCTTCTTCCCGGCTTCCATCGAGCTGCGCCAGCAGTCCTTCCTGTGGTGCCAGGACCTGTCGGCCTATGACGCCATCGTGGACTTCGGCACCCGCGTGCCGCTGATCGGCGACCATATTTCCCTGTTCGCGCTGCTGATGGCCGTGACGATGTGGGGCTACTCCAAGATGACGATGTCCAGCCAGCCGGCCGGCAACGATCCCAACGCCGCGTCGATGCGCTTCATGAGCATCTGGATGATGCCGATCATGATGTTCTTCATCTGTAACAGCCTCTCCGCGGCACTGAGCTACTATTACCTGCTTTCCCAGCTGATCGCCATCGTGCAGACCTGGCTGATCCGCCGCTCGATCGACAAGGACGCCATCCTCGCGAAGGTGCGCGCTTCCGCCGGCAAGCCGCTGCCGAAGAGCAAGTGGCAGCAGCGTCTCGAGGAAGCGCAAAGAATGCAGGAGCAGATGCAGAAGGAGCAGGCCCGCAAGCGTAAGTAAATGATTCAAGAGCAAATCATAGCGATCAAACAGGAACTGCCACCGGAGGTCAAACTGGTGGCAGTTTCCAAATTCCACCCGCAGGAGGCCATCCGGGAGGCGTATGCCGCCGGCCAGCGTTGCTTTGGCGAAAACCGTCCGCAGGAGTTCGCCGCGAAGGTCGAGGCGCTGAAGAATCTCGACCTGGAGTGGCATTTCATCGGTCATTTACAGACGAATAAATTGAAGATGGTCCTGCCGTACGCGGACCTGGTGCAGTCGGTGGACAGCCAGCATCTGCTGGATGCGGTCCAGGACTGGGGCAAGGCGAACGGCAAGGTGATCCGGGTGCTGCTGGAGCTGCACATCGGGGCGGAGGAGACGAAGGGCGGCTTCAAGGAGGAGGAGGTCCTCGACATCCTGTTCCGGGCCGACAAATACAAGAATATCTGTTTCTGCGGCCTGATGGGCATGGCGACGCATACGGATTGCGAGGAGGATATCCGCGCCGATTTCGCGCGCATCGCGGATTTCCGCGCCTACCTGCAGGATCTTTTCCCGGAACTGGCCGATTTCAAGGAACTTTCGATCGGTATGTCCGGTGACTGGAAGATCGCCCTCGACTACGGGGCCACCATTGTACGTATAGGAACTGCCATTTTTGGCGAAAGACAGTATTGATATGATGATCATGCACAGAAGAGTCCTCATCACCAATGATGACGGCTATGACTCCCGGGGCCTGCACGCGCTGGTGGATATCCTCCGGCCGTGGTGCGACCTGACCATCGTGGCGCCGAAACGCCCCCAGAGCGGCATGTCCATGGCCGTTACCATGGGCCTCAAACCGATTGCCGTGAAGCATCTGGAGCAGAAGCCCGGGGAGGACTGGTGGTACCTCGACGGTACGCCCGCCAGCTGTGTCAAGTTCGGCCTCGATAATGTCCTGTACCCGAACCGTCCGGAGCTCGTGCTCAGCGGCATCAACCACGGCAGCAACGCCGGCACCGCCTCCATCTATTCCGGCACGATCGGCGCCGCGATGGAGGGCGCGGTCAACGGGATTCCGGCCGTGGGCCTGAGCCTGGACAGTTTCAATCCCGACAGCGATTTCTCCGGCGTGGCGTCGCGGCTTCCGGACATCCTGGAACGCATCATCCCCGTGATGGAGCGCCGTTTCGGCCTCTTCTACAACATCAATTTCCCGGACTGTCCGGCCCAGGAGATCAAGGGTATCAAGACCGGCCGGATGGGCCGCGCGCATTGGGAGCGGGAGTACCGCGACTATGACGAATTCCTGCGCGAGAGCGGGCATACGCCCAGCGAGGAAGACCGCCGCTACCTGGCCGCCCGGCAGGAAGGCGAGCAATTCTACGTGATGGCGGGGGATTTCACGGACAACGGGGACAATCCCGAGGACGCCGACCACCTCCTGCTCGAGCAGGGCTATGTGGTCGTGACCCCGCAGAATATCGATAATACCGACAAATCCGAAATCGAACGCCTGTGCGCTATTTTCTGATAGCCGGCGAGGCGTCCGGCGACCTGCACGGCAGCAACCTCGTCAAGGGGCTGCGCGCCGAGGATCCGGAGGCGGAGTGCCGCTGCCGGGGCGGGGAGCTGATGGAAGCGGCCGGGGCGACGGTCGTCCAGCATTACCGCGAAGGTGCGGTGATGGTGGCGGACGTGCTGTTCAAGGCCCGGAAGCTGCTGCGCAGCCTGCGGGACTGCAAGCGGGACATCGCCGCCTGGCAGCCCGACGTCGTGATCCTAATCGACTATCCGGGATTCAATATGCGCATCGCGAAATGGTGCCACGCCCGCGGTATCCGCGTCTTCTGGTACATCGCGCCCAAGACCTGGGCCTCGCGCTCCTCGCGCAACCGCAAGCTGAAGGCGTGGGTGGACCGGCTCTTCATCATCTTCCCCTTCGAGGTGCCCTATTTCACGAAAGAGGGCGTCCCGTTCACCTACAAAGGCAATCCGCTGCTGGACGCGGTGGACGAGCACGAATACGTGCGTCCCGTCGAGGGGCGCTACATCGCGCTGCTCGCAGGCTCGCGCAAGGACGAGATCCGGCGGATGATGCCGCGGATGATGCAGACGGCCGACCTGCTCGCGGCCCGGCCCGGCTGGGAGGACGTGCGCTTCGTGGTGGCCGGTGCACCGGCTCGCAGCGAAGCGGACTACCTGCCGTACATCGCCGGGCGCAGGAACGTGGACCTGGTCTTCGACCGCACCTATGATATCCTGCGCTACGCCGACGCGGCGGTGGTGAATTCCGGGACGGCCTCGCTGGAGACCGTGCTGATCGGCACGCCGCAGGTGGTCGTCTGGAGCACGGCCTTCCTCGTGGCCTGGGTGCTGGACAAGATTCATTTCATGGACCGTATCCATTTCATCTCCCTGGGCAACCTGTGCCTGGGACGCGAAGCTTTCCGCGAACTGCTGCAGTGGTTCTTCACGCCGGAGTCCGCTTCGGCGGAGGTCATCCGCCTCGTCGAAGACACGCCGTACCGGGAGAAAATGCTGGCGGATTACGCCGAAATCCGCCGCACGCTCGGCGGCACAGGGGCCTCCCGCGCCGTTGCCCGCGCAATGATTGAAGAAATTCGGAAATAGCTTGATTTTCACGAGAAAAAGCGCTATCTTTGCGTCGCTTTTTGGTTAGAAGTAGTACAACATCAATTTATTAACAATTTATAGTCTTAAAATCAAATGGTTAAACTTGGTATTAACGGCTTCGGCCGTATCGGCCGTATGGTCTTCCGCGCTGCGGTTGAGAATTTCTCCAATGACATCCAGGTTGTCGGTATCAACGACCTGCTCGATCCTGACTATCTCGCTTACATGCTCAAGTATGACTCCGTCCACGGAGCTTTCAAGGGTGATGTGAAGGTCGAGGACGGTGCCCTCGTGGTGAACGGCCAGAAGATCCGCGTCACCGCCGAGATGGATCCCGCGAACCTGAAGTGGAATGAGGTCGGTGCCGACGTCGTCGTCGAGTCCACCGGTTTCTTCCTCACCGACGAGACCGCCCGCAAGCACATCCAGGCCGGTGCCAAGAAGGTGATCATGTCCGCCCCGTCCAAGGACAGCACCCCGATGTTCGTCTATGGTGTGAACCACAAGACCTACGCCGGTCAGGACATCATCTCCAACGCTTCCTGCACCACCAACTGCCTTGCTCCTATGACCAAGGTGCTGAACGACAAGTTCGGTGTCGTCCGCGGCCTCATGACCACGGTCCACGCTGCTACCGCTACCCAGAAGACCGTTGACGGTCCTTCCAAGAAGGATTGGCGCGGTGGCCGCGGTATCCTCGAGAACATCATC
>JBGUOB010000034.1:0-51771 GCA_045117755.1 Candidatus Cryptobacteroides sp.
ACGGGTGTGTCTGAGATACTGAAAACTATGGTTCCCGCCGGCATGGAGGACAAGTCGTATCCCATGAAATCCTATTTCGACAACGGCATCCCCGTAACCTCCCACTCCGATTTCCCTGCATTGAGCGGTTGCCCGGATGATCCGTTCGGCATTATGGAGATTGCGGTTACATGCGTACACCCCACTGTGAAAGGTGAGCCCTGGTGGCCGGAGGAGCGCCTCACCCGGGAACAGGCCATTGTTTCCCTTACAATAAATATTGCCAAACAGATGCTCATTGAGAAGGAAAGAGGCAGCATCAGCAAAGGCAAGTATGCCGATTTCCTTTTGGTGAACAAGGACGTGCTCTCCTGCCCGGAGACCGAGATTCACGAAGCCAAGCCCACTGCGACTTACTTCGAAGGAAAGAAGGTTTTCTCTTTATAGAATATTATGACAGAGATAACAATTAGCGTAGGCTTGAACGATGCTGTTACCAAGCAGCAGAAACATCCGACGAAGGTGTACGTTGATATCATGAAGAACGTATGTCAGAGTTACCATGTCCCATTCTCGTTTATCGTTTCAGACGGGGGCTATTTCCACGAAAATGGTGATTATACGCAGGAGAAGACCCTTGTCCTTTGTTTGCTTGACCCCGATATAGGTGTTGTGGACAGCATCGCAAGAGATCTCTGCGCCTTTTTCCATCAAGAATCCGTCCTGATAACAGAGAGTAAGGTCAGGGCATATTACATAAAAGAAAAAATATCGGAATGACTCAAAACCAGTATCCACTAATCAATCTTGCCGACTGGCAACAGGTAGGCGAGGGCGGCAACGGGAAGACTTACGTCAACCCTGCGACGCCAGGCGAGATCCTCAAGGTGAACAACGCCCGCCTGAGCAGTCTGGAGGCGGTCCGGCACGAATATGACATCTCCAAGGCCGTTGCGAGTCTGGGTATTTCCGTCCCTGAGGTGTATCGCATCGTACGCGTCGGAGACGCATATGGCACCATCTCCCAGCTGATCAAAGGCAAGAAATCCCTTTCGCGCATCTGCCAGGAGAACCCGGAGCGCACGGAAGAAATGGCCCGGTTGCTGTGCCAAAAAGGAAAGGAGCTCGCTGCCACGCCCTGCAATACGGAATTCTTCCCGGGCAGGAAGCAGCAGGCGCTTCTGGCCATCGAGAAGGCCACTTATGTGAGCAAGAAGAATAGAAAGTTGATTCGAGCCTATATTGAAACCATCCCCGAGAGCACAGGCTGCTCCCACGGAGATTTCCAGACGGGCAATCTGATTCAGGCCGGAGAGAACTACTACTGGATCGACCTGGACCGCTTTGCCTACGGAGACCCGATGTTCGACATCGGCCACCTGTTCCTGATATGCCATCTGTATGCCCCGATGAAACGAGTGCAGGATATCTTCCATATGAGCCTGGACCAGTTCCAGCGGTTCTGGGACGCCTTTGCCAGGGAGTACACCGGGCAGGAAGACCACGCTGGATTCGACGCCTTGGCCGGCAGATTCGCCGCCGTTGACGTGATCCTCCGGACGGTCTTCCAGCAACCGACATTCGTCGAGAAGCTCTTCTTCAGCATTCAAGTCAGAAAACTGGTAAAACTGTATTATTAATAACCATGAGCACCTACGAAACCATCGATCTGAACGATTATATCCAGACCGGAGAAGGTGGCACCGCCCAGGCCTACACCCGCAAAGACGGCAAGACGCTGGCCAAGCTCTACAACCCCGGCTTTGAAGCCGACCGGGCCCGGGCGGAATTCCTGACCGCCCGGACCGTCTTCGAGATGGGCATCCCCACACCGGAACCTTACCGTCTGGTCACCGACGGAAAACGGTTTGGCGCTGAATATGAACTGATTCCGAACAAGCGCTCCTTTACCCGCATCATTTCGGAAGAGCCCGAAAGGCTGCAGGAGATTTCCCTTACCTTCGCCAACTGGGCCAGAAAACTCCACGCCACGCCGGCGGACACAAGCCGCCTTCGTTCCTACAAGCAGGTCCTCCTGCAATTCTACCATGAAAAAGACCTGGTGCCGGAGACGTTCAAACAGCGCGCCCTGGCCTTCCTGGAGACGGTCCCGGAGCCCGAAACCCTGCTGCACGGAGACCTCCAGATCGGCAACATCATCACCGACGGGGACCGCACCCTCTGGATCGACGTAGGTGAATTCAGCTACGGCTGCCCGGAATGGGACCTGGCCATGATCTGGATCATGTGCCACCGAATGAATGCCCAGCGGGCCGAGAATCTCTTCCACGTCACCCCCGAAACCATGAAGGCGCACTGGGATATCTTCTATCTGGCCTACATGGGCACCGCCGATCCCCAGGTGCTAGGCCCCTATATCAAGCGAGTGATGCCTTTCTACGCGGCCAAAGTGCCCTATGTGTACGACATGGCCTTCCATACCGCCCTTCCGGAGGAAAGTCTCCTGCATATAGAACAGATGTTCGGAATCTGATATGAAATATCCGTATAAACTCTTATTGCTTATTGCCATGCTTTCTTCCTGCCATCAACCCCCCAAGAATAGAATCCTTCCCTTTGAAAGGATTGAGAACGGCCGTGAACTGGGCGGTCTTGTGATGCAGGACGGGCGCAGCATCCGCAGGGGGAAGTTGGTACGTTCCGGGAATCTGTCCCTTGCCAGCAACTGGGATGTCGCCATGCTGACGGGGCGCTTCCACCTGAGCGATGTCTATGACTTCCGTTTCGACGCCGAGGCGGAGGCCGATCCCGACCGCCCCATGGAGGGTGTCGCCAACACCCGCCTTTCCACCCTCCCGCAGGCGTTCATCGACGTTTTCACCTCCGGAAGGACCGACACCACGCTGATCCATTCGTCGAATATCCTGGAGGCCCTCGCCAAGTACGCCTTTGTGCCCCAGGCCCAGGAACTGGCGGACCAACTCTATCCCGCCATCGTGATGGATACGCGCGCCCAGCGCCTCTACGGAGAATTCCTGCGGGGCGTGCTGCGCGCCGAGGGCGGCGTCCTCTGGCACTGTTCCCAGGGGAAAGACCGCGCCGGCTGGGCCACGGCCTTCGTGCTGGCCGCCCTGGGCGCCGACCGGAAGACCATCGTGGAGGATTTCGCCCTGTCCAACGTGTCCTATGCGCCCGCGGTGGAGGCGCTGTCGGAGCGCATCACCCAGCTGGGTGGCGGCGAGAAAGAACTCGCCTTCATCCGCGCCATGGTGGGCGTGAGCGTGGAGAACTTCGAGCGCACCCTGGATCTCATCGATTCGCAGTACGGCAGCCTTTCCGCCTATCTGGAAAAGGCACTGGGCTTCTCTGCCCAGGAGCAGGCCGCGTTGCAGAGTAAGTTTCTGAAATAACGAGAAAAGGAAGACTGGAATAAAATGATTGACGCTGCCGGTAGTTTCGCCAAACTGAGCACTGGATTCGAGCGGTACAGCGGCACAGATTTGCAGCAGGACATGCCTTCTTTCTGATTTCATCACTTTCAGAATTTGCAAAAAGGTCTCAGGATTTGCAAAACTTGCAACCTGGGACCTTTTCTGTTTTGGTGTTTTCAGCAAAAAAGCGATCTTTAAACCATATTTACTACTAACCCATTAATATCACTATCATGAAAAAGGTATTTGTATTGGCCATTGCCCTGATGGTTTCAGTGATGGCACACGCGCAGTTCAGCGTGAATGTCGGCTATCAGATGAGCTCATTGAATACAGAGATCGGCGGGCTCCGGGCAACACAGTATTACAACGGTGTCTCGGCCGTAGTCGATTACAACATTCCGCTGGTGGGTCCCCTTTCCGTCGCTCCGGGCCTGGGCCTCAGCGGCAGCTTCACCAACAAATACAGTGTCAAGTACAGAGAGTTTGGTCTTATAGCCCCGATCGACTTCAATCTCTGTTGCTCCGACAGCAGAGATGTCCGCGTCTCGCTCTTCGCTGGTCCTACCCTCTATTACGGTCTCTTCTGCAAGGACATTTCCACGAATCCGCCCTACAACTATTACGACACGGATAACAAGCGGTTCGAATTGTTCCTCGGTGGCGGTCTCTGGTGTGACATCCGTGAGACGATCCGGGTGAAGGTCGGCTATAAATTCGGTCTCCTGAACAGCAGCCGGGAAGCCAACGTCACGGAAAAGAACAATACGCTGTCGATCTCGATCGGTTACCTCTTCTAAACGAACCGTTTCTCTCGGGAGAGCGGAATGGTGAACACGTCATACCGACACCCGCTGCGTAGCGGTTAAATAACACCACGCACAGACAAAAAGGCCCACCGGTATCCGGGGGGCCTTTTCATTTTTCGCAGGGACGCTTCTGCTTACGGCAGCAGCTCGGAGAGGATCGCATCCAAGTCCGGGTGGCCCTCGTGAACCAGGATTTCTCCGGTCTGGCAGTCGATCAGGAAGACACTCGGGATAAACTCGATAGCATAATCCTTGTAAACCTTACTGCTGACGCTGGCCAACACGTTGATCCAGGTCATTTCATTCTTCTCCACAAAGGATTTCCATTCCTCGGCTTTGGAATCCTGGGAGATGCTATAGATCTCCAGGCCCTTGTCGTGATACTTTGCATAGACCTCCTTCAGCGTGGGGATGGATTTTACGCAAGGCATGCACCAGGTCGCCCAGAAATCCAGGAGGACATAGCGGGTTTCCGGATCGTCAACGACGGCACGCAGGCGGACCGGGGTGTCGTTCACGTTCGGGAATTCCATGTCGGTGTAATGCTGACCGACGAGGCTGACCTCCGCCGCCAGGGCTTCAGCTTTGCGTTTTGCCGCTTCCGCTCTGCGGACCAGGTTCTGTTTCAGCGTTGCGATATATTTCTTATAGGTCTTGGCCCGGTCCGGGGACAAATGGCCAAGGACCTCCTCCGCGCGGTCGAGATCGTCGTGGAAAGCTCCCGCATGGAGCAAGGCCAGGAGATTCGTCCGTTCATCCCGGATGGCCGCTTCCCAGAGGGCCTCCCGGGCATCAGGATCTGCCGTCAGTATCTGGTGGTATGCATCATTCAGGGTCGTGCCTGTCGCGCCCGTGCACATGTCATGCTCATCTTCGGCATGGACAGCGACGATGACGGTGCCGGGCTCCAGGAAGAAATCTTTCAGCTGGCCTCCGTCATACGGATTGGCATAGACGTCCTCGGGATTCGTGGCATACAGGTACACGTGGGTCGGAGCAGAGATCCGGGGATGAAACTCGAATGTCCCATTCTCGACCGTCGCAGTGGAAATGGCCTTCCAGTTGTTCCATTCGTCCTGCAGAACGAGCTCCGCCCCGTCCTTGACGCCCTGGACGGTGCCCTTGACGACACATTCGATGCTGGAATTCTTACAGGAGACAACGGTCAGCAGCACCGTCGCCGCTACCAGGAAATTGATTTTGAACACACTACTCATCGGTTATTTGTTTTTCCAAAGATAATCATTCTTCCGCAAATCCAATTTTCTGCGGATATTTTCTAGTTTTTCGCCATCTTTGTTGTCTAACGGGTGTTGATTCGATCATTGCAAGATGGATTACAAAGAACAAACATTCACCCGTCTGGTCCGGGAGCACAAGAGCACTATCTATGCGGTGTGCTACATGTTCTCGAAGGATTCGGACGAAATCGACGACCTCTTCCAGGAGATACTGATCAGGCTCTGGAAGGGTTACGATTCTTTTCGCGAAGAGTCCGACGTCCGGACGTGGATTTATCGCGTGGCGCTGAACTGCTGCCTCAATGCCGACAAAAAGCGGCGCCGGGGCGGCTCGCGCCTTCCCTTGAGCGTGGACATCGATCCCTTTGAGGACATGGACGACCGGGCGCTGCAGACCAGGCGCCTGTACGCCCGAATCAACCAGCTGGGCCTGGTGGACCGCGCCATCATCCTTCTCTGGCTCGAAGGCCTGAGCTACGAGGAGATCGGGGCCATCGTCGGCATCTCGGTGAAGAATGTTTCCTTCCAGTTGCATCGAATCAAGGAAGAACTCAAAAAGTCACACCTTTAATCGCTCGTGCCATGAACAAGGAAGAATTCGATATCAATCAGGAACTGGAGCAGATGCGGCAGGACTATGCCGATCTGAAAGAACGGTTCGACAAGCAGCAGATCATCAACGAGAAGCTGATGGAAAAGGCCTTCAAGTCCGACATACGCTGGCTGGCTTTCGACAGGAAGTCCCTGCCGGTAGTCGGCGTAGCCTTGGTCATCTTCCTGGTTTCCTTATCCATCTGGCGAGGTCTCCTGTGGCGTTATTCCATCTCTCTGGGCGCCGTTGGCATCATCTCGGTGCTGGTCATGCTCCGGATCTATAAGAATCTGTCCCTGGACACCCTGTTCGGGGAGGACATCCTGACCGCCACCAAGAAAGTCAAACGGTTCAAGCAGCAATACTTGTGGGGGACGGTCTTCTGCTGGGTCGCTGTGCTCAGTATCCTCGGCGTTTTATCTCCGACAATTTACCGGATCTGGAGCCCCTCTGGGAAAGCCGTTTCCGTATTCGTCATGCTGGGGATATTGATCGTTATTCTGGCCATCATCGGCGCATACTTCTACAAGCGCCTGATGCAAGCCTGCGACAAAATCCTGGAACGCCTCGAAATCAAAGAAATACTATAACTATGCGCATTTTTGAATCTAAAAAAGGAACGATTCTTCTGGCCCTTTTGGTCGTGGGTGTCGGCATTTACGAGTTGATTAAATCCATCAGCCTTCTCCCCGGGGCCCAACACATCTTGGGTATTGTAATTTGGAGTATTCTCGCGCTGATGGGATTGCTCGATCTGATCGGGATTATTAAATCACCCAAGAATAAAGAATAGGATGGAAGATTTTATCCTCAAAGAGATTGACAAGCTGGGCGAGATGCTGCGGATGATCGCCCGGAAGCTGGGGCTGCTGGACGGCACCGCTCCGGATTATACATTGGATGATGTCAAAGACGAGATCGGCAAGTCCGACTTACCCTTCGATTTGGACGCCGTCCTGCAGCAGGAAAACCCGGTCTGGTACCTGACCCAGACCGCCAAGTTCTCCGACTCGGCGCTGGAGACTTTCATCGAGATCCTTTTCCACTCCGACTTGGACGAGTCCGTCAAGTCCGCCCTGCTCGGCGATGCCCTGGCCTACCTGGACGGCAAAGGGTATTTCTCCTTCCGGCTTCACTCACTTTTATAAATCGACATGCAACCCAAGGAAATCAAAGTACGCATTATTCTTAATGCTGTCTCGCTCGCCATCTGCCTGATAGGGCTTGTCTATTGTATTTTGCACACCCCTATGGGTAAAACATGGCAGACCGGGATCTGGGTGTTCGGAGGCTTGTCCGTATATTGGATCTGCCTGATTGTTGCAAGGGTTCTGGAAAAACGCAAAAAAACTTAACTTTGTGTTGCAAGATTCAAACTAACCCCGATAATTAATGGCGATATGGAAATGAAATTCTGCCAAAGCTGCGGCATGCCGCTGAACGACCAGGTGCTGGGCACCAATGCCGACGGCAGCAAGAACGAAGACTACTGCATGTACTGCTACAAGGATGGCCAATTCCTGCAGGAATGCACCATGGACGAAATGATAGAGCACTGCGCTCAGTTTGTCGATGAGGTGAACAAGGGCCTGCCCCAACCTATTACGAAGGAAGAATACATCGGCCAGATGAAGATGTATTTCCCGCACCTGAAACGTTGGCGCAAGACGTTGAATATCAGCGACGACGTGCCTGAAAATCCGGCCCTGGCTGGTATAAAGGACCTGATTGCCCAGATGGCCGACAAGCTGCCCATCGCATATATTTCTTCGGTCGATGAAGAAGGTTTCCCTTGGACCAAGGCCATGCTGGCTCCGCGCAAGCGGGAAGGCATCAAGGTGTTCTATTTCACCACCAACACCTTCTCTCTGCGGGTGGCCCACTACAAGGCCAACCACAAGGCTAGCATCTATTTTTGCAATCTCAAGGGATTTAAGGGCATGATGCTTCGTGGCACGATGGAGGTGCTCACCGATGCCGAGAGCAAGGAGATGATCTGGCGCAAAGGCGATACGCAGTACTATCCCGGCGGCGTAACCGACCCCAACTACTGCGTCCTCAAATTCACCGCCATCGACGGCCGCTTCTACAGCGATTTCTATCCGCGGAGTTTTGTCCTTTAGTTCAGTATAGAAAAAGAGCAGCGAGATTCGCTGCTCTTTTTGTGCCTCGGGCGGGACTCGAACCCGCACGGCCTTTTCGGGCCAAGGGATTTTCTTGCCACTATGGCTTTCGCCACCAGTCACTGTTTGTGGTCCGGACTATTCCTTCACCGTGGATCCAGGATCTTTAGGTGTGTCGTGTCTAGTCTCTGCACCTTCCTCCCGAAGGAGGCTTGGCTCAAGATTACCATCGGCCTTACCCGTTAAGGCTTCCTTGACTTTACGACATTCTACATCGCTCCTTTCGGAACGTGCACTCAAATTACGTCTAAGTCCCTCGTGTCTACCATTCCACCACCAAGGCGTAGGCGCAAAGATAGTGCTTTTTTGACTCACGTGCAATTACCGCACGACGAAATGGGAATCTGCCCGGCCAGATGGCAAATCAGTATCAAGTCGATATATCTATCCGTTTTTACAATCTACGATTAATCAATAACTTACAATTTTACTTGCGGGCATTTTCCCGCAAGTAAGATAGCAATTCGTTCAGAATCAAACTTTTCCAAAAACGGGGCTTGGGCCCGTCCTCATTTAGGCCCTGTTTTGAGGATGGGAGGCAGTTCAGGGGGGCAACACCATCCCCACCAATAATGGCCCGGAGTACTGTCTGGGGTATAACTGCTGGGGAAGATCTCAGGTGTAGAATGAGACCTTCCCCACTCGACTGAGCCTGCCTTGCTCTTGGCGGGCAGGCACCTCACTTGTCGGCAACGAACACTCCGCGTCGAACCCTCAAAGTTCGAACGCGGAGATCGCTCGTAAGCGCCGAGTGCAAGCTCGGCGCTGGTGCCAGGTCCTGCTCGCCCCGGATGGGAATGACAGCGTGGGGATAAACGTTTTGCTCTCCCCCGATTATTACTCCAAGGGGTCTACCGGCGGCCGCCGGCCATGCCGAAGAACCCACGCTGCTCGGTCTGGGCGTTGGGGTCAATGGCTTTGGCGACGATCTCGGCGATCTTGCGGGCGCCCTGCTGGGTGGGATGGATGCCATCCTCCTGGTAGAGGGCTTCCTGGCCGGTGAAGGCGGTGTGGAGGTCGATGACTTCCAGTTTGTTCTTCTTCGCGGCGGCCTCGATGGCGGGGATTTCCTCCTCGGCGATCAGCTTCTCGTTGATGGTCCAGCTGTCCTTCAGGGCCGGGATCGGCGTACAGAGCAGGATCCGCGGTTTCGAAGGCAGGGCCTTCAGTGCGTCGATCATCTTCTGGAGATCGGCGGAGAACGCCTTGCGGTTCGTCCAGTTCTGCGTCTTGGTATCGTTGGTGCCGAGCTTGATCACGACCACCTGCGGCTGGAACGCGAGCGCGTCCTCCCAGGCCAGCTCGTTCGTGAACGGCAGGTCGCCGGAGCTCATCAGCGTGCGGGCGCTCACGCCCAGGTTCTTCACGAAATAGCCGTCGCCCAGCATCGTCTGCATCTGGGCGGGATAGCCGTTGACCGTGCGCAGGTCGATGCCGTGGCCGTCGGTGATGCTGTCACCGATGCAGGCCACGCGGACGGCGTCCTGCTTCGGGGCCTTCAGGTTGTCCAGCCACGCGGAAAGGTCGGAGACCATCTGGTCGTGGTAGGCGAAGAAAGGCATATAGCCGTAGCCGTGGCCACCGGTCGGATAGATGTGGATCGAGCAGCTGTTGCCGGCGTTGCGCATGGCCGAATAGTAGGCGATGGCATTCGGCACGGGCGGGACGAGGTTGTCGTCGCTCGACAGCACGAGGAAGGCGGGCGGCGTGATGTGGCTGCGGACCTGGTACTGGTTGCTGTAGAGCCGCACCAGCTCAGGATCCTTCTGGTTGTCGCCCAGCAGGCCGTCCAGTGAGCCCTGGTGCGTACCGGGGCCCATGGTGATCACCGGATAGACCAGGATCTGGAAATCCGGACGCAGCTCGTACGGCGTGTGCGTGGCGATGGTCGAGGCGAGGTGGCCGCCAGCGGAAGAGCCCATGATACCCACGTCGCGCGGGTTGATCTTCCAGACGGCTGCGCTGTCGCGCACGATGCGGATGGCGGTCTCGACATCCGTGATGGGAAGGGTCCGGTCTCCGTGCGGAATCCGGTAATTCACGAGCATGAAAGCGATGCCCCGCTCATTGAAGAACGGCGCCCAGGCTGCGCCCTCGTGGGTGTTGGACAGGACGGCATAGCCGCCGCCCGGGCAGTCCACCACGGCGCGGCCGCTCGGTTCCTGCGGCAGATACACCACCATCTGGGCCGCTCCGTCCGGAGTCAGGTCCAGCGTAAACTGACGCGCCGGCTTGGCGAGTCCCTCGGGTTCGGCGGCCTGCCCGAACGGGAAGCCACCCGGCTGCGCGCCGGCGGTCAGCGCGGCCGCCAGCAGCAAGGAAACAAACAGAACCTTTTTCATATCCGTAAAATTAGAAATATTTCTTCTCCTGGCGGTCCAGCGCGATGAAGATGAACAACATCATGGAGAACGCCCACAGCGACGAGCCGCCGTAGCTGAGCAGCGGCAGCGGGATGCCGATGACCGGCATCAGGCCGATGGTCATGCTGATATTGATGAACAGGTGCATGAACAGGCACGAGGCCAGACAGAAGCCGTAGATGCGCGTGAACGCCTCCCGGCTCCGCTCCGCATCGTTCAGGATGCGCCATATCAGGAAAACATACAGCAGGATGACGGCCAGGCAACCCAGGAAACCCCATTCCTCTCCCACCGTGCAGAAGATGAAATCGGTGCTCTGCTCCGGCACGAAGCCGTAGGTCGTCTGCGTCCCCTGCAGGAAACCCTTGCCCGTCAGGCCGCCCGAGCCGATGGCGATCATCGACTGGCGGACGTTGTAGCCCACGCCGGCCGGGTCCTCCTTGAGGCCCAGCAGCACCTCGATGCGCTTGCGCTGGTGGTCCTGCAGCACGTGTTCAAAAACGAAGTCCGTGGCAAAAACCACCACCACGCCCGCGGCAAAAGCCAGCAAGGTATGGAGAAATGCCCGGCGACGCAGGGAGCGCTCCTCCCGGCGGCTGGTGCGGAGCGCCTGGATCATATAGATCAGGCAGACGGCAAACAGCACTGCGACGGACACCCACCAGTTCGTCACCAGCGTCAGGATGAAGAGCAGGATCGACATGCCCAGGAAGAACAGCCACCAGCCCGACAGGCCCTCGCGGTAGAGCGGGAAAATGAATCCCACATACACCAGCGCGGAGCCCGTCTCGCTCTCCCCCAGGATCGCGAGCATCGGCAAGCCGATGATGGCGGCCACCGCCAGGAACTGCTTGCGGTTGGACAAGCGGAAGGACGGCTTGCTCATCACCATCGCCAGGACCAGCGAAGTGGTGATCTTCGAGATCTCCGCCGGCTGGAACTTGACCGGTCCCAGCTCGAACCAGGAGTGCGAGCCCTTGACGTCCTTACTGACGAAAATGACCAGCACCAGCAAGAAGAAAACACCGATGTAGGCGTATGGGGACAGGACTTCCCACAGTCGTGGATTGATGACGAACAGGATGAAGACGTCCAGCAGGACGGCGGTCAGGATCCAGATGGCCTGCTTGCCGCTGCGCGCGCTCCAGTCGAAGATGGACGCGGGCTCCGTGGAATGGATCGACGCGTAGATGATGACCCAGCCGATGAGCACCAGCAGGAGATAGCACCCTACCAGTGTCCAGTCCACCGTCTTTCCAAGGCCCCGGTCGAAGGAGCCGGGCATTCCGTCCGCTTTCAGCATACTCAGAAGAATCGGGTGGTCAACAGGCGGTCCTCCAGATACTGCCGTGCCGGCGAAATCTCCCCGTTAAGGTATTTCTCCAGCATCAGCGAAGCCACCGGCAGCGCCCAGGTGGCGCCGAAACCGGCGTTCTCGACATACGCGGCCACGGCAATCTTGGGATTGTCCTTGGGCGCGAAACAGATAAAGACGGAATTGTCCTTGCCGTGGGGGTTCTGGGCGGTGCCGGTCTTGCCGCACACGTCCAGGCCCGGGATGCGGGCGCTGAAGGCGGTGCCGCCCGCCGAACCGCCGCCGTTCACGGCCATATACATGCCTTCGACGGCCGTATGGAAATGCGTCGTGTCCACCAGGGTGTACTGACGTTCCTTGTACTTGGGATCGATCTCCACCCCCTCGGAATCCTTGACGATGTGGGGGATGTAGTAGTAGCCACGGTTGGCCATCGTCGCGGCCAGATTGGCGATCTGGAGCGGCGTGGCGCCGATCTCGCCCTGCCCGATCGACAGGGAGATGATGGTCTGGAAACGCCAGCGGCCCTGGCCGTAGATCTTGTTGTAGAACTCGGAGGTCGGGATGTTTCCGCCCAGCTCCGAAGGGAAGTCGCTGCCGAGCTTGCGGCCGAAGCCGAAGCTGAGGACCTTCTCCCGCCAGGCGTCGAAGGCGTCCGCCGTGGTCTTGTATTTCTTGTTGTCCAGGATGTTGCGGAACACGTAGCAGAAATAGCCGTTGCAGGACGTCGCAATGGCGCTCAGCAGGTCCAGCGGCGAGGCGTGGCCATGGCAGCCGAGCTTGCGGTTGCCGCCGTAGGGGAAGCCGTGGCTGCAGGGATACATGTTGGACGGATGCAGCACGCCCTCCTCCAGGCCGATCAGGCCGTTGACCAGCTTGAACACGGAGCCCGGCGGGTAGGACGCCATCACCGTGCGGTTGAACATCGGCTTGTGCGGATCGCGCGCGATCTCGGCGTAG
This sequence comes from Candidatus Cryptobacteroides sp., assembly GCA_045117755.1. Lineage (GTDB taxonomy): Bacteria > Bacteroidota > Bacteroidia > Bacteroidales > UBA932 > Cryptobacteroides. The sequence continues at coordinate 12,835 of JBGUOB010000034.1, forward strand.
TGCCGACCGATGTCGCTCAGCACGTCCACATCGATACCGGGGCTGGACACCATCGCCAGGATCTCGCCGGTGGACGGCTCGATCGCCACCACGGAGCCCACTTTCCCTTCCATCAACTGCTGGCCGTACTGCTGCAGGTGGGCGTCGATCGTGGACACGACATTGTGGCCCGGTTCGGCCTCCTTGTCCTGCAGGCCGTCCATGTAGGGCGACTGGACGCGGTTGCGCGAGTCGCGCAGATAGATGTGATAGCCCTTGACGCCGCGCAGCTGCTCCTCCATCGCGGCCTCCAGGCCGGTCTTGCCGACGTAGTCGCCGGAGCGGTAGTCCGGGTGCTCCTTGATGAAGTCGGCGTCCACCTCGGAGATGTAGCCGAGCAGGTTGCCGCCCGCGTTGAACGGGTACTGGCGCACGCTGCGCACCTCCGCCTTGAAGCCCGGGAAGCGGAAGGCCTCCTCGGCAAAACGGATATAATTTTCGTGCGGAATCTGCTTGATGAACGACAGGGTCTGGAAACCGATCCGCGTGCGGTACTTGCGGTAATAGGCCATGCGCTCGCGGATGAAGTCCGCCTCCACGTTCAGGGCGTCCGCCAGAGCGAGCGTATCGAACGGCTTGACGTCCCGCGGGGTCACGACGATGTCGTAGCACACGTCGTTGCCCACCAGCACCTCGCCGTTTCGGTCGAAGATGATGCCGCGCGGCGGATAGATGTAGTTGTAAACCAGCGAGTTGTTATCCGCATCCCGCTTGTACTTGTCGTTGATGATCTGGATATAGAACAGCTTGGCCAGCAGCACGACGGCCACGACCAGCAAGCCGAGCACCAGGCGGTTTTTGCGGTTCAGTTCCATTTGGCGACAGATTCTTCAAGCAACAGGTAAGCCACAGGCAAAGAGATGGCCGAGCTTGCCAGCAGGGAGATGCCTCCCTTCAGCAGCAGGAATCCCGCAGAATACATGCCTGCGCTGTCCACCCAGAGATAGACCAGCAGGAACAGGGTCGTCAGCATGAGGATGCTGATGACGAATTTCGCCAGGCGCTGCCGCCGGAACGAGAGCTCCTCCCCGCGGGAAATGAGTTCGTGTCCGAACACCAGCTCGATGACCGGGCGCCGCAGCAGCGCCACGGGCACCAGCGCCAGCGAGGTCAGGCCGAGCTGGCCGGTCACCAGGAAATCCGCCGCCAGGCCCAGCGCGAACGCGAGCAGCATCACCCGGACGCCTCCCTGCCCGATAGGCAGGCAGAGCAGCATCGTCGGCAGGATGGCGATAAACAGGTACTGCGTAAAATTGAAATAATTCCACAGCAGCAGCTGCGCCACGAAGAGCAGCAGGAACTTGAGCACGGGTGCTTTCATCGTCCGTCCTCCTCTTCAGCCTCCAGGGCCGTAATTTCCGCACGGGCCAGGTTTTCCACCACCGTGACGTGGCGCAGCGTGGAGAAATCCTGGAACAGGAAGACCTCCACCTCACGCGTGGAGCCGTCCACCAGCCGGCTGTTCCCGGTCACGCCGATCGGGATGTCCGGCGGGAAGAATATCGAGAATCCGCTCGTCCGGACCGTATCGCCGGGCACGGTCTCGTAGTGCGCAGAAAGATTGCGCATCAGGGCGCGCCGCGTATTGACGCCGTCCCAGGAGAGCGGGCCCACCTGTTCGGAGGCACCGAGCCGCGCGCCGACGCTCATTTCCGGATTCATCAGGGTCAGGCCATAGGAATAATGCCTGTCCACGGCTTCGACGATGCCGACCACGCCCTTGTCGGAAATGATGCCGGAGTGGGGCCGGATGCCATCCTCGGAACCCTTGTTGAGGATGATGTAGTTGTGGACCCGGTTGCGGCTCATCTTGACCACCGTCGCCGGGATGTAGTGATAGGCGGCGGGATCCTCGTCGGCCGCCATGTGCTGCTGCTCGTCCCGGGCCGCGTCGCGCAGCTCATAGACGCGCAGGCGCTCCTGCAGCCGGGCGTTTTCCGCCTGCAGTTCCTTGTTCAGCTCATCCATCCGGAACTGGTTGCGCAGCGCTTCGCCGCCGCCCCACAGGAAGGCCATGGTGCGGTGCGAGGCCCGGTTGATCCAGATATTCTGGACCGTCGAGCTGCTACGCAGCAAGAAGAGCGCAGCGACCTCCAGCAGAAGGAAGGTTACCGCGCTCATCAGCAAGGAAATCTTTTGGCCGGACATCCTAGCGCATCAGGAAGGAATAACGGTCCGTATGCTTGAGGGCGTCGCAAGTGCCGCGACCCACTGCGTGAAGCGGATCCTCGGCCACATGGAACTGGATGTTGACCTTATCCTGGAAGCGCTTGGCCAGACCGCGGAGCAAGGCGCCGCCGCCGGACAGATAGATACCGTTCTCGACGATGTCGGCATAGAGCTCGGGCGGCGTGTTCTCCAGCACGTGGAGGATGGACGCTTCGATCTTGGCGATGGACTTGTCGAGGCAGTGGGCGATCTCCTGGTAGGTGATCGTGGCCTCGACCGGGTGCGCCGTCATCAGGTTCGGGCCGCGCACGATGAACGGCTCGGGTACCTCCTCCTCCGGAAGGTCGGCGATGACGGCACCGACGGCCATCTTGATCTTTTCGGCCGTGATCTCACCCACGCGGATGTTGTGCTGCTGGCGCAGGTAGTACTGGATGTCGCTCGTGAACACGTCGCCGGCGGTGCGGATGCTGTCCTGCTGGACCAGACCGCCGAGGGAAATGACGGCGATCTCCGTGGTGCCGCCACCGATGTCGACGACCATGTTGCCCTGCGGGGCTTCGACGTTCAGGCCGATACCGAGGGCGGAAGCCATCGGCTCGAAGATCAGGTACACGTCGCGGCCGCCCGCGTGCTCGGTGGAGTCACGCACGGCACGAATCTCCACTTCCGTGGATCCGGAAGGGATGCCGACCACCACCTTCAGGTTGGGGGTGAACAGCGAAGCATGACGGCCGCCGGCCTGCTTGATGAAGCCGCGGATCATCATTTCCGCCGCGTTGAAGTCGGCGATCACGCCGTCGCGCAGCGGCCGGACGGTTTTCACGCCCGGGCTGGTGCGCTCGTGCATCAGTTTGGCCTGGGTACCCAGGGCGATGCACTTGCCGGAATTATTGTCGATGGCCACGATACTGGGCTCATCCAACACGATCTGCCCGTTCTGGTAGATGACGGTGTTGGCGGTACCGAGATCGATGGCCAGCTCTTGGTTCAGGAAAGAAAATGCCATATACTTTTTGGTGTTTGTTCAAATGACAAAAATAATAAAAAATCCGTAATTTTGTGGAGGTAAAATTCGATTTATGCGCAGAAAAATCTACGGCATTTTCGTGGCCGGCGGAAGCGGCACCCGGATGGGCGGAGACACCCCCAAGCAGTTCCTGCTGCTGGACGGCCGCCCCATCCTGCAGTACACCATCGAACGCTTCCTGGAGGCGGAACCGGACATGAAGGTCATCACGGTCCTCCCCAAGGCCCATTTCCAGACCTGGAAGGACCTCTGCGCAGTCCATTCCTTCCATTGCCCGCAGATCCTCGTGGCCGGCGGACTGACCCGTTTCCATTCCGTCCAGAACGCGCTCCGCAAGGTGCCCGAGGGCGCCATCGTGTCCATCCACGACGGTGTGCGGCCGCTGGTCAGCGTGGACCTGGTGCGCCGGATGCTGGACCGCATGCAGCGGGGAGAATGCCGGGCGCTGCTGCCCGTCCTGCCCGTCGTGGACACGCTCCGCTCCGTCGAGCCGGGCGTGCCGGATCCCGACCGTTCGAAGGTCGTGGCCGTCCAGACGCCGCAGATGTTCCGCTCCGAGGACATCAAGGCCGCCTACACGTTGGCCTACGACCTGTCCTTTACGGACGACGCCTCGGTGGCGGCGAGAAAAGAAATACCGCTCGCCTTTGAATCGGGCGAACGGTTCAATCTCAAAATTACGACTCCGGAGGATCTTATTCTCGCGGAAGCCTTGTGCTCTTGTAATCCTTGACCCAGACCTCGCGCTCGAAGGACTGGTCGAGGGAAATCATCGTGTCCGTGGACTGGATGTAGGGAATCCGCTGGATGGTATTCAGCAGGATGCTCATCAGGTGCTCATTGTCAAAGCAATACACCTTCAGGAACAGGGCGGCCTTGCCGGTCACGAAGTGGCATTCCACGATCTCGGGAATGTGCTTGAGCGCGGCGACGACGTCCGGGTATTTGTTGTCCTCGGAGAGGTTCACGCTGATGAAGGCACAGACGTTGAGCCCGAGGGCGCCGGGCTTGACCACCATCCGGGAACCGGTGATGACGCCGTTGCTTTCCATCTTGTGGACCCGCTGATGGATGGCGGCTCCGGAGATACCGCACTCCCGGGCGATCTCCAGGAAAGGCATGCGGGCGTTGTTGACCAGGTAGGAGAGAATCTTCCGGTCGATCGCGTCGATCTGGTAATTTGCCATATGCTACTAACTATTGCTTTTTCTTGAATCTGCGGGGTCTGGCAGTCGCGTCGGGAGCCGGCGCTTCGGCGATGATCCGGCGGCAGTCCTCCTCCGTCAGCGCGGCGGCGTCCGTCCCGCGCGGGATGCGGAAGTTGCGCCCGTCGAACTTGATGTACGGACCATAACGGCCGTTCAGCACGGAGATGCCGGCCGCCTCGAATTCCTTGACCACGGGGGTCGCGGAAGCGCCCGAAACGGCGTCCTTCACCAGCTGGATGCACTCCTCCGGGCTGATGCGGAGCGGGTCTGCCCCGCGCGGCAGGGAAACATTTTTGTCACCGTATTTGAGGTAGGGGCCGAAACGACCCTTGAGTACCTGGATATCAATGCCTTCGTAGCTACCGACCCGACGCGGGAATTCGAGCAGCCGGAGCGCATCTTCGAGCGTCAGCGTCTCGATGAGCTGGCCCTTCGCGAGGCTCGCCGACTGGCGCTCGTCGCCCTCGCCCTTCTGCACGTAGGCGCCGAACTGCCCGAAGCGGGCCACCACCTGGCGGCCGTCGGCGGGATCCACGCCCAGCACGCGCTCCACGTGGGTGTACTGGCCGTCGTGCATGGTGGAATCCACTTTCTTGTGGAAGTCGCCGTAGAAGGAGGAAATCACCTCGTTCCAGACCTGCTTGCCTTCGGCGATGCTGTCGAAATCCTGCTCCACGGTGGCCGTGAAATCATAGTCCATGATGCTCGGGAAATTCTCCACGAGGTAGTCCGACACCACGATGCCGATCTCCTGCGGGATCAGTTTGCCGCGCTCCGCGCCCACGGTCTCCGTCTTGGCGGAAGCCGTGACCGCGCCGCCCTTCAGGGTCAGGTTCGTCACGGGGACCTTGCGGCCCTCGACGTCACCCTTGAAGATGTAGCCGCGGCCGGTGGTCAGCGTGGAAATGGTCGGCGCATAGGTGGACGGGCGGCCGATGCCCAGTTCTTCGAGCTTCTTGACCAGGGTCGCCTCCGAGTAGCGGGCGGGCGCCTGGGAGAATTTGCAGTCGGCGGAGATGCTGCGCATCTGGATCGGATCGCCGGCCTGCATCGGCGGCAGGATGGTGTTGTCCTCCTGTACCTCGTCGTCGCTGCCCTCCATGTAGAGCTTCAGGAAGCCGTCGAAGAGGACTTCCGTGGCCTGGATGCCGAACTGCTCGGCGCGCTTGTCGGACGCCACCTTGATGGCGGTGCCCAGCACCTTGGCCTCGGCCATCTGCGAAGCGACCGTGCGCTTCCAGATCAGCTCGTAGAGCTTCTTCTCCTGGGCCGTGCCCTCGATGTCGGTATTGGCGATGAAGGTCGGGCGGATGGCTTCGTGCGCCTCCTGCGCGCCCTTCGAACGGGTCTTGTATTGACGCGGGTGGGAATACTCCGCACCGAAATTGTCCAGGATGAACTGCTTGGCCGTGCCCAGCGCCAGGGCGGACAGGTTGGTGGAGTCGGTACGCATGTAGGTGATCAGACCGCGCTCGTAGAGCCCCTGCGCCAGGCGCATCGTCAGGCTCACGGGGTAGCGCAGCTTGCGGGCCGCCTCCTGCTGGAGCGTGGAGGTCGTGAACGGCGCCGCCGGGAAGCGGACCGCGTCCTTCTTCTCCACGGATGCGACCGTGTAGGTGGCGCCTATGCTGTCCTCCAGGAAGGCACGGGCCTGCTCCAGGTTCTCGAAACGGGTGTCCAACAGGCCTTTGACCTTGACCCCGTCCACGACGAACTGGGCTTCCACCTTATAATATGGCGTATTCTGGAATCCGATGATCTCTTTTTCGCGGTCCACGACGAGCCGGAGCGCGACGGACTGCACGCGGCCGGCCGACAGGCCCCGCTGGATTTTGCGCCACAGGATCGGGGAGAGCTCGAAACCCACCAGCCGGTCCAGCACGCGGCGCGCCTGCTGCGCCTTCACGAGGTTGTCGTCGATGTCGCGCGGCGTCTCGATGGCATGCAGGATGGCGTCTTTGGTGATTTCGTGGAAAACGATGCGCCGGGTGCGGCTGCGGTCCAGGCCCAGGGTCTCGACCAGGTGCCAGGAAATGGCCTCTCCCTCACGGTCCTCATCAGAAGCCAGCCAGACCAGCGCCGCCTCGTCCGCCGCCTTCTTCAGCTCGGCGACTACTTTCTTCTTGGCGGCAGGGACGACATACTCGGGCTTGAAGCCGTCGGCGACATCGACGCTGAGCTTCTTGTCCTGCAGGTCACGGATGTGTCCGAAGCTGGATTTGACCGTGAAATCCTTGCCCAAATATTTCTGAATGGTCTTCGCCTTGGCCGGCGACTCGACGATAACTAAATTCCCCGCCATTTTCTTCTCTTTTCAGTTTCGAACTGCAAAGAAAATCAGAAACTCGGTAAAATTCAAAATTTAATCGCTAATTTTGCGCTCGTTATCATGGGGTCATAATTATATTATGACAAATTTTTTGCCGATGAAAGAGACTACCAAAAAGAAGATTGTCAAGTGGTTCTGGATCCTGGTCGCGGCTCCGTTCGCGCTGGTGTTCCTGCTCCTGCTGCTGGTCGGCATCTTCGCGAAGATCCCTTCTTTCGAAGAGCTGGAGCACCCGGACAACAAACTGGCCACCCAGGTCATCGCCGAGGACGGAGAGGTCCTCGCCACCTTCCATATAGAGAACCGTACCTACGTCAGCTATGACGAGCTCTCCCCGTACCTGGTCCAGGCGGCCGTGGCCACGGAGGACGCCCGCTTCTACAAGCATTCGGGCATCGACATGAAGGGCCTCGCCCGCGTGCTCGTCAAGACCCTGATGATGCGGGATTCCAGCCAGGGCGGCGGCAGCACCATCACCCAGCAGCTCGCCAAGACGCTCTATCCGCGCAGCGAGATCAACAACAAATTCCAGATGGTGTTCATCAAACTCAAGGAGTGGATCACCGCCGTCAAGATCGAGCGGGACTACACCAAGAACGAGATCGTGGACATGTACCTGAACTCCATCTTCTTCGGCAGCAGCGCCTACGGCGTGAAGGCTGCCGCGGAGACGTACTTCGCCAAGGAGCCGGCCGACCTCACGGTCGAGGAGGCCGCCCTGCTGGTGGGCATGGTCAACAAGCCCACGCGCTACAACCCCGTCCTCAACCCCGACCGCTCCCTGGAGCGCCGCAACTTCGTGATCGGGCAGATGGAGAAGAGCGGCTACCTGACCAAGGCGGAGCGCGATTCCCTCCGCCAGGTTCCCATTTCCCTGAATTTCCAGGTGCAGGACCACAACGCCGGCCACGCGCCCTATTTCCGCGACATGCTCCGCCGCGACATGCAGGCCACGCGCCCCAAGCGCTCGGACTACCAGTTCCCGGAGGACTTCGCGCACGATTCGCTCCGCTGGCACGACGACCCGATCTACGGCTGGCTGAACAAGCACAAGAAGAGCGACGGCTCCTCCTACGACCTCGACCGGGACGGCCTGCGCATCTATACCTCCATCCACTACAAGATGCAGCAGTACGCCGAGGAGGCCGTGGCCGAGCATATGGGAGGCAATCTCCAGAAAGCCTTCGACCGCGAGCTGCGGGGCAAGCGCAACCGCCCGTTCTCCAGCGACGTGACGCCCAAGATGGCCGAGACCCTGATGAACCAGGCCCGCCGATGGAGCGACCGCTACCGCCTGCAGCACCGCGCCGGCAAGAGCGACGCCGAGATCATGGCGCAGTTCTCCAAGCCCGAGAAGATGCGCGTCTTCGCCTGGAACGCCAAGGGCTACGTGGACACCACGATGACGCCGGACGACTCCATCCGTTACTACAAGAGCTTCCTGCGCTGCGGCTTCATGGCCATCGAGCCCAACACGGGTTACATCCGCGCCTATGTCGGCGGTCCCAACTACCGCTATTTCAAATATGACAACGTCCGGCAGGGCAAACGGCAGGTCGGATCGACCATCAAGCCCTTCCTCTATACCCTCGCCATGCAGGAGGGCATGACCCCCTGCGACCGCATCGTCCTGCTTCCGCAGACCTTCGTGCTGCCCAACGGCGACGTCTGGACCCCGCGAAGCACCGACAAGGAGGAGATGATCGGCAAGACCGTCACCCTGGGCTGGGGCCTCGCCCACAGCTCCAACAACGCCTCCGCATTCCTGATGAAGGAACTCGGCCCGGCGGCCTTCGTCCGGATGATCCACCAGATGGGCGTCCAGACGCACCTGGACGAGGTGTACTCCCTGTGCGTGGGTGCGGCGGAAGTGCCGGTCTTCGACATGGTGGCCGCCTACAACACCTTCCCGTCCCACGGCACCTACATCACGCCCCAGTACGTGTACCGCATCACGGACAAGGACGGACGCGTGATCGACGAGTTCAACAACCAGAAGCGCGACGCCATCTCCGAGCAGACGGCCTACCTGATGGTGAACATGATGCGCGGCGTGGTCAACGAGGGCACCGGCAACCGCCTCCGCTCGGTGTACGGCCTGCTCGGCGAGATCGCCGGCAAGACCGGTACGACCAACGACAACTCCGACGGCTGGTTCATCGGCTACACGCCCAACATCACCGCCGGCATCTGGGTGGGCGGCGAGGACCGCAACGTCCACTTCACCTCCACCTCGCTGGGCCAGGGTGCCAACGCCGCCCTCCCGATCTGGGGTATCTGGATGAAGAAATGCCTCGCGGACCCGACCATCGGCTGGTCCATGGACGACGACCAGTTCATCGTGCCCTCCGTCGGCGCGCTGAAATACAATTGCGAAACGGACGGCTCGTTCCTCGGCGGCTACGGCGACGATTATGCCGGCCAGGACGGCAACGATTCGCGCAACCAGGAAGAAGATTACTATTTCAACTAAGATATGAGCAAGTACAAGACCATCGCCGTCGTGTATGGCAGTGACTCCTCCGAGTGGGAGGTTTCCTGCCGCAGCGGCGAATTCGTGGCCTCCCGCATCGACGGGAACGAATACGATGTTTACGAGATCTTCGCCCGCTTCGGCAAGTGGCAGCTCGTGGCCGCGAAGAAGCGCAATTCCATGCGCGTCACCTTCCCGGAGGGCGCCCGCCCCGAGATCGAGAAGAACGATTTCTCCGTCCAGGTCCTGGGCGAGCGGGTCAAGTTCGACTTCGCATACATCGTGCAGCACGGCGCGCCGGGCGAGACGGGCCAGATGGAAGGCTACCTCGAGATGCTGGGCATCCCCTGCAGCACCTGTGATTCGAGTACCTGCTCGATCGTCTTCGACAAATACGCCTGCAAGTGCTATATCCGCGAGCTCGGGCTCGCGAAATGCGCCCCCGACGTCTTCGTCCGCCACGGCATGGACCACGAGGAGGCGCAGGCGGAGGTCGCGAAGAAACTGAAGTTCCCCGTGTTCGTGAAGCCGACCCAGGGCGGCTCCAGCTTCGGCGTCACGCGCGTCATGCGCCCCGAGGATGTCGCGCCCGCCGTCCAGTTCGCTTTCAGCGAGAACCACACCGTGCTCATCGAGCAGGGCGTGACGGGCCGCGAGCTGACCTGCGCCGCGTATTTCGACGGCGAGAAGGTGGCCACGCTGCCGCTCATCGAGATCGTCACCGACAACGAATATTTCGACTACGACGCCAAGTACAACGGCCACAGCCAGGAGATCTGCCCGGCCCCCGTCTCCGACGAGATCAGCAAGCTGGTGCAGGAGACCACGGCCCGGATCTATTTCCGCCTGGGCTGCCGCGGCGTCGTCCGCATGGACTGGATCCTCGCCGAGGACGGTCTTTATTTCCTCGAAATCAATACCATCCCGGGCATGACGAGCGCTTCGCTCGTGCCGAAGATGGTCCGCACGGCGGGTCTGGACATGACCGCCTTCCTGAGCACCATCATCGAGAACTGCTAGTGCTGCTCGCCGATTTCATCCGCGACGGCGCCGCCCGCCTCGAAAAACTGTACCCTTCGCCGGAGGCGAGGGGTTTGGTTTTGATGCTCTGCCGCGAGCTGCTGGGGGTGACGAACTACACGCATATCGTGGAGCCGCAGACCGCCGTTCCGGACGCGATGCTGCCGGAGCTCGAGGGCGATCTGCAGCGGCTGTGCGCCGGCGAGCCGATCCAGTATGTGCTGGGCGTCGCGGAGTTCTGCGACCGGCGTTTTTCCGTGGGGCCGGGTGTGCTGGTGCCGCGGCCGGAGACGGAGCTGCTCGTCGCCGAGGCGGTCCGGACGCTGCAGGAGATGGATCTTGCGCGCGCGCCGCGGGTGCTGGATCTCTGCACCGGCTCGGGCTGCATCGCCTGGAGTATCGCCCTGGATGTCCGGGATGCGAAGGTCACCGGCGTCGATCTGTCGGAGACAGCCCTTGCTTTCGCTCGAAATCAGTTCAGCGGCTCTCCCACCTTCCTGCAGGCCGACGTGCTCGACACCGAGCAGGCGTTCGACGGCGGGCCGTTCGACCTGATCGTCAGCAACCCGCCCTATGTGCTGGAGCGCGAGCGGGCGCTGATGCGCCCCAACGTGCTGGACTGGGAGCCGGCGCTGGCACTCTTCGTGCCGGACGACGATCCGCTCCTGTTTTACCGGGCCGTCGCGCGCTGGGCGCAGCGCTTCCTGCGGCCGGGCGGCGTCGGTCTCGTCGAGATCAACGAGGCGCTCGGGCCGGAAACGGCCGACGTCTTCCGCGAAGCGGGATTCAAAAACGTACAAAATCTGCCTGATTTCTACAAAAAAATGCGTTTCGTTCGCTTCGAAGCTGCTGCAGATCAGGCGATTGATAATTAAACGTTTAATCGAGCAAGTAATCGGCTCTTTGTCCTTTCCTTTGCAGAAAAAACTGCAAACATGAAAGCGACAAGATTCCTTCTGCTTCCGGCGCTGCTCTGCGCCCTTGCCTCCTGCGACGAAAAACAGCCCTTTGATCCTACGGCCGAGCAAGGCCTCTTCACCCTGTCGGACGTGGCCAAGATGCTCTCCGACCTTCCGCTCGAGAGCGAGCACCTCGAAGAGGTGTATGATGCCGTGAACGCCTCTTCCGGGCACGGCTACGATGAGGAATACCGCCTCACGGACCTCTTCACGGCGCCGGGCGCGGGCGTCGGCGACAACGCGCAGACCCGCGCCACCAAGGCCGGCGGCTACCGGACACCGCTGCGCGACCTCTTCGCCGATTATCTGTCGAGCAAATACGGCACCAAGGCCGGTGCGGCGGATATCGAGCGCTACATCAACGCGCTCAGCGAGTCCGACATGCAGATTTACTGGCCCTATTCCGAGGAGTGGAACGGGACGGATTTCCCCATCGTGACCTTCGATCCGGGCTACGGCGCCGAGGCCAACTACGGCTACGAGGTACGCATCGACCGCAGCGGCGCCCACGTCGTGGACTCCGTCATCGTGACCGAGCAGGTGGCCCGGGAGCGCCCGGTCTGGATCATCAACCGCAACGACGACGCGGCATTCACCCCGTTCGAGCTCTTCCAGGAACAGGTCGAGACCAAGGCGACCAAGGACAAAGACAAGGGGAAGGGCGACGACGTGCACGAATACATTCTCAGCATCCGCGACATCAAGATGCTCCGCAACTACGACAGCTGGTTCGGGGGTGCGAGCGAGTTCTTCATCAAGACCGGCGCCGTGGACGGCTTCAAGGCGACCAAGGATGAGGACCTGAAGAACTACTCCCCCAGCCTGACGGACCTGATGGTCGTGGTCAAGCGCAGCCAGGTGAAGCGGAAAGTCCCCTTCAACGCGCTCCTGCTGACGAATTTCACCGAGCAGATGGAGAAGATCGCCTTCATGGTGATCGAGGATGACGGCGGCACGACCACCAGCTGGAAATGCAGCGCCGTGGTCAAGTACAGCTCCAAGTCCTATGGCTTCGAACTGGAAATCCCCTACAAGGACAAGGACGATATCGTCTGGCGCGGCCAGCTCACCCGTAACTATTTCCAGGACGTCTTCGACCAGGGCGGCGGCACCCTCACCGGCCGCTTCGGCGACGTCGAAATCACATTTGCGTTGGAATGAGAAAAATGCTTATCTTTGTAAGGGCTGCGGCCCTTACACTGTATGAGCAATAAGGGATTTTCTGTCAAGATCGTGCTGAAGAGTTTCAAGTTCGCGTTCCGCGGACTGCGCGTCCTGTTCCGGGAGGAGCACAATGCCTGGGTTCACCTCGCGGTGACTTTGATGGTCATTCTGGCCGGAATCGTTCTCCATGTATCGCTGTTGGAATGGGGGCTGCTGGCCTTTGCCATCGGCGCGGTCTTCGCAGCCGAGACCTTCAACTCCGCCCTGGAGCGCATCTGTGACATCCTTCAGCCGGCGCAGGACAAGCGGATCGGCGACATCAAGGACCTCTGCGCCGCAGCCGTCCTGCTCTGCGCCATCACCGCCGCGACGATCGGCCTGCTCGTCTTCCTTCCGAAAATATTCTAGGCCGTAACGGTCATCTCGCAGGCGGCGCAGTCGAAGTGAAGCGCGAGGCGCCGGCCGTTGTTCAGGAGGTAGAGTTCCTGCGGGGGCTTTGCGCCCTGGTGTTTCGGACAGAGGCCCAGTTCGTAGCGAACGCAGTACTTGCTCCGCATGAGTGTGGCGTCGGCGTCAGCAGGCTTGCCCCGTGAGGGCGAAAAAACTCGTCCTCGCTCCGCTGCGGAAACGCCCTCCCGGGGCAACCTGCTGCCCGCCTCCTGCACCGTATCCAGATCTTCGGCGACGAGGCGGCGGATGCCGTTGAGGGTGGCGGCGGACAGCAGGGGCAGCTTGCCGCCGGCGGTTTCAATCAACAATTCCTCGACAGAGAAACGATACACGCCGCTGCGCTTGCCCAGTTGCTCGCGGAGCATCGCCTCGGCCCGCTCGCGGTTTTCGGCCGTCTCCACGTCGGTATGGAACGGACTCAGCACCTCGCGGCCGTCCTGCGTCACGGCGTGCACGTCGAGCACGTATTTCCCGTGCACCCGCACGGACAGGCGCACCGGAATCTCCCGGCGGCAGGCCTGCGTCTCGAGGATCTTCTCGAACGCGGCGCTGATATTGCGGTACAGGGTCATCCCCTCCCGGAGGTCGGGCACATCTTTGCAGCGGACCTGCAGGCCCTCGCAGACATCGCCCCGGAAGCCGGTCACCCCGTCGGCGGTCGCGATCGCGAAACCGTCGCCGTTGTGCAGCTCCAGCCCGCGCTGCAGGGGCTTGACGCTGAACTGCATCCCCTGCCCGGGCGTCCGGCGGATGCGCTGCACCGTCCCCACGGCCTCGCCCATCGACTTGGGCGCGTCCATCGAGGACCACTTGCCCCGCTTTCCGTCCAGGAAAAGTTCGGTATAGCCGCGATTGAAGGTCTTGGCGGTGTCCGGCACGAAGCCGCCCGTCACCTCGCCCCAGGAGGCGCGGCGGTAGCGCTCGGGATACTTCTCCACCAGCGCGTCCAGCGCCAGGGAATAGTCCCGAACCACATTCTTCACATAGGAGGCGTTCTTCAGGCGGCCCTCCACCTTGAAGGAGCACACGCCCGCATCGGCCAGCTCCTCCAGCCGGGCCTTCAGGTTGAAATCCTTGAGCGACAGGAGCGCCTTGTCGCGCACCAGCACGTGGCCGTCCCCGTCCACCAGGTCGTAGAGGGAGCGGCATGCCTGGATGCACTCGCCGCGGTCCGCGCTCCGGCCGTCGATGTATTCGGACAGGCGGCATTCGCCGCTATAGCCCACGCAGAGCGCCCCATGCACGAAGCACTCCACCTCGCAGGAGACGGCGGCGCAGATCTCGCGGATCTGCGCCAGCGAGAGCTCCCGCTCGAGAATGATGCGTTCGCAGCCCAGCGACTCGAAGTACCGGGCGCGCTCCGCATCGCGGATGGCGCATTGGGTGGAGGCATGGATGGGCACGGTGATGTCCTCCCAGGCAGCGATCCGGGGCTCCCGGATGATGAACGCGTCCGCGCCCGCCTCCTGGGCCCGGAGCATCTGCGCATGCGCTTCCTCCTCCTCGCCTTCGCGCCATAAAGTATTATAAGTCACGAACACCCGCACGCCGAAGCGATGGGCGTAGGTGCAGAGTTCTGCGATGTCCTCGAAACTGTTGCCCGCCGCCTTGCGGGCGCCGAAATCGGGCCCCGCGATATATACGGCATCGGCACCGCAGTCAATGGCTGCGATGCCGATTTCCTTGTTTCTGGCGGGAGCCAGCAGCTCGAGAGCCTGCATTACTTCAGGGCGTCAAGCATCTTCTTCGCCTCAGCGCCGTACTTGGCGTCGCTGGTGGCCTTGGTGTAGAACTCCTTGGCCTTGGCGTTGTTCTTGGCCTGCTGGTACAGGGCGCCCAGCGTGAAGGCGATCTGGCCGGCGTTGCTGGCGGTCGGAGCGGCCTCCAGGTACTTCTCGAAGTACTTGATGGCGTCGTTGTTCTTGCTGGCGAGCTGGGAAGCCTGGCCGGCGATCTGCCATGCCTGGGCGTTCTCGGTATAGTCGTTCACCTTGACGGCGGCGGCCACGGCGTCAGCATACTTCTTGGCCTTCAGGGCAGCGGCGGCGTCCTTGAGGTAGATGTTGCCGATCTGCTTGTTGGCATTGGCCTCCTGGCCGTTGGCGGCAGCCTGCTCGAAGGCGGCGATGGCCTCGGCGTTCTTGCCGGCGCCGACGAGGGCGGCACCCTTATAGAAAGCGGCGTTGCCGTTGGTCGGATCCGCATCCAAGATCTCCTGGAAAGCGGCGACGGCGGCGTCAAACTCCTTGGCCTTGTATAGATTGTTGGCCTTGGAAAGCTTCACCTGCGGAATCAGGGACTTGGCTTCGTCGGCCACGCTGAAAGCCTCATACTCTTCAGCGACCTTCTCCACCTCGGCGAGGGCGGCGACCGCCTCGTCGAACTGGGAAGCCTTCACGAGGTCCTTCGCCAGGGAGAGCTTCAGGTTGGGGATGATATTCTTGCAGTTTGCCACGACATCCTGGCCTTCTTCGCCAAGCGCCTCGGCAAGCTTGAGGGCTTCCTCAAAAGATTTCAGTGCATTTTCCTTCTCACCGGCGGAAACGGCTTCCGCACCGGCATTGTAGATTTCGGTCACGGCTGCCAGGTCCTGGGCCAGCGCGGAACCGAGTGCAACAGCTACAGCTGCAAGCGTAACGATTAATTTTTTCATCAGAGTATTAGTTTTGTTAGTTTTAATCGAAGTATCTGCAAATGTAATGATTTTCTTTTTTACTTTTGCAAAATTATGCGGAAGTTCTTCAAGCACATTTCATGCCTGTTTTTTCTCCTGTCCCCATTAATGATGCACGGACAGGGGCTTCCGTCCCTTGGCACCGCTCCGGAAATCCAACGGGGCAGCCTGCCTGACGGCATCCAGTTCTATCTGGTCACCAACCCGGACCGGAAAGGCTATGCCGATTTCGCGCTGGTGCAGCGCGGCCGGCGCGAGCTTTCGGAGGCGCGCGAGCTGCTGCGGGAGCTGCCGCATTTCGGGAAACGCGTCCCCTACCGCTTCCTGGCGGAGAACGGCATCGGCTACGGCGCGGACGGCCTCATCTCGCTGCCCTCGGACGCCGCCCTGTTCTCCTTCCACGACGTGCCCACGCACAATGAGAGCGTCGCGGATTCCACCCTGCTGATGCTCTTCGACATCGCCGCGGCCTACCGCAAGCCGCAGGCGGTCATCATCTGCGGAGACATCGACGCGGCCCGCATCCGCGAGCGGATGGGCCTGCTGTCGATGATGGTGCCTGCCCTGGAATACAATTACCCGGGCATCGCCTACCGTTGGGAGCCGAATGACTCGCTCTCGCTGCTCGTGTCGCAGCAGCCGGGGCGCGAGGTGGCCGCCATCAATGTCATCTACCGCACCGAACGGCTGCCCAAGGCCTTCATGGATACGCCCCAGCCGCTCATCATGCAGGCCTACGCCGAGCAGCTCGGACGCATTGCCGGGCGGCGGATCGAGCAGCGTTTCCGCGCCGCGGGCATCCCCCTGGCCGGGCTGCGCTTCCGCTACCAGGACAGCGCGCAGGGGCCGGAAGACGAGCGGCACACCCTGACCGTCTACACGGCCGCGCAGCAGCTGGACAGCGCCCTGCGCTGCATCGCGTCCGTCCTCGCCGGGCTGGACCGGGACGGCGCCGGGCTGGACGAATTCCGCGAAGCGCGCGACTGGCAGGTCGCCGAGGCCCGCCGGGAGGGTGCGCGCAAGCTGCGCAATGAAGAATACCTCCAGCGCTGCGTCGCCTCCTACCTGTACGGCGCCCACCTCGCCTCGGGCGAGATGCTGAGCAGCTTCATCGGCGCTCGGCGGCTCGACGACGAGCGCGAGCTGGCGCTGTTCAACGGCTTCGCCCGCGCCCTGCTGGATCCCGCGCGCAACCTGACCCTGCGCCTCGACCTGCCCCGCACGAACGTGGACCGTGAGGCGCTGCGCCGGAGCTTCACGGAGGCCTGGACGGCGGCGGCCGACAACGCCGCCCCGGACGCATCCGGACTGCCGGAACTCCTCTACGCCGCCAGGATCCGGGTCCGCCTGAGCAGCGAAGCGGCGGAGCCCCTGTCGGGCGGACGCCTGTGGACCTTCTCCAACGGGATGAAGGTCATCTACAAGAAAATGAACACGCCGCGCGAGTTCCACTTCGGCCTGATGCTGCGCGGCGGCGTGGCCGAAGTGCCGGGCCTGCAGGCAGGCGAGAGCGCCTTCGTCGGCGACATGCTCGGCCTGAGCAGCATCGCCGGGATGGGCGCGGCGGAATTCCGCGAGCGGCTGGACGCGAGCGGCATCACCCTGCAGACCGCCGCCTCGCTCTCCGACCTGCGCATCAGCGGACGCGCGCCGTCGGCGTCGTTCCCCCAGCTGATGCAGACGCTCCTCGCGCTCGGCTACGGCCGGTATCCGGATGCGGACGCCTTTGCCGCCTACAAGCGGGAAGAGGCGCTGCGGCTGGACCGCGAGGCCAGCTCCCCGCGCGACGTCAACGCGCAGATGGACAGCCTCCTGCGACCGGAATTCTTCTACCCGGAGCGCAAGCGGATGGACTGCCTGTCCGATGACCTGCCCGCCCGGGCGGAGCAGTATTTCAAGTCCCTGTTCGGCAAAGTCGGCGACGGCATCCTCATGCTGGCGGGCGACCTGGACGAGGCGATGCTCAAGAAGGAACTTCCCCGCATCCTGGACGCGTTCGAGACCAGCAAACGCTTCTCCACCCGTCCGCGCGTGGAGAGCCGCTTCGTCACCGGCACCGTGTCGCGCACGGAGGAGTCCGCCGCGGGCGTGACCGGCGGCCAGGAAATCGGGACCAACGTGGCCCGCACGGCCGCGCTCCCGTACAAGCTTGACAATTACCTGACTTTCAAGGTGGCCTGCATCCTGATCCGGCAGCAGCTGGCGGGCGCCCTCGCCGAGCACGGCGCCTGGGCGGAAGTTTCGGATCGGCTGGAACTCTTCCCGGAAGAGCGGGTCACCCTCTATATCAACTGCCACCCCTGCCCCGAAAGCGGCCTGCCGGGCGGCGTCCGGCCGGGTGAGCCCGGCGAACTGCTGGACGCCGTGCGCAGCGTGACCCGCCGCCTGGACATGCTCCCGGTCACGGAAGCCGGTGTCAAAGCCGCCAAGGCCACCCTGCTCAAGGAACTGGAGCTCCGCTACGCGCAGCCGGAGACCCTGATGGAGGACGTGCTGACCCGCTACAGCGAGGGCAAGGACCTGATCACGGATTACAAGGGCGCCGTCCAGCGGATTTCCGCGGCGGGCGTCCGCGAAATCCTGCGCATCCTCTCCGAGGGCGGAGAGGTCGAATACACGATTATCTGATGGGAAAAGGAAGATTCGGAACGATTATCCAGATTGGTGACATCCTCGTGTCGGAGGATGTCGTGACGGAATATTTTGCCTGCGACTATGAAGTCTGCCGCGGCGCCTGCTGCATCGCGGGCGACAGCGGCGCCCCGCTGGAAGAAGCGGAGCTGGAGGGCCTGGAGCGCGATTATCCCGCCTACAAAGACTTCATGACGGACGAGGGCCGCGCGGCTGTGGACGCAAAGGGATTCTTCGAAGTGGACCGGGACGACGACATCGTGACGCCCCTCATGTCGCCCCTGCCCGGCTCGCAGGACTGCCCCTGCGCCTTCTGCCATTTCGGCGCAGCCGGGGAATGCCTCTGCGCCATCGAGATGGCCGGGCGGATCAAGCCGGCTTCCTGCTCGCTCTACCCCATCCGCGTCACGAAGCTGACCGACGGGGGGCTCGCCCTCAACGTCCACCACTGGGATATCTGCAAGCCCGCGTACGAGAAGGGTGCCCGGGAGGGGATCCGGGTCTATCAATTTCTAAAAAATCCCCTCACGAAGGTCTTCGGAGAGGATTTCTATGAAGCATTGAGCGCTGCCGCTACGCATCTGGACGAGTAGCTTCCAGGGCAGAAACGACCCGCGCGAGGTCGCGCGTCAGGCCTTCGACTTCCAGGCCCGCGCCCGAAGGCGTGAGCATGATGCGGTCTTCCCACATCTTCAGCGCCCGGGACACGCCGGAACGGCGCAGGAAGCTCCAGGTGCCGTCTTTTTCATTCTCCAGCCGGTAGCCCAGCACCTCCATCACGCGCAGCACATCGGGACGGATCTCCTCCGGGGAGCCGTACAGGTGCGCGGTGCGCTTCGAGAAACCGAAACGCGGATAGATGGCAGCGAAGCCGAGCATGATCAGGGCAATCTGCCAGAGGGAGTCGTATCCGTTGACGAACATTTTGGACAGATCGGCCTCCACGAAACCGGTCAACACGAGCGCCAGAATGATCAGCGTGAGCAGGATCATCAGATAGCAATAATACTTCAGTGAGCGGATTATATATTTCATAATTACAAAATTAGCATAAAATTACTATTTTTGCATGCTGAAAACAAATAAGATAAGAAAATGGAAAGAGAAGACCCTATCGAGAAGCTGGAAAGACAGCAAGCTGAAAAGAAAGCCAACGGTGGCCTGAAGACCATCATGATCGTGCTGGCCGTCGTGGCCATCGCACTCGCCGCCGCCCTCATTTACGTTTGGAGCTCCAAGAGCAACCTCGTGGAAGAGCTGAACCAGGAGAAAGCCGACCTCACCGAGCAGATCCAGGCCCTGCAGAGCGACTACGAGAACCTTTCGTCCGAGTACGATTCCATCAACGCCCAGCTGGATTCCTCCCGCGAGGAGATCGCCCAGCTGCTGGACCGCGTGAAGAAGTCCGAAGCCACGGACCGCGCCAAGATCCGCCAGTATGAGAAGGAACTCGGCACGCTGCGCTCCATCATGCGCGGCTACATCAATCAGATCGATTCCCTCAACACCCTGAACCGCCGGCTCGCCCAGGAGGCTGCCACGGCCCGCAAGGAGGCTGAGGAGACCAAGCAGATCAACACCCAGCTGACCCAGCAGGTGGAGACCCTGAGCGACCGCGTGGCTGCCGGCTCCGTCCTGAAGGCCCACAACTTCGTGATGTACGCTTATAACAACAACGACAAGATCACCGACAAGGCCAACCGCGTCGCCCGTTTCCTGGTGAACCTCAGCCTGGTGGAGAACGAGCTCGCCGAGCGCGGCCCGGTGCGCGTCTATGTGCGCGTGATGGATCCGAACGGCAACCTGCTCTCCGACGGCCGCGGCACCACCTTCACCTTCGAGGGTGAGACGCTGGACGCTACCGCTTCCCGCGAGGTGGACTACCAGGGCCAGGAGGTGGATCTGGGCATCTACATCAACAACATCGGGTCCTTCCAGAAGGGCGTCTATACCGTGAGCGCCTACACCACGCAGGCGCAGCTCGGCCACGGAGAGCTGCTGCTCCGCTAGATGATCTATCTGCACGTCCCTTTCTGCAGGAGTTTCTGCACCTATTGCGATTTCTATTCGGAAATCGCCTGCCGGGGACGGGACGCGCAGCTGTTTGAAGATTACGCGGCGGCGGTCTGCGCCGAGGCGTCCCGGCGTCGGGACGAGATCGAGGCGACCCGCGACTTGAATACGCTTTATATCGGAGGCGGCACACCCAGTGTGCTGCCTCTGATTTGTTTGCAACAAATCGTGCTTTCGCTTACGGGAAATAATTCCGGGCCGCCCGTCTGGAAGACTCCGCCCGTCGGCTTCGATGAGTTTACGATCGAGGTGAATCCGGAGGATATTGTCGAGAAGGGGGAAGCGTATGTGCGAGGGCTGCTGGAGCTGGGGGTGAACCGCGTGAGCATGGGGGTGCAGAGCCTCGATGACGGGATCCTCCGCTGGATGAACCGCCGCCACGACGCGGCGCACGCCCGGCAGGCCTTCGACCTCCTCCGCCAGGCCGGTGTCCAGAACATCAGCATCGATCTCATTTTCGGCCTCTCGCAGCTGTCGGAGGCCACCTTGGCTGAGACGCTTCGCGAAATTATTGCCTGGGGGCCCGAACACATCAGCGCCTACCAGCTCAGCATCGAAGAAGGGAGCGCGCTCGGGAAACTGGTGCGCGAGGGGCGTTACGAAGAAGCCTCCCAGGAGCAGTGTGCGGCGCAGTACCGCCTCCTCTGCGATGCGCTCCGGGATGCCGGCTACGTACATTACGAAATCTCCAACTGGGCCCGGCCCGGCTTCGAAGCCGTCCACAACAGCGCCTACTGGTCCCGCCACCCCTACGTCGGCCTCGGACCCGGCGCCCACAGCTTCGACGGTCACATTCGTTCCTGGAATCTCGAAGCACTCCCCCAGGCGCAGACGGCAACTGCCCCAGAAAACCGTAGCCACCCTCGGCTCCGTAAGAGGGAGGGGCCCGCTGACGCAGTCAGTGGGAGGGGTCCGGCGCAGCCGGACGTTTTCTGGGGCAGTTCGCCGCTGCGCGGGGGGTGCGAAGAGTTGTCAGAAGAAGAGATGAAGGAAGAGCAGATCATGCTGGGGTTGCGGACGGCGAAGGGGGTGCCGGCGGAGCTGCTGGAGGCGGACAAGGCGGCAGCGATGCTGGCGGACGGCCGGCTGACGCGCACCGGCGACGGTCGCCTGCGCATCCCCGAAGGCCACTGGTTCGTCAGCGATGATATCATCGCTGACATAATTTAACACTGAGGGGCGTTCCCCTCAGACTCCCTGCGTCTCTTCGTTCCGATTGACATCATCGCTGACATCATCTAACGCTGAGGGGCGTTCCGATCGGCATTATCGCTGAACTCCTCTATTCCCCGACGGCGCCGAGGGTGGCGACGGAGATGCGGACCTGCGGGCCGTAGGCGCAGCGCAGGGCCCGATAGCAGGCCGCCAAGGTCGCGCCGGTCGTGAACACATCATCCAGTAACAAGATATGCCGGGCGGCAGGAAGCTCCGAAGAGCGCAGGACGAATGCCCCCGTAACATTCGCCGCCTTGGCGTCCCCGCCGTGCAGGTGCGCCTGGCTCCGGGTGTGCCGGCAGCGCCGCAGCAGGCGCTCCGCGCACGGCGCGCCCAGCACCCGCGCCACTTCGCGCGCAATCACCGCCGCCTGGTTGTAGCCGCGCGCCCACTGGCGGGCCCAGTGCAGCGGCACGGGAACCACCAGGTCCACGTCTGCGTACAGCGGCGAAGCCGCCAGGCGCTCCCCCAGCAGATGCGCGGCCCAGCGTCCCGTCCCGAAATCGCGGTGATACTTGAGCGCCTGGGAAATCTTCTTGTAGCCAGACTCCGCCCGATAATGATAAAGAGCCGCAGCATACGCATACGGCTCATATTCATCGACCTGAATCCTGGCATTGAAACGGTCGGCCATCGGATTGTGACCGAGCGGGGCATAACGGGTCTCCGGCAGGTCGGAGAGGCACTCCAGGCAGAGATGCCGCTCCTGCGGAATCAGCGGACGGCCGCACACCACGCACACTCTCGGCAGGACGAGGTCCAGCAGGGCCGAGAGCGAAGTTTTCAAGTTCAGGTGGTTCAGGCGCGGATCCATCCGGCTAGCAGTTCATCGCACCGCAGCAGTGGATGACCTGTCCGCTGACATACGACGAGAGGTCGCTCGCGAGGAAGAGCGCCACCTTGGCGACATCCTCCGGCGTGCCGCCGCGACGCAGCGGAATCTGCTTGACCCACGCCTCGCGGACATCCTCCGGCAGGGCGGCGGTCATATCGGAAATGATGAAGCCCGGGGCGATGCAGTTGGCGCGGATGCCGCGCGGACCCATCTCCTTGGCGATCGACTTCGCGAGACCGATCAGACCCGCCTTGGAAGCGGAATAGTTGCACTGGCCGGCGTTGCCGCTGACACCCACCACGGAGGACATGTTAATGATGCTGCCCCCGCGCTGGCGCGCCATGATGGGCGTAACCGCGTGGATGTAGTTGTAGGCCGACTTGAGGTTGACGTTGATCACGGCATCCCACTGGGCCTCGTCCATGCGGAGCATCAGGCCGTCGCGGGTGATACCGGCGTTGTTGACGAGGATGTCGATGTGGCCGAAGTCGGCCAGGATCTGCTCCACGGTCTCGTGGGTCTGGGCGAAGTCGGCGGCGTTGGACGCATAGGCGCGCACCTTGACACCGAACGCTTCCAGTTCCTTCACGGTATCTTCATTGATCTTGATGTCGGTAAATGCGATGTCCGCTCCTTCAGAAGCGAACTGCAGGGCAATGGCCTTGCCGATGCCCCGGGATGCGCCCGTGATGAGGGCGACTTTTCCTTCCAATAAGCTCATATCTCTAGAGTTGTTCGTTTTGCATAATCGTTTCGATCTCGTCCGGTGCGATGGGCAGGCGTCGGGCGCCCAGCCGGCGTGCGCCGCCTTCGGTCACGAGCACGTCGTCCTCGAGGCGGATGCCGCCGAAGTCGAAATACCCGGCCAGTTTGGCGTAGTTGACGCGGCCACCGTCCGTGCCCTCGCGTTTCCACTGCTCGATGAGGGCGGGGATGAAATAGATGCCCGGCTCGTCGGTGATGACGTGGCCCGGCTGCAGCGCACGCGCCATGCGCAGGCTGCCCAGACCGAGTTGCGGGGAGCGGGTCTGCCCCTCGTCGTAGCCGACCAGGTTCTCGCCCAGATCCTCCATGTCGTGCACGTCCAGACCCATGTTGTGGCCCAGGCCGTGCGGCATGAAGAGGCCGGCGATGCCGTCCTCGACCATGCTGCTCAGGTCGCCGCGCACGAGGTCCAGCTGCCGGAGGTTGTCGAGCATATGCTCGGCCACCGCCAGGTGGATGTCGCGGTAGGCGACGCCCGGGCGGATCATACTGAACGCCAGCTCGTTGCACTCATAGACGGTCTGGTAGATATCATGCTGCTTCTGGGTGAAGCGGCCGGAGGTCGGGTAGGTGCGGGTGAAGTCGGACGCGTAGTGGTCGTTCGCTTCCACGCCGGCGTCGATGACCATCAGCTTGCCCGGCTCGACGGGCATCTCGTGGCTGTGGCAGTGGAAGATTTCGCCGTGCTGCGTGAGGATGGTGGCGAAGCTGACGCCCCAGCCCTTGGCGAGGGCCAGGCCTTCCATATCGCCCACGATCTCCTGCTCGATGCGGCCCGGGCGGATGCCGCGGCGGGCGATGGTGTGCATCTCGAAGCCGAGGTTGCAGGCGGCGTCGATGCTGGCGATCTCGCGCGCATCCTTGATCAGACGCATGCTGATGACGGCGCGCACCAGCGCCTCGGAAGCCTTGGCGCAGCCGGCCTTGCCCGCGCTCACGGTCTCCTCGGGGGCGAGCCCGAGCAGCTTCGCGAGCAGCAACTGGTTATAGTGGCGGGAAGCGGGCAGGAAATGGACCTGGCGGCCCTTCAACGCCGCGGCGACCGCGTCGTATGGAGCCGTATGGGCCACGCCCACGCTGTCCGCCAGCGAGCGGACGGAGGGCATCGGACCCATCCAGATGATGTCGTCGATGCCGAAGTCGTCGGCGTAGAGGGTTTCCTGGCCGGTCTCCAGGTCGATCGTGGCCGCGAAACGCGGCTCGTCGATGCCGAAATAATAGAGCCAGTTGCTGTCCTGGCGCCATTTGTAACAGTTGTCCCCGTACTGGGCGGGAGATTCCACATTGCCGAGGAAGAGGGCGATGCCCTTCTGTCCTTCGAGACGCTTCAGCAGCTCCTGGCGCCGCGCGATATAGACTTCTTTCTCAAACATATTAAATACAAAGATAGCAAATTTTCGCTCGAATCTTGTTATCTTTGTCCAGTATGCGAATCCGCTTCCACCTTGTCGCAGCCGTCGTGCTGCTGCTCTGCTCCGGGCCGCTGGCGGCCCAGACGCCGGACACCGCGCAGGAGAACCCGCGCCAGGTCGCCGACGCCATCATCAAGGAAGCCGGCCGGCACCTGGGCAAGCCCTACCTCTACGGCGGCAACGGCCCGGAAAGCTTCGACTGCACGGGATTCACCTGCTTCGTCTTCGACAAATCCGGCTACAAACTCCCCCGTTCCTCCTCCGAGCAGGCCAAATTCGGCCGCGAGGTCAAGGGCGGTATCGGGAAATACCAGAAGGGCGACCTCGTCATCTTCGGCGGGCGCGCGGCCAGGAAAAGTCCCGGCCACGTGGGCATCTTCATCGCGGCGGACAGCCTGAATAACAGCTTCACCTTCATCCACGCCTCGAGCTCGGGCGTGACCATTTCCCATGTCGACGAGCCGTACTGGGCGCAGCGCTTCATCGGCGTGCGCCGGGTCCTGCCCGATTTCCCGCCTGAGGGGAAACTGAAGAAGGAAGACCGGATCCTTTTCGACCTGACGGAACTGCTCCGCGGCAAGACGGGCGCAGCGCGCGACTCCGTGCTCAACGCCGTGCAGGACCGCCGCCTGGTCCTCTTCCCGGACGGCACCTGGGCCTTCCTGGATGAGAACGGCAAGTACAAGGAGCCGGACGGCGGCCGCGACTTCATCCTGCACGCCGACGGCACCTGGCGCACCGAAGAGGCCGCCTCGGCCGAATACTACACCGTCCGCGCCGGCGATACGCTGGGCAAGATCGCCCGCAAATTCGGCATTTCCGTGGATTCCCTGATGGAGATGAACGGCCTGACGAAGAAATCCATCCTCCACCTCGGCGACCGCCTGCGGGTGCAGTAAGCTATTAATAACACTTGATATATGGAACGTAACCTCCTCTCCCGTCTGGCCGCCCTGCTGGGTGGCGCCTGCCTCCTCTTCACCGGCCTGGACGCCGGTGCCGCCAACCCCTACCTCCCCCTGTGGGAATACATTCCGGACGGCGAACCCTATATCTTCGAGGATCCGGACCACCCCGGCCAGTACCGCGTCTACATCTATGGTTCCCACGACATCGAGATATCCGCCTACTGCGGCCGCGACCAGGTCGTCTGGTCCGCGCCGGTGGACGACCTGCGCCACTGGCGCTTCGACGGCGTGATCTTCGAGTCCCGCCTGGACGCCAACGGGCAGCCCCTCAACCCGGACGGCAAGGGAGACATCCTCTACGCTCCCGACGTGGTGGAGAAAGTCGGCCCGGACGGCAAGAAGACCTATTATCTGTATCCCAATACCCAGGCCGCCGGACGCAATTCGATGATCGCCCGCGCCGAGCGGCCGGACGGCCCGTTCACCGTCTGCAACTGGGATCCGAAGGACCCGAAACGCACCGTCGGCACGCTGGGCTTCGACCCGGCCGCTTTCATCGACGATGACGGCCGCGTCTACGGCTACTGGGGCTTCCAGCAGTCCTTCGGCGCCGAGCTGGACCCCGAGACGATGTGTACCGTCAAGAAGGGCACGAAGCCCGTCACGGATATGGTTTCCCACCTGAACCAGCCGGGCGAGTTCCGCTTCTTCGAAGCTTCTTCGATCCGCAAGATCAAGGACAAATATGTCTTCGTGTACAGCCGCTGGACGGCGGACGGCGACTTCGGCCTGCCCGAGGCCAACAACACCCTCGCCTGGGCCTGGAGCAATTCCCCGCTGGGTCCCTGGACCTACGGCGGCACGGTGATCGACGCCCGCGGGCGCGACGTGGATGAGGAGGGGAATCCCATCTATACCGCTGCGCCGGGCGGCAACACGCACGGCAGCATCTGCGAGATTAATGGCCAGTGGTACATCTTCTACCACCGCCAGGCGGGCCTTGGCGGCTTCGACCGGCAGGCCATGGTGGCGCCGATCGAGGTCAAGGTTACGGAAGGCCCGGACGGCAAGGTGGAGATCTCCGAAGGGGAATACACCTCCGAAGGCTTCGAGCTGGACGGCCTCAACCCGCTGGAGCGCCATTCCGCAGGCATCGCCTGCTGGTTCACCGGCCCCCGGCCGGCCGAAAAGGACTACCTCGGCAACAAGTACTCCGGCTCGTACGTCGAGCCGCTGCGCCGCCACTGGGACGGCGAGGGCGACCCGTATGACCTGAAAATCAACCACAACCCGGTGGTGAACAACACCGCCGGCTCCATCGTGGGCTACAAGTATTTCAACTTCGACGGCCTGCGCGCCGCCAGGGCGAAGAAGCTCCTGGTCCGCCTGCTTCCGCAGGGCGTCAAGGGCCGCATCGTCATCATGGCCGACCATCCGCGCCACGGTACCCGCCTCGGCGTCATCAAGCTGAACGGCCGCCCGGCAAGTGGCATCGTCGAGAAATGCGCCCGCGTACCGAAGGCCGCGAAACTGCGGGGCAAGCACGCCCTCTACTTCGTATTCGAATCCGACACGCCCGACCGCTCCCTGTGCGAACTCGAGGACTTCGTCTTCGCCCGGAAGCGGCGCTAATTGTCACAAAGTCACAAAAAAAGAGAGTCTTTTTAAAAAAGATTATTATCTTTAGCGTCCGTTAGTTAGTTAAATAGTGTCAGCGTATGAAACCTCTTGTCTTGCAAGGATGCGGCACGGCGCTGGTGACCCCGTTCACCGCGGACGGTGCCGTCGATTATGAAGCCTACGCCCGGATGGTCGACCGCCAGGTCGCCAACGGTGTGGATTTCCTCGTTCCCCTCGCCACGACCGGCGAGACCCCCACGCTTTCCGCCGGCGAGAAGACGGCGATCTACCAGGTGGTCAAGGAGCACGCCCAGGGCCTGCCCCTCATGCCCGGCGTGGGTGTGAACAGCCTCCCCGACACGCTCGCCAACATCCGGCTCCTCGAGCCGCTGGGCGCCGACGCGCTGCTCGTGGTCGTTCCCTACTACAACAAGCCGACCCAGCAGGGTCAGTATAAATATTTCAAGGCCGTGGCCGCGGAGACTTCCCTGCCGGTCATCATCTACAACGTCCCGGGCCGCACCGGCGCGAACATGCTGCCAGACACGGTGATCCGCCTCGCGAACGATGTCCCCAACATCCGGGGCATCAAGGAAGCCTCCGGCAACTATGACCAGGTCAGCGAGATCATCCGCCGCGCCCCCGAGGGATTCACCGTCCTGAGCGGTGACGACGACATGACCCTCGCGTTCATGGCCACCGGCGCCCACGGCGTCATCTCCGTGGCGTCCAACATTGCTCCGAAAGAGGTCTCGCAGATGGTCGCCGCCATGCAGCAGGGCCGTCTGGAAGAGGCCCGCGCCCTGCACCACCGCCTCTTCCCGCTCTTCAAGGCCTGCTTCGTGGAGTCCAACCCGATTCCGGCGAAGGCCGCGCTCGCACAGCTCGGCGTGATCGGCGAGACGGTGCGCCTGCCGCTCGCAACGGCGTCCGACGCCACCAAGGCACTGATGCAGAAAGTTTTAGGAGAATTATGGAAATAAGCAGAGAGCGATTTGATGAAGTCATTGCCGCGCTGGAAGCCGGCCAGTTGCGCGTCGCCGAGAAGGTGAACGGCGCCTGGCAGGTCAACCGCGAGGTCAAGGAAGTGATCCTCGCCGGGTTCAAGCTCGGCCAGATCACGGATATGTCCCAGGGGCAGTTCCCCTTCTTCGACAAAAGCACCTATCCCGTCCGGCCCTTCAGGCAGGAGGACGGCGTGCGCATCGTGCCGGGCG
This sequence comes from Candidatus Cryptobacteroides sp., assembly GCA_045117755.1. GTDB lineage: Bacteria > Bacteroidota > Bacteroidia > Bacteroidales > UBA932 > Cryptobacteroides. Next base: position 41,026 of record JBGUOB010000034.1, read on the forward strand.
GCACGAGCATCCGCCGCGGCGCCTACGTGGCCCCCGGTTCCATCGTCATGCCCCCGTCCTACATCAATGTCGGCGCCTTCGTCGACAGCGGGACCATGGTGGACAGCCATGTGACCATCGGCTCCTGCGCGCAGATCGGCAAGAACATCCACATCTCCGCCGCCACGCAGATCGGCGGCGTGCTGGAGCCTGCCGGCGCCCTGCCGACCATCATCGAGGACGGCGCCTTCGTGGGCGGCAACTGCGGCATCTATGAGGGTACCATCGTGCAGGAGGGTGCGGTGATCGCCTCCGGCGTCATCATCACCGCCTCCACGGCCCTGTTCGACGCCACGACAGGCGAGTTCGTGCCGCGCAATGCGGACGGCCGCGTGGTCGTGCCGCGCGGCGCCGTGGTCGTGTCCGGCAGCAAGCCGCTGAAGCGCGGCCCGGGTGCCGGCAGCGGCGTGGCGCTCTATTGCCCGGTCATCGTCAAGTACCGTGACGAGAAGACGGCGGGCTCCGTGGTCCTGGAGGACCTGCTTCGCTAATGGTGCAACTGCATAAATATTCAGGTGCGGGCAACGATTTCGTGGTCCTGGACGGCCGGACGGAGGATGTCTCCACGTTCCGGACGCCCGAGCGTATCGCGGCCCTGTGCGACCGCAGCAGCGGTTTCGTCGCCGCGGACGGGCGCATCGGCGCTGACGGCCTGATGATCCTGACGGACGATCCGGTTTACGATTTCCGGATGGAATATTATAACTCCGACGGCTCCGGCGGCATGATGTGCGGGAACGGCGGGCGCTGTATCGTGGCGTTTGCCGACGCGCTGGGCCTGACCCCGGCCGACGGCCGCGTGTTCCGTTTCGTGGCCGCCGACGGCGAGCACACGGGCGAGATCCTTTCCCGGAACGGCGACTGCAAGACCGTGCGTATCCGGATGATCGACGTGCACGAGTTCCATCCCGCGCTGGACGGCTGGTTCCTGGACACGGGCACGCGCCATTTCGTGCGCTTCGTGCCGGACGTGGAGGCTGTCGATATCGAGACGGAGGGGCGCACGGCACGCTGGGATCCGCTGTTTGCGCCGATCGGCGCGAATGCGAATTTCGTGTCCGTCGGAGCGGACGGGACGCTGCACGTGCGGACGTTCGAGAAGGGGGTCGAGGGCGAGACGCTCGCCTGCGGCACCGGCATCACGGCTTCTGCCATCGCCGCCTACCTCGAAGGTTCGGCAGCTGCCGTTTCTCCGCTATCGGGCTGCGCTTCGCTGACGCCCGACCCTGTCCGGGTGAACGGCTCCGAAACGGCACTGCCGAACCCTTCAGAGTCCATCCACTATGACATTCAGGCGCGGATTGCGCGGCTGGCGGTGGATTTCCGCCCCGGAGAGAATTGTTTCACTGATGTTTACCTGACCGGACCAGCCGATGAAATACGATAAGTTTTTCTCCGACGACGTCGGATCGTTCATGCGCTCCCCGGTGCGCGAGATCTTCAAGAAGGTGGACCTCGCGGCCATTTATTCCTTTGCCGGCGGCTACCCCGACGCGGCGACTTTCCCCATCGAGGACATCCGCCGCATCAGCGCGCAGGTGCTTGAGAAGTACGGCGCCAAGGCGCTGCAGTACGGGGCGACGCAGGGGGTGCCGGAGCTGCGCGAAGTGGTCGCGCGGCGCTATGGCGTGGCGCTGGAGAACGTCCAGATCACGACTTCGTCGCAGCAGGGCATCGACGTCTGCACGCGCGTGCTCGTCAATCCGGGCGACGTCATCCTGACCACCGCGCCGACCTATCTCGGCGCCCTGCAGTCCTTCAAGTCCTACCGCGCGGACATCCGCATCCTGGGTGAATATACGGGCAAGGCCAAATTCTGCTACGTGATTCCGGATTTCCAGAATCCGAGCGGCGAGACGATGACGCTCGAAGAGCGGGAAAAGCTCGTTGCGCTGGCGCGGGAGCAGGATTTCCTCATCGTCGAGGACAGTCCCTACCGCGAGCTGCGCTACAGCGGCGAGCCGGTGCCGACAATCTATTCCCTCGCGCCGGAACGCACCCTCCACCTGGGCAGCTTCTCCAAGATTTTCGCCCCGGGCTTCCGCCTCGGCTGGATGCTCGGCCCCGTGGAGCTGCTGGACCAGATCTACGTCTGCAAGCAGTCGCTGGACCTCTGCCCGCCCATTCTGGACCAGTATATGGCCGCGGAGTTCATGGGCAGCGGCGCGCTCGACGCCAACCTGCAGAAGAGCATCGCCCTGTACCGCGCCAAACGGGACAAGATGCTCGCGCTGCTCGAGAAATATATGCCCCAGGGCGTGTCCTGGACGCATCCGGAGGGGGGCCTGTTCCTCTTCCTGACCCTGCCGGAGGGCTTCGATACTGTGGCGCTCTACGACCGCGCCCTCTCGGCCGGCGTGGCCTACGTGGCCGGCTCCTTCTTCTACCCCGACGGCTCGCACCGCAATACGATGCGCCTCAACTTCTCCTTCCTGGACGCATCCCGGATGGAGGCGGGCATCCGGCTGCTCGCGGAAGTCATTTCGAACCCACAATAACCTGATACATGAAAAAATTATTTCTCCTGCTGGCAGTCCTCGCGACAGCGTCCTGCCAGACCAAACAGAACGGCGCCTCCGACGCCCTTTCCTTCGGCCTGCTGGGCGATGTGAAAGAGGTGTACGTGACCCGGACCGTGCTGTCCACCACCGACGAGGAAGTCGAGCTGACCGACGAGCCCGGCGCGGAGCGCCTGGAGTTCACCTACGACGCCGACGGCCGCATCACGCTGGACACCTACGGCAATGTCTACGAGTACGATGCCGACGGCAACTTCGTGAAAGGCACCTGCGACAGCACCACGATGGAGCGCGACGGGCAGGGCCGCCTCATGAAGTACGACAACACCAACATGGCCTGGGACGAGTTCTCGGACCTCGACATCGAGCACTTCTTCGAGTACGAATTCGGCTACGACGACCTGAACCGCGTCAACCGCGAGGAGATCGGTGGCTGGGAGTGGACGGAGACCTATTACTACACCTACGACGGCAAGAAGGTCTATCCGGCTAGCGCCACCTTCGAAAGCTACTCGGAAGGCTGGTGTGAAGAAGGCACGATCCAGTTCGAATACACCGCCCTCGACGACAAGGGCAACTGGACCGAACGCATCGAGACCATCACCCTGACGGGCTACGAAGACGGCGACAAAGACAACGCGACCACCACGACCGAAGTCATCAAACAGAACCGCCGCTTCGTCTACTGGGCGGAATAATACATTTAAAAATCATTCCGGGCCGCGACCCGGAATCTTTTTTTTGTGTATTCGAAAAAAGTTGTATCTTTGCATTCCCAAACGAGGCTTTAGCTCAGTTGGTTCAGAGCGCTTGCTTGACAGGCAAGAGGTCAGCAGTTCAAATCTGCTAAGCCTCACCACTCGTAAAAAAGAGACCTTTCCGGTCTCTTTTTTTGTTTATATCCAGTCCCGTCCTCAAAACAGGGTCTATTTGAGGATGGGAGGCGCAAAAAAAGGCTTCTGTCCTCACCAGAGGCCCTTTTTGAGGATAACCCTGCCGCAGCGCACCGGCATTGATGCCCGGTGCTGCCCGATGGTGGATATCTTACCGCCGCCAGGGGCAAATCAGCCCTCCAGCGCCTCTGGCAACCACTTTTTTCTGTCACCGGGGGCAAAATTGCACCTTTTCGCCCCTGGCAGCTACCTTTCTAGCCGGCAACGAGCACGCTGAAAACAGAGTTTTCTTGCATAGAGGATTGGTATTAAAGGGTTATACAAATCGAGCCGCCCTCGAATTGAGAACGGCTCTTCAAAAATCCAAAAAGGGTTGTTATGTCTTAATCTGTTTTGTGTTATACCTGGTAATGCGTATCTTTAGACCGATAAATCGGAATTTGATGGTTTCAGACTAAAGATTATTGTCAACTCTGGACGCAAGATTTAAATGAGTCGGAAGTTATATAGGTATGAGAATGATTGTTAAAAGAATAATACACTATGCGGCTCTTGTCGCCATGCTGAGCGGATGTAACGGTATCGGGAATCCGGAAGGCGACCTGAAGGATATCAAACTGGAGGACTGGCCGCTTACGGATTGCTCCACGAGCACCCGTCCTGTCCGGGATCTCGTGGCCTATAAGCTGCTCGGTGTGCCTTACAAGTGGGAAGTGGATTGGATGGGCGGAAGTGTATATATCATCAATCCGGATCTATACTCAGAGAAGGCGCTGTTCTCACTGAATGATTACCAGGCCAAGAACCTCTGCAGCGGTACCCACGGAGCCTATATGAATCTCATCGAGGGAAAGACCGACGTCATCATTGCCAGCCGTGATATTTCCAGGAATGAAAAGGCATCGGCGGCTGAGCTGGGAGTTGGACTGGAAACGGCACCGCTGGCCATCGATGCGCTGGTGTTCATCGTCAATCCAAATAATCCCGTCAAGAATCTGACATCAGATCAGGTGAGGAAGATTTATACCGGCGAGATTACCAACTGGAAGGAGGTGGGCGGCGTTGACCATGCCATTACCCCGTACATCCGTAATGCCGATTCCGGCAGCCAGGAGAAGATGGAAACGCTGGTGATGGACGGACTGAAAATGATTGACGGGACCGAAGGGACCTATATGTATGAAATCATCGGCTCACAGATGGCCTCTCCCTACCTGCAACTTGAACACGATGAGTATGGCATCGGCTATACGCCATTCTTTTACTGCACGGCGATGGTCCGTGACCTTATGAGGGTTGATATGCTTTCCATCGACGGCGTGATGCCAAGTAAGGAATCGCTTCGCGCTAACCAGTATCCCTTTGTGTCAAGCATTTACGCCGCGCGCCGCAAGACGGAAGACCACGAGAGCATGGCGTATAAGCTCTATCAATTCCTCTTCACCAACAAGGGCGCAGATATGATTGACGAGAGCGGTTATATTGCGATAAGGTGACATCAGATTATGAGGACTGAAACAGTCTGTTTCTTGTTCTCAAATTCCAATTTAGCGGGACTCCGTTTTACAAAGCATTCTTTTCTAGTTTTGCTGGGGAAAAGTGCTCGGTAGGATTGGTTTTGCCACAGCCCTATAGAGGGGGAGTTTTACTAGAAGCGTCTGTTCAAGAGCGACATATAGGACAAATTTGCTATATTTGAATGATTTAACACCAAAACAAGTCAGCCATGAAAAAAATGTTACTAATCATTGCGCTCGCTTTGATCGCTTGCTTCGTTTCAAATGCACAAGGAAAGATTTATTGCGAGTTATTAGGGACACAGCAATTCCTAAGTAAAAAAGTTACTGTCCAAGTTGATTTTGGACAACAGTCGAAGTTCTTTTCCGACAACAGACTTGTTGACGAGAAGGGCGAAGTGATTATTTTTAATTCAATGGTTGATGCCATGAACTATATGGGCACTTTGGGATGGGAATTTGAGCAGGCCTATGTCGTAACCGTTGGCACGGGCTCAGGCGCATCTAATGTATATCATTGGCTCTTAAGCAAATTTGTCGGAGAAGAAGGTGATACAAATGCCATAAAGACAAAAGACATTGTAAGACAAGAGATTAAAGCGGCAGAAGAGGCGGCAGTAGAAGCCGGAGCAAAAGAAGAATAATACGTCTTCGCGAAACAGACAAATAGCTCCCACATCGGGAGCCTTTTTTGTGCATGTTTACATGCAAATGAGTCAGTTTTAATCCTCGAAACACTGCTTTTACCATAAAAAAGACCTCGTAACAGTGTTGCGGGGTACTTTTTTGTGGTCGTTTACTTGTTCCCAGGTATTAAAATGACCGAAATACATGTAAACAGGGTTAATATCTTAGTCGTTTGTCACGGATTGGCACAGCAAGTTTATACCTTGCGGGCCATGACAACTTATTACTTCAAGGATCCGGAAGAAGCTCTTAAGCGCGTGAAGGCTGCGGCAAAGCGCCCTGGCTACCACTATGGCGGAATTACCTTGCCTAGTGGGAAGAAGGGATGGGCTTTATATCGCGACGGGAAAGAGGCTGAAAGATATGTTATTATAAATGCGTAAAGCTATCTTTTTTGCTATCTTTGTGTTTGGACGAAAAAAAAACACTAAAAATATCCACCATGAAACTCGAAAAAATTCTTGAGAGATTGAACTCCTTGGAGAAAGGGCAGTTCCTGAAGATTATCAACAACTTGTCTGCGGCAGAGAAGAACAATCCTCAGTTAGATGCCATCCTTAGCCGCGCCGACTCGAATCTCAAGAATGCAGATGCGGTTCAAGTAACCCAAGCTTTTGCTGCGCTGGCCAGTCGGTACTTGGAGTTTATCATGGAGGACTATTCCAAGGTGGCCTCCCAACTTGATATCCTGCTCAACATCATTACTCGTGACGGCAATTGTATTATGAGGCTTGACTGGTTCGCCAAGTTGTATGATGACGAGATAAAAAAGCAGAAGAAGGCAATAGAAGCATTTAAGGCCGACGTGAACGCGGAAAAGCCGACGATGGAAGAGAGCAGAGTTCGGGATTATAAGATCTTTGCGGCCTGCCTAAAGACAGCATATTTCAACGATGTCGCATCCAATTTCTCACCCAAGATTACACCGGATGAGCAATCAATCCTAGACGAGTTAGCAAAGGCCCTCGAGTTGTCCTTGGATGAGCGTACAATGATAAAGTATGCGGTGCTCGGGATAAAGAAGGCGAACAGCATTGATGACGTTGTATCTGAGCTGAAGGAAAAAGGCCTTATATTCCTCTCAAAAAAGAATAATGTGATTTACGTTGCGGATGAAGTGGTTTCTCTCGCCAGAACGATTCGTGGAAGAGAAGTTGCAGATAAGTATTTCCGCAGAGTCCTTCTCAAGTTAAAGGAGCCCCAGGTCAATTTGATCTGCCGCAAGCACGGGATTGACTATAAGCTCCCTCTCAATGAAAAGATTGAGCAGATTATCGCCTCCGGTGTTTCATTCTCAGACGTGCTTAGAGACGACATACATAAGGCAGACAGTAAGATGATTGATAAGAAGAAGGCAATCGCTGCATTATGTGACGAAAAATTACTGATTACTCCAGCCATCAAGGGAGCGACGCTTGATGAGAAGATTGAAAATCTGATTTCTTACTTTGCCAAACAATATGCTGATGAAAAGATAGGAATTTCAACTGGCGGGTATGAAAGATTGCTTCTTGACCTTGATCAGTTCGTAAAGGGATCAAGTAAAACGATTCGAGCCGCGTATCAGCTTCAAGAAGAAGAAGAAGTCATGCATGGCGAGTTCCTTGCTGATTTCAATATTATGCCTAGGGATGTTTTGGAGCTGTTTGCTCCCGAGATGCTTGTCGACCTATGCAATGCCAGGCAAATTAAAACCCGCGGGAGTATCGTGGATAACATCCTTGCCGCATACAAAGATACAGAAGACCTGCTTGTAGAGAACTATGAGAACATCGGCTTCAGGAATATCAATGCGCTTAAGGAGAGCGGTATATCCATTCAGGAGGCCGATTTGGGAACCACGTTCGAAGATGTTACGAAATACATCCTTTCGCAGCTCGGATTGGATGTTGACGAAAAGTTGCGGAAGAAATTGAACACGGACAAGGACAAGATGGATATCGTCATTCGTACAGGAGACAATTCCGTAGTCCTTGTGGAGTGCAAGACTGTTAAGGAGAACGGCTATAATAAGTTCAGTTCGATATCCAGACAGGTTCGTTCTTATTTAACACTCTTGGAAAAGAATGATTTCCATGTAGAAAAAATCATCATTGTGGCACCAGATTTCTCGGAAGATTTCGTGGCAGACTGCGGTGATGAATTCACCCTTCCCATTACACTGCTTAAGGCCAGTTCTCTCGCTGCTATATACCATACGGTAAAGGAAACAGGAACCAATCGTTTTACGCTTCAGATGCTTTCGAGGGACATCCTTGTTCAGGAAGATCGCATTATTCGTGCCCTAAAGAAGTAATTTATAATGAGCAATAAAAGCATCGTAAAATCATTCTTTACGAATGATAAAATCATGCTTGCCATGGTGGTGATCAACACTATCACCATCTTTATTGGCGGATATGGCCAGGCGTCTAGATTATTTGCCTGGCTTGACGCATTCTTTACGCTGCTATTTCTGTGTGAGGTCGTAGTTAAGATAAGGACGTACGGCTGGGTCGATTATTGGCGCGACAACTGGAACAAATTCGACTTTATCATTACGATGATTGCAGTCCCCTCTCTTTGCAATATCTTTATTGGGACAGGGATTACAACCAGTATTGTATTGTCATTACGGGCGTTGCGAGTATTCAAATCGTTTCGACTGCTTAAGTTTATTCCAAACATCAATGACCTGCTTAAGGGAATTGGCCTGGCGATGAAGGCATCTTTGATTGTGTCCATCGCCTTTGTCGTCCTGTTGCTGATCATTTCTATTCTAACCTCCTCCTTGTTCGGCCCGATCGTTCCAGATTTGTTCGGAGATCCCGGCATGTCGCTCTTTACGATTTTCAAACTCTTTACCGGTGATGGCTGGAGTGAGATTCCTATGGAGATTGCAGCCAATAGCACCGAGTTTATGGGACGAATGGTACGGGTTCTTTTTGCTGTGCTTTTCTTTGCCGGAGGTATCTTAGGGCTTTCCCTTGTGAACTCCATTTTCGTAGACGCCATGGCGAGCGACAATAACGATGAAGTCCTCGACAAGCTTAAGAAATTGGAAGAGAAAATTGATGAACTTAACAAGAAATAAGGCCACCAGGAAGCGCATTGCTTTCTTGGGGAGTAACGAATAACCATTTCATTTGCGTTGAATATATCATTGATTTTGTCTGCGATCTTTGTTTTTCTTTTCTATTATCTGTTGCGGACTATTTTGTTTTACTTCTTGTGAAAAGGAGAATAATCCCCTTGCAAACACAAGATGGGAGAGTAATGTTTATGTACGTGTTGAATTAGAAACGGTACGGTATACTAATATACTCGAGTTTTACAAGAATGGAAGAGTAGTACAAGAATTCAACGGGAACCAACACGTAGGTACGTATCGCGTTAAAGATGGAGCTATCACCTTTGACCTATCGGGGCAAGGAATTGTGGTTGAGATGTTTGAGGTTTGGGGACGTGCACATGAAGCCTTGTATGATTATCAAAATGGGACATATGATTTGACGAATATCATTGCAAAAGTCAAGATTCTAGAGATAGTGGACATATATACTTCTGAAGAAGCAAAAAAGAGGCTAATCGGAGAAACATTTGATTTGACGTACGAGAAAGTAACGATGGAATAAATCGGTTGCACGCGATGCCCTACATCCTAACAAATCCCCATATAACAAAAATCAAAGCGGAGACAACCCCGTAAAGGAATCATCTTTTAGGGGGGCTACACTCTAGCGAAAAAACTAAAGAACATCTTCAACAAAATAGAAGAAGACGCTAAATAATTTATTATCATATTCCTAATAACAACCAATCTTGTTTTTCTGGCCGTTATTTAATGTAATCTTCGAATACTAAACCACAAATAGTTAATCACTCTCAGGGATTGATTTATACTCTGTCGCTCTTACTCTTTTCTGCCTGTGGTCACTAACAATCCTGGAATCTATTAATGTAGATGAACCAGCCGAGCTGCTCGGGACAAGGAGGCTAGAGGAAATCAATTACCCCCGGCCTGGCGGTCGGGGGTCTATTGTGTTTCGAAATCTTAAAGAGCTTGTATCTGCTCCTTGGTAAGGCCGGAGTATTTCACGATTTTATCCAGGGGCTCTTTATCCGCCAGCATCAGCCGGGCGATCTTTTCAGCCGTTTTCTTTTCTCCCTTCTGCTCGGCGAACTCAATGGAATTGTCATAATCCCACTTCTGCTTCATCGAGGCAATGTAGGCTTCCTGCTCCTCGAAAGACATGCTGGCAAATTCGGCTTGTTCCATAAATTCGTTAAAATAAGGATCATCCCATAACTCGGGCTTCTCGACAAAGGTAGGTAAATTCTTCATCATCCACAAGAAACGCTCTTCGAAGGTCTCGCATTCATCCTTTTGTTTGTCAAAGCGAGCAACCTCCATGAACGCGAAGCGCAACACCCGGCTCATCTGCTCGTGCGTCTCGTCTTCCCGGAGTGAGAACTTGTGGATGAACTGCTCCGGATTCGCTTTCTCCGGCTCCAGATGCCGGATGTCGAAGTTCAGCAGACCCAGGAAGAAAACAGGCTTGAAACCGTAGTTCCATTTCCCGGATTCTCCCTTCTGCGAGATGGTCCGGGCCGTGTAAAAGATGGCGCGCTCCATGAAATATGTCTGGTCAGCCAACTGCACTTCGATGATAAACGAATGTCCGTCTTTCGTATCGCAGTGCATGTCGTAAGTGACCTTCCGTTCCTGCTCCGTCAGGCCGAGCTGTTCGCTTTCACGGATGTCAATGTCTGCAATGTCCAGGCCGAAGATGGCGTTGAGCGGGCGGATGATGAGTTGCTTTTTTCCGGATTCCTTGAAGATCTTCTTGAATCCGAAGTCGACCATCGGGTCGATGTACTTGATTGTAGGTTTTTCTGACATAACTGTATAAGTTTGGTTTTCGACGAAGATGGAAAGAAAAGCAATACGCGGCAGTAAAATTCGTATTTTTAACGCGCCGCGTCTCTGGAATTGATAGAAATTGACGGTAATTTATCATTTGTAAGACCTCTTTCAGATAAGACTCTTACAAAGGCAGAGCTTGGGGTCATCGACGCCGCGCATAACGGAGCGCGGAATGACTCTGAGCA
>JBGUOB010000035.1:0-2515 GCA_045117755.1 Candidatus Cryptobacteroides sp.
TGTTAAAAACGTACAAGGCCCTCGGCGCGATCGGCGCGAGGGCCTTGTATTTTGCGTACAAACCGAAACGAACACGCGCGCCCCTGGAAGGCGAAGGCCGCGGCCCAGGGTAGGAAAGCGCGGCCACGCTGAAAGGCGAAGTTCTGCGGCGCGGCCAGCGCGCGCCCGCGGCTGCGCGCGGCTTCGCCGTGCTCGCCATGGTCGCGCTCGTTCGCCCGCCGCCGCCGCCCATCTTCGCCCGCATATCATATAACGACGCTTATATTCCGCCCCCGTGGCCGGCGGCCGCCCCCTTCGGGCAGCGGCACGCACGGCCGGCGGAACATAAGACGACGTTATATAACATGCGGTCGGGCGGGCGGACGGCGGCGGGCTTGTGCTGGTTCCCTGCTGCACGGCCCCGGCACAGTTGGCCGCGCTTCGGCCTCCGGTTGTCTTCGGCCCGCGTGAACGCGGCGCGCTCCTTCCTGCCCTTTTCGCCGGCATGGGCTTTTCACTGCGCGGCTGCTGCGTGCGCCGGCGACGCGCGGACGCGCCCGCCACAACGGCGGCTTGCTCTGGCGCTGTTCTTCCTTCCAGGCCCGCGCGAAGCGCGGAGGTTTAAAGGCTTGCAGCCAGCACGACGCCCGCCCGGTGGCGATCGATCAAGATTTCACGTGTTGCCAACATGGTATAAAACGACGAGAATGGGCCAGAGTTTACGGACCAGGTATAACTGTTCGGCAGATAACAAGAAAACGGCCCCTGGCAAACGCCAAGGGCCGCTCCGTTGCTCATCGTTTAATGTTCTAGCAGGGTTTCGCAGAGTAGGATTAAAAATCCGTCGATGATTACCAAGACCACGACCATCAACAAGAGCCCGACAACACAGCCCTCGGGCCACTCGTTCATGGCTACGCCTCGTTATTAACGAGAACCGTGGTCGTAGTTTCGACGATCTCCCCGCGAAGTGCGCTGGTAAGCGGGTCTGCAAAAGCCGCTCCAGCCGTGACGAGTGAATTCATGGCCGAGTTGACCGCCGACGCGGTAAGGTTGGCCTTCGGGCCCTCAAGAGAAATCGTACGAGTGTCACCACTCTGACACCCAAATTTCATGCGAAGACGCTGGGACATGTTTACACCTCCTCACTATTCGCCGTCATCCGAAATGAGGCGAGTGTCGACGCGGTTGGTCTCAAGCACGGGGTTAGCAATCACTGAGCCCACAGCCCCCGAGACATCAAGAAGCAACTGCGCGTTCGCGCTTTCGTTAATGCCGTCAAGAGTATAGCTTTTCACACGAGGGCGACCACTATCGAGCGTGCCCGCCTGCGTGCGCACCTGCATTGCGCATTTGATAAGCTCCGACTGAGCTGCCATTGAAATCACCTCACAAAAAATTATTGGCACGTGCTGCGCAGATTGTAGCACAGTCATTGTGAATAAGCTGTGTATAATTCGGTGGATTCGGACAGGGGAAGGACCGGCACGGAACTTGAATAAATGAAAGTCCGTCAAGAAAGGTGTATTGACAATACGCACGGGCCGTGCTAGACTACACGACACAGCACGAGAAGACATAAATGGGAAGGAGGTTAATGGACGTGATTATAAACAAGGCAAAAGTCGAGGTACGCATGAGCCTGGAACAATATGACCGTATGCAGTGGGCGGCGTATCGACGCCATATGAGCATGTCCGCGTACTGCTGCAAGGTCATTGAGCTAGCTGCAAACGCTGACTACGCCGAGGCCCAGAGAGCACTCCAGGAAGAGGCCGACAAGATTGCCGCTGCAAAGAATGAGGCGTCTGAATAATGCCAGCGGCCGGGCTCTGGTGTAAGGTGATGGCAACATTGCCTCGTTCTTTGAAAACGAAAAAACTTGCCGAAGAGCTAGGCATCCCCATCGCGGAAGCAGTTGGCCGTCTTGTAATGATGTGGGTTTACTGTGTAGAGTTCAGCCCTTCGGGGCTGTTGACATATGACGACCTGTCGAGCTCATTCTGTGCTGATAGCGACATAGCGCCAGATATGGCGGCGGCTGCCTTAACAGAGTGCGGCGGGATGCGTTCGGGGTTCCTCGATCTCATCGACGACGGCACTCTTATCGGCGGCGGTCCCTGCTATGAAGTGCATGACTGGGCGGATTACAGCGGCGCTTTTAATCCTACGTATTACAAGACAAGAGAATCTAAGATTGAAAAAAAAGAAAAGACGGGCACGCCTGCCGCTCACGCGGCCGGCGTCGAAAACGCGCTTCGCGCGGCTCGGAAGAGGAAGAGCGCCGAAGCGGTTGAAGACGCCCCGCCACTGTTGAACGGCCGCGGCCGCAATTTCAAAAACCTGGCGAGGCTCTTTGCTGATCTGCCCACATTGGACGGCGAAGGCCCTGCAAGCTCTTAAACCACCGCGCTGCGCGCGGGCCAGGAAGGAAGAGCAGCGCCAGAAAAGTCCGATCATGCGGAAGGCGCGACGCGCTTTCCCGCCGGCGCACGCAACGGCCGCGGAGTACCAAGCCAGTGCCGGCGGAAAGGGC
>JBGUOB010000036.1:0-1767 GCA_045117755.1 Candidatus Cryptobacteroides sp.
ATCTGCTTGACGCAAGCGAGGGCTTCGTCGATGTTCGTGGCCATGCCGCTTTCCGGCATCGGGATGCCGAGCTGGTCCATCATCTTGCGGAACAGGTCGCGGTCTTCGGCGATGTCGATGGAGTCGATACTCGTACCGAGAATCTTGACGCCTTCGTCGCTCAGGGCGCGGGCGATGTTCAGCGGAGTCTGGCCACCGAACTGCACGATGACGCCAGCCGGCTTTTCCTTGTGGTAAATCTGGAGCACATCTTCGAGGCTCACCGGTTCGAAGTAGAGCTTGTCGGAAGTGTCGTAGTCGGTAGAAACGGTTTCCGGGTTGCAGTTCACCATGATGGTTTCGTAACCCATCTGGCGGAGAGCCATGGCGGCGTGGCAGCAGCAGTAGTCGAATTCGATGCCCTGGCCGATTCTGTTCGGGCCACCGCCGAGAATCATGATCTTCTTCGGGTTGGTGGAGGCAGTAGATTCGTCCTTGCAGTTGTAGGTACTGTAGTAGTAGTACTGGTTTTCGACACCGCTCACCGGCACTGCGCACCAGCCTTCGACAACGCCGAGTTCGGTACGCTTCTTGCGAACGTCCTTCTCGCGGATGCCGAGGATCTTGGCGATGTACTTGTCGCTGAAGCCGTCCTTCTTGGCCTTGATGAGGAGTTCATCGGAAGGCATCATGCCCGGGGTCTTGAGCATTTCTTCTTCGAGCTGAACGAGTTCGCGCATCTGCTGCACGAAATAAGCCTTTTCGTAGGTGGCAGCGAAGATTTCTTCGTCGGTAGCACCCTTACGGAGGGCTTCGTACATCTGGAAGTGACGTTCAGAAGAAGCGGTCTTCATCATTTCAAGGAGTTCTTCCTTGCTCTTCTTGTTGAAGTCCTTGGCAAAGCCGAGGCCTGCACGACCGTTTTCGAGACCGCGGATAGCCTTCTGGAGGGTTTCCTTGTAGGTCTTGCCGATAGCCATGACTTCGCCCACAGCCTTCATCTGGGTGCCAAGGCAGTCATCCACGCCGCGGAACTTTTCGAATGCCCAGCGAGCGAACTTCAAAACAACATAGTCACCGCTCGGGGTGTACTTTTCGAGGGAGCCATCACGCCAGTACGGAATCTGGTCGAGGGTAAGGCCTGCTGCGAGCTTTGCAGAAACGAGAGCGATCGGGAAGCCGGTAGCCTTGGAAGCAAGAGCAGAGGAGCGAGAGGTACGCGGGTTGATTTCGATGATCACCACGCGGCCGCTCTTCGGGTCGTGTGCGAACTGGACGTTCGTACCGCCGATCACGCCGATAGATTCCACAATCTTGAAGGCGTCGCGTTTGAGGCGTTCTTCGAGCTTCTTGTCGATGGTGAGGAACGGGGCTGCGCAGAAGGAGTCACCGGTATGCACGCCCACCGGGTCGATGTTTTCGATGAAGCAGATGGCGATCATCTGGTTCTTTGCGTCGCGGACCACTTCAACTTCGAGTTCTTCCCAACCGAGGATGGATTCTTCGATAAGGCACTGGTGCGTCATCGAGAGTTCAAGACCGTTACTGCAAATGGTGCGGAGTTCTTCCACGTTGTAGCAGAAACCGCCGCCTGCACCACCCATGGTGTATGCCGGGCGAACGACAACCGGGTAACCGATTTCGGCCACGATCTTTTCGGCTTCTTCCACAGAGTGGCAAATGCCGGAGCGCGGAGTATCGATGCCGAGCTTCTGCATGGTTTCCTTGAAGATTTCACGGTCTTCGCCGCGTTCGATAGCGTCGAGGTTCACACCGATGACCTTCACG
>JBGUOB010000037.1:0-35660 GCA_045117755.1 Candidatus Cryptobacteroides sp.
GAGCCTTGTCAGAATCTTTCATCTTCTCGCCTACCATGTCAATGGCATCGTAAAAAATAGAATACGCGATACTCTTCTTCCCCTGCAACATCAGGTTGTTCACGAAGCGGGTGACCTGCGTGTCGTGAAACTTGGGATCAGGAAGTAGAATCCTCTTCTTAGGCTTTGCTTTTCTCATTGTAGTGAAAAATTAAAATTAAACCATCCTTCGGCAATTACTTCGGCCTCTTGGCGCCGTAGAGCGAACGGGACTGGGTCCGTCCTTCCACGCCGGCAGTATCCAAAGCACCGCGGAGGATGTGATAACGCACACCGGGGAGGTCCTTGACACGACCACCGCGCACGAGCACGATGGAGTGCTCCTGCAGGTTGTGTCCCTCGCCCGGAATGTAGGCATTGACCTCTTTAGAATTCGTGAGACGTACACGCGCGACCTTACGCATAGCGGAGTTCGGCTTCTTGGGAGTCGTCGTATAGACTCTCAGGCATACGCCACGCTTCTGAGGGCAAGCATCCAACGCACGAGATTTCGATTTGACCTCGATCACCTCGCGTCCTTTGCGAACCAATTGTTGAATTGTAGGCATAAATTGTTGTTAATAAATAAGTTATAAAAAGCCCCCAGTTTTTGGGGGCTGCAAATATACGGAAAAATCCGTAAATCACAAAATCTGACGCATTTAACTATCTGAATTTCGCGAATTCGATGTCTTTGCGGGATTTCTCAAAGAGGCTCTTGTCTTTCGCTTCCACATTGGCTAAGTGCGTTTTAACTCCCTCAGCGTCACCCTTGCGGGCTGCGATGACGGCACGCACGTATTCCGCGTGGGCGCATTTGCAGGTGACGCGGGCTTCGGCCTCGTCCAGACGGCCGGCCAGCAGGCTGGCGATGGCGCTGTTCACACCGCCCTTCGTGCCGGCGAGCTGCTTCGCGGCCGCGTCATAGTGGCCGTCCATGAGCTCGATCAGGCCGAGGTTGGCCTTGGCCTCTGCGGTGCCGGCCTTGCGGAACCAGTCCGCAGCCGCCTTGCGGTCGCCGCGCTGCAGTTCCACCACGCCGCGGGCGTTGAGCACGTCGGCGTCCTGCTCCTTGATGCCGTCGAGCTGGCGGGCAGCCGCATCCGGGCGCTCGTCGTCGAGGGCCATCGCGGCCAGGTTGAAGCGGGCGCGGTCGGAGCCGAATTTCTCGACCGCCTTGTTGTAGAGCTCAGCCTTACGGGCGGCGTCGGAGGTGATGGAGGCCACGCGGAGCAGGCCTTCCTCGTCCAGCACGTCCACCGCCTGGCGGGACATCTCGACCAGTTCCTCATCCGAGAAATTCTGGTAGTCCATCTCCGTGATGAAACGGGCACGGCGCAGCTCCGGGAAGACGTTCTTGTTGATCTCCGTATAGACCTTGGACATGTTCTTGATCTCGCTCTCGCGCACGGCGGGATCGCTGTACATCGACAGCACGCGCAGGATCAGTTCCTTGTCCTCGATGTCGGACTTCGCAACGGCCTCACGGAAGCCTTCCCAGTCCTGACCGATGCTGCGGACCTCCAGGTTGTCCGGGGCGTTCTTCTCGCCGGTCACCTTGCTCCAGGCCTTCTCGGCGGAAGCCGCACGCTGGTCGGAGAGCTTGGCGTTGTAGGCCTGGCCGCCTTCCGGAGAAGCATAGGCGACGACGCTCGTACCCTTGACCGTGTAGCGCGGATTGGCCTCGATCTGGGCCAGGGCCGCCTGCAGCTCCTTGATCGACTGGGAGCGGAGCTCGCTGTTCTTGATGGTGGAGGAGTTGTAGTCATACATCACCTGGCCTTCGGTCTGCTCGTGGAGCACGGCCTGGTAGTTGTCTTTCTTGTAGCTGTAGTAGCCCTCCGTCTCGGCGAGCAGCTGGGTCACGATGGTACCGTCCGCCACTTTCACGGCCGGGATCGCGATCTCCTTGTCCTTGTAGCGGGCCAGGCCGCGCAGCTCGAGGTAAGCCTGCTCGACGCCTTCCTCATAGTTAAAGGAGAAATGCTCGGTGACGGTGCCGCCGGCCTTGTACACGACCTTGAAATTGTCCAGCACCTTCTCGCCCTGATAGACGAAGGTCGGGCCCTTCTGCTCCTCGCCGCCGCCGTACACCAGCACGGGCGTGACCTCCAGGATGGCCTTGGGATGGAAATAGCCGTCCGGATAGGTGACCGTCAGGTCCACGGGGATCTGATCGCCCACCAGGGCCAGCACCTCGGGATTGCACTGGATCTGAACATTCTCGGCGAGCTTCATCTGCTCGGCGCGGGACTTGGAACAGGCAGCCGCCAGAACAACCGCGGCGCACAGAAGAATGATTTGGTTAATTTTTCTCATTTCTATAACAGTTTTATTGTCGTTGACATGGTTCGATTCACAAATATAAAAAATAATCGCTAACTTTGCTCTCTATGGACATGCAAGACCTCCAAAGGATCAAAAATAAATTCGACATCATCGGGAACGACGCCGGGCTGAACCGCGCGCTGGAGACGGCCGTGGCCGTGGCCCCCACCGACCTGACCGTCCTCATCACGGGCGAGAGCGGCGTGGGCAAGGAGAACATCCCCCAGATCATCCATCAGTTCAGCCGCCGCAAGACAGGCAAATACCTTGCCGTCAACTGCGGCGCCATCCCCGAGGGCACCATCAACGCCGAGCTGTTCGGCCACGAGAAGGGGGCCTTCACGGGCGCCATCGGCGAGCGGAAGGGCTACTTCGAGGAGGCCAACGGCGGCACCCTCTTCCTCGACGAGATCGGCGAGCTGCCGCGCGAGACGCAGGCCCTGCTGCTGCGCGTCCTGCAGAACGGCGAGTTCATGAAGGTCGGCTCCTCCAAGGTGGAGAAGACCGACGTGCGCGTGATCGCCGCCACCAACGTGAACCTGGCCTACGCCGTGGCCACGGGCAAGTTCCGCGAGGACCTCTACTACCGGCTGACCGGCATCCAGATCCAGATGCCCGCCCTGCGCGAACGCAACAAGGACGATATCTACCTGCTGTTCCGCAAATTCACTTCCGACTTCTCCGAGCGCTACAACCTCTGCAAGGTGAGCCTCAACCACGACGCCATCTCCCTGTTGACCGCCTATCGCTGGCCGGGCAACATCCGCCAGCTCAAGAACGTCGCGGAGACGGTGACCGCCCTGGAGTCGCGCCCCATCACGCCAGGCTCCGAGCGCATCGAACTCGGGCCGGCGGCCCTGATGCGCTACCTCCCGGACGAGAAGGACTCCATGCTGCCCGCCACCACCGGCGCCCAGCCGGCCGGGAGCATGCCCGACAGCGACAAGCAGATGATCGTCAAGGCCATCCTCGACCTCAAGCAGGAGGTGGACCGCCTCAAGGAAATCGTCCAGGCAGGCGGCGCGGCCCAGCCCGCGATGCCCACCGCCCTTCCCCACTACGTGGAAATGGCCCCCGACGAGCCCGAGGAGCAGCTCCTCGAGCCGGAAGCCGCCCCGGAAGGCATCTCCATCCGGAAAATGGGCGACGAGCTGATCGAGCGCGCGCTCGCCAAGCACGGCGGCAAGGTCAAGGCCGCCGCCGCGGAGCTGGGCGTGTCGGAGCGCACGATCTACCGCAAGCTCGCGGAATGGAAAAACAACGGCAAGAAGGCATGACACGCACGCTCGCACGCATATTCCCGCTCCTGCTCGCGGCGCTGATCCTCGGCGCCTGCGGTATCTATTCCTTCTCCGGAACCTCCATCCAGAACGACGTCGATACCATTAATATCGACTACTTCGAGTACCGGGCGGAAAAGGTAAACCCCTCGCTGAGCAGCGACCTCACCGAGGCCCTGCGCACCCGCTTCCGCCGGATGACCCGCCTGGAGCAGGTGGAGCAGGATGGCGACCTGGAGATCACCGGCGAGATCACGGGCTACGACGTGCGGCCCGCCTCCGTCTCCGCGGACGAAATCGCCACGCAGAACCGCCTGACCGTCAGCGTCCGCGTCAGCTTCACCAACCGCAAGTATCCCGAAGACAATTTCGAAGGCAAGGTCTTCTCCGCCTACGCGGACTACGACTCCACCAACTCCCTGGACGCCGTGGAGTCGTCGCTCTGCGCCGAAATCGTAGATAAACTCATCGAAGACATTTTCAACGCTTCCGTCGCCCAATGGTAAACCAGACCGACATCCATACCATTCCGCTGGAGGAACTCTCCAGCATCGTTTCCGTGTACCCCTGGTACGCCGGGGCCCGGATGGAGCTGTGCCGCCGCATGGCCGGGGCCGGCGCCCTCTCGGACTCCCAGATCGCCGAAACGGCGCTGCACCTGTGCGACCGCAGGGCCGTCACGCCGCTGCGGCGGAGCGGCGACGCCGCGGACCTCTCCGACAAGGACGTCCGCCGGCTCGTGGAGAGCTTCATCCCGGACACAGCCCCGGATACCCCGGCGCCCCGGGTCGTCGTCGTGGGCGGGGACTATTTCACCCAGGAAGAGTACGAGGACGCCCGCAAGGAGGGCGACAGCATCTTCTCCCAATTCGCCGCCAAGGCGCGCGAGGAGGGTTACGTCGAGGAACCGGTGGAGCAGCCGGAGGAAGAACCGCTCTGCACCGAAACGCTCGCCGGCATCTACCTCGAACAGGGCTATACGCAGGAAGCGATCGACATTTATTCGCAACTAAGTTTGCGATATCCGGAAAAAAGTGTTTACTTTGCAGCCCTTATTGACGAAATAAACAAAAAAGACAACTGAATATGAATGCATTGTTTGTGATTTTGACCGTGCTGATCATCCTCGCCGCCATCCTGCTCATCATCGTGGTGCTCCTCCAGAATGGCAAGGGTGAGGGTCTCGCCAGCAACTTCGTGGCCGGCAACCAGACCTTCGGTGTCCGCCAGACGGCCGACGCACTCGAGAAGATCACCTGGGGCCTTGTCGCTTTCATCCTCGCCGTGTCCATCATCTCTTCCTTCACCACCGGCACCAACGGCGCCGCGATCGATGTGACCAACCAGATCGAGAATGTGGCTACCGACGCCCAGCCCGATTTCCCGACCGCTCCGATCCAGCAGGACGCTCCCACGGAATAGGAGATTCGCCGATCACGTCGGCGAATGACGAGAGGCGTCGGCGAATGACGTCAGAACAAAGAAAAAGCCCGAGGCTGCAGCCCCGGGCTTTTCTTTATTGATTCCGCAGGACGGTCTGGCCGTCCACGCAGTCCGCTACGATGACCGAGTCCTTGTGGATCTTGCCCTCGAGGATCTCGCGCGCGAGCTTGTTCACCAGTTCGCGCTGGATAAGCCGCTTGACGGGACGGGCGCCGTAAACCGGGTCGTAGCCGTTCTCCACCATGTCGTCCTCGAAGGCCGGGGTGAAGGTCAGGCTGACGTTCTCGTCCTCCAGCTTCCTGCGCAGGATCTCCATCTGGATGCGCACGATCTGCCGGATGTCGTCCGGGGTCAGCGCGTCGAAGACCACGGTCTCGTCGATACGGTTCAGGAACTCCGGCCGCATGCGCAGGCGCAGCTCCTCCTCCTTGAGGTTGGAGGTCATGATGAGGATGGTATTCTTGAAGTCCACCGTGCGGCCCTTGTTGTCGGTCAGACGGCCGTCGTCCAGGACCTGCAGCAGGATGTTGAACACGTCCGGATGCGCCTTCTCGATCTCGTCCAGCAGGACCACGGAGTACGGCTTGCGCCGCACGGCTTCGGTCAGCTGGCCGCCCTCGTCGTAGCCGACGTATCCCGGAGGCGCGCCGATCAGGCGGCTGACGGTATGACTCTCCTGGTATTCGCTCATATCGATACGCGTCATCATGGTCTCGTCGTTGAAGAGGAATTCCGCGAGCGCCTTCGCGAGCTCGGTCTTGCCCACGCCCGTGGTGCCCAGGAAGAGGAAGGAGCCGATGGGCCGGTGCTCGTTGGACAGACCGGCGCGGCTGCGGCGCACGGCATCGGACACGGCCGCGATGGCCTTGTCCTGACCGACCACGCGCTTGTGCAGCTCGCTCTCCATCCGCAGAAGCTTCTCTTTCTCGCTCTCCATCATGCGGGCCACCGGGATGCCGGTCCAGCGGGCCACGACCTCGGCGATGTCCTCGGGCGTGACGGCCTCCGTGATGATCGGATCCTGGATGGCGGCCTGCTTCGCGGAGAGATCCTCGATGCGCTTCTGCGCGGCGGCGAGCTTGCCGTAGCGGATCTCCGCGACCTTGCCGTAGTCACCGCTGCGCTCGGCGATGGACGCCTCGCGCTTGAAGTCCTCGATCTGCTGGCGGGTGTTGTTGAGCTCCGTGACGATGCTCTTCTCCTCGTTCCAGCGGGCGGCCAGGGCGTCGCGCTCGGCCTTGGCGGCCTTCAATTCTTCGTCGATCTTCTCGGACTTCAGCGTCACGCCCTCGCGCTTGACGGCTTCCTTCTCGATCTGCAGCTGGCGGATCTTGCTGTCCAGCACGTCGATGGGCTCCGGGACGGAGTTCATCTCCAGCCGCAGCTTCGAGGCGGCCTCGTCCACGAGGTCGATGGCCTTGTCCGGGAGGAAACGGTTGTTGATGTAGCGGTGGCTGAGGTTGACGGCGGCGATGAGCGCGTCGTCCTCGATGCTCACGCGGTGGTGGTTCTCGTATTTCTCCTTCAGGCCCCGCAGGATGGCGATGGACTCGGCGGGCGAAGGTTCGTCCACCATGACCTTCTGGAAACGGCGCTCCAGGGCCTTGTCCTGCTCGAAGTATTTCTGGTACTCGTCCAGGGTGGTCGATCCGATGGTGCGCAGTTCTCCGCGCGCGAGCGCGGGTTTCAGGATATTGGAGGCGTCCATGGCGCCGGAGGTGCGGCCCGCGCCCACCAGCGTGTGGATTTCGTCGATGAAGAGGATGATCTCGCCGTCGCTGTCCACGACTTCCTTGACGACGCCCTTGAGCCGCTCCTCGAACTCGCCCTGGTACTTGGCGCCTGCGATCAGCGCGCCCATGTCCAGGGAGAAGACCTTGCGGCTCTTGAGGTTTTCGGGCACCTGCCCGTTGACGATCTTGGTGGCGATGCCTTCCGAGATGGCGGTCTTGCCGACACCGGGCTCACCGACCAGGATCGGATTGTTCTTGGTCCTTCGACTCAGGATCTGCAGCACGCGACGGATTTCCTCGTCGCGGCCGATGACCGGGTCGAGCTTTCCTTTGGCCGCGGCCTCGTTGAGGTCCACGGCGTACTTGCTTAAGAATTCGTACTTGCTGTTCTCCATAATCGTATTATCGGCCCATTAGGGGGTCTATGGAGCTGCGCTCAAATGTTGAGCCACTGACAAAATGTCACAAAAAGAAAAACGACCACCTGAATGGTGATCGTTTGTTTTGGAGCGGAAAACGGGGCTCGGACCCGCGACCTCAACCTTGGCAAGGTTGCGCTCTACCAACTGAGCTATTTCCGCAAAACCCTTATTGCTTAGCGTTGGGATTGCAAAGATAGACACATTTTTTGAAACAGCAAAAAATATTTGAACTTTTTTTAACGCAACAGGGGGCACCCTCACGGGAGCCCCCTGCCTAAGCAATTCTAACCTATTATTAACCTAATCGAAACTAGCGTAAAATAATCTGTTTGCCCAACTTCAGCTTGTCGCCAGAGTCGTCGACGGTCCAGTACTGCGGCTTGCGCGGGCCGTTGCCCTCGACGTGGTGCACCACATAGCGGAGCTCACCCTCGAAAGTACGGAACAGCATGCCGTGGCCGGAGTTGTTGGCGAGGAACGGTTCGGGTTCCTGGACCCACGGGCCGGCGATGGTGCCGGACTCGGAGTAGCAGACCTCCTGGAGGTAACGCTCCTTGCCCCAAGTGGACCAGAACATACCCAGCTTGCCGGTCTTCGTGCGGAACATCTGAGGACCATCGGTCACCCAACCCGGCATCTTGAGGCCGAAGGTAGCCTCGCCCAGGCCGTTCATTTCGCCGCAGGACGGAGCCTCGCTGGCGCGGAACATGGTCACAGGCCACTCGGAGATGGTTCTGGTCAGGTCAGAGGAAAGCTCGATGTAGTCCATCGTACCATCGATGATCTGGGTCCACTCGTGGACAAAGATCATATAGATGTGGCCATCCTCCTCGTAGAGGGTACCGTCGATGCAGTCCCACTCACGCGGCTGGTAGTCGTAACCAGGAGTGACGGAGAAGGGCACGAACGGACCTTCCGGGCTCTCGGAACGGAGCAGATAGGTCTGGTTGTGAGGCACGTTGTAGCGACGGGGAACCTGCTGGATGAGGTCGCTGTGGTCGCTCCAGGTACCGGCGTAGTAATAGTAGTCACCGATCTTGTGGATCTCAGCGGCGGCGGCGAAGCCGGCCTTCTCGCACCAGGTGCCGGACAGGTCGACCACGTTGTAGGGGCCTTCCCACATCACCAGGTCCTTGCTGCGGTACTGACGGCCGCCGGAGCTGGTCAGGTAGTAGGTCTTCGTCTCCGGATCCGGGTAGATGAACGGATCGCTCATCGACAGATCGTTGAAGTGCACGGTACGGATGCGGTTCTGCTCCTCACGCATGCGGCGCATGCGCTCGGCCATACCGGTCGTGTCGCGGTTGACGACGGCGGAGCCACCGAAGTTCTTCTGGCCGGGATCGGCCAGGGGGGCCTGCTCGCCCGGTTCAATCTTGACGGGTTCCGCCGCAGTCGGTGCGGGGGCGTTGGTGCCGCACGCCGCGAACATCGTCGCGGCGAGGGCAATCAGAGATAAATTTTTAATGTTCATTTATTTATAACTTGAATGCTAGCAAATATAAATAAATTTTGCGGATCACCAACCCGGGTTCTGCTTCAGGTTCGGGTTAGCCGAGATCTGCTCGTACGGGAACGGGAGGAGGTTGTACTTGTCGTTCCAGCCCTTGCCGGATCCGGCCACAGGCTGCACATCCCACTCCGTGGTGCCGGCCTTGTAGCCCAGGAACTTGTAGTACGTCTTACCCTTGTTCGCGAGCACGGTAGGAGCATCGCCCCAGCGGACCAGGTCGAAGAAGCGCTCCTGCTCACAGAAGAGCTCGGCACGGCGCTCGTCCTTGATGTCCTGGTAGCTCATGGTGGTAAGCTCAGGGATCTGGGCACGCTTGCGGACCTCGTTGAGGGCCTTCAGGCCGCTCTTGTCGGCGTCACCGTCCACGAGGAACTTCGCCTCGGCATAGAGGAGCAGGACTTCCGCATAGCGGAGCATCGGGGTGTTGACCTTGTACCACTTCCAGAAAGGCGGGCTCGTTCCTTCGTAAGCCTCTCCGAGGAAGCCGACACCGCGGAAGGTGAAGTAACCGGCGTTGTGATAAACGACCGACTTGACACCGGGCGTGACGCCAGCGGCATAGTCCATGGCAAGCACCTGCTCGTAGGTGTGGATCGTGGACGCGAAGCGCGGCTTGTCGACACCGCCCTCGTGGGCAGCGAGGAACTCACCGAACTCCTTGGATACGGCGTTCCAGCCCCAACCGCCGAAGAAATCCTTCGGGAGCTGGATCGAGCTCGGCCAACCCATCCACGTGTGACGGAGGTCATTGTTCGGGTCGCCAGGGAAACCGTCGTTGTCGCCGGCATTGTGCTCGAAGAGGTACTCCTCGCAGAAGTCGCCAGCCTGACGCTCGATGATGAACATATCGGAGACCAGGCCGTAGAGCTTGGAGTCGATGACCGTCTTGAGGTCGGCGACAGCCTCTTTCAGCACTTCCTTGTCGTTGAACTTCTGGCCATACCAGAGACCCACCTTACCGCGGTAAGCGAGGGCGGCGTGCTTGGAGATACGGGCACCGAACTTCTCCTGCTGGCCCTTGCCGCTGATGGCGGGCAGCGCGTCGGCCGCTTCCTTCATCGTGGCCAGGATCCACTTGATGGATTCCTCGGTCGGGGTGTTGGACTGATAGTACTCATCCTGGGAGAGGAGGTGGTCCACAAGGGGCGGGGTACCCCACCAGCGCACGGCGTCGAACATAGCCAGGGCGCGGAGGAAGTTGGCCTCGGCCTTGACGCGGTTGATGCGGGCGTCGTTGGACGCAGGGATCTTCTCCAGGATCAGGTTGCAGTGATAGATGACGCTGTACACGCCCTTGTACATAATCTTCGGGGCGGAGTCAGCGGAAGTAACATTGTAGTTTCCAGCGTCCTGGAAGTTGTTGGAGTTGTCGGTAAAGGAACCGCCTCCCGGATAATGGTTGTCGTCGAGGCTGTTCAGGAACATGATCTTCTCAACACCGTTGACACAGGTCACGTCACGACCGCCCCAGTACAGATGGTAGACGCTGCCGATCAGGGCCTCTGCGTCTTCCGCGCTGGCGTTCGCATAGAAATCCTCAGTGGAGAGAACACTCTTCTGAGAGATGTCGAGGTTCTTCTGGCAGGAGCTGGCCGCCAGGACCGACGCCGCAATCGAAAGGGCTAAAACTATCTTTTTCATACGGATTCAATTTTAGAAGGAAACATTAACACCAAAAACCAGTTTCTTGGAGATCGGGTAGGAACCGTAGTCGATACCCAGACCGGAAGCGGAAGAACCGGCGTGGCTGGTCTCCGGATCGAGTCCCGGATACTTCGTGAAGGTGAACCAGTCATCCAGGGAAACATAGGCGCGCAGGGAGCTGATCGCAATCTTCTTGGTGAGGTTGCGCGGCAGGGTATAACCCAGCTGGATCTGCTTGATCTTGAAGAAGGAAGCGTCATAGACGCGCATGTTGGAGGTGCGGTAGAACTTGTCGTTCACATCCGGCTTCGGATACTTGTAACCGGTAGAAGCAGGGCTCTGCCAGGCGTCCGTGTAGAAGCAACGGAGCGTGTTCTGCTGCAGCGCGTCGGCACGGGTCACGGCGTAGAGCAGCTCAGCACCCTGGGAACCGGCACCGAGGACCATCAGGTCGAAGCCCTTGTAGGCCAGGTTGATGGTAAGACCATAGGTGAAGTCAGGGATACCGCTACCCACGAAGTCGCGGTCTTCAGCGGTGATTTCGCCGTCATCGTCGAAATCCTTGTAGACAGCTGCGCCGGTGGTCGGATCGATATGATCCACGACGAAGGTGCGGAGGTACCACAGCGGGTAGCCTTCCTCGAAGTAGGTCACGTCGTAGGAGCTCCAGATCTTCTGGCCCGGGACACGGTCTTTGGACGTACCCTCGATGACCTTGTTGTGGACCGTGGAGAGGTTGCCGCTGATACCGTAGCTGAAGTCACCGATGGTGTCTTTCCAACCGAGTTCGAACTCGGTACCGTGGTTGTTCACGAGACCGGCGTTGACATAGACGCGCTCGGCGCCGGTGTTACCAGGAGCCGTCGTGCTGGTCAGCAGGTCGTGCGTATTCTTGTTGTACCAGTCCAGGGAGAAGGTGAGGCGGTTGTTGAGCATGCGGAGGTCGAGACCGAGGTCCACCTGGCGGGAAGTCTCCCACTTGATGCTCGGGTTCGGGAGAACCTTGGAAGGACGGATACCCACCAGGAACTCACCGTTCAGGTTGTAACCGTAGTTCTTGTTGCTTTCCAGGGAGGAAGCGTACTGGTACTCGCCGAGGGCGTTGACGTTACCGTTCACACCCCAGGAAGCACGCAGCTTGAGGAAGTTGAGGCTCAGGGCAGACTTGACACCCTGCATGAAGGGCTCGTTGCTGAGCGTCCAGCCGGCGGACACGGAGGGGAAGTAACCCCAGCGGTGGTTCTTGTCCAGCTTGGAGCTGTCGTAAGCGTCGGCGCGGAAGTTGGCCTGGACAAAGTACTTGTTGCCATAGGACCAGCCGAGACGGCCGAAGTAGGACATGTTGGCGCGGACTTCCGGCTGTCCACCGAGGGACATGTTCGCGGTGTTGACGGAGTTGTTCAGATAGCGGAAGTTGGGAACGTCCATGGTGAGCTGATAGGCAGTACCGCGGAGGTTGTCCGTGTTGGTCTGCTGGTAGGACATACCGGCCATGGCGGTCAGTTCGTGCTGGCCGAAGGACTTGGTATAGTTGGCGAAGTTTTCCCACTGATAGTACAGACGGTCGTTGGTGGAACCGCTGATGGACATGGACTGGTTGGTCTTCGCGCTGATGTACACCTCATGGTTGTAGGTGTTGGTGTGGCTGTAGCCACCCTGGAAGCCGAAGCGGGAGGTGATGACCAGGCCCTTGATCGGCGAGAGGTTCGCATAGGCGGTACCGCGCACGAAGAAGCTCTGCGTCTCGGTGTCCTGACGGTCCAGGATCGCCTGCGGATGCCAGATATAGCTGGTCTCGTTGAAAACGGAAACACCGTAGAGGTGGCCGTCGGGATCACGCGGGAGGCACGCCTTGCTATCGGCCAGGTACAGCTTGACATGAGCGGGGATCGCGTCGTCAGCATAGGTCCACGGCATGGTCGGATCGGAGACGAACATGGCGCCCATCACAGACTCGGACGTCGTGGAGCTCTCGGAAATGGCGCGGCGGACGCTGCGGTCGATGGTGGTGTTGACACCGACGGTCAGCCAATCCTTGATCTTGTACTCGGCGTTGATCTGGCCGACGAGGCGCTTGAAGATATCCTTATCGCCCTTGATGATACCATTATTATCCGTGTACGCGAGGGAGGTGTAGAACTTAGCACGGTCGTTACCGCCTTCCACGCCGATGGTGTGGCGCTGCTGGTGACCGGTCTCGAGCATGTAGTCCGTCCACTTGGTGTTGCTCTTGCCGTCATACTTGAACTGGTCCTGCGTAGCGGCGCCGGCGAGCACCATATAATCCATATATTCCTGCGCGTTCATCATTTCGGGCAGGTGCGCGATATTCTGGATCGTGTGCTGGAAGTTATAGAACACGCGGCCGCTGCCCTTCTGACCGGATTTGGTCGTGACGAGCACAACGCCGTTACCGGCCTCGACACCGTAGATGGCGGCGGAGGCGGCGTCCTTGAGGATCTCGATGGAGGCGATGGACTCCGGATCGAGGTAGCTGATGTCGTTGACCTTCAGACCGTCCACGATCATGAGCGGGGAGGTCCTGGAGTTGGAGGAGTAGCCACGGATCTGGATCGAGGAAGAGGAACCCGGAGCACCGGATGCGTTCACGATCTGGACACCGGCCGCCTTACCCTGCAGGGCCTGGGCGACGTCGGTCGTGGTGCGGTTCTCCAGGTCGGACTCCTTCACGGACGCGATGGCGCCGGTGACGTCGCTCTTACGCTGGACACCGTAACCGATGACCACGGTCTCCTCGAGCATCTCGGTATCATCCTCGAGAATGACATTAAAGGTAGTTTGGTTGCCGACCGCAAAGGTCTGGGGCTTGTAACCGATGCTCTCGACGGAGATGCTGGCTCCGGCGGGGACGGCCAAAGAGAAGGCACCGTTCAGGTCGGTGGCTGCACCGATCTGGGTGTTGCCTACCACCGTGACGGCGGCGCCGATAACGGGATCTCCGTGGGTATCGACAACCGTACCGCTGATGGTGCGGTTCTGGGCGTGGGCTCCCAGACTCAAAGCGCAAAGCGTCAAAATGACGCTCAGGGCTCTCTGAAGATGTTTTTTCAACATTTTACTGAGTTTTAGTTAGATATAAAGTAATAATTATGAGGAAAAAAGATTCAAATGAATTTTAGTTTCGCCCATGTTTTTCGCAAAAATATATAACTTTACACTCGATATTGTGGACTAATTTTTTAAATGGTGGACATTTTACTAAAAAGGGTGGATTTATTTTTGGCAGTTTTTCTCTGCTTCTTTTTGTCCCCCGGCCAAATCAGCGCCCAGACGGGCGCAGAAGACTATATTGTGGTCAACCGACTGTCCCGCGGGAACGGTCTTCCGGACCAGGACGTCAACGGTATCTACTTCGACAGCAAGGGATTTGCCTGGATCAGCACCTTCGGCGGCGGCCTGGTCCGCTACGACGGCGATTCCTTCATTCCGTTCTCGAGAAAGACGACACCGGAGTTCTACAGCGACTTCGTCAACCTCTGCAGTGAGGACGAATACGGGCGCCTGTGGGTCCCCTGCGCGGGCGTGCTGAACATCATCGACCTGGAAACGCTCTCCATGGTCGACTCCCTGCCCGGCATGTCCCGGAACTGGCGCTTTACCCATTCGCCGGTGAATCTGAACCGGGACGCCAAGGGCCGCATGTGGTTCACGGCGGAGGATATGCTGTACCGCCTGTCCTTCGTCGAGGACGGGGCGCGGGTCGTCATCGACTCCCTGCAATGCAAGGTCTCGAACGTCAACCTCATGCCGAACCCCTGCGACGTGGACGGGGACGGTTCGACCTGGATCGCCGTCAAAGGACGTATCTATAAGGTGCGGCACATCGAAGACAAGGGCCTGTGCATGTCCGAAATCCTGCCGGGCGTCGATATCGGCGAGGACAACAAGTCCACGGCCGTCCTGCGCGCCGGAAACGAGGCCTGGATCGGCACGGCCAAGGGCCTGTACCGGGTCAACCTCACCACCGGTAACCACCTGTGCTACCTGCATTCCGACGCCGATCCGCATTCCCTGCCAAACGACGAGATCACCGGCCTGTGCACCACCCCGGAGGGTGAAATCGTAATCGGCACCCTGGGCGGCATCTGCATCTACAACGCCACCAACCAGTCGTTCGACAGCTACGGCTCCCGCCTCAACGAATACGGCAACCGGCTCCTCCCGGGAGAAATGGTCCGCGGCCTCGCCACCCGGGGCCGACAGATCTGGGTCGGCCTCGAGGCGGAAGGTCTGGCCGTCATCCAGAAGAAACCGCTCCAGATCATCAATCTCTCGCGCATCGAGACCACGGGCGCGCCGATCCCCACCACCCCGATCCGCTCGCTCTTCATCGACAGCCGGGACGTCCTGTGGCTCTCCGCCACGGAATACGGCCTCTGCCGGCAGGTCGGCGACCTGCGCTTCCAGCGCTACAGCACGCCCAGCGCCCTGACATCCTTCTGCGAGGACGGGCAGGGACGGATCTGGGCCGGCTCCGTGACAGGACGCCTGTATTATATCAGCCCGTACAATCCCGACATCATCCGCGTCCCCGAAGGATACCAGTCAGAAACCGCGAAGAGCATCGACGTCATTCTCGGCATCGCCTATGACGAGATCAACGACTATGTCTGGATCACGGCGCACAACGGCCTGTATTTCTACGACATCCGCAACGGCACCTACAACCGCTACCACGTCCGGTCGAGTTCCTGCTTCTCGGCGCACATCACGGCGGACAAACTGCTGGTGAGCGGCATGGAGGGACTGAGCATCATCGACCTCCGGACCCGGGAGGCCC
The DNA here is from genome assembly GCA_045117755.1 of Candidatus Cryptobacteroides sp. Classification (GTDB taxonomy): domain Bacteria; phylum Bacteroidota; class Bacteroidia; order Bacteroidales; family UBA932; genus Cryptobacteroides. Next base: position 15,183 of record JBGUOB010000037.1, read on the forward strand.
GGCTGGTCAAGGGCTTCCCCACCTGCCTGGCGCTCGTGACCGACGGAGACACCCTCTGGGCGGGCGCGTACGGACGGGGCGTGTACCGGGTGAAAGATTATCTGTCGAACGACCCGGAGATCACGGTCTATTCCGAAAAGAACGGGCTGGCGGACAACCAGGTCCAGGGTCTCCTGCTGGACGGCATCAATCTGTGGATCACGACGGAGAACGGCCTCTCCTGCCTCGACACCCAGGTCGGGGAAATCGCCAGCTACGGCATCCAGGACGGGCTCAAGTCCATGGCCTTCTGCGAGAACAGCCTCGCGAAAGGCCGGAACGGCACCATCTACCTGGGCCAGAAGGAAGGCCTCAGCATCCTGCGCTCCGGCTATGTCCGGAATGAATACGGCAACAAGCCCGACCTCGTCGTCACAGGCTACTACACCGAGGCGCAGTTCCATACGCTCCCGCCGTCCGAGGCGATCAACAAGAACGAGCAGGATACCGATTTCGTGCTGAAATTCTCGGACCTGTCCTACACCCAGAGGTCGGACATCACCTACGAAAGCCGCATCACGCCGTTCGAGAAGGAGTGGTCCCCCATTTTCGGCAACTACACCTACGTCCGCTTCGGGCGCATCCCCGGCGGCAAGTATAAGGTGCAGATCCGTGCGGTCGACAAGGAAGGCAATGTGCTGTCCCAAACCGAGAAGGGCCTGCAGATCAAGCCCATCCTGTTCCGGCGCTGGTGGTTCCGGCTCCTGATCCTGCTCTTCCTCGGCCTGCTGGCCTACCTGTTCGTGATCTGGTACACCAAGTCCATCAGCCGGAAGCGGGATCTGCTGCAGCAGGAAGTGGACCGGCAGACCAAAGAACTGAAGGAGCAGAAGGAAGAACTGGAGAAACGGGCGGAAGAACTCTCCGAGCAGAATGCCCTGCTGCAGAAGCAGAATGAGATGATCGCGAGCCACAACACCCTGCTGTCCAGCTCATTGGAGAACCGCGACACCGATTTCTCCCGCAAGCTGCTGGATGCGATCCAGCAGATGTACAAGGATCCGGACCTCGACGTCCAGACCTTTGCCGACGCCATGGGCATGAGCCGCAGCCTGCTGAACGACAAGATCCAGCTGACCTTCAGCCAGTCCATCGCGCAGTTCATCCGGACCTACCGCCTCAACGTGGCGAAGGAAATGATCTGCAACGGCACCAACAAAGACATGAACATCTCTGAAATTGCCTACGAGGTCGGGTTCAACGACCCGAAGTATTTCACCCGGTGTTTTACCAAAGAGTTCAACGCCACTCCTTCCGATCTGTTCAAGGAGCGCAGTTGAGCATTTGCTATTTCTTCTTGCGCTTGGCCTCGCGGGCGGCTTTCCGCTCCGCCTTGGCCTGATCGGCCGCGCGCTGCTCGGCCTCGACCATGCTCTTGGTGCGGAACATGATCACGCCGTTCTGGCCCTGCACGCCGTAGATGCTGGCCGTGCCGTCCTTGAGGACTTCGACAGAATAGATATCCTCCGGACGGAGATAGGTCACGTTCTCGGTGATGATGCCGTCCACGACGAACAGCGGCTGGGTCTGATCGCTGTTGGTGGAGATGCCGCGGATATAGATCTTGGGCATCTGGCCGGCGCCGGCGCCCGGGGTCACCGTGACGCCAGGTTCGGCCCGAAGAAGATCGAACACGGAATTGTACTGCGTCTTTTCCTTGGGATCCCGGACCTTCTCCTGGGCTCCCGCGGCACCGCATACGAGCAGGAAAGCGGTTAAAAGCACGATGGTCTTCTGCATAGCGAAGCAAAGATAGCATTTTTTCGTATCTTTACCTGTTCAAGCGCTATCAATTATTAAGCAATAGTATATGAAACGGATTTTTGTCCTTCTGCTGGCCCTCCTCACCGCGATCTCCGCGCAGGGGACCAGGGGCCCGAAACAGCAGCCCAATTACGACCTGGCGTCACAGTTCTCCGCCAAACGCATCTCCCAGATGGTCTTCTCCACCGAGCTGAGCCCGAACTGGTTCCGCGACTCGGACAAGTTCTGGTACGCATGGAAGACCCCCGCGGGCACGCAGTACTGGATCGTGGACCCCGAGACGGGCAGCCGGACGCAGGCCTTCGACATGGAGAAGCTCGCGATGGAGATCACCGCCATCACGCGCGATCCCTTCGATGCGCAGCATCTCCCGATCGAAGGGCTGAAGCTCAAGGACGACAAGTATTTCCGTTTCGACATCAAAGGCACGCAGGAAGTGCCCGACACGCTGTCGAAGAAGCCCGACGCCAAGACGAAGAAGGTCTTCCACTTCCAGTATGAGCTCGCCACCGGCAAACTCTCCGAGTACAAGCCCGAGAAGCGCGAGTACCCGATGTGGGCCAACATTTCGCCGGACGGCGAAGTGGGCGTGTACGTCAAAAATTCCAACCTCTTCTGGATGGACCGCGAGAACCTCGCCAAGGCCGCCGAGGACGAGAAGGACTCCACCCTCGTGGAGCACCGCCTCACCACGGACGGCGTGCGCCAGTGGGGCTTCGGCGTGGACAATTATTCGGGCGACACGGAGACCGACACCACCCGCCGCGTGATGGCGCGCGGGGTCATCTGGTCGCCGGACGGCAAGCATTTCGCCGCCGTCAAGACCGACATGCGCAAGATCAAGGACCTCTGGGTGATCAACGCCCTCAGCCAGCCGCGCCCGACCCTCGAGACCTATAAATACCAGATGCCGGGCGAGCCGGGCCCCACGGAGGAGCTCTACGTCTTCTCCATGCCCGACGGCAGCAGCAAGCGCTACCGCGTGAACGCTTTCAAGGACCAGACCTTCGACATTTCCTCGCGCCCGCGCAAATTCAGCGAGAGCTATGACAAGTTCCGCTCCCGCGTGTGGCTGGGCGACAACGACGGCTTCTGGCTGGTACGCGGCTCGCGCGACCTGCACCGCATGGATGTCTGCCGCGTGGATCTCGCATCCGACTCCACCCGCACCGTCATCTCCGAGCGGATGAACACCTACGTCGAGGACCGGCAGATCCACCTCATCAATGGCGGCAAGCAGCTGCTCTGGTGGTCCGAGCGCAACGGCTGGGCCAACCTTTATCTCTATAACGCCGACGGCACCCTGGTGCGCAACCTCACCGAAGGCGCCTACCACGTCGAGGACATCCTCGCGGTGAATGAGAAGGAGGGCTACGTGCTCTTCTCCGCCTGCGGCGTGAACAAGAACGAAAATCCCTACCAGATGCACACCTGGCGCGTTTCCCTCGCGGGCGGCGCCATCCGGCAGCTGGATATGGACGATATGAACGTGGAGGCCACGGCGAGCGACGACGGCCGCTGGCTGGTCGCCAACTGCTCCCGCGTGGACTATGCCCCCGAGTCCTGGCTGATCGGCCGCGACGGCAAGCGCAAGCTCCTGGACAAGGCCGACCTGAGCCTGCTCTTCGCCGCCGGCTACAAGATGCCGGAGCGCTTCAAGGTCAAGGCGGCCGACGGGGTCACGGACCTCTACGGCGCGATGTACAAGCCTTTCGACTTCGATTCCACGAAGGTCTACCCCATCATCGACTATGTCTATCCCGGCCCGCAGGTCGAGGCCAACAACATCGCCTGGTCCAAGGGCATGGTGCGCACCGACCGCCTCGCCCAGATCGGCTTCATCGTGGTCACGGTGGGCAACCGCGGCGGCCATCCGAACCGCTCCAAGTGGTATCATAACTACGGTTACGGCAACCTCCGCGACTACGGTCTGGAGGACCAGAAATACGCCATCCAGCAGCTTGCAGGCAAGTATGACTGGATCGACGGCAGCCGCGTGGGCATCCACGGGCACTCCGGCGGCGGCTTCATGTCCACGGCAGCCATCCTCAAGTACCCCGACTTCTTCAAGGCGGCCGTGTCCTGCGCCGGCAACCACGACAACCGCATCTACAACCGCTGGTGGAGCGAGACGCACCACGGCGTGACGGAGAAAGTGGAGCAGAGCGACACGACCTTCGTCTATCACATCGAGACCAATCCGGAGATCGCGGCGAACCTCAAGGGCCACCTGATGCTCGTGCACGGCGACATCGACAACAACGTCAACCCCGCCAACACGATCCGCGTGGTGAACGCCCTGATCCGCACGAACAAGCGCTTCGACCTGCTGATCCTGCCGGGCCAGCGCCACGGCTTCGGCGACATGAACGAATACTTCTTCTACCGCCTCGCGGACTACTTCTCCGAATGGCTCCTCGGCGAGAGCGAACGCGGCGAAGTGGATGTCAAAGAACTGAATAACGACTGATCTGTATGAAAAGAATCTCCCTGATATTCCTGGCGCTCATATGCGCCGGCACCCTGCAGGCCCAGAACAAAGCGCTGGACCACGATGTCTATGACGGCTGGCAGTCCGTCCGCAATGTCAAACTGACCCCCGACGGACGTATGCTCACCTGGGAAGTCGCCCCGCAGGAGGGCGACGGCACGCTCTACGTCCGGAACCTGAGCACGGGCGCGGAGATTTCCGTGCCGCGCGGCACCGCGCTGAAGTGGACGGGCGATGTGGCCGTGTTCACGGTCAAGGCCCCGTTCGCCGACGTGCGGCAGGCCAAGATCGACAAGAAGAAAAAGGAGGACCAGCCCAAGGATTCGCTGGCCCGCCTGGACCTGCGCACGCTCGACTGGCGCATGATCGGCGCGTCCGGCACCACGGACATGGGCGCCGACGCGGCGCCGTATCTCTTTGCCGCGCAGGAAGTTAAGGGCCGCAAGAGCAAGAACCTGCTCTGCATCACGACGGCCACGGGCGCCGTGGACACGCTGAAGAACGTGTCCGATTTCGCCGCGTCCTGCGGCGGTGACCGCCTGCTCGTCGTGACGGCCAAGGAGGAGAAGGATTCCCTGTCGCGCAGCGCCGTGATCCTCTACGACTTCGCCAAGGGCAGCATCGACACGCTGTCCAGCGGCCGCAAGGCCTACGCGGGTCTGCGCTGGAGCGCCGCGGGCGACAAGGTGCTCTTCAGCGCCACGGATGAAGAGGAGAAGACGGACGGCACGCCGCGCCACGGGTTGTACCTGGGTCGCGAGCGCGTGCTGGAGAAGGCCACGCGCCGCAGCCCCGCGGTCACGGAGTGGACCTGCTGCGAGCTGCTGGGCGCCGAGACCGCGAGCCTGCCGGAAGGCTGGATCGTGGGCGGCAGCGCCGGCGCGGCGTTCTCCAACGCCGACACGCGGGTGGTCCTGCGCCTGCAGGAGAAATTCCCGGCCAAGGACACGACCGTCTATGATTTCGAGGCCGCCCAGCTGGATATCTGGGTCTGGAACAAGAAAACCGTCCCGCCGATGGACAAGAAGGCGCGCGGAGGCGACCGCCGCACGGCCGTCGTGAACCTGGACCGCCCGGGCGAGCTGCTGGTGCTGTCCCGCAGCGCTTCCGACCGCATCACCTTCTCCGACGGCGCGGAGGGGGCCTACGCCCTCTCCATGGACACGCAGGCCTATGATGTCGAGAACCTCTGGGCGGCGGACAACCGGGCGGACGTGGCGCTGGTGAGCCTGCGCGACGGCAGCCGCCGCGTGCTGCGCGAAGGCGCCCAGGGCTACGCCATCCCTTCGGAGCACGGCAAATATATCGCCTGGTTCAACGCCGAGGACGGCAACTGGTACTGCCAGGACCCCGCCACGGACGTGCTGGTCAACCTGACCGGCGCCACGGGCGTGGCCTTCTGGGACGAGGAAGATGACCATCCGCTGCCGGGCTACACCCCGATCGGCTACCCGTACTGGATGGGCAACGACGATGCGCTACTGCTCTGCGACCGCTACGACGTGTGGCGCTTCAGCCCCGACGGCAAGAAGGCCGAGTGCCTGACGCGCGGAGCGGGCCGCCGCGACCGCGTGCAGTACCGCCCGGTGATGTGGGGCGTGCACGACAACCCCTATCTCTACCAGGACATCCACAGCTATCCCCTCAAGGGCACGCTCCGCCTGTCCTCCTTCAACGAAGTGGACAAGCGCAACGGCTTCGCCTCCGTGGACATCGCCAAGGGCGGCGAGCCGCGCGGCTTCCTGGCGGAAAAGACCTATTCCAGCGTGACCAAGGCGGAGAAGGCCGACGTGCTCGCTTACCTGAAGGGCGACTTCCGCCACCCGATGGACCTCTACATCACCCGCGACAACTGGAATTCCGAGTCCAAGCTGTCCGCCATCAATCCCCAGCAGGCGGATTACCGCTGGGGCGACGTGCAGCTGGTCCACTGGAACGCCTACGACGGCACCCCGCTGGACGGTCTGCTCTTCACGCCGGACGGCTACGACCCGGCGGGCAGCTACCCGCTGATGATCTATTTCTACGAGAAATACTCCGAGACGCTCTACAACTACCGCGCACCGGCCCCGAGCCGCTCCACGGTCAACATTCCCTTCTTCGTGAGCCGCGGCTACGTGGTCTTCATCCCGGACATCGTCTATGTGGACGGCCACCCGGGCGAGAGCGCCTACAACTGCATCTGCGCGGGCGCGGAGGCGATGTGCGCGCAGTTCCCCTTCATCGACAAGTCGCGCATGGCCATCCAGGGCCAGAGCTGGGGCGGCTACCAGACGGCCTACCTCGTCACGCGGACGAATATGTTCGCGGCGGCGGGCGCGGGCGCCCCGGTGGGCAATATGACCAGCGCCTACGGCGGCATCCGCTGGGAGTCCGGCAACAGCCGCATCCCGCAGTACGAGTACGGCCAGAGCCGCATCGGCAAGACGCTCTGGGAGGACGGCGGACTGGATCTCTACATCGAGAATTCCCCGGTCTTCCACGCGCCCAACGTGACCACGCCGGTGCTCATCATGCACAATGACGCCGACGGCGCCGTGCCCTGGTACCAGGGTATCGAGTTCTTCATGTCGCTGCGCCGCCTGGGTAAGCCGGCCTGGCTGCTGGAGTACAACAACGAGGCGCACAACCTCTCGGAGCGCCGCAACAGCAAGGACCTCTCGATCCGCCTGTCGCAGTTCTTCGACCACTACCTCCTCGGCGCCCCGGAACCCGTCTGGATGCAGAGCGGCATTCCGTACGCACGCAAGGGGAATTACTTTGCGACTGAGTATTAAAGGCCGATATCGGCTTTAAGTTGGCGAATGGCGGCGGTAGCGTCGCCATTTGCTTGTTCCAGCAGGGTGACGAAGCGGCTGCCGATGATGCCGCCGGAGGCGTGCTCGCAGGCGGCGTCGAAGGTCTGCTTGTTGCTGATGCCGAAGCCGACCATGCGCGGGATGCGCAGGTTCATGTCCGCAATCCGCTTGAAATAAGCCTGCTTACGCGTGTCAAAGTCCTTCTGCGCGCCCGTCGTGGCGGCCGAGGAGACCATGTAGATGAAGCCGGAAGTGTGCTCGTCGATCAGGCGCACCCGCTCCTCGGAGGTCTCCGGGGTGATCAGCATGATGAAGCGCAGTCCGTAGCGCTCGGCGACGGCCTTGTAGCTTTCCATATAATCCTTGAACGGCAGGTCCGGGATAATCATCCCGTCCACGCCGACCGCCGCGCAGCGCTGGCAGAAGGCCTCGAAGCCGAAGCGGAAGATGGGATTGAGGTAGCCCATCAGGATGAGGGGGATGTCCACGTCGCGCCGGATGCCTTCCAGCTGGGAGAAAAGCTTCTCGAGGGTCATCCCGCCGCGGAGCGCCTTCGTGGCGGCGTCCTGGATCACGGGGCCGTCGGCCATCGGGTCGCTGAAGGGGATGCCGATCTCGATCATGTCCACGCCCTCGCGCGCAAGGGTCCGGATCACGTCGGCGGTGCCGTCTGGCTGCGGCGCACCTGCGCAAAAGTAAATGGAGAGCAGGCGCTGCGGCTTGCTGCTGAAAAGCTGGTCTATTCTGTTCATATTCTTATCGTTGCAAGTTTTCCAAAAATACTTCCATCAGTTCCGGGTCCTTGATCCCGGGGGCCGTCTCGAAGCGGCTGTTGAGGTCGATGCCCGCGAGGTACGGGTAGATGAAGTCGTGGAGCGTGGCCACGGTGTCCATCCCGATGCCGCCGCTGAGCAGGAAGCGGGTCTTCTCCTCGTAGTCGTTCATGATGGACCAGTCGAAGCGCTTGCCGCTGCCGCCGTGGCCGGGGGTCTTGGTGTCGAAGAGGAAGAGGTCGCAGGCTCCTTCGTAGCCGGCGACGGTGTTGCGCACGCTCTCTTCCGCGATGCCAAAGGCCTTGATGACCGGCAGACCGTCCTGCTCGCGCAGGCGGGCGCAGAATTCCGGGCTCTCGGAGCCGTGGAGCTGGACGTAGTCGAAGCGGTAGGTCTCGTTGCGGCGGAGGATCTCCTCGCGGTCCGCGTCCACGAACACGCCGACGCGTTTCGCCTTGCGGGGCAGGTAGGAAGGCGTTTCGCGCACGTAGCGCGGAGAGCCGGGGTAGAAGATGAATCCGATCAGGTCCACCCCGAGGGCTTCGATGGCGCGGATGTTCTCGCCTTCGGTCATGCCGCACACTTTGATGAGCTGGTTGTTGATCATAGGGCCTGGATGAATGTGGCCAGGGCGGCGCCCGGGTCGGGTTCTTTCATGAAGTTTTCGCCCATCAGGAAGCCGCGGTAGCCCACTTCGCGCAGCGCGCGCACGGTCGCCGGATCGCTGATGCCGCTCTCGGAGATGAATACACGGCTGTCATCCTGAGCGGAGCGAAGGATCTTATTCAGCGCCGGCGCCAGCTCAAACGATGTCTTCACGTCGGTGACGAAGGAGCCGAGGTGGCGGTTGTTGACACCGACGACGTCCACGTCGGGGGTGATATAGTCCAGTTCCTCAGGGCTATGGACCTCCAGCAGCACCTCGAGCCCCAGGCGATGCGCCTCGGCCGTCAGCGCGGCACAGGCCTCGCGGCTCAGGCACGCGGCGATAAGCAGCACGGCGTCCGCGCCCGCTTCCCGCGCCTGGTACAGCTGGTACGGGTCGATGATGAAGTCCTTCCGGAGAATGGGGATGTCCACCAGCGGCCGCACCCGGCGGATGAAGTCGAGGCTGCCGCCGAAGTACTGCTCGTCGGTGAGGACGCTGAGCGCCGCCGCACCCGCTTTGGCGTACGCAGGTACGACTTCCTCCGGGAATGCGTCGGCGTGGATCCAGCCCTTCGAGGGGGATTTCCGCTTGAATTCCGCGATGATGCCGCTCGGGGACTCCGCCAGCGCCCGCTTCAGCGAGCGCTTCTTCGCGAAGGTCAGCTCCTGCCGCTTGGTCTCTATGATTTTCTCGAGAATGTCCATATTCTTAGTTGTAAATCTGCAGGAAGCGCTTGAAGGCGGCGAGGGCCTTGCCGCTGTCGAGCGACTCGCGGCAGCGCGCGATGGACTCCTCCACCGAGAGGTTGCGGTCGATCACCGAGATGCCGCAGGCGGCGTTCGCCAGCACCACGGACTTCTGCGCCTCCGTGGCCGTGCCCTCGAGCACCGCGTCGAAGATCGCCTTCGCCTCGGCGGCCGTCGAGCCGCCGTAGATGTCCTTGGGCTCCACGTAGTTGAGGCCCAGGTCCTTGGGCGTGAACACTTTCTCGAAGTTCGGAGTCACGAGCTTGAAGCCGGAGGTCAGCGAGATCTCGTCGTAGCCGTCGTAGCTGGTCAGCACGCCGTAGTTGTCGCCGATCTTCTGGTGGGCGCGCACGTAGAGGCGCTGCTGAGCCTGGGTGGCCGTGCCGTGCAGGGAGTTCTTCGGCTGGCAGGGATTCACCAGCGGGCCCAGCAGGTTGAAGCAGGTCGGCACACCGAGCGCGCGGCGCACCGGGCCGACGAACTTCATGCCGTAAGCGAAGAGCGGAGCGTGCAGGTAGCAGATGCCCGCCTCGTCGAGCGCGCGACGGAGCGTGTCGGGATTATCGGTGAATTTGGCCCCGTGGGCCTCCAGGACGGTGCTCGCACCGCTCACGGAGGTGCTCGCACCGTTGCCGTGCTTGGTCACCTTGTAGCCCGCGCCGGCGATCACGAAGGCCGCGCAGGTGGAGATGTTGAAGGTATTCTTGCCGTCTCCGCCCGTGCCCACGATGTCGAGGGTGTTGTAGTCGTCGAGATCGACGTGCTTGCCGGTCTCCAGCAGGCCGTCGCGGAAGCCGAGGAGCTCGTCCACGGTGACGCCGCGCGTCTGGAGCGCCATCAGCAGCGCTGCGATCTGGCTGTCGTTGTAGGCCTGCCGGGTGATGCCGAGCAGGATGTCGTGCGTCTGTTCGCGGGTGAGGGTCTCCCCTTCAATGAGCTGGTTCAGATACTGTTTCATATTTCTTAACTTTTAATGATTCAACCAATTGCGTATGATCGTTTCCCCGTCCGGGGTGAGGATGCTCTCGGGGTGGAACTGCAGGCCGCGCAGGTCGAGGCTGCGGTGGCGCAGGGCCATCACCTGGCCCTCCCCGCTCAGCGCGATGGCCTCGAGGCAGGCGGGCAGCGTGGCGGCGTCGACCACCCAGGAGTGGTAGCGCCCGACAGGGAATTCCGCCGGCAGGCCGGCGAATAAATAATCCTCCGCCGTGCGGCGGCAGGGGGTCTGCACGCCGTGGAAGACGTCGTCGAGGTTGACGAGCGTGCCGCCGAAGGCCTCGCCGAGGGCCTGTTCGCCCAGGCAGATGCCCAGGATGGGCTTCTCGGCGGCGTAGCACCGGATGACTTCGGGCATCAGCCCGGCCTCGGACGGGATGCCCGGACCCGGGGACAGGAGGATCTTGTCGAAAGCCGCGAGCTCCCCGAGCTCGAAGCGGTCGTTGCGGAAGACGCTGACCGTGGCGCCGAGCGCCTTGACGAGGTGCACCAGGTTGTAGGTGAACGAGTCGTAGTTGTCTATAATAGCTATCTTCATATTGCTCAGAGTGTTGCGGCGATCTCAATGGCTTTGCGGAGCGCGCCGAGTTTGTTGTTGACTTCCTGCAGTTCATAGGCGGGGTCGCTCTTCGCGACGATGCCGCCGCCGGCCTGGAACCAGAGTTCGCCGCCGCGGCTGACGAAGGAGCGGATGGTGATGGCCTGGTTCAGCGTGCCGTCGAAGCCGATGCTGCCGACGCAGCCGCCGTAGGCGCCGCGGTTGTGCGGCTCCAGCTCGGAGATGATCTGCATCGCGCGGACCTTCGGGGCGCCGGAGAGCGTCCCGGCGGGGAAGGTGTCGATGAAGGTCTTGACGGGATCGGCGCCCGCGTCCGGCTCGCCGCTCACGCGGCTGACGAGGTGGATGACGTGCGAATAGTACTGCAGCTCCTTGTAGAAGTCCACGCGGACGTCGTGGCAGTTGCGCGACAGGTCGTTGCGGGCCAGGTCCACCAGCATCACGTGCTCGGCGTTCTCCTTGGGGTCATTGCGGAGGAATTCCGCCCCGCGCGCGTCCGCCGCGTCGTCGCCCGTACGGCGCGTCGTGCCCGCGATGGGGTCGATGTAGGCGCGCCCGCCCTCGATGCGGCAGTGGGTCTCGGGCGAGGAGCCGAAGATGCGGTAGCCGCCGAAATCCATATAGAAGAGGTACGGGGAGGGGTTGATGCTGCGCAGGGCGCGGTAGAGCTGGAAATCATCGCCTTCGTAGCGCTGCACGAAGCGACGGGACAGCACGACCTGGAAGACATCGCCGCGGTGGCAGTGGGCGATGCCCCGGCGGATGTTGGCCAGGTGCTCCTCGTCCGTCAGCGTGGAGCTGACTTCGCCCGTCGGGCGGAAATCGTAGAGGTTGGTCGCCGCGCGGCCGAGCAGGCGCACGATGCGCTCCGCCTCCGGCTCGGCGCCTTCCTGCACCAACTCGTGCAAGGTCAGACGGTTACGGAAATGGTCAAACTCCAGGGTGAAGCGGAAAAGGACGTACAGCAGGTCCGGAGCGTCGTGCTCCGCGTGGGTCTCGTCCTTGACCGCGATGCTCTCAAAGTAGCGGACGGCGTTGAAGGTGGTGAAACCCCACATGGAAACATTTTTGTTACTTAACTCGAACGCCCCCATGAAATCGTGGACTAGCCGGTCGGCGGAGTAGTCCGCAGAGATGGTCTTCTCGATCCGGATCCCGTCCGGAAGGGCCTGGAAGCCCGTTCCGTGGGCGATTCCGACCTCTGCGAGCGGCTCCAGCGCGATGAAGGAACGCGCGTCGCGGCCGGCGTGATAGTCGCTGCTTTCCATCAAAATCGAGCGGGAAGAAGCGTCCCGCAGACGCAGATATGCGGACACGGGCGTATGCAGATCGCCGGGCAATTCCCGGCTCACAAGTCTATAACTAAATTGTTTCATTCCTTGATATAGTTGAGATAAGTCTCAATGTCCTTGTCGCCACGTCCGGAGACGGTCAGCACGACGATGTCTTCCGGGCGGAATTCCATTTTGCCGAGGGCGGCGAGGGCGTGCGCGCTCTCGAGCGCCGGGATGATACCCTCCAGGCGCGTCAGCTCGAAGGCGGCCGCGACGGCTTCGTCGTCATTGATCGGAATCACGCGGGCGCGTCCCTGCGCCGCGAGGTTGGCGTGCATCGGGCCGATGCCCGGGTAGTCGAGGCCGGCGCTGATGGAGTACGGCTCCTCGATCTGCCCGTCCGAGCTCTGGATGACGTAGCTCTTGGCGCCGTGCAGGATGCCCACCTGGCCCAGGGCGATGGTGGCGGCCGTCTTGCCGCTGTCGATACCGAGGCCGCCCGCTTCCGCGAGGACGATCTTCACGCGCGGGTCGTCTATATAATGATAAATGGTGCCGCCGGCATTGGAGCCGCCGCCCACGCAGGCCATCAGGTAGTCCGGGTAGTCCCGGCCGATCTTCTCCTGCAGCTGGCCCTTGATCTCCTCGCTGATGACGGACTGCAGGCGCGCCACCATGTCGGGATACGGGTGCGGGCCGACGGTGGAGCCGATGATGTAGAACGTGTCGGAAGGGTGGCAGCACCAGTCGCGGATGGCCTCGTTGGTGGCGTCCTTGAGGGTCTTGTTGCCGGAGGTGACGGGCACGACGGTCGCGCCTAACATCTTCATTTTCTCGACGTTGACCCGCTGGCGCTTCACGTCTGTCTCGCCCATGTAGACCACGCATTCCATGTCCATCAGCGCGCAGACGGTGGCCGTGGCCACGCCGTGCTGGCCGGCGCCGGTCTCGGCGATGATGCGCCGTTTGCCCATCTTGCGGGCCACGAGGATCTGGCCGACGGTGTTGTTGATCTTGTGGGCGCCGGTGTGGTTCAGATCCTCGCGCTTGAGGTAGATCTGCGTGCCGTAGCGCTCGGAGAGGCGCCGCGCGAAGTAGAGCGGGCTCGGGCGGCCGACGTAGTCGCGCAGCAGCGCGCGGAACTCCCGCTGGAACTCCTCGCTCTCGATGATGGGGAGATACGCCTGCTGCAGGTCGGAGACGCACTGGTGGAGGATCTCGGGGACGTAGGCCCCGCCGAACTCACCGTAATAACCTTCTGAATCTACTAAATAACTTTTCATATCTGTTGTTGTATATAATCCTGAAAAAGGCCCTGTCGCAGTGCGGCAGGGCCCTTTGTTATTCTTATTCTGAATACATACGGAGCGTCAACCTCTTACGACTTCTGGAGTTGTAACAGGCGCCACCACCAATATGCGTTCATGCGGTAATTCATACGTCACAAAGATAGCCATTGCTATCGGAAATGCAAGGTTTTTTTTGCGTTTTTTAACTGAACAACGATTTGATCAGGATCCAGAGAGCCGGGACGAGCAGCGCCGGGATGTAGTTGAGGGTCTTGCAGTCCTTGATCTTCAGCAGCGAGAGGCCGGAGGAAATAATCAGCAGGCCGCCCACGATGGCCATTTCATTGACCATGGTCCCCTGCAGCAGCGGCGTGGAGGCCGCAAATTTGCCGAGCAGGTAGAACATGCTCTGCCAGCAGAAGAGGATGGGCGCGGCGAAGATGATGCCGATGCCGTAGGTGGTCGCGAAGACCATCGAAGTTACGAGATCGAGCGTCGCATTCGTAAATAAGAAGGTATTGTCGCCCGTGGTGGCGCTCATGATGGGCCCCACGATGCTGAAGGTGCCCACGCAGAAGAGCAGGCTCGCGGAGATGAGACCGTTGGCGAGACCTTCGCCGCCACGTTTGGCGATGAGCCGCTTGGTGCGGCCGTCCAGGTCGAGGGCCGTGCCGACGATGCCGCCGAGCGCGATCGCGAGGATGAAAAGGACGGGGAATTCGCTCTTCGGCATGTTCTGCACGAAGGTGTTGGCGCCGAGCGCGAGGGAGGCAAGTCCCATCGCGTTGTACAGGACGTTCTGGTATTTTTCTCCGAGGCCTTTCTTGAGCAGGCTCCCCACGATGGAGCCGACGATAATACACCCGGTATTGACGATTGTTCCTAACATAACAGTTGCAAATATACCAATAAATTTCTACCTTAGTACCCGGTTGGTTCGTAATGTAGCAAATCCACATACTATGGCAGTCAAATTCTATCAGCCTGACAATCAGGTCCCCCTGGAGATGCACAAAGTGCGCGTCGTCCAGAAACTCACCCTGCTTCCGGTCGAGGAGCGTCTGAAGCGTATCCAGGAAGCCGGAAACAACACCTTCCTCCTCCAGAACAAGGACATCTACATGGATATGCTCACCGATTCCGGTGTGAACGGCATGTCCGACGAGCAGGTGGCCTCGATGAGCATCGCCGACGATTCCTACGCCGGTTCGGAGACCTTCAACCGCGTCAAGAAGGCCGTCAAGGAGGTCTTCGGCACGGAGAATGTCCTTCCGGCCCACCAAGGCCGCGCCGCGGAGAACATCCTCGCGGAGGCGTACGTGAAGCCGGGCATGGTCACGCTGATGAATTTCCACTTCACCACCACCAAGGCCCACATCACGCGCCTGGGCGGCGAAGTGATCGAGCTGGTGGACAAGAAGGGCCTCGTGCCGAAGAGCGACGACCCGTTCAAGGGCAACTTCGACCTCAAGCTCCTCCGCAAGACCATCAAGGACTACGGTCCGGACAAGGTGGCCTTCGTGCGCGTGGAAGCGGGTACCAACCTGATCGGCGGCCAGCCGGTGAGCCTGGAGAACATGCTCGCCGTCACCGACATCTGCCACGAGTTCGGCGTGAAGAGCGTGCTCGACGCCTCCCTGCTGCAGGACAACGTTTACTTCATGAAGGAGCGCGAGGCGCGCTGCAAGTTCATGACCACGAAGGAGATCTACCACGTGCTGGCGGACCGCTTCGACATCATCTACTTCTCCGCCCGCAAGCTCGGCTTCTCCCGCGGTGGTATCATCACCGCCCACGACAAGAAGTTCACCGACGAAATGATGGAATTCGTGCCGCTCTACGAGGGTTTCCTCACCTACGGCGGTATGGAAGTCCGCTCCATGGAAGCCATGGCCGTCGGTCTCTACGAGTCCCTCGACATGGAATACATCAGCCAGGGTCCTGAGTTCATCGCCTACCTGGTGAAGGAACTGGATGACTACGGCGTGCCTGTGATTACGCCTGCCGGCGGCCTCGGCGCCCACCTCAACTGCTCCGAGATCGTCCCGAACATCCCGCACAACCAGTATCCGGCTGCCGCCGTGGGCGCCGCCCTCTACATCGCCGGCGGTATCCGCGGTATGGAGCGCGGTACCGTCAGCGAGCAGCGTAACCCGGACGGCTCCGAGCGCTACGCTGAGCTCGAGCTCCAGCGTCTCGCCATGCCGCGCCGCGTCTTCACCCTCTCGCAGGTCAAATACTGCGCCGACCGCGTGAAGTGGCTGTGGGACAACCGCAAGCTCATCGGCGGCCTCGAGTGGGTCTCCGAGCCGAAGGTGCTCCGCTTCTTCTTCGGCCGCATGAAGGAGATCGGCTACTGGCAGGAGGATCTCGTCAAGAAGTTCCGCGAGGACTTCGGCGATTCGCTCTAGGGCCGTTTTCAGATACGGCTGATGGTCAGCCGATTATAAAATTACTCCGGGGAGATTTCCCCGGAGTAATTTTGTAATAAACGTAATATCAGGGTGTTGAAAAAACGCTTTTCAGGAGGTTCCGGGTCAGGCCCGGAATGACTACCGTTCGTCCATCACGACGTAGTCCTTCTCGTCGGTGACGCAGCGATAGGCGGGGCGGATGATGCGGCGGCCTTCGTAGTTGAGCTCCTCGTTGCGGTGCGCGCACCAGCCGACGATACGGGCCATGGCGAAGAGCGGCGTGTAGATCTCGCGCGGGATGCCAATCAGGTCGTACACGAAACCGGAATAGAAGTCCACATTGGCGCAGAGCACCTTCTTGCGGCCCTTGGCGGCATAGACCTCCTCGATGGCGATGCGCTCGATGCGCTCCATGAACTCGAACTCGGGCAGGCGGCCCTTCTCGATGGCCAGCTCGCGCGCCATCTCCTTGAGCAGGACGGTACGCGGGTCGGACTTGGTGTAGACTGCGTGGCCGATGCCGTAGACGAGGCCGCTCTTGTCGAAGACCTCGCACTTGAGGATGCTGCGCAGCCACTTGGCAATCTCCTTCTCATCGGTCCAGTTGGTGATGTGCTCCTTGAGGAAGTCGATCATGCTGCAGACCTTGAGGTTGGCGCCACCGTGCTTGGGGCCCTTCAGGGAGCCGATACCGGCGGCGATGGAGGAGAAAGTATCCGTGCCCGTGGACGAAGTCACGCGGACGGTGAAGGTCGAGTTGTTACCACCGCCGTGCTCGGAGTGCAGGATGAGCAGCAGGTCGAGCGTGCGGGCGTCCAGTTCCGTGTAGTCGGAGCCTTTGAGCATATAGAGGAAATTCTCCGCCAGCGACAGGCCCGGCTGGGCATCGCGGATGTGCAGGGAACGGCCGTGGTGGTGGTGCCGGTACATATTGTACGCGTAGGCGATCGTGGTCGGGAACTTCGAGATCAGCTCGATGCTCTGGCGCATCAGGTTGTCGCGCGACACGTCGTCCGGATTCTCGTCGAAGGTGTAGAACTCCATCACGCTGCGCGCGAGGATATTCATGATGTCGTCGCCCTCCAGCTCGATGATGTGCAGGATGGTTTTCTGCTCCAGCGGCATGTTGTCGAAGATCAGGTCCTTGAAGGCCTGGAGCTCCTCCGCGTCCGGCAGGCGGCCGGACAGGAGCAGGAAGCAGATTTCCTCATAGCCGAAACGCTTCTCGGCCATGATGGCGTGGACGAGGTCCTTGACCTCATAGCCCCGGAAGTAGAGCTTGCCGTCGATCGGCTCGATGCTGCCGTCGGCCTTGCGCTCGTAGCCCACGACGTTGCCGATGTTGGTCAGTCCGACCAGCACACCGGTGCCGTCTTCGTTACGAAGACCGCGCTTGACGTCCAATTTCTTGAACAGGTCGGCATCCATCCGGGTGCTCCCCTTCATTTCCTCGGAGAGCTTGTAGATGAGGAATTCTTTCTTGGTCTTCGTGGTCATCGGGACAGGGTATTGAGGGCAGAGCCCGCCCGGAACCAGGCGATCTGCTGCGGGGTATAGCTATGACGGGCCTGGATGATCTCCTGCGAGCCGTTCTCGTGGCAGATGATTACGGAGATCTGCTTGCCCGGAGCGATGCCGGAGCAGAGCACGTCCAGTTTGTCGCCCTGGCGGATCTTGGCGTAGTCCGTCGGGTTCGCGAAAGTCAGGGCCAGCACGCCCTGCTTCTTGAGATTGGTCTCGTGGATGCGCGCGAAGCTCTTGGCGAGCACGGCGCGCACGCCCAGGTAGCGCGGCTCCATCGCCGCATGCTCGCGGCTGGAACCCTCGCCGTAGTTGTCCTCAGCCACGACGATGCTGCCCGGACCGGCGTCCCGCAGGGCTTTGGCGCGCGGGGCCACGGGGCCGGATTTGCCGGTGAAGGCATCGGTCGCCCCCATCAGCAGGTTGTCGGAAATATTCTCGAGATGGCCGCGGAACTTCAGCCACGGGCCGGCCATCGAGATATGGTCGGTGGTGCATTTACCCTTGACCTTGATCAGCAGCGGCAGGCCCATCAGGTCCTTGCCGTCCCAGGGAGCGAAGGGCTCCAGGCGCTGCAGGCGCTTGCTATCGGGTCGGATGACCGGTTCGGGGCTGCCGGGCTGCGGGGCCACGAAGCCCGAGGTGTCGGGCACGAAGCCCGCCGCAGGCAGCTCGAGGCCACGCGGGGCGCGCATCCACACGCCGTCGAGCGTCTCGGAGCGCGGGTCGAAGTCGAGCTTGCCGGCAAAGGCGAGGGCGACCGCCATCGACGGAGAGGCGATGAAGGCGCGCGTCTCGGGGTTGCCGTCGGCCCGCTTCGCGAAATTGCGGTTGAAGCTCGTGACAATGGTGTTCGGACGCGTCGGGTCGTCCGTCTCGCGCTCCCACTGGCCGATGCAGGGGCCGCAGGCGTTCGCCATGATGGTGGCGCCGGCTTCCCGGAGGGAGTCCAGCAGGCCGTCGCGCTCGGCCGTCGCGCGAATCTGCGCGCTGCCCGGCACGACGAGCAGTTTCGCCTTCGGCTTCAGGCCGGCATCCAGCGCCGCGCGGGCCACGGAGGCCGCGGACGCGAGGTCCTGGTAGGAGGAATTGGTGCAGGAGCCGATGAGGCTTACCTCCACCTGGTGCGGGAAGCGCTCCCGCGCCTGGCGGTCCTTCATCTCGCTGAGGGCGCACGCGGCGTCCGGCGTATAGGGACCGTTGATGTAAGGTTCGAGTTCGCAGAGATTGATCTGCACGACTTCGTCGAAATACTGCTCGGGATGCGCGATCACGGCGTCGTCCGCGCGCAGCTCGCAGCAGAGCGAGGAGGCCATCGCGGCCACTTCCTTGCGGCCCGTGGCCATCAGGTACTCGGCGATGTGTACGCCGTACGGGAAGACGGAGCTCGTGGCGCCGACTTCCGCGCCCATATTGCAGATCGTGGCCTTGCCGGTGCAGGAGAGATTCTCCGTGCCGGGGCCGAAATATTCGAGAATGGCATTGGTGCCGCCCTTGACCGTCAGCAGGCCGGCGAGCTTGAGGATGACGTCCTTGGGCGTGGCCCAGCCCTTCAGCGAGCCGGTCAGGCGCACGCCGATCAGGCGCGGCATCCGCAACTCCCAGGGCATGCCCGTCATCACATCCACCGCATCGGCGCCGCCCACGCCGATGGCCAGCATACCCATACCGCCCGCATTGGGCGTATGGGAATCCGTTCCCACCATCATGCCGCCCGGGAAAGCATAATTCTCCAGGACGATCTGGTGGATGATACCGGCACCCGGCTTCCAGAAGCCGATGCCATAGCGGGCGGCCGCAGAAGCCAGGAAGTCATACACTTCCGCATTCGTCTTCTGCGCCTCCGCGAGATCCGTTTCTGCGCCTTTCTTCGCGCAGATAAGATGGTCGCAATGCACCGTCGTGGGCACGCTCACGGCCTCACGGCCCGTGCTCATGAACTGCAGCAGCGCCATCTGCGCCGTCGCGTCCTGCATCGCCACGCGGTCCGGACGGAATTCACCGAAGTCCTCCAGACGCCGCAGCGGCTTCATGGAGGCAGGGTCGTACACGTGGGAATACAAGATCTTCTCCGACAACGTCAGCGGCCTGCCCAACATCTGTCGGACGGCCGCTACCCGTTCACCATAACCCTTGTAAAAGGACTTTACGGTTTCCAAATCGAACATACGGATCTTCTACCAATATATACACAACTAACTAATCTGTCGCGGCTCTCCCGTCGTCCGGGCGGGAACCGGGAGTCACCGCATTGCAAAGATAGACAAAAATTTGATAAATAAAAATGTTTTCGCAAATAATTGATATTCAGCAGCAAAAATCCGGCATGTCGCGATTATAAAACTTGTTTTATTAACAATCATTTGTTTTATCCCCCTCTATACTTACGATTTATAATAAAAAATGACCGCATTGCGAACACAATGCGGTCATTCTATGATTTACAGACTTCCTAGATGCAGGTGTAGCCGCCGTCCACGGCGATGTTCTGGCCGTTGACGTAGGTCGAGGCCGGGGAGGCCAGGAAGAGGGCGCAGGTGTCGAGTTCGCCCTGCTTGCCGTAGCGGCCCAGCGGGATGTTGTTCTTGGCGATGGCCTGGAAGTAGTCGGAGTCGAGGGTGGCGGTCGTCAGGTCCGTGTAGAAGTAGCCCGGGCAGATGCTGTTGACCGTGATGCCGTACTTGCCCCACTCGGCGGCGAGGGCGCGGGTCAGGTTGACGACACCGCCCTTGGCGGCATGGTACGGAGCGGAACCGACGATGAGGTTGCCCACCAGGCCGTACATGGAGGCGATGTTGATGATGCGGCCGTAACCGGCCTTGATCATCTCCTTGCCGAACTCGCGGGAGCAGTTGAACGTACCGAAGAGGTCGATGTCCAGCTCCTTCTTGAACTGTTCGTCGGTAATCTCCTCGGCCGGGGCCACGGCACCCGTGCCGGCATTGTTCATCAGGATGTCCACGCGGCCGAAGCGCTCGATCGTGGCGGCCACGGCGGCCTTGACCTTCTCCGTGTCGGTGATATCGCAGGCGTACGGAAGGACTTCCACGCCGAATTCCTCGGTAATAGCCTTGGCATTCTCCTCCAGGAGGTTCATGCGACGGGCGAGCAGGACCAGGTTGGCGCCCTGGCTGGCGAAGGCCTTGGCCATCTGGAGGCCCAGGC
>JBGUOB010000038.1:0-57344 GCA_045117755.1 Candidatus Cryptobacteroides sp.
CGTAGTAGCGTCTGAAGAACATCTCCACGCAGGCCTCCCCCTGCAGATAAGCGTTCACGAATTCCAAGGTCATCTCGTCATCGCCACGAACCGTTTCGACTTCGCGCAATAACGCAATTGCCTTCGGGATGATGGCTTTCTCTTTATCCAGGTGCGCCTTCACCTTCTGGAGCCAGCGCTTGAGGAGTTGCTGGTTGTAGGCCGCCACGACATCCTGCTCGGCCTTACGCCCTTCGACGAACCAGTCCGGAGCACGCTTGACGCCTTCTGCCTTGGCACGCTCGACCAGCGGCGCATCCATCTGGGCCACTTTCTTGCAAGCGCTTGAAGCAAACCACTCGTGGCACATCTGCTTGCGGAGCGGAGCAAATTCGTTGAAGATGGTCTTGTTTGTACCGACAAGCGGGAATTCAAGAATATAATCCTTGTAACCCGGATCGCTCTGCGAGAAGGGCGAGACAGGGTTCTGACTCTCTTTATATACCGGATCCGTATAAACCCGCATCTTCTTCATGACGGCATCATACTGCTTCGCCTTGGGATCGAAATGAAGCTCCGTGTCATAAGGCAGGCCCTTGGCGGCCCGCTTGGCGTTCTCCATCTGAGCATCGGCAAGCCGCTTTTTGGCGGCTTGGACATCCTCGCGCGGTTCCTGCAGATCCAAGGCCCAGTCGGCGGCGCGAACCTTGTTCAACCACTCCGAGAGTTTCTCGCGCGTGTCGATCTCGGAAACGTCCGGAATCGTGGGGAGATTCTCGAAGGCCTTGTCGTAGCTATGGAAGTTGTATTCCTCGATGAGCGCTTTGCCCGCCTTCTTGTCGAAGTTGAGCGAGGGCCAGTTCCCAAGATAATCCAGCTCGGAGTAACCGCCCAGCTTTTGGGCGAAATTGCGCTCGTTTTCCGGGATGAAGAAGGTTTTCGCATTCTGCGCGGACACCGGCGACATGGTAGCCAGAACCGCAAACGCAGAGAGGCAGAGAAGAAAGAATCGCTTCATAAAACGTTTGATTATAATGATTTTGATTAGTTGACACAGATGGCCGGGACGACACCGTTGCGGCCTCCCACGCCCATTTCGAAAAGCGTAGGGTAATCATTCACGCCGATGACCTGCTGCTCCAGGCGCTCAGAGAAGAGCGTGTGGAAGTATACCGGGAGAAGGGGCGTACGCAGCCACCAGGTTGTCGTGGTCTCATCGTCGAAATGTGCGGAACCATGTGCCCGGGTAAAATCCGTCAGCGGACGGGCCAGACCCTTGTAGGTGGTCGTTTGTTCCGAAGACTTCCATTTCTCGCCGGACCAGAACTTATCCATGACATTCTCCGGAGTCACCTTGGGCGGGACCGCGATGAAGCCATAATCCTTACGGGTCACCTCCTTCGGGCTCAACAGGAACACCTTGTCCTTCGTGTTGTTGCTGGTGAGCTTAGGGAAATACACTCGCTTGTGCTCCTCTCCGCGCTCATAGTACATGGTCCCGTCGTAAAGGCTGCGATCCAGTGCTGTAAGCGTCTGGAGAAGGTCAAGTCCGGAGTTCTGCCGACTGCTGTTATCCACGGTGGTGACAGCAATCTTGCTTTGCAGCGCCGGCGTGAAGGCGGTCTGCAAGAAGCCGCGGCCGACGAATTCCTCATTAACCCGCGTATAAGGTTTAAGTCCCTTGAGGTAAATATTCTCGTCTCCCTGGATGTAGGCGATACCGTTCAAGAAGGCGCGAATGCGGCTGTGCTCGTAATTGTTGTGATGGATATACGTACCGTTCTCCAGTTGGCGGATCGTGACGTCCAGCGTGAAGGAGTAATGATTGCCATCCATATTCTCGAAATGTGAATGATCGCCGAACGTCTCGCAGAACATCTCACTGGTCAGGGCGGACTCAGCGAGCAGGAGTTTCTTGCCGGTGCCATTGTAATTGTTCGTCAGGATGCGCCATTTGATGGGCTCGACCTTGAAGTAGCGGTAGGACTTCTTGTAGTAGAACTGGACCCGCGAACCGTCACTGTAGCGGAAACCGTTCGGGCCTTCATAGCCGCTGGCTTTATCCTCCAGGATTTTGACATACCAGGCTCCGTCGCTGCCCTTGTAGTAGGTATGGGCGCCGACATAGGCGACCTGGGATTCGTCCACCGTCACGCCTGCGGCCATGATCGTCTGCGGCCAGTCGCCGAAGAGGACATAGGTGCCGCTCGTGCCCACAGATCCGTCGGTCCCGGCAGGAAGCACCTTGTACGGCGTGCCGACGAATTCATGGACGGTCACGTTCTTCGGAGCGGCGGCCGGTGCCGTCGTCTTCGTGGAAGTACTCTTCGTAGAGTTCTGGGCAACCGCCGTGGAGGAGGTCGATGAAGCCGACTTTCTGGCTTCTGCGCGGGCAGCCGCCTGCGCCTGACCCTCAGCGGGGACGGGCACGATCTCGACCGACGCTATCTTCTCGTTCAGCTCGTTGAGCGATGCGGAGAGCGAGTTGAGCATACTGGAGCAGGAGCTGACGGCCAGTCCAACAGAGAGGGCCGCCAGCAGGGCGACCGGATGCTTGGTGGTACGTTTCATAGATGCTTGATTAATTATTTATCGTGATACTTCTTGCGGAATTCCAGCGGGGTCATGCCCGTGTGCTCGCGGACAAATTTGCCGAAGGACGAAGCACTGGAGAAATGCAGTTCGTCAGCAATCTCCTGCATGGTCTTATCGGTGTAGCGCAGGCGGGTTTCAATGGCTTTGAGCGTGAAGAGCGCGATGATCTCGCTGGGCTTGCGGCCCATGGTCCGGTGCAGCAGTTTGGAGAGGTACTTGGGCGTGACGTTCAGCATCTCGGCATAATCATCCACCCGACGGACGCACCCGTCACTCTGCTCCGCCAGGCGGACGAATTCATCCGCCAGCTTCTTGCCGTGGAGCTTGCCCGCGGCATCACCGCTTTCCTCCGCGGCCACGCTTTGGCAGCGCCGCATGATGGCGAGGGTTTCCAGCAGGAAGGTACTGAAAAGGGAATGCACGATCGCCTGGTTCTCCGGCTGCGCATAAACGCGCAGGTTCTGGCAAAGCAGTTGGAAGTAGGTGTCGAGCTTGGCAGCGTCGGCTTCGCAGAGCGACACCTTGGGATTCTGCTTCAGCGTCACCAGGTCGGAGAGGCTGTTCTTGCCGTGCATGTCCATATCCCACATCTCGCCGCGCGAAAACCAGACCTCCCGGCAGTCAAAGTCGGGCGAAGACATGAAATTCTCCATGACGGCACGGGCGAAGAAGACGAATAGGTCGTTCGGATACAACTGGACGGTCTGCCCGTCATAATCGAACTGCGCCTGGCCCGCGGTGCAAAAAACAAGGATGCCGTAAGCCATCGGCCGAACGCATCCCGCAGGGATGCCGGAGAAATGATTCATGATGACGAGCCCGTCATCGAATGAACGCAAGACATCCTCTCCCGAGCGGGGTTTGAGTTCTGTGATCTCCATAAGAGTTGATACGCTACTTTAACTATGCAATAATACGCATAAATGGCGAATATCGACTATCCCAAAAGTCGATATTTCTGTACAAATACTGCCTATATCAACCAAAATGGTCAAAAAGTACCGGAAATGGCGGGGAATTTTCCATCATTTTCAAAGAAAAACGCCGACGCGGATGAGAGAAATCACACCAGCGACTTGCTGGTCCAGCGGCGGGATTTCCAGCGGCGGATAAAGATCAGGCCCCGTATATTTTCGTCGAGGACCAGGGCGAACCACAGGGCGACCAGTCCGCCGTGGAGGCCGATGCCCAGCAACCAGCTGCCGCCCACGGTCACGGTCCAGCAGACGATGATGCCGACGGTCACGGGATAATAGATGTCTCCGGCCGCACGCAGCGAGTTCACGGCGAACAGATTGATGGCCCGGCCCACCTCAACCATGACATCGACCCAGAGCACGATGGAGCCCAGGCGGATAATGTTCTCGTTGTCGCTCAGCAGGGAGTAGATGGTGTGCCCGAAACAGGCGGTAAGAAAAGAGAGCACGAACGTGACGGCAACCGACACGCGCAGCACCCTGCGGCCCAGCGAAAACGCTGCCTCGTATTTCTTCATGCCGGTCAGGTGCCCGATCACGATGGCACCGCCCTGTGCCGCGGCCATCGAGAACAGGTACACGAACATGGTAATGGTCTGGGCATAAGTGCGCGTGGCCAGTTCATCATTTCCCAGGAAATTGATAAAATAGGTCACGACCACCATCGAGAGGCTGTAGGACATCTGTTCGCCGGCCGACGGGATGCCCACCTTGAAAAGCTTTCCAGCCTCAGGCCAGGGGAACGGCCGGAACAGTCCCTTGGGCAGACGCCCGATGTATTTGCGGAAAAGCAGGAACAGCAACAGAGCGGAGGACATCGCGCGGCAGATCACCGTCGAAATGGCCGCGCCCTGCACACCCAGGGCGGGTAGCCCGAACTTACCGAAGATCAGGGCGTAGTTGCCCAGGATGTTGATGACATTGACCAACCCGGACACGTACATGGGATAATACGCCATATCGACGCTCCGCAACGCGGCCGCGGCCGACAGCGATACGGCCTGGAAGAAAGCGAACGCTCCCACGGTGCGCATGTAAGTGAAACTCTGCGCGTACAGTTCGTCCCGGACGCCCATCAGGCCCAGCAGGTGCGCGGCCTTCCCGTGCAGAAACAGGCTGAACGCCAGGCCGAGGATGAGATTGAACAGGACCGAGATCCCCATCACCTGCAGCACCCGGTCGCGCTGCCCCGCCCCCACATACTGGGAGCAGAGGATGGAGGTGGCCATCGAGATGACCTGGAAGATGATGAATACGATGTTAACCAACTGGTTGACGAGCCCCACGGCCGCCACGCTCTCATCCGAATAGCGGCTGAGCATGAACGTGTCGGCCGCGCCCAAAGTCATGACAAGCAGTGTGTCGATGAAGATGGGCAAAGCCAGGGAGACAAGGAGTTTGGTCAGCGAGCCGTATCTCATAATCGGAAAGCCGGTGCAAAGGTACATTATTTTCCGAAGGCGTCCGGGACTGCTCCCGGGCGCCTCTGTTCTTTCTGTCTAGTTCGATTTATGCGAGCCGCTTCTCCAGCCGCTCGCGGATGGCCGCGATGAACTGGGCGGAGTTGGCCGGTTTGGGAGTGATGCCCTCCATCAGACCCACGAGGTCTTTGGTGGCGATGCCCTCGCCGAGAGTATCGAAGCACGCGCCTTCCAGCTCGTCCGCAAAGCGGACCAGCTCCTGCAGGCCGTCCTTGACGCCGCGCTGGCGCAGGGCGCCGCTCCAGGCGAAGATCGTAGCCATCGGGTTGGTGGACGTCTCCTCGCCCTGCAGATATTTATAATAGTGGCGCGTCACGGTGCCGTGGGCGGCCTCGTACTCGTAGTTGCCGTCCGGGCTGACGAGCACGCTGGTCATCATGGCAAGCGAGCCGAAGGCCGTCGAGACCATGTCGCTCATCACGTCGCCGTCGTAGTTCTTGCAGGCCCAGATGAACCCGCCCTTGCTGCGGATCACACGCGCGACGGCGTCGTCGATCAGCGTGTAGAAATAGGTAATGCCGAGCTCCTCGAAGCGGGCCTTGTACTCCTGGAAGACCTCGTCGAAGATCTCGCGGAAGCGGGCGTCGTAGGTCTTGGAGATCGTATCCTTGGTGGAGAACCAGAGATCCTGCTTCGTGTCGGTGGCGTACTTGAAGCACGCGTGCGCGAAGGAGCGGATGGACGCGTCGGTGTTGTGCATGCCCTGGAGGACGCCGGCGCCCTTGAAGGTCTGGATCACCACTTCCTTGTGGGTGCCGTCCTCGCCGTCGAAGACCAGCTTCGCCGTGCCGGGACCTTCCGCCTTCAGCTCGACGCTCTTGTACACGTCGCCGTAAGCGTGACGGGCGATGGTGATGGGCTTCTCCCAGTTTTTGACCACTGGATGGATGGTCGGGATGATGATGGGCGCGCGGAAGACCGTGCCGTCCAGGATGGAGCGGATCGTGCCGTTGGGGCTCTTCCACATCTGGTGGAGCTTGTACTCCGTCATGCGCTGTGCGTTGGGCGTGATCGTGGCGCACTTGACGCCCACGCCATACTTCTTGCAGGCCTGGGCTGCGTCAATGGTGATCTGGTCGCCCGTCTCGTCGCGCTTGGGAAGGCCGAGGTCGTAGTATTCCACCTTGAGGTCCACGAAAGGCAGGATGAGCTCGTCCTTGATCATCTTCCAGAGAATCCTGGTCATCTCGTCGCCGTCCATCTCCACGAGCGGCGTGGTCATCTGTATCTTCTTCATCTGGCTTGAAAATTGGTAATACACTCTGCAAAGGTAACAAAAAAGAAAAATCCAGCGCGGTATGCGCTGGATTTTTCTGTTATTTCACCGCTACGCAGCGGGTGGGGAGGGCCAGGGCGCGGAAGGTATGCGATGCAGCCCAGGCTTCCGTATGGTGTTGCGCGTTTTCTCCAACGTACATGGAGTATCCCGTTACGTCCATTGAATATGGACTGGGGTCAAATCCCCCGCTGCCGCCGTCACCGATTTTGAAAGGCAGGCCGTCATCGCCGTTAGGAACACCCAGGGACCAGATATACACCTGACGGGTACGATACAACTTACCATCCTCATAATATAATAAGCTGGCTTCCGGGTACCAGATCGTGTTATAATCGCCCAGAATCGTGCCCATGTTCACGCCCAGAAGTGTAGGATCCCAATACTCGTAAAGGACGTTCCAGTTATTCCCCAACGCATTGTACCAGAGACCCTGGTTGTTATTGGCGTGTGCTTCGGGGAGCGTCCATCCGGCAGGGCAGGGATCATAAAGGGTTAATTTGTCCGTCCAGCGGGTATTGTCAGTGAAGTTAAATTCTTTGGTATAATACCAGTCTACGTTGGAAGACGGCTTTCCGGGATAAAGATAGGTCGTAGGATGCGCAATGGCATATTCAATGGTACCGGTTTCAGCGTCGGTCTTCACAGGATCGGGCCAGGTAATGGTAGATGCGGCAGGGGTGTGACCGGCGGCGTTGTAGCCGTCCCAGCCCAGGAACGGGTCCTTGCGGCCCCACTGATACAGCAGGCCATGTGCCTTGATGTCGTTGATGGCAGCAGACGTGGCGCCCAGGTTGCGGTCCATCACGGCGCCGAAGGAGGCAATCCCATTGCTCTTGTTATAATACTTCTGGGCCGTTGCGGTGGCATCCCAGCCCGCGCATACCCAGATGTGCCAGGACCAGAGGATGTTGTTGGAGGCGTCCTTGGCGGCAATCAAGGCGTTGCCATCCTTCAAGGTCTTAGGGGTCTTGAAGTAAACCATACCATCAGAATAGGAGACCTCAGCAATGATATCGCCCTTGGACGGGACCTCGTGGGTGCCAAAGGATTCCCAAAGAACCTCGACGGAGGCGATGGAGGCTACGGCCTCGGTGGTTTTACCCTTATTGGCTTTGAAGGAATAGAAGCCCGGTTCGGAGACCATGAAACAGTTGGCGGGGTCAGCGAAGACGGTCGGCTCCGGATCCGGAGTAGGACCGATGGGATTCTTGTCGCAGGAAGCGAAAGCAAAGAGTCCTGCTACCAGCAGGAACATCGAAAATTTGATGGGGTTAGACATAATACAATTTGTTAGTTAGTTGGTTATTTAGTTAGTTAGTTTTCAGTGGCGAGCGCTAAACGCAATGGGGCTACAAATGCAAAAATATTGCTTTTTTGTGTTTAATACAATTAAGTGTAGCAAAAAAACGCTTCCTATTCTCGCCTTTCTGCTGCCAAAATGTGTGACAATTAACGCAAAAGCGCCTGCGGATGCAGACGCCTGATGTGGCAAGAATGGAAGGAGGTGGAGGAGGAGGGATTTGCGCAGTCGCTTCGCTCCTTTGCACCTCCCTGGGCCTCCGCGAACAAAGCAAGTCAGGGCGAGACTACGTCTCTTTTTGCATGGCCGCATATCTGCTTGAAAGCAAGCTTTCAGCAGCTACGCATCCACGCAAAAGCGCCGCACGATGTGCGGCGCCCCTGATTGCTTTGTATTGCGCGGAGGCGGAGGGATTCGAACCCCCGGAACGTTGCCGTTCAACAGTTTTCAAGACTGCCGCCATCGACCACTCGGCCACACCTCCATGTATTTGGGCGTGCAAAGTTAGAATATTTTTTTCTATATTTGTCGTATATACACTAACTAACGACCAAGATTATGAAAAGAATTCTTTGGATTCTGGGCTTTTCAGCCCTAGTTTTAGGCGTTGTTTCGTGCGACCTGAATTCACTTAACGTTCCCCTCAACGACGGGGAAACAGGCAACAACATCTACGTCAACCCGAATACCCACTGGCCGCCCAGCAACACACCGGCCTACATCGGAGATATCTCTGCGTATCCGCAGGAACTGCAGACTGTTATCAAGCAGCGCTTCTCCAAGCAGGTCAGCATGGAGACCGCCGGCGTCATCTTCGCAGGCCCGAGCGAACTGAGCGCGCATGCCGACAAACTCACCGACGCGGCTAACTCGGGCGCGTTTGTCGTCACGCCCACCGTCTCGCAGCTCTCCCTGCTGGGCGCGAACCCGAAGATGGCCCCGACCTCCACAGGAGGCACCGGCCCGCTGTTCGTCTGCTACAGCGGATGGGGCGCGGGCCACTTCTTTATGATGTATGACGAGCCCGTACAGGCGATACCTGAGCCGGGCGAGTCGAGCATGAGCGATGAGCAGTGGCAAGAGCTGGCGAGCCAGAACCGCTTGCTGGGCGCCGACGGCGGCAAGTCCGTGACGGACTATGACAATGATCCGGCCCACAACGAGAACTATTACCATACTCGTATCAATTCGTTTATCTCCTGGCTCGATGCGGAGCACATCCGCAGATCCGAATTCGCGAACGTGCCGCTCCATTCGAGCTACGACCAACTGCAGATGAACATCGAGCAGTCCGGCCAGCGCCTGACGGTCGACGTCCCCATTACCATCAACGCGTATATCGACAAGGCGACCCTCAGCGAGCCGGACTATCTCAACAAGAGCAGCTCCGTCTCGATTGACTTCTGGGTCCTCCCCTCCTATATGCTGTCGTCCACCGGCGACAAGGCCGGCGACTACTACAGCATCGTGTCGTGCGTCACGCCCCACAACGAAGCCATGTGGGGACCGTATGTCGGCGAGCACGGCGCCTGCCGCAACCGCATTTACGGCTTCTGGTTTGGCGAAATGTTCGTGAAGACTATGCTGTGGGATGCCAACGGGAACGACATCCCGGGCCTGGAGTATTACTCCCGCCCCATCCCGGAGAACCCGAACTCCTCCAAGACTTACAGCGATGGTACTTCCTATTCGTATTCCGGGTCCATTTCGGGCGGTGTCTCCGGCGGAGAACCGTATCTGGTCGAGAGCGTGTCCTGGGGTGCCACCTATTCCTCCTCGACCAATTACACGCTGGATACCATCAACTACTCGCTGGACTCTTCCACGCCTGAAGTAGTATACCATTATTGGTCCGAGAACGTCGTGCTGACGGACGACTGGGACGACTGGAACAAGATCAACCAGAACTTCCCGGCGCCGGTCCGGACCGAATTCGCCGCCCATTCCTCCTGGGTATGGCATGTGCCGGCGAGCGCGGTGAAGGACGGCGACACCCAGCAGTTCCAGCTGAGCACGAAGGTCAGCATCAACTACCGCACCTGGTACCACTGGCGCGCCTCCGTCGAGTATGACGACAACATGGCGGATCACGTGGTACAGCTCCCCGTGCTGACCTGGACCCTGGACAAGCCCGACCGTACGCCATGGGGCTTCGTCAGTCTCCGCAACGCCTCCGATTATGAGATGGCGCACGTGTCGATCTACAAGGCTGGCCACGAGTCGGAAGACCCCATCGCAGTCCTCTCCACGTCCTACGGCAAGGGAGACGAAGCGCTGGCTGGCCTGTGGGAAGGCCCCTACAGCTTGACCTGGGACTTCGTTGACGGCAACACCGGCTCTGTCCTCAGCTCCTGGATCTACGAGAATGTCCAGATTCACCAGGGCGCAGACCAGGAATCCGCCACCGTGAAGATTTCCACCGTCGACGGAAAACAACGCAAATAATTATCCTTCAGCAATCAACGGAAAGAGCCGGCGCAGATGCGTCGGCTCTTTTGTATTTCTATAATAAGAAGTCTATTTCTTTTCGTCTTTCATGAAGAACTTCCACTGGAAGAGGATCAGGTAGAAGGCGCCGACGGTCACGCAGGAATCGGCGAAGTTGAAGACCGGGCTGAAGAAGATCACGCGTGCGCCGTCCCGGATGATCGGGAAGAAGAACATATCCACCACCTTGCCGAACATGAACGGGGCATAGTCCCAGATCAGGCCGTAGAAGAGGCAGTCGACGATGTTGCCGATGGCGCCGGCCGTGATGAGCGTCAGTCCCACCAGCACACCCTTCGGGGCCTTTCCTTTCTTGATCAAGGTGTCGATCCACCAGATCAACGCCACGCTCAGCAGGATTCGGAAGAGCGACAGCAGGAACTTGCCGACCTGCCCGCCGAAGGCCATCCCGAAGGCCATTCCTTCATTCTCCACAAAACAGAGGCGACACCACTGCCCGATCACGTAGATCTGGTCGCCCAACTCCATGTTCGTCTTGACCAGGAACTTGATGACCTGGTCTATGACGACGAGCAGGATGCCCAGCAGCAGAAGCCGTTTGCCTTGCGAGATCTTCATTTCAGGCTAGTTCTTGCCCTGCTTGGCGAGCATCTCCTTGGCCTCGACGGTCAGCGTAGCGTGCGGCACGAGGCGCAGGCGCTCCTTGGGGATGAGCTGGCCGGTGACGCGGCAGATGCCATAGGTCTTGTTCTCGATGCGCACGAGCGCAGCCTCCAGGTTCTGGATGAACTTGTACTGGCGCTGGGCCATCTGGCTGGCTTCCTCCTTGGAGAGCTGGAAAGCTCCGTCGTCCTCGACAGTCCGGAAGGAAGGCGTCGTATCTTCGATGTCGTTGGTGCCGTTGTGCATCACCACTTGGCGAAGGGTGTTGTACTCCGCCTTGGCTTTGGCGAGCTTCTCCTCGATAATCGCTTTGAACTCAGCAAGTTCAGCATCCGAGTAACGGGTCTTGGCAGTTTGATCTGTCTTTTCCATATGATTTAACGGTTATTGTATTTATCTATTAACGGTTATGCGGATAGTTCCCTCGCCCCACTCCACTTCGGCGGCCTCCTGCGGAGCGTCGGCAAGCGCCTTGAGCTCCAGGGAGCGCGACAGGGTCTGGGCGGAGACATATTCTGCGTGCTCGGCGAGCGCGGCGCGGATCTCCTCCGCGGCGGCGCCGTCGGCGTAAATGACGGTGTCGATCCGGTCCGTGATCTCGAACCCGCTGTCCTTGCGGAGGGTCTGGATCGGATGGATGAGCTCGCGGGCATGACCCTCGCGGACCAGCTCCGGCGTCTGGACGATGTCCAGGGCGAGCGTGAGCGAGCCTTCGGTGGCCACGAGCCAGCCGGGCATGTCCTCGGAGCTGATCTCGTAGTCGCCCTTGTTCAGGGCCACGTCGCCGGAGGGCAGGTGCAGGACGTATTCCGCTTCGGCGCGCTCGATGGCGGCGATCTCCTCCTGGGAGAGCTGCCCGAACGCCGCGGCGATCTCCTTCATCTGCTTGCCGTAGATCTTGCCGAGGGTCTTGAAGTTGGGCTTGATCTTCTTGGTGATGAGGCCCACGGTGTCGTGCAGGAATTCAATCTGCTTGACGTTGACCTCCGTCAGGAAGATGTCGCTGACGCGCTGGATGTGCTCCTTGACCGTGTCATCGAGCACCGGGACCAGCACCTTGGCCAGCGGCTTGCGGACGTTGATGCCCACTTTCTTGCGCAGTGCCAGGACCATCGAGGAAGCCTTCTGGGCGAAGCCCATGCTCTCCTCCAGGCCCTCGTCCACGCGCTCGGGCTGGAAGGTCGGCATCGGGCAATAGTGCACCGAGTCGGCGTCCGGCACGAGATCGAGCCACAGCCGCTCCATGAAGAACGGCGCGATCGGGGCGCCCAGCAGGGCGACACCCTTGAGCACCTCGTAGAGGGTCTGGTAGGCGGCGAGCTTGTCCTCGCTCATGCCCGCACCCCAGAGGCGCTTCTTATTCAGGCGGATGTACCAGTTGGACAGGTCGTCGCAGACGAAATCCTGCACCAGGCGGCCCGCCGTGGTGATGTCATAATCTTCGTAAGCGGCCACGACGCCCTTCACCAGGGTGTTCAGCCGGCTGATGATCCAGCGGTCGAACATCGGCCGGTGCTCGTAGGGCACCGCCTCCGCGGAAGGGTCGAAGCCATCCGTGTTCGCGTAGAGCGCAAAGACGGAATAGGAATTATAGAGCGTGCCGAAGAACTTGCGGCGCACTTCCTCCACGCCCGCCTCGTCGAACTTGAGGTTGTCCCAGGGCTGGGCATTGGTCATCATGTACCAGCGGAGCGCGTCGGCGCCGTACTTGTCCATCGCCTGGAAAGGATCCACGGCGTTGCCCAGGCGCTTGCTCATCTTCTCGCCCTTCTTGTCAAGCACGAGACCGTTGGAGATCACGCGCTTGAAGGCCGGCGTGCCGCTGACCATCGTGTGGATGGCGTGCAGGGTGTAGAACCAGCCGCGCGTCTGGTCGACGCCTTCGGCGATGAAGTCGGCCGTGCTGCCGAAGTCCGGGCTGTCGATGCCGCGCAGGCCCGTCTGGGCGTACGGCATGGCGCCGGAGTCGAACCACACGTCGATGAGGTCCGTCTCGCGGGTCATCTTCCTGCCCGAGGGGCTGACGAGGAAGATCTGGTCCACGTACGGACGGTGCAGGTCGATCCTGTCGTAATTCTCCTTGGACATATCGGCGGGATCGAAGCCCCGCTCGCGCAGCGGATTCGCGGCCATGAAGCCGGCGGCGACCGCCTTGTCGATTTCAGCGTAGAGCTCCTTGACGGAGCCGATGCAGATTTCCTCCTTGCCGTCCTCGCTGCGCCAGATGGGCAGCGGGGTGCCCCAGTACCGGCTGCGGCTGAGGTTCCAGTCCTGGATGTTCTCCAGCCATTTGCCGAAGCGGCCCGTGCCGGTGGATTCCGGCTTCCAGGTGATCTGCTCGTTCAGGGCCATCATCTGCTCGCGCACGGCCGTGGTCCGGATGAACCAGCTGTCCAGCGGATAATAGAGCACCGGCTTGTCGGTGCGCCAGCAGTGCGGATAGGAGTGGACGTGCTTCTCGATCTTGAACGCCTTGCCGGCGGCCTTGAGCATGACGCAGAGGTCGATGTCGAGGGTCGGGGCGTCCGGAGCAAGGGAGCTGTCGTAAGCGTTCTTGACGTAGCGGCCGGCCCACTCGGCGTAGTCCGGGCTCACGTGCGAGGCGACGTACTGCGGGTCGAGGTCTTCCAGGCGGAAGAAGCGGCCCTGGAGGTCCACCTGCGCCTGCGGATCGCCGTTGCGGTCGATGACCTGCAGGGCGGCGATGCCCGCGGCACGGGCCACCTTGGCGTCGTCCGCGCCGAAGGTCGGCGCAATGTGGACGATGCCCGTACCTTCCTCGGTGCTGACGTAGTCGCCGGGGATGACGCGGAAGGCGTCTCCGTCCGGTTTGAACCAGGGGATCAGCTGCTCGTAGCGCATGCCCACGAGCTCGCTGCCCTTCACGCTGCCGGGCAGGACCTCGAAAGGCACCTTGCCGCCAAAGAGCGTGCCGACCAGCGCCTCGGCGACGATGTAGGTCGCGGGCGTGCCGGTATACGGGTTCTCGGAGCGGACTTTGACGTAGTTGATATTCGGGCCGACGCAGAGCGCCGTGTTGGAAGCGAGGGTCCAGGGGGTGGTGGTCCAGGCGAGGAAGTAGAGCTCATCCTCCCCCACCGCCTTGAACTGCACCGTGCAGGTGGTATCCTTGACATCGCGGTAGCAGCCGGGTTGGTTGAGCTCGTGCGTGCTCAGGCCCGTGCCGGCGGCCGGGCTGTACGGCTGGATGCTCTTGCCCTTGTAGAGCAGGCCCTTGCCGTAGATGTCCTTGAGGAGGTACCACAGCGTCTCGATATAACGGTTGTCGTAGGTGATGTACGGGTCGTCCATATCGACCCAGTAGCCGACGCGCTCGGTGAGGTTGCGCCACTCGGCGGTATATTTCATCACCTCCTCGCGGCAGGTGCGGTTGTAGTCCTCGACGGAGATCTTGGTACCGATGTCCTCCTTGGTGATGCCCAGCTTCTTCTCCACACCCAGCTCGACCGGAAGGCCGTGGGTGTCCCAGCCGGCGCGGCGGCGCACCTTGAAGCCGGCCTGCGTCTTATAGCGGCAGACGGCGTCCTTGATGGAGCGGGCCATCACATGGTGGATGCCCGGCATGCCGTTGGCGGAAGGCGGGCCCTCGAAGAAGATGAACTCCGGAGCGCCTTCGCGCAGGGCGAGCGAACGCTCAAATGCGTGGCGCTGCTTCCAGCGTTCCAGCACTTCTTTCCCCACGGAGACCAAGTCCAAGCCGTTATACTCTTTGAATGTCATATTTTTTGCCTAATTTTGCGTCTGTTTTTAGTCCGCAAATTTAACGATTTTTTACGCATTTGGCAACAATATGGCTATTCTGGACATCATTCTTTTGCTCTGCTTCATTCCGGCCATAGTCGGGGGCATTTCCAAGGGCTTCGTCAAGCAGGTCGCAGACCTCGTGGCGATCCTGCTCGCCGCCTGGGCCGCCTTCCATTTTTCGGCCCCGCTGGCCGACTGGCTGGGGCTGCGCATCACCCTGGATCCCACCGTCCTGAAAGTCATCAGCTTCGTCCTGATCGCGCTCATCGCGGCTGTCCTGCTCAACCTGGTCAGCACGCTCATTACCAAGGCTTTGAGCGCCCTCTCGCTGGGCTTCCTCAACCGCATCCTCGGGCTCATCTTCGCCATCCTCAAGGTGGCGCTGGTGCTGGGCCTGCTCATCCTGCTGTTCGAGAGCCTCAACAGCACGCTGCACCTCGTGGCTCCCGAGAGCCTGGAGAACGCCGTGGTGTACCGCGTGCTCCGCGATGCCGCGGACAGCATATTCCCGATTCTGAAAACCTTCGTCAGCAACGCGACCGACAGCGCTGCCGCCGCAGCCGCTACCGCCCATGTCTAAGCTTCTGCTCATCGAAACGTCCACCGCGCTCTGCTCGGTGGCGCTGGCGGAAGACGGCCGGGTGACCGCCTCCCGCGAAAGCGCGGAACCGCGCGCCCACGCCGCCATGACCGCTCCCTACGTGCAGGAAGTCCTGCAGGAACGCGGGCTCCGGGCCTCCGACCTGGACGCCGTGTGCGTCAGCGCGGGCCCCGGGTCCTACACCGGCCTGCGTGTGGGCGTATCCACCGCCAAGGGGCTCTGCTTCGCGGCCGGCATCCCGCTGCTGTCCGTGGGCACGCTGGAGCTGCTGGTCCACCAGGCGCGCGCCGAGGGCCAGCTGCCCGACGGCTGCCGCTATGTGATCCCGATGATCGATGCGCGCCGGATGGAGGTCTATGCGGCCGTATTCACGCCCGAAGGAGAGCGCCTGACCGAGGTGGCGCCGCAGATCATCGACGCCGAGAGCTTCCGCACGGAGCGCGCCGCCGGGCCGGTCCTGTTCATCGGCGACGGCGCCGAGAAATGCCGGGAGACCCTGGGCGGAGCGGACGTGCACTTCGTGCAGACAAACCCGCGCGCCAGCGCCATGCTCGCTCCCGCGATGCGGGAATTCGAAGCAGGACACTGGCGCGACGTAGCTTATTTCGAGCCCTTCTATCTGAAGGATTTCGTCGCGACCGTCAGTCGCAAGAAATTGTTCTAGCGCAGCTTGGCCGCCAACGCCTTCCGCAGGCCATTGACACCGCCGGTGATCGGCGTGGTGTTCAGTTCGCCATTGACAATCAGGAAGGAATCCGGCAGCTGGGTCACCCCGTAGGTGATGACCGCCGGGGAGGCGGCGCCGAGGCCGTCGTTGACATTGATCCACGGCAGCTTCTGGGCCAGCACGGAGGAGGCCCATTCGGGCTTGTCCGGCGTGACGCAGATCGAGAAGATCTCGAAGCCGCGCGGGTGGAATTCCTTATAGAGCGGCAGCAGGGCGTCGATACTGAGCATCTTCTGCGCAGCGTCGGTGGCATCCCAGAAGTGCACCAGGATCACCCTGCCCTCCACCTCGGAGAGCGCCTTGCGCTCGCCGTTGATGTCCGTCGACACGATGTCGGGGAAGGACGCCTCGGTGGCGTTCTGCAGCTGGGCGTTCAGCTCCATCAGCTGCTCGCGCCGGGCAGCCTCCTTCTCGAGGGCCTTGACGTAGCGGGAGTCGGGATAGACCGTCGCCAGGGAATCCGCAACGCGGCGGACCAGCAGGGCGTCGGAGTTCTGCGAGAACACATAGCTCTGGCCCAGGCGCTCGAAGAACACGGGCACGGTGGTCAGCGAGTACGGGTGCTCGAGCACGTAGCGGACGCAGTCGCGGTAGTGCTGGACGTAGATTTTCGTCATCGCGGAAGGCTCTTCCGCATTGTCGGCGAGGGCCTGGATGAAATCGGCGTACGCCTTGTCCACCTTCGCCAGCTCGCTGGATCCTTCGGATCCGCTGACGCTGTAGCGGCCCAGGGTGTCGGCTTCGACGACCGCCGTCTCGCCCTTCTCGAGGAGCAGCGCGGCAATGCGCGTGTCGCCGTAGAAGAGGTAGATGAATTCGGGCTGGCCGGCCGCCACCTTCACGTCGTAGCGGAAGGAGCCGTCGGCTGCTGTCTTGACGGTGTCAAGATCCTTGTAAACGTTGATGTCCAGCTGCTTGACGATCAGCTTCTTGTCGGGAGCGCCTGCGAGGGTGCCCCGGATGTGGGCCTTGTCGGAGCAGGCGGCCAGGGAGAGCGCCGCGAGTGCGAGCGCGAGGAATTTATTGCAATTTTTCATATTCGGAGAGAATCGCTGCGGCGGTCTGCGCCATTTGTTCGGGCGTGAAGCTCGGACGGACTTTGCGGAAATCCAGGTCGCCCTCGGTCTGGAGCGGCACCAGGTGGATGTGCGTGTGGGGCACTTCCATGCCCAGCACGGCCACACCGACGCGCTGGCAGGGCACGGCGGCCTTCAGGGCCACGGCCACTTTGCGCGCGAAGGCCCAGAGGCCGGCGTAGGTCGCTTCATCGAGGTGGAAGATGTAGTCGTCTTCGACTTTCTTGGGAATCACGAGGGTGTGTCCCTGCGCGAGGGGGCTGATGTCGAGGAAGGCGTAGTAGTCTTCGTTCTCCGCCACTTTGTAGGACGGGATTTCGCCCTGGGCGATACGGGTAAAGATCGTGGCCATCAGAAGGTGATATCAAGGATTTTGAACTGCATCACGCCGGAGGGCACCTTGGCCTCGACGACCTCGCCCTTGGAGTGGCCCATGAGGGCCTTGCCGATCGGGGTCGTGGCGGCGAGCTTGCCCTTGGAGAAGTCGGCCTCGCTCTCGCCCACGATGGTGAATTCCATCACGCGGTGGTTGCCGAGGTTCTCGACTTTGACGGTATTGAGCATCTGGACCTGGTCGCAGTTGAGCTGGGAGCTGTCCAGCACTTTGGCGTTGACCACCTGGTTCTGCAGCTTGGCGATCTTAAGTTCGAGCAGGCCCTGCGCTTCGCGGGCCGACTCGTATTCCGCGTTCTCGGAGAGGTCGCCTTTCTCACGCGCCTCCGCGATGGCCGCGGCGATGACCGGGCGCTGAGCCAACGCCTCGGCGAGTTCCTTCTTGAGCTTGTCCAGCCCTTCCTGGCTCATGTAGTGTGCTTCTGACATATCTTCGTTTTGGTATGGTTAACTAAAAAGGAGTCCTGCCTGGTGCGGCAGAACCCTTGTTCGTTCGTTGTTGTTGCAAATATAGCAAATTATTTTGAATAATGGTATTTCCTCTGCCGTCCCCTCTCTTGCGTCATTCCGGGCTCGCTTGCGTCATTCCGGGCTTGACCCAGAATCTCCAGCCACTGGTCCAAAGTCCAGCTCAATCGTTACGATAGTATTCAGAATTTGTTTTGGGGAATTAAAAAACTTGCTATATTTGCAGTGCGGGGAGATATAACCGCTGAAACCAGTCCGCGAAATTGGGGAGATACAGAGGACCAAGGATTAACCCTTGGTCCTCTTGTATAATATCCCTTCAATAAAGAAGTATGCTTCATTAACCAGATACCCTTGGCTATATAAGACCCACTTTGCGTATTGGCTCAAACGAGTCGGATCCAGTTCTGTGGAGTGGTCTGTAATACAAACCACACTTCCCTGTCTGAAAGCCTTGCAGGCATTGGCTGCTATTTTATCCGTTGATTCCGGGCTCTTCACATCAACGAAGCTACCCACCTCTATCATTATATCCGGGGTGGTTCCGTTCTCCACACTCAGCCCAAGAGCACGGCGCAGGGCTTTCTCCTGAGCATTGATCTCCGGGAGCAGATAGATCGGCCCTTTCTTGACCTCCGCAAGAGCCACCGCCACATCAAGGACTCGGGAATAGTCTTCAGACGCTTCGGACTTGACCAGATGTTTAAGCACCACTGCCGGGCCATTTACATACACCGGGACAAATTGATCCGCGAGCGGTCTGGCATAGATTTCCTTCCGCTCCTGCAGCGTATATTTTCTATTTCCGTCTCGCATAATGGGCACAGGCCGGCAAATATGAAAACAGATCCCCGCAAGAGCAAGGATCTGTAAAAAACGTACGCGAGAAATTGTGAAATTTTAATGCCCGGCGGAAATACCCCGACGTTTCCGGGACGAACGGAAAGGCGGAAGGGACTAGCGGAGGCGGACGCAGCGGGTGGGAAAACCCAAGGAACGAGCGTTGTACCACATAGTATGGTACGACACGCGCACTTCCGTCGAGGTAAAGAAAAAGCTTTGGCCAAGCGAAGCGCTATAGGTATGCCAATCGCCACTCCAGTAACCGCCAAGTGTATTGACCTGCTGCATTTGTGCACCGTTATGCTGCCGGAAGCCGGCGGCAGGGTACCAGACGCGACCGCTGGCAGAATTCCCTCCGGGATAGAGGTATCGCCCGGCAGGTGACGAGAACCATTCGCTAGTAAGTCCCTGCCATGCACTGATCGAAGGGACTCTCCAGCCCGGCGGGCAGGGATCATAGATGGACTTGTCCGACTCGCAGTTGTCGCTGCCGTGACCGGTTCCACCGATGAGTTTAGGGTCGTTCCAGATGACATCGGTAGCACCTAACGGATATGTTTTCGCCTCGTATTTCGTCCAATTATTGCTATCATAAGTATAGTACGTCGTCGGATTGTGCACGCTCTTCGTGATGTTTTCCGTCGTGCCGGCCGCGGCCCACGAAACAGGCGCTCCATCCGGGAAAGGGTCTTTGCGGCCGAATTGGTAGTATGCGCCGCGGGTGTCATTGATGGCTCCCTCGCTGGCCTTGGCACCGAGGTTGCGGTCCATGATAAAGGCGTTCTCATAGGCCTTCCCAGCGCCCCAGATAGTGCCGGAATAGCGGTGCAGCGCACCGCCGGCGACGGGGTACACATAGGTCCCACTCACGGGAGTCATCTCCACGTCCGGGTCGTAATCCGTTACCCAGAGATGCCAGCTCCAGAGAATGACGCCGGAAGAGTTCTTGAGCGCCACCAGGGCGTCGCCCTTCATGCCGGAGTCCACCTTGATGCGGAAGAACGGATCGTGGCCCGCAATGGCAGCGCCCGTATAATTCGGGTCGAAGCCCTTACCGGTAAAGACATATTTCCCGGTACCATCATCAACGGAACCCACCAGCAGTTCGCTTTCAGCAGCCAGACTGCTATCCGCTTTATAGATCTTGTTCCACACAAAACTGGCCGTCCATTCCGTGGATTCGGTCAGCGTGAGCACCTCGTTGTCGCCGCCGGAGGCGCCGTAGACGCCGAGACCCACACCCGGGGCATTCCAGAACACCATGGCCCGGCGCACGGGGATGGTGTACGTGAGCGATTTGTTCGCCCGAGTCGGAGGCTGGAGCATGTAACTGTTGGCGTCCACTTTGAACGTCAGTCTATCGCCCATGTCCTCGATCCGGTAGTCGTTGGCCGGCGTACCCTTGCCGGTCAGGGTGATGTTGTAGGTGTACTTGGTATTGGGCTTGAGATCGAAATCATTCACCAGGTCGCCGCCCAGATAGTAGGTATAGACGATCGGCTCCTCACTGTCGCCGTAGTGCGCGTAGATGCGGAAGCAGGTGGCGCCGAGGGGCGCGCCCAGGTTCTTGCCTTTCTGGGAAGCGGCCGCGTCGGTGTTGGCACCAGTCCCCCGCAGGTTGGCCGGAAGGAAATACGTAAACGTCTGCGCCGAGCCGTCATTGGCCGGGAAAGCCTGCTCCGGGGCATCGAAGCGCATCGGCTGCATGTTGGAATACTTGTCCTCAAAATCGAAGGCATCGCCCGCACCCGTCGCAAAGTCGGTCACATAGTAGTGCTTCGCATTCACGTCGCACAGCCGGACATCCTCGATGATGACCTTGTTGTCGCCGGTCTTGTCGAACGCGTTGTTCGTCACGTTGATTACCACCTTGGCGCAGTTGCGCTGAAGCGTAAGGTTCATCGCCGTGGACGCCGTCACCGAATCGAAGGTATGGTGGCCGCCCATCAGGAGGTAATGGTGGTTGTCGCCTCCGCTTTCCACATCATGCCACACGCCTGCCAGCGTGGCGATCTGCCGGTAGTTCTCGTTCTCCAG
Organism: Candidatus Cryptobacteroides sp.; assembly: GCA_045117755.1. Lineage (GTDB taxonomy): Bacteria > Bacteroidota > Bacteroidia > Bacteroidales > UBA932 > Cryptobacteroides. The sequence continues at coordinate 20,633 of JBGUOB010000038.1, forward strand.
GAAATTGCCCAGCGTGGTATGGTCCGTCAGGGACAGGTAGCCGAAGGAATTGGCGATGACGACCACCGTCTGGGGCGTGGAACGGGCCACCAGGGCGAAGCCCTCACCGTTTGCTGCAACCAGCGGCCAGTGGTCGAAGTACTGCTGCTGGCCGATCAGCTGCGCGTCCCTGTCTTCTCCGTCGAACTGCAAGAGCAGGACGGTCTTGATGGCGGCGTCGGCGTCGAAGGCGGGATCCTCCGGCTCGTGGTAGACGTCCGACTTGGTGGCGCGAGATTCGCCGGTCAAGCCGGCGAATAACGAAGGGGTGCCGTCCTCGGGGGCGGCGACGTTCAGGGACAGGGCGACGGGTACCGTTTCCCCGTCATTCGCCGGCTTGGCCGGCGAATCTCCCAGCTGCATGCACGCGCTCAGCAGGAGGGGCAGAAGGAATATGGAGAACTTGTATTTCATCGGGATCATTTCTCTTTAATCAACATCTTCGGCGTCGTGCGAGCCGCCGTCGTTCCACACCGTCTCCACGGGGAAGGTCCCCGCATTGAGACCGTTTTCGTCCAGGACGGTCAGTGTCCCGCCGGCATCCCAGGTGGCGCTCGCCGTCAGCGTAGCGTACACGATCGCCTTGGAGATCAGCAATTTGAGGGTATAGTGCGTCATCGCGTCCAGGTCCTGGTTCAGCACGACGCGGGCCTTGAAGGGTTTGGTCTTGTCACTGCCCAGCAGGATGATGAACTCCGGGCGGATGGGCTCCAGCGCGTTGTCAGAGAAGTCGGCGGCCGGGAGATAGACCTTTTCGTATTCCCGGTAATCACTGTTCGCCCGCACCAAATGATCCGGGTCGCCCGCGCCGCAGTCGTACAGCACGGACGGCGCCGTCGTGAAGTGCCCGTCGGCATAGGAGAAGCCTTTCGCGTACGGGGTCTTCGCCATCAGGTAGTAGCGGGCCGCGGTGATCTTGTTCGTCAGGGTGACGGACTGGATGTCGCCTTCGGCAAGTTCGCCGCACTCGATGTGGACAGTGACCGAAGCGCAGCGCTCCTGCAAGGCCGGGACCTTCGCAGCGGAGGTGTAAACATATTCCCCGTCCAGCCAGGTACCGGTGAAGGTCCCCGCCTGCGGGTCGCTGATATAGAGGCGCACGTCCGGCGTCCAGGTGACGTAGGCATGCACCGGCGCATCCGGAGCGGCCGGTTCCGCATGGATGGTCACGGCCGGCGACACGACGGCCAGCGAGACATTCTCCACCCGCGTGTCCGAATGGAGGCCACTCCAGCGCAGGCCATGTTCGCCGTCATGTTCGGCACCGGCCAGGTTGTCCAGGGACACGACGTTGCCCACGCCGTCCAACGGTTGGCCGTCGGCATTCACCCGGCAGGGATCGAGCCAGGTGCGGGTCGTACCGGTGTTGGCGTCCGTATGGGACTGTGTGGTCGTGCAATAGGCACCCGTCCTGCCCGTGAATTCGTTATTGGCATCGAACAGCGCCACGCGGAAGGTCCCCTTGTAGCCGGGATTCACGGCCTTGGTGTCCAGGCTCAGCAGCACCGGCGCATCGCCCGCCTCCGGCTGCGGCTCCCGGGTACAGGCGGCCAGGCCCGGCAGCAGGAGCACCAGGGCGGCAGCGAGAAGCGTATGCGCGAAAGTCGGTCTCATGAGGCGTTAAATGTGTACGGGGTTCAGGTCGTCGTCCGGATTCGCCGGCGTGGACCAATCCGTATCAACCGAGAATCCGTCAAAGAAGACATAATTATCCAGCGTGAAATGGTAGACATACGTATAGCCGGCCTTCAGGCCGTAGGTAACGTTGTCGCCGTGCGTGACACGGTCGCGGGTCAAGATGAAGGGCTGCAGCGTCTGGCCGTTCGCCGAGAACGTGAAGATCAGTTCATCGGTGGGCCCGATCTCCCCAGGAACCAGCAGGAGGTTGATTTCGGTCGGGCTGCTCGAGCGGACCCGTTCGGACAGGCCGAGAGAAAGAACGTCCGTCTCTACGAGGTTCTCGAACGTGCCCGTGATGGCGTTGAAGGTGCCGGCGCTGTATAGCGGCGCCCCGGATGAGCGCGTCACGGACACCAGCCGGACCTGATATTCGGTTGGGGTGTTGAGCAGGCGGAATTGGAAACGCAGCCGCGCCATCGCGTGCCGGAAATAGAACGCGGCTTTCAGGTCCGACCCGGCGGGATCCAGGTCGCTGTTCTCCCGGTCCTGCGCGTCGATGGGCGTGAGGTACGGCCGGTCGTTCTCCACGGCATACATCCAGTCCCATTGCTTCGCCGTCTCGAACGGGATGGCCGTCGGGCCGCTCGCCCAGGCATCCTGCGTCCAGGGCGCATAGGCATACAGGTCGGCAGTCTTGTTGTCTTTCCGCTGGGTCAGGATAAAGCTGCTGGAGTACTCTCCCATCAACGCCCCGCTGCCCGACGAGGCGACGTAGTTGTAGCGAAGGGTGGAGCCGGCCCTGTAGCCCCGGGCATTGTAGGTCGAAGCTTTGTGGGCGACATATTCGGTCGGCACATCCTCGTGCACGCAGGAGAAGATCCCGAAAGTTCCCGTGGGGTCACTCTCCTGGCCGTTCCAGTTTGTAAGGTACGTCCCTGTGATGATGCCCTTGGTCGCCGCGGGCGCACCGTCGACGGCCACCCGGATATCCACGACGGCGCCTGACGCCTCCAGCGGCTCCTGCTTGGTGCAGGCCGGCGCGGCCGCGAGCAGCGCGGCCATCAGGGGAAGGATATGACGGTATTTTATCATCAATAAAGCAATTCCTGTTCGTTGTGTACATTTCCGGAGTCCTCCCAAGGAATCACCAGCGTCTTGACTCCCACGCTGCCCCGGGCCGGAAGGTCCAGCGTGATCAGATAGCGCACCACCTTCCCCTCCGGCCACGCGGTCACGGTGCCGGCGTCGAGATTCCAGGTCACGACCTCCGACACGCGCGTGCCGGCATACAGGTTCAGGATGGTGTAGTTGATGACCAGCCGTGCGCCTGCAGGCAGGGTCTGCGGCAGGAGGTAGAGATGGCCGGCAGGCGTATCGTTGATGAAGCGATAGGCACCGCCGTTCTCGATGTCTTCCAGACTGGCATCCAGGCCGGTTTTCAGCTCGCCGCCCTCAGTGCTTTTCAACAGATAGGTAGTCTTGGGTAGTTCTGCAGTGCTGTTTGCAGGGTCGGCAGGCGACACAGTATCGCTCCAGGTATTGCCGGTAAGATAGGGCGTCGTCTCGGTGAAATACATGTATTTGGAGCCCACTACATTCTGGATCTCTATGCTGGAGACGCGCGCCTGTTCGAAAGTTTGCGTTTGGCTTGGATCCGACTGCAGCGGGCCCTTGTAGGCGAACCAGAATTCCACCCGCGTCATCCGGTGCCGGCTGAAGTCCAGCGGGAGGGAGCCGCCGGAGCTGGTGCGGTCGAGGGCGGGCGGGGCGCAGAGGAAGTCGACCTGGCCGGCGGCCGAGGCAGCCGGGGTGACGCGGATGAGCGGCGAGCCGGGGAGGTAGTCCGGCAGCCGCGCGGCGATGCCGGCGTCCGTGACGGCAGGCTCCAGCACGATGCCCGTGCTGCCGTCCTGGTACGGGGCGTAGCAGAAGAAGGACAGCGTGCCGTCAAGCGGCCAATAGACAGGATTCGCGCTCACGGCGCCGCTGGTGCCATGCGCGGCGACACCCCGCCAGGCGTTGGGGAAGGTCGTCTCCCCCGCCAGGTCGTCCGTCACGTAGCCGAAGCGGTGGTTCCCGAAATAAGGGGTGCGATGGGCGGCGTCCCGGAATTTCTCGCCCGGCGGGCAATACCACGCGCTGACGCTGAAGTCCTGCTGCGCGAGCGCCGCGAGCGAAGTGATGGGCGCCTGCCCCTTCGTGCCCCCGCCTACGGCGAATGCGATCGGCTCGTCGGACGGCACGGCCCCGGGCACGCCCCCGCCCTCCGGCACTTTCGTACAGGCGGCGGCTGCAAGCAGCAGCATCAGGATATATGCGCGAGGTAAAGTCATGTCTGGGTTAGTACGGGGTGGTGTAGGAGGTGCGGATGCAGCGGACAGGCCATGCGGCCTTTTTGTAACCACCATACCTACTGGCAGCCCCCGAGGTAGTTAACCCCCAACAATAAATGCCATCCAGATTTCCATAAGAACCACCCATACTGAACGGGCTGACTCTATATGGATAGAACACGCGACCCTTCGGCGCGAGCGGGTCATAACCTTCCGGATAATAGTACTTTCCAGCCGGGGAAGGACTTGTTGTCGTCTCCGTCGTGGCATTTGAGAATTCCGACCAGGTATTATCCTTCGGGACCTGCCAGCCATAGGGACAAGGATCGTAGATGGATTTCTTCACCTCACAATAATCGCCCCCATGAAGGAGGAACTTGGGATCGTGCCAGGTTTTATTGGTGATCTCTTCAAACAGAACAGCACCGCTGGTCTCAAAAGCCGTCCATTCGTTAGGACCGTTGATGAATGTATCGGGATGATGGACGGAGTAGCGTATATTCTGCAGTATATTTCCTTCACCCGGTTGGCCGGTTGCGTCTGACGCGATGCTGGAGCCCCCTATTCTGAGCGGATCCTTTCGACCGCACTGAAAAAAGAAACCGATGGCGGATTCGACACTGGAGCTTGACGGGACGGCAACGGTCGCGCCAATGTTGCGGTCCATGATGAAAGCTGTCGCATAGTCGCCTGTACCCCAGAGATTCGTTCCAGCCTTGTCCGCATAACGATGGATTTCCCCGCCGGGAACGGCGTAGATATAGGTGCCGTCCTCTTTTGTCCAGTCCGCATACGGGTCATAGTCCGTCACCCAGAGATGCCAGCTCCACAGGACATCGTCCATCGTGCTTCCCGACGTCTTCTTGATGGCTACCAGGGCACTGCCCTTCATGCCAGCCGTCACCTTTACCTTGATGAAGGGATTCGCGCTGCCATTGGCCGGATTGAATCCCCGTCCGTCGACAACGTATTTGCCCATATCGCTGTTATACGATGATCCGGGCAGGAGTTCGCTGTCTGCGACCGGGTCGCCGTTGGCATCCTTGACCTCGTTCCACACGAACCAGGCCCGCCAGGTCGTGGACTCCTCCAGCAGGTAGCTGTCCGTCGTGGCGGCACCGTACACGCCCATATTCGTCCCCGGCTGGTTCCAGAACACTGCCGCCCGGCGCACCGGAATGGAGAAGGTGGTCGTTGATCCGGCCCGGGTCGGCGGCTTGAGCATGTAGCAGTTGGCATCCACGCTGAACTTCACTTCGTCGACATCTTCGATGCGGGTATCCGTGAGCGGATTCCCCTTGCCGTTCAGTTCAATGGTGTACTCGTACTTCTTGTTGGGCTCCAGGTTGAAGTCCGTGAGCAGATTGGCGCCCAGATAATACGTATAAGTAATGCTCTTCGCCGGCGAGCCGTAACTGGCATAGATACAGAAACGCGTGGCACCCTGCGGCGCGTGGCGATTCTTATCACTTTGGGCCGTATTCGTGATCGTTCCGCGCAAATTGGCAGGAACATAGAAGACATATTCCTGCACTGTCCCGGCGCTGGCGCCACCGGGATTATTCTCCGCCGGGAAGGCCAGTTCCGCGTCGTCGATCCGGCAGGGATTCTGGGGAGAGAAGTTATCGATAAACCGGATGGGCGACAAAGCCGCCGGGATGTTCGCGACATAGTGGTTCAGGCGGTTGATGTCACGCAGCTGGACAGCGTCGATGCTCACCGGCACGGCCGCAGAGGCGGAAGTATTCTTGACCTTGATCACCAACTTTGCGCAGTTGCGCTTCAGGTACAGCGGATTCGCCGGCGTGCCGATTGTTGTACCCAGTGTCACACTCGCGACCTTGATCGAGGCGCTCATGCGCAGGTATTTGTCGGTCTCGCCGGCCGGGCAGAACCAGATACCCGATCCCGCCGTGTCGTCCAGCGAGGAAAGCAGGTTCCCGTTCTGGTTCGCGAGAAAGTCGTCCAGCGTGGTGTGTCCGGAAAGCGGGATGGTCTCCGAGCCCGGATCCGTCGCGTTCGCAATCACGAAGATGATGTTATCCCGGGAAGAAGTCACCAATGCGATATTCTCGGTCCCGGCATCCACCGCGGCCCAATCGTAACAGACCTGGTTTCCGACACGGGTGTAGCCGTCGCCGACTTCGTCCTTCTCGAACTGCAGAACGGTGATGGTCTTGATCGCGGCGGAAGAAGAGTACCCCCCGAGATCCGGGTCGTAGTCGGCCTTGGTCCTCGCATCCTTCCCGACCTGACCGAGAACCTCCTCGGGAGCCACGGACAAGTTGAGGGTGACGGGAACCATTTCCCTTCCGTCCTCTCCGAGCTCATCAGGAATCACTGTCAGCGGTGTGCAGGACACCGCTAGACAAAAGAGCCATGTCAAGTATTTCATCTCTTTCATCATAGGCTAAACAGGTTTATCGGCGATGTCACCACCGCCCGGTTCCCAGGCATCGTCACCGGCATTCGGGCCGCCGACCGCGACCTTACCCAGGTACGCCGGCGTCTCGGGAATGGTCTTGCCACCATCCTCGTTACTCCCCGTCATCACCTCATCCCAACCGATAACGGACCGGTATATGGACACATAGGCATTGGTCACATCCAGGGTATAAACATAATGATGCATCGGCAGCAGTTCCTGCGCCAGCGGGACCCGTACCCGGACCGGGTTCGTCGGGTCCGTGCCCAGGCGCACCTCGATAACCGGGCGCTTGCCCGTCATCAGAACTGCTGAATAATCCCGAGCCTGGAGGTAGAACGGATCGCTGGAAGTCCAGTCGGTCACATCTTTCTCCAACAATACATTTTTATTGGCGGGGTCTGTCCAGTCAGGAAGTCCGGCGCCGTTCATCAGCGGCAGGGCGTGCGCCGGGTCGCTGTCAATGATAAAATACTGAATGATGCTGGCGTCTTCCGGATCGGTCGGACGAGAAAAGCCCCGCACGTTGTCCCCGCTCTCGAGCAGATAGAAACGGTCCGTGACGATACGGTCCGTGACGCGAACATCGTAGAGATGCGTCTGCGGGATCAGGTCCGTGGAGCACTGGATCTTGATGGTGACCTTGGCGCGGTGGTCCACCAGCGTAGTGGAAAGCTCCGATGTAGAAGAGGAATAACTGTACTGCCCATCGAACCAGATTCCGGAAAACCCTGCCGCTACGGGATCGCTGATATAGATCTCCGTCCCCAGGGTCCAGTTCAGCCAGACCGCGTGTCCCAGGTTCTGCCAGACCAGACGGTCCGGAGGACCCGGAACGGCATCGTTCATGACAAAATCTACGGCAGGCGCAACCGCCACCATCGAACCGTTACCGGATCCGTTGGAGGTCCCGTTCCAGCGCAGGCCGTACGAACTGCCGTGATCTGCATCCGCCAGCGAAGACACCGGGTCGCCGTTGATATCCAGCGGTGCGCCGGCTTCGCTCACCCGGCAGGGCTGCAGCCACCGGTAGGTCACGGGGTTGAGCGGATCGGTATAATCATCTGTGTGAGAGAAAGTCAGCGTGCAGTAACTGCCGCTCCGCCCAGTGTACTGGCGACTGTTCGTAGAGAACATCAGCGCGCGGAAGGTTTCGATGCCTGCCGGCAGCGCCTTGGTGCCCGCAGCGAGCAGTACCGGCGCATCCTCCCCTTTCCCGGGTTGCGGCTCACGGGTACAGGAAGGCAGTACGACCGCGAGCGAGAGGAACAGATATACCAACGCGAATCTTCTCATAGGGCACACTTTAGATAACACCGTGGTAACTCAAGTCCTCAGGATCTCCCCACGTCTGGATGTTGAATCCGTCCAGGCGGACGTAGTTGTCCAGCGTGAAGTGGAAGGTATATTTGTAGCCGGCCTGGAAGCCGTGCGTGATACCGTCGCTGTGCAGCACCTGGCTGGCCTTTAGGACAAAGGGCGGCAGCATGTGGGTACTGGAATAAAAGGTAAAGGTCAGTTCATCATCGACCGACACTTCTGTCGGCACCAACGTAAACTGAATCGCGCCGCCACCACCGCTGACCTGACAACTTCCCAGACCGGTCAGTCTGTCCGTCTCCGTCTTCGAAACGAAGGCTCCGGTGATGGCGTCAAAAACACCGCCCGAATAAAGGACGGCCGTCCCGCCGGCAGGATCGTTGTCCTGAATGGAGTTGAGCGAAACGCTCATCGTCGTATTGTCGGGCGTATCGAGGGTAAACTCGAAACGCAGGCATGCCATGACCCGTTGAAAATGGAAATCTGCAGTGAGCGCGCTCAAGCTCGCAGGGTCCTTGCCGCGGTTTGCATTCGTCGTATTCTCCGTAGCATACATCAAGTCGGTGCTGCGGTTGAAGGGAATATTCCGGGGGCCGGTCAGAAAGGCCGTCTGGGACCAGGGCGCATAGGCGTAGAAATCGGCCAGCTTCCCGTCATTGCGCCCCATCAGGATAAAACTGGACGAGCCCTCGCTATAGAGTGTCCCGTCGGTGTAAGAGGCTACATTTTTGTATTTCCAGCCACCGCTCATCTGCGCCTGTGCGTTCCAAAGACTGGGTTTAAACGTGGCGAACTCGGTCGGGGAACTCGTGTCTTCGTGGATGCAGGTGAAAATGCCGTAGGTGGCTGTGTTACCGAAGTTCACCCACGTGGCTTTGGTCGGAGCGGACTCACCCTGGATGGAGGCACGGATGTCCACGACCTGCGATCCACCGGTCGAGCCGGCGGATGACGGCTCCTTGGTGCAGGCTGTTAGGGAAAGGATTCCCAGGAACAGGAGATTCCGGGTCAAGCCCGGAATGACGATTCTACATGACCGACCGTTCCTCATGGCGCATTAGGGGTTTGTATGAGGAAGAAGGGGTTCGGCCGTGTGGGTATTGCCGGCGTCTTCCCAGTCGGAGAGCTGGGCCGTGATGCCACTGACCTGGTGGTTCGGGATGTTCAGCGTCAGCAGGTAGCGTACCTGCTTGCCCGCCGGCCAGGCAGTCAGCGAAGGGGTGCGCAGCTTTACCGTGAGCACATCCGTCACCTTCGGGACACCGTGTTGCTCAGCGATGACATAGCCGACTTCCAGCTCTGCATCATTGGACAGTTCCTGCGGAATCAGGTAGAGAATTCCTTCATCCGTGCAGACAGACAGATGGTTGTCGTTGGCACCATTCCGCTCCGGAATGCGGGACGACATCACGTTGCTCGAAATCAATTCCCGCACACCGCCGACCTCTTCGTCGGTAATGCGGTAAGACGCCGTCGGAAGCGGCGTGCCCGTTGTGAAGGGATCATTCAACGAACTCTCCGTGCTCCAACGGCAAGCCATGACGTAAGGCGTCGGCTCCGCGAAATAGAGATAGGCCGAACTCACAACATTCCGGGCCTCGATGCTGGTCACGCAGACGAATTCCGGATCAGGCAGGTAACCGTCGTAGTTAAAAGCGAACTTGACCTGCGTCAGCCGATGGGCGAGATCCAGGCCAAAGCGACCGCCGTCGTCAAGACGGCTGGCATCCAGGATGGGCCGTGCAGCGAGGAAGTCGACCTGGTTCCGCACGGACGCTGCAGGCGTATAGCGGATGACCGGAGAGCCGATCAAGTAGCCCGGCAGGCGGGAGCGGACGGCGTCGTCCGTGACGGGATCCATCAGGACCACCTCGCGCGTGTCCGGGCTGGGGGCGGGATCAGCCACCGCATCTGCCCGGAAAGGCGCATAGCAAAAGTAGGTCAGGGTGCCATCCAGCGGCCAGTAGACCGGGTTCGGGTTCACAGCACCGGTGGTGCCATGCAGCGCAACGCCCTGCCAGGCGTTGGGGAAGGTGGTTTCGCTTTCCAGCGCGGAGGAGACGTAGCCGAAGCGGTGGTTTTCGAAATACTTAACGGCCGTGCCGCCCGGGACGTCGAAGGTCTCTCCTTCCGGGTTGTACCAGGCACTCACGCTGAAGTCCTGCTGAGCGAGCACCGCGAGCGTGGTGATCGGAGCCGCACCCTTGGTCGTCCCGGGGTCCACCGCGAACGCGATGGGTGCGTCGGAGGGGACGGGACCCGGGGCCGGCAGCTGGGTGCAGGAGCACAGCAGGAGCACAAGGGCGGAGATTCGCCGGTCAGGCCGGCGAATGACGGAATAGCTGTATGACGACCCCCGGCGCATGCAGGATTAACTGACCGTGATGGTTTCAACGGCCGTGCCGTCCCAGTCGGCGACCGTCACCGTGGCGGTGATCTCGGTTGCGGAGAAGGTCAGGTTGTAGGTGTACTTGTGGCCCGCCTTCCAGTTCACGCGCGGAAGGGGCAGGGTCAGCGTCAGGTCCGGAGCACCCGCATCCATACCCGTTACACGGTAAGTCAGCGTGACGGTGCGCGAAGCCTGCGGGATGACCAGCAGGTGGTCGGTGAGTTCGGTGTCGCTGCTGCCAGGGACAGCAATTGTCGACGCAGTCATGTTCAGAGCCTTGTTGTCATGAGAAAGGCTGCTCCAGGTAGTCGCGACCTCGGTCTTCGTGTTGTCAATCATGAGCGTGCCGGAGTAGTCCAGGTCCTTGATGGACATTCCTTTGATTGTGTAAATCCCGGTGGTACTTCCGCTCTTCGCCTCGAAGCAGATGAGCGCCAGGGCGTGCTGGAAGTTGAGCTGGACCGTGCTGGAGTTGGAGACGGACTGATTGTTGGCCGTCGCATACAGGACATCGTACTGGTTGGCATAAACATCCCAGTCGGTCATAGTCACATCGGCTGCGGCGTTGGTCGAGTTCCAAACAGGCGCGAGGGCCGTATATTCTGCCGGTTTGAGCGCCAGGGCAAGGAAATCGACCGAGGTGCCGCTCATCGGCCAATAGATCGGGTCGGGCGAGGCGTGCCATTTGGTGTCGGCACTTTCATACGCGAACAACTGACCCGAGGCGTATGTCTTTCCCTCCGCCGAGATGGAGGTGCGGATCACGTAAGTACCATCTGTGGGCAGCGCAGTGCCCGTCAGTTCAGGATTTGCCTTGGTAGCGGCAGCGGCCACGGCGCGGAGCGAGAGCTCGCGCGGCTCTTCGCGCGTGAGCGTCTGGCCGCAGGCGCAGAGGGTGAGGAGTCCCAGGAGCAGGAGATTCCGGGTCAAGCCCGGAATGACGATATTAGTTTTCATAGAATCTAGCCGATCTGTTCGTTATCAACCACCTCCGTCCAGTTATCCACCGAGGTAGTGAAGGTAATCTCCGCAGCGGAGAATTCGAGGTTGAAGGTGTATTTCTTGCCCATCTCCCAGGGAGTACGCGGGATGTTGAGCTCGTAGTCGAAGGTCTTGCCGCCCATCGAGTAGTTGATCACGATCTGCTTGGCGGACTGCTCCGGGATCAGCAGGTTCGTGGTGAGCTGGGTAGCCGTGCTGTTCAGCGTATAGGGGAAGTCGGCGATGCCCTCGGCAGCGCTGAGGTCCTTGTCGCCGTGGGCGGAGATGGTCCAGCCGGCCTTGAGGTTGGCGCGGTAGTTGTCGACCTTCAGCGAACCCTTGTACTCCAGGTCCTTGATCGTGATCTTGTTGATCGTCAGATCCACCGTCGTGGTGGTGCTCTTCTTGGCCGTGAAGGCGAGGAGGGCCTGGGCGTGCTTGAATTCCAGGGCGACATTGCCGTCGGTACCCGGCACGCAGCCATTGGCCACGGCGTACATCACGTCGAACTGATTGGCGAAGGTATCCCAATCACCGATCGTGAACTCACGGGCGTGGGTGTCGGAATGGAAGGTCGGGGCGAGGGCGTCCTTGGCGGCCGGCGTCAGCGCGCAGGCCAGGAAGTCCACCTTCACGCCGCCGAAAGGCCAGTAGATATGCTGCTTGGTATAGGAGCCGGTGCCGGAAGCCGGGAACCACTTGGCGCCATCCGTGAAGTAGGCGAACAGCTGGCCGCCGTAGCTCGTGGCCGCGGGATCGAAGTACTTGGGAGAGCCGTCGGCGGAAGCGGCCGCATAGATGACATAGTCATTGTTCGTGCCCAGGGAGGCACCGGACAATTCCGGGTCCGCCTTGGTGGCCTGGCTGTTGACGGCCTTGAAGCCGATTTCGACGCGCGCGTCATCTGCGTAGTTGGTCTCCGTCTTGGAGCAGGAGGCAAGGCAGAGTGCCGCGCCGGCGAGCAGGATAATCAGAATCTTTTTCATAAGGTAATTTATTGTTTTATTGTTTGTTTCCTAACCAACGATAATGTCTATTTCTTCGCCGTCCCACTCTTCCACGAGCGGATCGAAGCCGCCGCCCGAGTAGTTGTCGTCCGGGATTTCCACCAGCACGTCGATCACGATGCGGTGCGCCGTATTGTCCGGATTCACCCACTGGTCCGTCACGTCGAAGATGTAGCTGCAGCGGGCACCGCCGGTCGTCGTGACCAGCAAGTCCACCACCACGTCGCTCTCCGCTTCCGGGAACTTGCCGAAGGTGTTGAACACCGTCCAGAGCTCGCCCTTCGCCGCGTTGACGACAAGCGGGCAGACCAGCGAAGCCGGATGGTTGGTCGAGCGGCCGTCCCAAAGGTAGCGTCCCGCGGCCTGGCCGATCACATAGGCTTCCGCGCCGGCAATGCGCTCCGCGCCTTCGACCTCACGGATCTCCAGCGACCAGCTTTCGACGCTGCGCTTGAGCACCGACTCCAGGACGACGGACTCCTCCTCCCCTTCCGGGTACACCGGAATCACTGCGCCGGCGATGCGGCCCGCATAGAGCGGGTCCGGTTCCCAGATGACGGCCTGTTCCGCCACGGCGCCTTCGCCGCTGTCAGCCTTGGTCTGGACCTTCACCCGTGCGCCCGTGGCGCTCGTGAAGGCATAGGCGCCGGCCCGGGTCCTGGTGCCGTCCACCTGTGTGGCTTCCGTGCCAAGGGAATAGACGAGGACGTCGTACACGCCCGTCGGGATATGGATGAAGCCACCCTCGGGCGGGAGGTAATCCTCCGCCACGAGTTCGTGGCTCACAGCGTCGTAGAAGCAGGCGCGCACCATCTCGGGCGCCTTCCCGGTCAGTTTGGCGAGCAGCTCGGGATGGGCTGCAAAGTCTATTTTCTCACTGAATTCCGCATCGAGTTCGGTCTGCAGGTCCAGGCGCAGGAAGACGCCCGACGAGGCTTCGTACATCGGGATGCGGTGGCAGGCGGCCAGCGCCAGAATCAACAGGAGCAGGAGGATCCGTTTCATCGCTTACCTCCTTTGCTGTAGATCGGGACGACCAGGGAGATCTGGGTGCGCGTGGGACCGAACCAGGTGATCTGCTGCGTCACGCCCTTGCGGTGGTAGATCTTGTCGCCGGGGCTGAGGCAGTCGTACGGCCGCGAAGTCGACCAGATGTAGCCGATGCCCAGCTCCAGCTCCAAGTGCATGCGCCCGCGGAAGAGCGGAACCGCCCAGAGATAGTCGAGACCGACGTTGTAGAATTCGCCCTGGTGGCCGGACCAGTCTTGCTCGAAGTCGTACTGGCCTGCGGCGGCGTAGAGTCCGAGCGAGTGGCCCAGCAGCCGCTGCGCAGGCTGTTTGTCCTTGCGCGGGAACCAGTAGCGCAGCTCGACATCCGCAGCCATCAGTTCGAAGCAACTGCCGGTCTTGTCGACGCCTTCGGCGTGGCCGGAGCGCCAGATCCACGGGTAGTAGATGTCAGCGCCGATGCTCCAGCGTTCTCCCAGCGGGATTTCGAGGCCCAGGTTCCCCAGCGGGACGGACAGCACGTTGGTGCGCAGGGCGAAGAGCATGCGTTTGCCGGAGTAGTCCGGACCCCGCCGCTCCGGGGCGGAGAAGGTCGGAGCCGGAGTAATGTCGATATAGACCGTGTCACGCACGGTGTTCGTGACGTAGACGGTGTCCGTGCGAGGCGGCAGCGGGCGCGAGACGATGCATTCCACCGACATGCCCACGGAGCGCAGTTCCGGGAAGACGTTGGCGTCCAGCCAGCGCCAGACCCTGCCGCCCTCCAGGAGGCGGAGACGGTTCTTGCGGGAATCCACGACCACGCCGCCTTCCGTCACCCATTCCGGGGTATGTTCGATGATGTCGAGCGCAGTGTCGCGCCAGGGGTATTCTTCTGCGTCGAGGCTCTTGACGATGCGCGCCAGGCCTTCCCAGTCTTCGCCGACCGCCTCGCGATGGTAGAGGGTCCGGCCCATGAGGCCGAGGGTGTCGGCGAACCAGCTGTCGAGCGCATGGGCGCGGGATTCGGCGAGGGCGCGGTTGTCCATCGTGGCGCCTTCCGGCGATGCGGAGCCGCGCAGCAGGACCGCATCCACGGTGCAGCCTTCCCGCAGGCTCGTTTCGAGCGCTTCGCGGAAGTTCCGGAGATGGGTGCCGTTGTCCCGGAATGCGGGGTCGACCTCGGTGCGGCCGCGCTGGAAGAAGACGTTCAGCCGCAGGACATCCGTTCTGGAATCCTGAGCATAAATATTCCCCCCACTCCCCAGGGTCAGGGAGAGCAGGGCAGCGATCAGCGCGAAGCGTTTTATGGAGTTTATTAAAACCAACACTAACTACCGCTCAAGCCAAAATTGGCGTGAAGATAGCAAAAAAACGAATGTGGTGGGCCCGGGGCCACCACATTCATTCAGATTGAATGATTTTTGATACAGTCCGACACAAATCTGATGCGTCAAGGGACAAGTTTCCGGCAGGCGTCGCGGTCGGCGGCGAGTTGCGCGGCCAGGGCGTCGAGGGAGTCGAAGCTCTGCATGGCGCGGAGCCAGCGGCGGAAGCGGATGGAGAGGTCGAGGCCGTAGATGTCTTCGTCGAAGTCGAAGATGTTGGTTTCGATGATGTCGCCGATGTTGGTCATGCCCCAGTAGTGGCCGCCCAGCACTTCGACTTCCGTCAGGTACACGCCGCGCGCCGGGACCAGTTTCATCGGGTCATACAGGCGCAGGTTCGCTGTCGGAAACCCCAGGGTCCGGCCCAGCTGCTTGCCGCCTACCACCACACCCCGCAGACTATAAGCATATCCCAACATCCTCTCTGCATCCTCCACTCTCCCCTCTTCCAAAGCCCGCCTGATCTTTGTCGAACTCACGACCTCCGCAGACGGAGCGGACTCGGCAGCAGCCTCTCCAGACCGTAACCAGCAAGCTGGCGTGCGTTCTAACCCCCTGCACCCCCTACTAGGGGGATTTTTCCCTTCGGGGCGGTTCGTAAAGGCGGACATCTCCAGAGGCTGGCTGCCGGGGAGCGACGTGGCGGAGGTTGGAGGAACAATTAGGACCTGCAAACCCAGGGATTCAGCCAGGGGCTGGATGAGGTCGGGAGTGAGGCAGTCGGAGCCGAGGCGGTTGTCGTAGCCGAGGACGAGGAGGGTGGCGCCGAGGCGGTCGCGCAGGACGGTGCGGAGGTACTCCTCGGCCGGCATCTGCGCGAAGGCGCGGTCGAAGGTCAGCGTCTCGACACGGTCGACGCCGAGGGCACGGAGCAGCGCCGCCTTCTCCGCAGGAGAATTCAGCAGGCGGAGCGTCCGGGCATCCTGCTGCAGGACCGCGCGGGGATGTTGTGCGAAGGTAACGACAATCGCCTCCTCCCCCCGTTGCCGGGCAGAGGAGACGAGCGTCTGTATCACCTGACGGTGTCCCAGATGGACCCCGTCGAAAAAGCCGGTGGCGACTACAGCCATTTCACCAGCGGGAAGTCCTGACGGTGCGGCAGGAGCGGATTCTTCGGGAAGATGCGCTTGGCCACCTGGTACATACCGGTGTGCTCCGGCAGCAACGCGGCCTCGTACGTGGCGACGCCGTTCTCGAAGCTCGTCATCTGGAGCTCATCGACCTCCTGGACGTGCATCTCGCCCTTGGCGTCCTGCGTGGTGAAGAGAATCTCCACGCCGACGTCCTCCGGACGGAGACGGCCCAGGTCGAGGACCACCCGGCTCTTGAGCATGTCGTTCTGCGACAGGACGTAGGAAGGATCCGGCTGCGAGCAGGACACGATGCGGATGTTGTCCCACTCCGCGAGCACGTTCTGCTTCCAGGCCGCGATCTCGCAGGCCACCTTCGCGTCGTCCGCCGAGAGCTGCTGCAGGCGCTCGTACTGCGGCTCGTAGTACTGCTTGCAGTAGTCGTTCAGCATGCGGTTGGTCGTGAAGTTGCAGGCCACCTGGGCGATGGTGTTCTTGATATAGCCGACCCAGACGGGCGACAGGCCGAGGTTCTTGTCCACGTCGTAGTAGGATGCGGCGATCTCGTTCTCGAGGATGGCGTAGATCGTGGCGGCATCCAGGTCATTCTGGTAGTTGTTGTCGTCGTAGGTGCTCGCCTGCGGCAGCGCCCAGCCGGCGCCCTCGCGGTAGCCTTCCACCCACCAGCCGTCGAGCACGGAGAAGTGCATGACGCCGTTCATGGCGGCCTTCTCGCCGGACGTACCGGAAGCCTCGAGCGGACGGGTCGGGTTGTTCAGCCACACGTCCACGCCCTGGACGAGGCGCTTGGCGAGCGTGATGTCGTAGCCCGGCACGAAGATGATGCGGCCGAGGAAACGCTCCTCCTTCGAGATCTCGACAATCTGCTTGATGAGGTCCTGGCCCATGCCGTCGGCCGGATGCGCCTTGCCGGCGAAGATGAACTGCACCGGGCGCTTGGGGTCGTTGACAATGGCGTCGAGCCGGTCGAGGTCGCTGAACAGCAGCGTGGCGCGCTTGTAGGTCGCAAAGCGGCGGGCGAAGCCGATGGTCAGCACGTCCTCGCGCAGGCGCTCCTTGATCGTGACCACCTGGCGCGGCGTGTAGTGCGCGCTGAGGGCCGGATCGGACAGGCGCTCGCGGATGGCGCGGATCAGCTCCTTCTTGAGGGTCTTGCGGACGTTCCAGATCTCGGCGTCAGGCACGGAATAGATGCCCTCGAAGCACTTCTTGTCGTAGTGGTGCGTCTGGAATTCCGGACCGAACACCTTGGCGTGCAGCTCTTTCCAGTACTTGGAAGCCCAGGTCGGATAGTGGACGCCGTTGGTGACGTAGCTGATATAGAGTTCCTCCGGGAGGTAGCCCGGATACATGTTTGCGAAGATGTCCTGGCTGACCTTGCCGTGCAGCATGGACACGCCGTTGACGTTCTGCGACAGGTTGGCGGCGAGGGTGCTCATTGAGAACTTCTCGTCCGCGTTGTCCGGGTCGATCTTGCCGAGGCCCATCATCGTGCGCCAGTCCACGCCCAGGCGGGCGGGATAGTGGCCGATGTAGCGGCCGATCATGTCCTCGGTGAACGCGTCGTGGCCGGCCGGGACCGGGGTGTGCGTCGTGTAGAGGCTGGCGGCGCGGACAAGCTCGAGGCCCTCGGAGAAGGAAAGGTGCTTCTCCTGGATGCACTCACGCAGGAATTCCAGGCCGGCGAAGGCGGCGTGGCCTTCGTTGTAGTGGAGAATGGAGGGGCGAAGGCCCAGGACGCGCAGGGCACGGACGCCGCCGATGCCCAGCAGGAGTTCCTGCTTCAGACGATTCTCCCAGTTGCCACCATAGAGCTGGTGCGTGACCTCGCGGTCCTCGGGGATGTTGGCTTCATAGTCGGTGTCCAGCAGGTAGAGGTCGGTACGGCCGACCGCCACCTTCCAGATGCGGGCGTGGAGCACACGGCCCGGCATCTGCATCTGGATGGTCTTCCAGGCGCCGTTCTCGTCCAGGACCGGCTCCGCCGGGATCTTCATGAAGTCCTGCGGCTTGTACTCGGCCACCTGGTTGCCCTGCGGGGTGAGCCGCTGGGTGAAGTAGCCGAAACGGTACAGGAGGCCGACCGCCACCAGGTTGATGTTCATGTCGGAAGTCTCCTTGAGGTAGTCGCCGGCCAGGATGCCCAGGCCGCCGGAATAAATCATCAGGGAAGTGTCCAGGCCATACTCCATGCAGAAGTAGCCCACCGAAGGCTCGGTGCGCTTCTCCTTCTCGGCCATGTAGGCGTTGAACTCGGCCATGACCTCGTCGAGCTGGCCCAGGAACGCCTTGTCCTTGGCCAGTTCCTTGTAGCGCTTCAGGCTGACCTTGTCGAGGATGACCATCGGGTTGTGGCCGGATCTGTGCCACAGGTCGTAATCCACGGTGCGGAACAGTGCCTTGGCGTTGTCGTTCCAGCACCACCAGAGGTTCTTGCACAGGGTCTCCAGACCCGAGAGCTCCTCCGGGAGATGCCGCGTCACCATCACACTCTTCCACACGGGGGCGGCAATTTCATAATTGTTCATCATACACTACTACTTTTATTTCTCAGCGATGGCGTTGTTCACGCGGATAATGAAATCGCTGAGCACATTCATATAGTTGATAAAGGCCTCGTAAGGCGTATCATACGGGTTGAAATGTTTGTGGACTTCTCCGTCGGAGAAGAACTTCGTACACATGTAGTAAAGGTGGTCGCTCTCCTGCAGGTGGCCGTAGTCCCCCCACAGGGCGGGATCGTCCAGGATGGAGAGTTTCTCCTCCAGGCCGTACAGCTTGTTGAAGGCATCCTGCTGGAGCTCGTTGCCCAGCCAGGCGGAGGTGTCGCGCTCCTCGTCGGCCCAGGAGATGGGCTGCGGGACCGACAGCTCGCCGACGGCCTTGTGCTTGGCGGCGGCGCGGCTCGGCGTCACGAATTCCATGTCCTTGTCCTTGGCGATGAGGCCCGTCAGGGCGCGCATGAATTCGAAGATGCCGGTCTCGGCACTCTGGTGCTCGCCGAAGGTCTCGTAGTCCATGAAGAGATTCACGATCTCGCCCTCGGCGGCGCGGAGCCACTCCACATACTTTTCCGCGGTCAGCGGCCACTCGCTCCAACCTCGGTTGGAGAAACGGAACGCGATGTCGTCGCTCATCGAGTAGTTGCGGAGCAGCAGCTTCTGATTCGGCTCGAAGTCATTGGTATAGACATAGTTGGGGTTCTTCCAGCCCATGATGTGGCGGGCGCCCTCGGTCAGCACCGTCTTGAAGCCCAGGTCGTACGCCATCTTGCCGACGCTGTCGGAGTAGATCAACTCGGTGTTGCGGAAGACCTTCGGCGTGACGCCGAAATACTGCTCGATGGCGGCCTTGTGCTTGTTCACCTGGTGCTCGAACTCCGGTGTGGAGATGAGCGAAGCCAGCGAATGGTTGTAGGTCTCGCAGAGGAACTCCACGCAGCCGGTCTCGGCCAGGGCGCGGAAGCTCTCGATGACCTCGGGCGCGTAGCGGTCGAACTGCTCGAGCGCGGAGCCCGTGATGGAGAAGGCCAGTTTGAGTTTACCCTTGTTCTTCGCGATGGCTTCGAGCAGGAGCCCGTTCATCGGAAGATAGCACTTCTGTGCGATTCGCTTGAGGATCGTGCGGTTGGCGAAATCGTCATAGTAGTGGGAGTCCTTGCCGATATCGAAGAAACGGTACAGGCGGAGACGGGTAGGCTGGTGAACCTGGAAATATAGGCAGATTGACTTCTTCATAGGTTTATGAGTTGACTACTGATTCATACACTTTCTTGAGCTTCAGCGTGGCGTTGTTCCACTTCAGCGCATTCACTTCGTCGAATCCCTGGCGGTTGGCAAAATCCGACAGCGCCGGATACTGCAGCAGGGCATAGATGTCGTCGGCCATCGCATCCACATCCCAGAAGTCCACCTTGAGGGCATACTTCAGCACCTCGGCGGCGCCGGACTGGTGGGAGATGATGGACGGGACGTTGGAGCGCATCGCCTCCAGCGGGGAGATGCCGAAAGGCTCGGACACGGAAGGCATGATGTAGACGTCCGACAGGGCGAACATCTTCTGCACTTCCTGGCCACGCAGGAAGCCCGTGAAGTGGAAGCGGTCGGAGATGCCGAGCCGCGCCACCTGCCGGATCGCGCGGTTCATCATGTCGCCGCTGCCGGCCATCACGAAGCGGACGTTCTTGGTCCGCTTGAGGACCTTGGCCGCCGCTTCGATGAAGTACTCGGGGCCTTTCTGGAAGGTGATACGGCCCAGGAAGGTGACCACCTTGTCCCGCACGCCGCGGTCGACCTGGACGTTCTCCCGGCCGCTGAAGTCCACGGCGTTGTGCACGGTCACGACCTTGGCCGGATCGATGCCGTATTTGTTGATGACGATGTTGCGCGTGAGGTCGCTGACGGTGACCACGCGGTCGGCCGCCTCCATGCCGCGCTTCTCGATGGAATAGACGCGGGAGTCCACCATATCGTCCGTGCCGCGGTCGAACGAGGTCGCGTGCACGTGGACGACCAGCGGCTTGCCGGACAGCTCCTTGGCGGCGATGCCCGCCAAGTAGGTCAGCCAGTCGTGGGCGTGGATCACGTCGAACTCCCCGGCGTGCTGCATCGCGATGGTGCCGCCCACCTGGGCGTAGCGCGAGACCTCCTCGAGGAGGTTGGCGCCGTACTTGCCGGAGAACTTGAATTTCTGCCCGAAGCCGACGGTGGTTTCACGCGTCTGCTCGCGCTTCATTTTTTCGATGGCTTCGAAATACTCGTCCGGATCGACGTAGGGGACGATGTTCGAATCCACATTGATGAATTTCACTTTGTCCAGGAATTCCTCGACCGTGTCGCTGACGTGCTGTACGGCGACATCGCTCGCATTCAGGATGATGGCGCAGCTCTGGTCCTCGTCTCCCGACGCGGACGGCATCACGAACAGGGTCTCCACGCCGTTGTGGGCGAGACCTTTGACGATGCCTTCGCAAGCTGTACCGAGGCCACCGGCGATGTGAGGCGGGAACTCCCAGCCGAACATCAATACTTTCATTACTTACCCTCCTTGTATTTATCCAACATATACTCGATGGTGAGGAGCGCCGCCGTACTGAGAGCGGAGGAAATGGCGCCGTGCGGCTCGTGAGGGGGATCTCCGTCGTAAAGCTCGGAGAAGGCGCCGACACCGTGCTTGCTCAGGTCGGCATAGAAGCCCTCGATCAGCCACTCGGCCCGCTTCCAGAAGGCGGGTCCCTTGATCTTGAAACTTATTTCCACATAGGGGCGGAGCAGGAACGGACGCGTGCTGCCGCCGTGGTACGCGAGGTCGCGCTCGCGCTGGGGGCCTTCGTACACCCCCTTATAGTAAGCGTCACGCGGCGACAGGGTACGGATGCCGCGGGCGGTCACAAGTTCGTTGTCGATGATGCGCAGGATCGACGGAGCGAGCGCCTCGTCCACCGGGGAATACGGGATGGCGATGGCGAAGAGCTGGTTCGGCCGGATCTGCATGTGCTGGCCCTCGTTGTCCACGTAGTCGGCCAGACAGCCGTACTCCTCGTTCCAGAAGGTCGACTGGTAGTTCGCCTTGACGAGGTCGCGGATGGCGGACCACTTCTGCACGAAAGTGCTCTTCTTGGGTCCGAAGCGGGACTCCATGTCGATGGCGAAGCAGATCGCGTTGTACCAGAGCGCGTTGGTCTCCACCTGGTAGCCGGCGCGCTCGGTCACGGCCCGGCCGTCGATGTAGGCGTTCATCCAGGACAGCGCCACGCCGTCCTTCTGGGCCCACAGCAGGCCGTTGGGCTGCATTGACACCTCGGCGCGCACACCCGGGAGATAGCTCTCGATGACGCCGCGCACGATGATGCCGTAGTTCTTCCAGACCTTCTTGGGATCCGCGCCGTATTCGATATAATCCTGCAGCGCCGTCACCAGGGCCAGCGGGGCTTCCACCTGGGTGGTGCGCATGAACAGGCGCTCCTGCTCGTCGGCGATCAGGTTGTCCAGGATCTCCTCGAACTGCTTCGGGTCGTTCAGGCCGTAGAGCGTCAGGCCCGGAAGGGCCATCAGCGTCTCGCGCAGCAGGCCGGTGTAGAGCCAGGAGTATCCGGCATTGATGCGCCGGCGGTTGTTATGGTTGGTGATCAGCGTGTCCGCGCAGCGGCGGAGCTGATCCCGGTAGCTGGTGATTTCGCCGGCGCTCTTGACACACGCGTTGAAGCGGTGCTTGAACTCCGCGGGCACCTCCACCGTGATGGAGGCGGAGAAGACCAGGGACTCGCCCGGTTTGAGGCGCGCCTCGAACCAGCCGGGAACCAGCAGGTCCTCGCGACAGTTGTAGCCGCGGCGGTATTCGTCGGAGTAGGTGACGCCCTTGTTCCAGTAGGGGTTCTGGGTGAAAGTGGCGCTCTTGTCGCTCACCTGCAGGCTCAGGTCGGGGAAGCTCTCGTACATGCAGTAGGACACACCGCCCGGGATCTCCTTCCCGGCGGTGTTGGCCTGAGGATTCTCCTCCGTGAGGGCGTGGATATTGCGGAAGGCCAGGAAAGGACGCAGCTGCAGCACGATCGGGGTCGGGCTCTCCAGCAGCTCGTACTTGACCAGGACCTGGTCGCGGTCCTGCGCCAGCACGATGCTCTTGCGGAAGAGGATCTCGCCCACCTTGCAGGTGATCTGCGGCACCGGGTCCGCGCTGAAATCCACCACGTATTTATGGCCACGCGGCTCGTACAGGTCGCCGTAGCAATGGATGCCGAGGTTGAACTGCTTGCCGTTCACGATCAGGGTTTCGTCCACATCCGACAGCAGCAGGTAACGGTCCCCGCCGAAACGGTCCAGCGTAACCGCCAGCAGGCCGTGGTAGCGGCGGGTGTTGCAGGTGACGATGGACGTGTTGCAATAGGCGCCGGTCTTGTTCGCGCAGAGGATCTCCCGCTTGAGCGAATAGGACAGATTGACCAGCTCGGACTTGTTGAACTTCAAGAAAGCCATATCATCAGGTTTAATTTGTTTTTTTCAACACCAGGGCCACCCGGCTGGGCAGATACAGCGACAGCCATCCGTCCACGGTGACGTGCCGTTCGTCCGGTCCCAGTCTCGAGAAACCGCCGTAGGCAGGGTCGTCGGAATTGAATGCCATCGCATACTCTCCCGCCGGTGCCTGGAAGCGGAAATCCCCGAAAGAAGCGGTCGGGTTGAAATTAAATGCAAATATACTATTTCCCCGGCTGAAAATCAAGACTTTTCGTTCCTCGTCCACATACAGCTGGCGC
This sequence comes from Candidatus Cryptobacteroides sp., assembly GCA_045117755.1. Taxonomy (GTDB): domain Bacteria; phylum Bacteroidota; class Bacteroidia; order Bacteroidales; family UBA932; genus Cryptobacteroides. The sequence continues at coordinate 43,468 of JBGUOB010000038.1, forward strand.
AGTTCGCCGGAGAGAATGCGCTCCTGTTTCACGTAGTGAACCATTTTGGCGTCGAAAGCCTGCAGTCCGCCGAAGCGGAGCCGCTCGTCGTCCGCGATGGACCAGAGCCGCCGCGCGTGCGCGAAAGACCAGCCGTTCCCCTCCCGCGGGAAGTCGATCCACTCGGGGTGGCCGAACTCGTTTCCCATGAAGTTGAGATAGCCGCCTCCGCAGGTCGCGAGGGTCACCAGGCGGATCATCTTGTGCAGGGCTACGCCGCGGTCCACGAGCAGGTTCTGCGAACCCTTCTCCATGAACCAGTACATGTCCTTGTCGATCAGGCGGAAGATGATGGTCTTGTCGCCCACGAGGGCCTGGTCGTGGCATTCGGCATACGAAATCGTGTGCTCGTCGGCGCGCTTGTTGGTCAATTCCCACCAGATGCCGCCCATGCTCCACTGCTCGTCCGGGAGCTCCTTGATCCACTTGATCCAGTGGTCGGCGATGCCCATCGCCATGCGGAAATCGAAGCCCACGCCGCCGGCCTCGAAGGGGGCCGCCAGGCCGGGCATGCCGCTCACGTCCTCGGCGATCGTGATCGCCTCGGGATCCAACTCGTGGATGAGCTGGTTGGCCAGGGCCAGGTAGCTGACGGCGTTCTCGTCGACGCCTTCGTTGAAGTAGCAGTCGTAGTTGCCGAAATCGCGGCCCAGGCCGTGGTCCCAGTAGATCATGCTCGTGACGCCGTCGAAGCGGAAGCCGTCCAGGTGGTACTCCTCCATCCAGTATTTGCAGTTGGCGAGGAGGAAATATTTCACCTCGTCCTTGCCGTAGTCGAAGCAGCGGGAATCCCAGGCCGGATGGTGTCCCTGGGGCCCTTTGTAGAAGTAGAGATCCTCGCGGCCGTCCAGGCGGGAGAGGCCCTCGGCCTCGTTGCTGACGGCGTGCGAGTGGACGATGTCCATGATCACGGCGATGCCGCGGCGGTGGGCGTCGTCCACCAGCGCCTTGAACTCCTCGGGCGTGCCGAAACGGGAGCTCAGCGCGAAGAAATTGGACACCTGATAGCCGAAGGAGCCGTAGTAGGGGTGCTCCTGCAAGGCCATGATCTGCAGGACGTTATATCCCAGTTTCGAGACGCGCGGCAGCACGTCCCGCCGGAAATCTTCGAAGCTCGCGACCTTCTCCTGCTCACCGCTCATGCCGATGTGGCATTCGTAGATCAGCGGATGCGGACGCCGGCCCGGCTTGCGGCCGGTCCATTTATACGGCTCGGCCGGGGCCCAGACCTGGGCCGAGAAGATCTTCGTCTCGGGATCCTGGACGACGCGGGTCACGTAGGCGGGCAGGCGCTCGGCACCGCCGCCCGGCCACTCGATCCAGAGCTTGTACAGCTCCCCGTGGCGCAGGAAGAGCTCCGGGATGCGCAGCTCCCAGTTGCCCGCGCCGACGGGCTTGAAGGCATAGGCTTCGGTGCGCTTCCAGTTGTTGCATTCCCCGATCAGGAAGATCCGGGTGGCGTTGGGCGCCCACTCGCGGATCACCCACTCCCCGTCCTCCCGATGGAGCGGGTAGTAGATGTGGTTGTTGACCGCGGCGCTCAGCGGGCCCTCGCCCGCCAGCTTGCGGCGGTCGGCGAGGATCCGCGCGTGGCGGGCGTCGATGGCGCCCCGCTGCGGCTCCAGCCAGGGATCGGTCTCGTAGATTTTGTGTATCATAGGCTTTCGGTTTTTTCTCTTGCCGTACGCAGGTATTCGCGGCAGCGGCCGATGAGTTCGTCCGAGCGCTTGATGCAGCGGTCGATCTCGTCGAGCCCCGTCGCCGGGTCTTCCACGCGGGCGGCGATCTTCTCCAGTTCGGCAATCGCCTCGTTATAATCGAACATCATTTTACAACAGCTTCAATGGTACCATCCGAAAATAATAGCTTGAATTCCGTTCCGGCGGGGAGCTGCCGGGCGGACTTGACCACGACGCCTTTCGCGTCAGTGACGAGGGTGTAGCCGCGCGAAAGGACATTCCGCGGGTCCGCCCCGCGGATCCGGTCGCCCAGCGCGGCCAGGCGCTGTTCCATGGCGGCGAGGTGCGCCGCGAAGGCCATCCGCAGGCGGTTGCCGAAGGCGCTGATGCGCTCGTCCTCGGCGGCGAAGGCGTCGATGAAGCGATCGGCCAGCGCCGTGGGGGTCTTGACGGCATCATAGGCCACCCGGTCCGCCACGTGGACGTCGCGGTCGTGGCCGATGGCCGTATAGACCGGAATCGGGCAGTTCGCGATGGCGAAGCCCAGGCCGTAGTCGTCGAAGCAGGCCAGGTCGAGCGCCGAGCCGCCGCCGCGCAGGATCAGCACGGCGTCGAAGGGCTCGGGGGCGCATTCCACGCGCTCCAGCGCGTCCACGATGCTCGCGGGCGCATCCTCGCCCTGCATCGTCGCCTCGAAGAGCTCCGGCGCGAAGACGAAGCCGTAGGCATTCTCCTCCAGGTGGCGCCGGAAGTCGCCGTAGCCCGCCGCGTCGCGCGCGGAAATCACCGCCAGGCGGTAGGGCAGCAGGGCCGGTTCCAGCTCCTGCTGCTTATCCAGCAGGCCGTCCGCCTCCAGCTTCTCCAGCGTGCGGCGGCGCTGCAGCTCGGCGGCACCGAGGGTGAAGCGCGGCTCGATTTCATCGACCGTCAGGGAGAGACCGTAGAGTTCGCTGTAGCTCACCTGCACGCGCAGCAGCACCTCCATGCCGGCGGCCAGTTCGCCGCCCGTCGCTTCGCGGAAATAGGCCCGCAGGGGCGCGTACCGGCTCCGCCAGATGACGGCCTTGGCCTTCGCCACGATGCGGCCTTCCTCGCTCTGCGCGAGATCCAGGTAGCAGTGGCCGTTCGCTTTGGCCTGCAGGGAGGCGATTTCCACCCGCAGCCAGACCCGCTCCGGGAAGGATGATTCGATCTCCTCCCGCAGCATGGACTGCAATTCCAGCAGGTCTATGTACTCACGATCCATATCCCTACAAAAATAGACACAAAATTCATATTTTCTAACGGATATTTGGTGCAGAAAATCCATAAAGAATTACTATCTTTGTCTGATTTTAAGCGTTAGTTTTTTATGAAGATTTCCGAGGCCGTGTTTGCAGGCAGCAGCACCCGGATCTCACAGAAGCCGAAGCGGAAATTGCCGGAATTCGCCTTCATCGGAAGGTCCAATGTCGGCAAGTCCTCGCTTATCAACTCCCTGTGCGGGAACCGCAAGCTTGCCATGACCTCGTCCACCCCGGGTAAAACCAAGGTGGTCAACCACTTCCTCATCAACGACAGCTGGTACCTGGTGGACCTTCCGGGCTACGGCTACGCCAAGATGGGGCAGAAAGGCCGCGAGGAGCTGGCCGCCGTGATCCGGGATTATATCCTGAACTCGGAGGAGATGGCCCTGCTGTTCGTGCTGATCGATTCGCGCCACGACATCGGCCGCATCGACCTGGACTTCCTGGCGGAGCTCGGCGAGCACGGGATCCCCTTCTCCCTGATCCTGACGAAGTGCGACAAGCAGGGACCCAACGTGCTGGCCGCGCAGATCGAGCGGGACCGCGAGATCCTGCTGCAGCAATGGGAGGAGCTTCCGCCCCTCTTCTGCAGCTCTTCGCAGACCCACCGGGGGAAGGAGGAAATCCTCGACTACATCGACAATATACTCAACAACACACTATGATACACACCCACCGTTTGGAATTGTTCGCCTGCAGAGCCTCCGAGAACTTTGCACGCCAGGTAATCGACCACCTCAACCAGATCAAGTCCCCCGAGGAGCCCGAAGTGCACCTGGGAGAATTGGAGGTCACCCCTTTCAGTGACGGCGAATTCCAGCCGCAGTATGCCGAGAGCGTCCGCGGCGCCTCCGTCTATATCCTGCAGTCGACCATTCCGCCGGCAGACAACCTCATGGAACTGCTGCTCGCCATCGACGCCGCCAAGCGCGCCTCCGCCGACGAAGTCGTGGCCGTGATGCCCTACTTCGGCTGGGCACGCCAGGACCGCAAGGACCGTCCGCGCGTGGCCATCGGCGCCAAGCTTGTCGCGAACCTGCTCCGCGCCGCCGGTGCGGACCGCGTGATGACCTGCGACCTGCACGCCGGCCAGATCCAGGGCTTCTTCGACATCCCGGTGGACCACGTGTACGCCAGCAAGGTGTTCATCCCCTACATCCGCGACCGCAAGTTCAAGGATCTCGCCATCGCCGCACCCGACATGGGCGGCGCCAAGCGCGCCAACGTGTACGCCCGCGAGCTGATGTGCCCGGTGGTCATCTGCCACAAGACCCGCGAGCGCGCCAATGTCGTCAGCTCCATCACCGCCATCGGCGAGATCGAGGGCAAGGACATCATCATCGTGGACGACATGATCGATACCGCCGGCACGCTCTGCAAGGCCGCCGAGGTCCTGATGCAGCGCGGCGCCAACAGCGTGCGCGCCTGCGCCACCCACGGCCTGCTCTCCGGCGGCGCCGTCGAGCGCATCCACGACTCCGCCCTGCAGGAAGTGTTCATCACGGACACCGTCCCGCACCCGGAGCTCGCCGACGATCCCAAGATCCGCATCGTGTCGATGGCCGAGGTCTTCGCCTCCATCATCCACAAGGTGTACAACTACGAAGCCATCAGCCCGGACTTCGTCCATTAGTCGATTATGTGGCAGGTATTCCTCATTGTGCTCGTGCTCGTCGGGCTCTGCGTCCTCGGACTCGGAGTCAACATCCTCTTTTTCAAGAAGGAGTTCCCCAAATACGACGTCGGCTCCAACGAGGAGATGCGCAAGCGCGGCATCCGCTGCTTCAAAGATGAAGACGCCGCCCTGCATGGCCGGCACTGCCAGGGCCAGCAGAGCGACGCCTGCAAAGATTGTCAGTTCTTTAACGCTTAAGATATGAGTCTCGTAGCCATCGTAGGCCGGCCCAATGTCGGCAAATCCACCCTCTTCAACCGCCTGGTCGGCATGCGACAGGCCATTGTCGACGACACGGCCGGCGTGACCCGCGACCGCCACTACGGCCGCTGCGAATGGTGCGGCCGGGAGTTCTCCGTCGTGGACACCGGCGGCTACACCACCAACTCCGACGACGTCTTCGAGTCGGCCATCCGCTCGCAGGTCCAGATCGCCATCGACGAGGCGGACCTGGTCCTCTTCATGGTCGAAGCGGCCACGGGCATCACGGACTACGACGCCGAGATCGCCGACATCCTGCGCCGCAGCAAGAAGCCCGTCGTGCTCTGCGTGAACAAGGTGGACTCCGGCGAGAAGATGTTCGACTCATACCAGTTCTACTCCCTCGGCCTCGGCGAGCTCTACAGCATCTCCGCGGCCAACGGCAGCGGCACCGGCGACCTGCTGGACGCCGTGGTGGCCGCGCTGCCGGAGGAGACGGAGCAGGAGGACCTGCACGCCGGACTCCCCCGCATCGCCATCGTGGGCAAGCCGAACGTGGGCAAGTCCTCGCTGACCAACGCCCTGCTCGGCCAGGAGCGCAACATCGTCACCCCCGTGGCGGGCACCACGCGCGACGCCATAGAGACCTACTACAACAAGTTCGGCCACGAGTTCATGCTGGTCGACACCGCCGGCATCCGCCGCAAGACCAAGGTCCACGAGGACCTGGAATTCTACTCCGTGATGCGTTCCATCCGCGCCATCGAGCACGCCGACATCTGCATCCTGATGATCGACGCGACCTCCGGCATGGAGGCGCAGGACATGAACATTTTCAACCTCATCGTCAAGAACCGCAAGGGCTGCGTGGTCGTGGTCAACAAGTGGGATCTCTTCATCAAGGATTCCAACACGCTGCGCGACTACTCCGAAGCGCTCAAGGAGCGCCTGGCCCCGTTCAACGATATCCCCGTCATCTTCACCTCGGTCGTGAAGATGCAGCGCATCCAGGACGTGCTGGATGCCGCCACGCAGGTCTATGCCAATTATTCGCAGAAGATCCCGACGGCCCGCCTCAACGAGGCGCTGCTGCCCGTGATCGAGGAGACGCCGCCCCCGGCATGGAAGGGCAAGTACGTGAAGGTCAAGTATGTGACCCAGCTCCCGACCCGCTTCCCGGCCTTCGCCTTCTTCTGCAACCTCCCGCAATACATCAAGGACCCTTACAAGCGCTTCCTGGAGAATCAGCTCCGCAAGCACTTCAACCTGACCGGCTGCCCCGTACAGATTTACTGCCGGCAGAAATAACCGCAATACTACCATGCCCAAAGTCATCACCTTCGGCGAAATCATGCTTCGCCTTTCCACGCCCGGCTACCTCCGTTTCGGCCAGGCGCGCCAGTTCGACGCCACCTTCGGCGGCGGCGAGGCCAACGTGGCCGTCTCGCTCGCCAACTACGGCATCGACGCCGCATTCGTCACCCGTCTGCCCGACAACGACATCGCCAGGGCCTGCATCAAGGACCTCCGTTCCTATGGTGTAGACACGTCCAAGATCGTTCTGGGCGGCGACCGCGTCGGCATCTATTTCCTCGAGACCGGCGCCGTGGCGCGTCCGAGCAAGGTCGTCTATGACCGCGCCGGCTCCGCCATCGCCACCATCCAGCCGGGAATGATCGACTGGAAGAAGGTCTTCGAAGGTGCGGACTGGTTCCACTGGACGGGCATCACGCCGGCGCTCAGCCAGGGCGCGGCGGACGTCTGCCTGGAGGCCGTCCGGGCCGCGAACGCACTCGGCGTGACGGTCAGCTGCGACCTGAATTACCGCAAGAATCTCTGGAAATACGGCAAGACCGCCGGCGAAGTGATGCCGGCGCTCGTCGAGGGCTGCGACATCATTCTCGGCAACGAGGAGGACGCCGACAAGGTCTTCGGCATCAAGCCCGAGGGCTTCGACGTCACCGCCACGGGCGGCGCCATCGACCAGGGCCGTTTCCGCAGCGTGGGCGAGCAACTGATGAAGCGCTTCCCGCGCGCGAAGAAAGTCATCATCACCCTGCGCGGTTCCATCAACGCCAACCACAACACCTGGGGCGGCGTGCTCTGGGACGGCCGGACGCTCTACGAATCCCCGCGCTACGACATCACCCACATCGTGGACCGCGTCGGCGGCGGCGATTCCTTCATGGGCGGGCTCATCTACGGCCTGCTCAGCTTCCCGGGCGACGACCAGCGCGCGCTCAATTTCGCCGTGGCCGCCTCCTGCCTCAAGCATACCATCTTCGGCGATTACAACCAGGTCACCGTGGCCGAGGTCGAGAACCTGATGAAGGGCGACGCCTCCGGCCGCGTAGCACGTTAACGTTATGGCAAAATACGACAAACTCCAGGTCCTCGCGACCATGCAGCAGACCGGCATCGTGCCGGTGTTCTATCATGCCGACGCCAAGGTCGCCAAGCAGGTGCTCAAGGCCTGCTACGACGGCGGCATCCGCGCCTTCGAATTCACCAACCGGGGCGACTTCGCCCACGAGGTGTTCGCGGAACTGGTCAAGTATGCCGCCGCCGAACTTCCCGGGATGATCCTGGGTGTCGGCAGCGTGGTCGATCCCGCCACGGCCGCCCTCTACCTGCAGCTCGGTGCCAACTTCGTGGTCGGCCCCGTCTATAATCCCGCCGTCGTGCCGGTCTGCAACCGGCGCCTCGTCCCCTACTGCCCGGGTTGCGGCAGCGTCAGCGAGGTGAGCGCGGCCCAGGAGGCCGGGTGCGACCTGTGCAAGGTCTTCCCGGGCGACGTCCTCGGGCCCGCCTTCGTCAAGGGCCTCCGGGCCCCCATGCCCTGGAGCAAGATCATGGTCACCGGCGGCGTGAAGCCCGAACGGGCCAACCTCGAGGGTTGGTTCAAGGCCGGCGTGACCTGCGTCGGCATGGGCTCCAACCTCTTCCCCAAGGACGCGGTCGCCGCGGGCGACTGGCCCCGCATCACCGCCCTCTGCCGGGACGCCCTGCAGATCGTTCAAGAAGTCAGATAACCAACCACCATGTCTACCACACAACAGAAACTGATGACCAACTGGCGCTGGTGGTTGTGCTCGCTGCTCTTCGTGGCGACCACAGTCAACTACCTCGACCGCCAGGTCCTGTCCCTCACCTACGAGGAATTCATCAAACCGGAATTCCACTGGACGGACGCCAACTACGGCACCATTACCTCCTTCTTCTCCATCTTCTACGCCATCTGCTGCCTGTTCGCGGGCAAGTTCGTGGACTGGATGGGCACAAAGAAGGGCTACCTCATCGCCATCGGCGTCTGGTCGTTCGGCGCGTGCCTGCACGCCCTGTGCGGCTGGGGCACCGCGCTCCTGACCGGTCTGGAAGGCACGCAGGCGCTCGCCGCCATTGAAGTGGGCAGCAACGTCGCGCTCGCCGTCTCCACGACCTCCGTCTATCTGTTCCTCCTCTGCCGGGGCATCCTCGCCCTCGGCGAGTCCGGCAACTTCCCGGCTGCCATCAAGGTGACGGCCGAATATTTCCCGAAGAAGGACCGCGCCTTCGCGACCTCCATCTTCAATGCCGGTGCCTCCGTGGGCGCACTCGCCGCCCCGTTGATGATCCCGCCCCTGGCCGTGAAGTTCGGTTGGGAGTGGGCCTTCATCATCATCGGCGGCCTGGGATTCATCTGGATGTTCTTCTGGGCCTTCATGTATGAGAAGCCGGAGAAGAGCCCACGCGTGAACGAGGCAGAGCTGGCGTATATTCATCAGGATGAAGGAGATTCGCCGGTCAAGCCGGCGAATGACGGAAAGCAAACGGCAAAGAACGAACCGTCCATCCCGTTCATCCAGTGCCTCAAGTACCGGCAGACCTGGGCCTTCATCACCGGCAAGTTCTTCACCGACGGCGTGTGGTGGTTCTTCCTCTTCTGGGCCCCGTCCTACTTCAGCAACCAGTTCGGCGCCCCCGCCACTTCGAGTCTGGGCCAGGCGCTGATCTTCACGCTCTACGCCATCGTCACGGTGGTGTCCATCGTGGGCGGCTACCTGCCCAAGGTCTTCGTCGAGAAGCGCGGCATGAACCCTTACGCAGGCCGCATGCTGGCCATGCTCATCTTCGCCTTCTTCCCCATCGCCGCGCTCTTCGCGCAGCCGCTGGGCATCAACCTGAGCTCCGCCTGGTGGCCGGCCATCCTGATCGGCCTCGCCGGCGCGGGGCACCAGGCCTGGAGCGCCAACCTCTACTCCACCATCGGCGACATGTTCCCCAAGAGCACCATCGCCTCCATCACCGGCATCGGCACGACGGCCGGCGGCATCGGTTCGATGATCATCCAGAAAGTCGCGGGCAACCTCTTCACGCACGCGGAAGAGGCGGGAGCCGCCTTCCAGTTCCTCGGTTTCGAGGGCAAGCCGGCCGGCTACTTCGTGATGTTCTGCTACTGCGGCGTCGCCTACCTCATCGCCTGGGTCATCATGAAATCCCTTGTTCCGAAGTACAAACCCATTGAATTATCATGAAGATAAATCTGATCCAATCCGATATCGTCTGGGGTGACCCGCAGGCCAACTGCGCGCACCTCGACAGCCTGCTCGCGAGCGCCGGGAAGGCCGACCTCTACGTCCTTCCGGAAATGTTCTCCACCGGCTTCGCCACCCTGCCGAACGCCACGGTCGAGCACGAGCCCGCGGCCGGTCTCGCCTGGATGCAGCGCAAGGCGAAGGAACTGCACGCCGCCATCGCCGGCAGCATTGCCCTGGAGGTCGGGGAAAAATGCGTGAACCGCTTCTATTTCGTCCGTCCGGACGGGACGTACGAGCAGTACGACAAACGTCACCTCTTCGGCTACGGCGGCGAGGGCGAGCGCTTCCAGGCCGGCGGCGAACGCGTCGTCGTCGAGTACCAGGGCGTCCGCTTCCTGCTGGCCGTCTGCTACGACCTGCGCTTCCCCGTGTGGCTGCGCAGCCGCGGCGACTACGACGTGATGCTGCTCGTGGCCAGCTGGCCCGACGTGCGCCGTTTCGCGTGGGACACGCTCTCCCGCGCCCGCGCCATCGAGAACGCCTGTTACGTGGCGGCCGTCAACCGCGTGGGTTCCGACCCCGCGTGTAACTACAACGGCGGCACCGCCTGGATCGGCCCGTACGGCGACACCCTCGCCCAGGCCGAGGACGGAAAGGAAGGCATCGTCAGCGGCGAGATCGACCTCGCCCTCATCACGGACTACCACCAGAAGTTCCCCGTCCTCTCCGACGCCGACCGCTTCGAACTGCATATCTAATTTCCTCTAATACCCATCTGTTCATGAAAAAAATTTCCTTCCTTCTGTCGGCCTGTGCGCTCGCGCTGGTCGCCTGCACGCCCAAGCCGGTGGCACCGAACGCCACCCAGTCCCTGATCGTTGAAGACGGCGGCACCGGTCCCGTCAAGGTGCTGATGCTCGAAGATCCCACCCTCGAGGCGCACACCATCTTCGCCCCGCAGGACCTCTCCGCCTTCGGCAAGAAGAACCTGCTGCCGGTCCTCGTCTGGGGCAACGGCGCCTGCACCAATTCCCCTTGGGAGCACTTCAAGTTCCTGAACGAGATCGCTTCGCAGGGCTTCCTGGTGATCGCCACGGGTTACATCCCGATGGAGGAGAAGCCGTACCGCGGCCCGCAGTCCACCTCCGCTCAGCAGCTTGAGTCCGTGGACTGGATCATTGCCCAGAACGCCGACAAGGAGAGCCCGTACTACGGACGTATCGACGTGAACGCCATTGCGGCGGCCGGTATGTCCTGCGGCGGTCTGCAGACCCTCGACAACTCCGCCGACCCGCGCTTCAAGACCCTTATGATCTGCAACAGCGGCCTGTTCACCAACCCGGCCGGCGCCGTGCCCGGCATGCCGATGCCCGAGAAGGAGAAGCTCCAGAGCATCCAGGTTCCTATTATATATATCCTGGGCGGCGAGACCGACATCGCCTATCAGAACGGTATGGATGACTTCCATCGCATCGAGAAGGTGCCGGCCTTCGCGGCCAACTACCCGGTCGGCCACGGCGGCACCTACCGCGAGGAGCACGGCGGCGAGTTCACCGTCCCGGCCATCGCCTGGCTGAAGTGGCAGCTCAAGGGCGACGCCGAAGCCGCCAAGATGTTCCAGGGCGAGCCCTGCGGCCTGTCGCAGCGCGAAGGCTGGACCGTCGAGAAGAACGCCCTGATCGACTAAAACACAACCTATAAAAAAGAAGTCCGTCCTCAATCGCTGAGGACGGACTCTTTATTTATATCGGAGTCTTCGACTAGAAGACTTCCTCGACGGGCTCCTTGAAGTCGTCGAAGGACGGGGCGGGAGCTTCGGTGCGCGGACCGTTGTTGTGGCGCGGGCGGTTGTCGTGACGGTTGTCACGGCCACCTTCGCGGCGGTCGCCACCACGACGGTCGTCGCGGCCACGGCCACCCTCACGACGGTCACCGCCACGGCGGTCGTCACGACGGTCGCCACGGTCACCGCGATCTCCGCGGGGACGGCGCTCCGGCTCCTTGTAGCCTTCCGGCTTCTCGGTCAGGGCACGCATGGACAGACGCATCTTGCCGGTCTTGGCATCGATCTCGAGGAGCTTGACATCGACCTCGTCGCCGACGGACAGGACGTCCTCGACCTTCTCGGTCTTGTTCCACGCGATCTCGGAGACGTGCAGCAGGCCTTCCTTGCCCGGCAGGATCTCGATGAAAGCGCCGAACTCGAGGATGCTCACGACCTTGCCGTGATAGACGGTGCCGACCTCAGGGACGGCGCAGATACCCTTGATCCAGTCGAGGGCCTTCTGCATGTTGTCCGCGTTGTCGGATGCGATATCGACCACACCTTCGGTGAGGTTGGTGCCAGGGATCGGTTCCTCGTCGATGTTGATGACGCAACCGGTCTCCTTCTGAATCTTCTGGATGGTCTCGCCGCCCTTGCCGATGACGGCGCCGATGAACTCGGCAGCGATGCGGATCTGGACGATGCGCGGCACGAACGGCTTGTAGTCCGCACGCGGCTCGCTGATGGTCTTCATCATCTCGCCCATGATGTGCATACGGCCCTGACGAGCCTGCTCGAGGGCTTTCTCCAGCACTTCGTAGGACAGGCCGTCCACCTTGATATCCATCTGGGTGGCGGTGATACCGTCCGCGGTACCGGTGACCTTGAAGTCCATGTCGCCGAGGTGATCCTCGTCACCGAGGATATCGGTCAGGATGGCGTAACGGTCGTTCGGGTGCACCTCGTCGGTGATGAGGCCCATGGCCACACCGGCCACCGGCTTCTTGATCTTCACGCCGGCGTCCATGAGGGCGAGGCAGCCGCCGCAGACGGAGGCCATGGAAGAAGAACCGTTGGACTCGAGGATATCGGAAACGACGCGCACGGCGTACGGGTTCTCGGGAGCGAGGGGCACGACCGGCTTGAGGGCGCGCATCGCCAGGTTGCCGTGGCCGATCTCGCGACGGCCGGGGCCGCGCTGCGGCTTGGCCTCGCCGGTGGCGAACGGCGGGAAGTTGTAGTGGAGCACGAACTGCTGGTCCTCCTGGATCAGCACCTCGTCCATCTCCTTCATATCCATCTTGGTGCCGAGGGTGACGGTCGCCAGGGACTGGGTCTCGCCGCGGGTGAAGATGGCGGAGCCGTGGGCGCAGGGGAGGTAGTCCACCTCGCACCAGATCGGACGCACCTGGTTGCAGACGCGGCCGTCCAGACGGATGCCCTCGTCGAGGATCATGTTGCGCATGGCTTCCTTCTCCTCGGCGTGGTAGTAACGCTCCACGAGCGGGGTCTTCTCCTCGAGCTCCTCCTCCGGAATCGTGGCGAGGAACTCCTCCTTGATGGCCTTGAAGCCTTCCTCACGCTCCTTCTTCGGCTTGGCGGCCTTGGCGAGGGCGTAGCACTTGTCGTAGCAGAAGTCGTGCACGGCCTTCTTCAGCTCCTCATCCTCCAGGTCATGGGGATAGTCGCGCTTGTTGACGTCCGTGCCGAGCTCGTGCATGAGCTCCTTCTGGACGCGGCAGTGCTTCTTGATCTCTTCGTGGGCGAACTTGATGGCCTCGAGCATATCGTGCTCGCTCACCTCGTTCATCTCGCCCTCGACCATCATGATGTTCTCCTCGGTGGCGGCGACCATCAGTTCGAGGTCGGAGTCCTTCATCTGGGAGAAGGTCGGGTTGATGACGAATTCACCGTTGATGCGGCTCACGCGGACCTCGGACACCGGACCGCCGAACGGCAGGTCGGAGGTGGCGAGGGCGCAGGAAGCGGCCAGGCCGGCGAGGGCATCCGGCTGGATGTCCTTCTCGGCGGAAATCAGACTGATGTTCACGAAAACTTCCAGGTGGAAATCATCCGGCCACAGCGGGCGGATGGGGCGGTCCACCAGGCGGGCGATGAGCACCTCGTAGTCGGAGGGCTTGCTCTCGCGCTTCAGGAAACCGCCGGGGAAACGTCCGGCGGCGTAATACTTCTCACGGTAGTCCACGGTGAGAGGCATAAAATCGGTGCCTTCCTTGACTTCTTCGGCACAGGTCACGGTGGCGAGGACCATCGTGCCTCCCATCTTGACAACGGCGGAACCGGCGGCCTGCTTGGCCAGTTTGCCGGTCTCGATCTCGATCACGCGGCCGTCCGCGAGCTCGATCTTTTTGTTGATTACGTTCATTACTGTTTCTCTATTGCGTCTTTATACGTCTTTCATCAAAAAAGGGATGGTCCCATCCGGGAACCATCCCTACCTTTTCCTATTTCGTTTATCGACGGAGACCGAGCTCCTTGACGATCTTACGGTATCTCTCAATGTCCATCTCCTGGAGGTAGTCCAGAATCTGGCGGCGCTTACCGACGAGGCGGAGAAGGGAACGACGGGTGACCACGTCCTTCTTGTTCTTCTTCACGTGCTCGGTAAGGTGAGCGATACGGTAGGAAAATAAAGCAACCTGACTCTCAGGAGAGCCGGTGTCCTTATTGGACTTCCCGTACTTCGCGAAAATC
>JBGUOB010000039.1:0-2941 GCA_045117755.1 Candidatus Cryptobacteroides sp.
CGGTATCGTCCGGGGGACGCGCCGTACTTCCGATTGAAGCGGCGTATGAAATAGGACAGGTTGGCAAAGCCGCAATTCTCCGCCACCACGCCGATCTCGTCCCGGGTCTCCTTCAAATAATACACCGCCGCCGAGAGCCGGTAGTCGGTGAGGAAGTCCACGAAGGTCTGACCCGCCTCCTGGCGGAAGATGCGCATGAAGTGGCTGGGGCTGTAGCCCGACACCGCCGCCGCGTCCGCCACCGTGATGCGTTCGGCATAGTGGGCCTTCACATAAGCGATCACGCCCTTGAGCCATTCGGCCTCCTCCACCAACGGCCGCACGGGGCCGGTGTGCCGGTTGCAGTACAGCGCGTGCAGGAACATGAAGAGCTGGCTCTTCACCACCAGCGCGAAGCCCTGCGGCCGCGCCTCGCAGGCCCGGTCGGCGGCATCGAGGGCCGCGGCGGCCGCGTCGTGGAAGGCGGTGCCCGGGCGGATGGGCCGGTCGAACAGCAGCGTGCCCTGCCTGAGGGCCTGGATCACGTGGTGGCGGCACCAGTCGTCCGTCTCGGTGCTGTCCAGTATGGACAGGGAGAAGATGATGTTCTCATACTCCATGGGCCCGTCGGGGGCGCCGTCGATGGCGTGCAGCTCCCCCGGCAGCACCGGCACGATGCAGCCCGCCTCCACCGGGTAGCTCTCCAGATTCACCGACACCGTGCCCCGGCCCTTCTTGATGTAGATCACTTCCATCTGGTCGTGCCAGTGCAGGTTCACACGGTCGAAGTCCAGCGGGATCGTGCACAGGTAGGTCTCGTAGGCAAAACCCGGCTTTTCGTGCAGCTTGGTCTCCTGGTACTGCGTGTATTCCTCCAGCTCCACGTCCATCCCTCCCCACGCGGCTGATGATGATAGAATTATACAACTTTGCGAGCGTAAGCTGCAAGCATTTTTTCAAAAAACAGATTATAATGCCAGAGTCATCGAAACAAGACCATGGAGGGCACGACCATGAAGCTGAGAGATTACACAGAAAACAGGAAGTTCACGGACTGCACCAGGCTCGAGCTGTTCAACGCCCTGCTGCGGTATGTCGCCGACGCCGCGAAGGCGCGGGGATACAACGAGGGTAGGAAGAAGGTCTACTACATCTCCGCCGAGTTCCTGATCGGCAAGCTGCTGAGCAACAACCTGATCAACCTGGGCTTGTACGGGGAGGTCCGGGATGAACTGGCGGCGGAGGGCATCGCCTTGTCCGAACTGGAGGAGTTCGAGCTGGAGCCCTCCCTGGGCAACGGCGGCCTGGGGCGGCTGGCGGCCTGCTTCCTGGACAGCCTCGCCACGCTGGGCCTGCCCGCGGACGGCCTGGGGCTCGCCTACCACTGTGGGCTGTTCCGCCAGAGCTTTGTGGACCGCCAGCAGACCGAGGCCCCGGACCATTGGCTCAAATGGGGCCAGGAGAGCTGGATGCGCCGCACAGACGTTCACTATGACATCCCCTTCGGCGATTTCACCGCCCGCTCCACCCTGTACGAGATCGACGTCACCGGCTACCAAGGCAAGTGCGGCAGGCTGCGCCTCTTCGACGTGGACACCGCGGACGAGCGGCTGATCAAGTCCGGCATCGGCTTCGACGCAAGGGATGTCGCCCGCGGCCTCACCCTGTTCCTGTACCCCGACGACAGCACCGAGCAGGGGCGCCTGCTGCGCGTGTACCAGGAGTACTTCATGGTGGCCAACGCCGCGCGCCTGATCCTGGATGAGTGCGTCGCGCGGGGCAGCGACCTGCACGACCTCGCCGACTACGCCGCCATCCAGATCAACGACACCCACCCCACGCTAGTCATCCCGGAGCTGATCCGTCTGCTCCAGGAACGGGGCATCGGTGAAGACGAGGCTGTATCCATCGTGAGAAGCGTGTGCGCCTACACCAACCACACCATCCTGGCCGAGGCGCTGGAGAAGTGGCCGCGGGCATATCTGGAGAAGGTCGCGCCCCAGCTGATGCCCGTCATCGACCGGCTGGACGCCCGGGTGTGCGCCAAGTACGACGATCCCTTCGTGCAGATCATCGACGAACAGGGGAACGTTCGCATGGCGAACCTGGACATCCACTTCACCCACTCCGTCAATGGCGTGGCGAAGCTGCACACGGAGATCCTGAAGAACTCGGAGCTCGCGCCCTTCTACGCCATCTATCCGGAGAAGTTCAACAACAAGACCAACGGCATCACCTTCCGCCGCTGGCTGATGAGCTGCAATCCCGCCCTGGCGGCCCGGATCGACGACGCCATCGGCGCGGGCTGGCGCAGGGACAGCGCTGAGCTGGAGAAGCTGCTCGCGCACATCGACGATGCGGCGCTGCTCACCTCCCTCGCCGAGATCAAGCGGGCCAACAAGCGGCGCTTCGCCGATTGGCTGCGGGGGCACCAGGGTACCGTCATCGACCCGGACAGCGTGTTCGATGTGCAGTCGAAGCGCCTCCACGAGTACAAGCGCCAGCAGCTGAACCTGCTGTGGTGCGTGCGCACGCTGCTGGACATCCGCGCGGGCATCCTCCCTGAGCGCCCGGTGACGGTGATCTTCGGCGCGAAGGCAGCCCCGGCCTATACCATCGCCAAGGACATCATCCACGCCATACTGTGCCTGTCCGATGTGATCGACGCAGACCCGGCGGCCCGGCGGCATCTGCGCATCGCCATGGTGGAGAACTACAACGTGTCCGCCGCGGAGAAGCTGATCCCCGCCTGCGACATCTCGGAGCAGATCTCCCTGGCGTCCAAGGAAGCCAGCGGCACGGGCAACATGAAGTTCATGCTGAACGGCGCGGTGACCCTGGGCACCCTGGACGGCGCGAACGTGGAAATCGCCGAGCTGGTCGGCCCGGAGAACATCTATACCTTCGGCCTGTCCTCCGAGGCGGTCATCAACAGCTACGCCCGGGGCGACTACGATCCCGC
>JBGUOB010000040.1:0-5791 GCA_045117755.1 Candidatus Cryptobacteroides sp.
TTATCCGGCGTCATAGGGATCCGGAAGGGACCAGTCCCAGTAGTCGCCGGTCTTTTCATATTGCTGCCGGAAGTAGTTCTCGCGGCCGTCGCCGTGGAAGAAGGTGTAGCCGGCCGGCAGCGTCCGGCCGACGTCCTCGGCGCCGTTCTTCTCGGCCCAGTAGCGGTCGAGGATGTCCCCGGCCAGCGTGATCATCCAGTCCGGCGCCTCGATGCCGGAGTGCCATGCGAACTGGTAGGGCGCCTTGATGATCTCCTCGAGCGTTCCGCCACGCTGGTCCAGACGGTTCAGCGCTGTCCAGCCGACCGCAGCGATCCGGGCGTAGGGGCTGACGCCGTACTTGTAGCCGTCCCACATGACGACCTCGGCCTCGACCGTCATGAGCTCCGCGAGGAGCTGCACGTCGGCCTCCGTGAACGGAGAGGGCGGGAGAGCGGCCTCTGTGACGAGCGGCCCCTTCGGCGCCGTGTCCGTCTCGACGATCTGCTCGACCGCTGCCGTCGGCGCCTCTGTGAGGACCGCGAGCGTCGGAACGGCTGCCTCCTCGATCTCCGGCTCTGCGGTGGTGTGCCTGATCGCCGCGCACATGGTCAGCACGATGACGATCAGGAGGATGATCCCGACGGCGACGCTGCGGCGAGGAGCCCGCAGAGGGCGATGGTGTACTCGCTGAACTCGGTCTCTCTGACCGTGTCGGCCGTCAGTATCACGAGGTAGCGGTTGTCGTAGTAGTCGGCCTCCGGGTATCGTTCCCGGTAGAGGCCCAGCTTGTGCCGTGCGTAGGGCTCGGCCTGCTCCCAGATCGGATCCGGAACGAGCCGGTCCAGATGATCCTCGACCTGCTGCCGCAGCTCCTCGCTGCTGATAGTGATTGCGGGTGATCTGCTCATTCATTGGTCCTCCTATCTGAGAGCCCGAGAAGGTAGTCCGCAGAGCAGCGCAGGGCTGCTGTGAGGGCTGTGATGTTCCCGGCCTTCGGTTCTTGCTCTCCTCTTTCGTAGGCGCCGATGCTGCTCGCGCTGATCCCGGTGGCCTCGGCCAGCGCGTCCCTCGTCATGTTGTTGACTCCCCTCAGCCACATGAGTCTCGGCCCGATGCCGGCCGGCGGCCCGTTCTGAAGGGCCTGATCGGCCAGCTGCTCAATGATCTCGTCCGGGGTCTTTCCGTAGATCTTGGCGAGCCTTTTGATCTTCTCGTTCATTTCGTTTGCTCCTTTCGATGCCCGTACAATGCGGGCAGATATATCCGGGGCGCCGGATCTGCAGATCCTTCGGGACGTTCCACTCGATGCCGCAGATCACGCAGGTCTCGTAGCGGGCGCCCTCGCGCTTCTTCATGCCTCGCCCTCGCTCAGGATGGCGAGGACCCTCTCGCGGATCCGTTTCTCGTACTTTTTCCGGATCCGGCGCTTCTTCGCGTGTTTGTAGAGGTGCCACCACTTCTTCGGGACCAGCCCGCGGGCGATGGCGTCCCAGATCTTCCGGACGATCTCGACGGCGGCCTTGATGGCCGGCGCGATGGCCTCGGCGATCTTCTCGATGATCTCCCTGAAGGCGTCCGCGATCTTCAGGAGCGCCTCCTTCACGCGCTCGATGGCTTCCGCGACCTCCGGGGAGATCTCCGGAGCGGGTTCTGCCGGTGCCGGCAGCAGGAGGATCTCGTTCATGGTTTGCCTCCCTTCTCGTCGCTCAGGCCGAGCAGGTAGTCGGTGCTGACGCCGAAGAACTGCGCGAGCTCGATCAGCCGCTCGATGCTCGGCAGCGTCTTGGTCTCGTAGCTGCCGTAGTTGCTCAGGCCGTAGCCGAGCTTCGCGGCGACTTCCTTCTTCTCGAGCCCGGAGGCCTCTCTGAGGGCCTTCAGGCGCGGGCAGAACTTCTCGGCGATGTCCGTGTAGTTCATCATGCTCGGCCTCCTTTACAATGGGCCCAGAACAGAGCCGGAAGGGTCTGCTCCGGTCGCGTGATCTGTTTCCTGAAGGGCTGCGCGTAGTAGCGGACGCCCTTGATGTTGCCGCCCTGCCGCCCGTACTTCGGATTGAAGCCGAAGATGTTGACGTAGGTGTGCAGGTCGTCCCGCTCGGCCTCCATGGCCTTCATGACCTCGAACATGGCCAGCACGTCGTCGATCGCTCTGTGCGTGTTCTGGGCCTTGTCCTGCAGCTCGTAGGCGATGATCGCGTTGGCCAGCTTGTGAGGGTAGGCCCTGCGGTCCTTGTAGACCGTCAGGACGTCGAGGAAGTCCGCGGTGAACTTCCGGCCGCGCAGCAGCTCCCGGATGAACAGGAGGTCGAACTGGGCGTTGTAGGCGGCGATCAGGACGGGGCCGTCCTTGACCATGTTGTAGAACTGGCCGGCGGCTGCGTCGCTCCTGACGCCTTCCCGGTCGAGGATCTCGTCCGTGATGCCGGTGAGCTCGACGATCTTCTCGGGCAGCTTCTCGCCTTCCGGCAGCCGGATGAAGGTGTCCATCCGCTGCGCGATCCTGAGGGCTCCGGATCCGGTCGCCTCGATCCTGACCGCGGCGAGCTCGATGATCTGGTTCTTCTCCGGATCCAGCCCGCTCGTCTCCGTGTCGAGCAGGACGACGGCCTTGTGCTTCTTCAGAAGCCCGGCGAGATTACTCATGGCGGACCTCCTTCTCCTCGATCTTGTTCAGGCCGAGGACGCTCAGGCCCATGATGGCCAGCGTCGGCAGGACGCGGGCGAAGAACTGGCCGGTCGTCGCGTCGCCGACCTCGTAGCTGCCGGCGAAGCCCAGCAGCAGGAAGAAGGTGATCAGGAAGGTGGCGGCGAGGATCCGCTCGGCGCGTTTCCTGAGCTTCTTCAGGTTGATCTTGATGGTGATCATGCGGTTGCTCCTTTCGTCTGTTTCGTGGCTCTTTTTTCGAGCCAGCTCTTGTAGTCCTTCATGGTTTCCGGATCCTCGAAGGCCTTTCGGACGGCAGCGAGGACCGGTCTGGCCATGCTGTCGATCCGCTCCTGCGGGATCCTCTCGGCGTCGATGTAGCTTGCAGGTTTCACGTGAAACACTCCTCCCGGGTTTATGTAGCTTAGCAAGCTACACGGGGGCAAAAAAATATGCCGCCCCAGTCGTCTCGCGGGATGTTCAGCGCCTCGCCGATCTTCTCCGCGTAGCTTACGGGCATATCGCCCTTCTCGAGCCATCTGGTCACGGTTGCCGGGCTGACGCCGATCTCGGCAGCGAGGGCCTTGATGGTCTTGTTGTCGTTTCGCGCCATCGCGACGCGGATCTCGGTGCTGTTTACCATGGTATCACTCCTCCTTTCCTTCGTTCTTCGGCCTGCCGGTCGTCAGCCATGAGACCCAGCAGTCTCGGCAGGTCATGTTGTCGCAGCTGACGGAGCTGCACCCGGCCGCGAAGGGCGGGCAGGCTCCGCTCAGCAGATCGGCCAGCTCGCCGGCCGTCGCGTAGGGGCTCTTGATGATCTGCAGCCCCGGGACCGGCTCCCCGTCCGGGATCGTCGAGGACTCGATCGCGCAGTCCTTGATCAGTTCGATCGCTTCGATGAAGGCCTTCCGCGGGATGCTGTTCCGGTATTTGTCGAGGACCTTCGTCTCGATCTGGGTGATGGTGTCGATCTTGTTCATGCTTTTGCTCCTTTCCCGTCCGTGATCGCTGCACGGCGTTCGTGTTTATCGAGGACCGCAGCGAGCAGCAGCTCGCTCGGGTCGATCCCTTTGGCGTCCTCGTCCTTCTCCTTCGTGTCGTCCGGCATGATGCCCTCGGCCACGATGAAGGCCGTGAAGTACTTCCGCAGCCCTTCGGCGAGGTGGCTCTTGTAGAACTCGAAGGCGGCCTCGATCTCGATCTGCTGGGCCTTTGTGCATTTCACGAGTCTGACCTTCGCTTTGCTGTGGGTGTACCTGAAGGCCTCATACTTTCCGATGACCATGTAGGCGATCTGGTCGATCAGCTTGTCCTCGAAGGGCTTCGAGTATCTGAACTCGCGGATCTCCGCGACCTCGTCACTCAGGTCCTCCTCGGTGATGCCGTACTTGGCCATGAGTCTGTCGAGGAGGATCGCGGCCGTCTCGGCCTCCCCGCCGACCCCACGGTCGGCGAGGGCCTTGATCTTCAGCAGCAGGGCTTCCTTGTCTGTTCTCATGCGCTGACCTCCGCGAAGTAGCCGCCGGTGGAGTAGTCCCAGTCCATCGTCCCGTCCTCGTAGATCCCGCAGCCGTGGGCGCTGAGCGTCCAGCCGCTCTTGACGTTCTGCATGGTGGCCTCGCCGGCCGTATATCCGGACCGGAGGCAGCGGAAGGTCCCGCCGCCTTGGTTCCGGTAGATCTCCCCGGCTCTCGGGGTGAACTTTTCGCGCTTCATTCTTGCCATCTTGGTGCCCTCCTTATTTGAACTCGTGGACCAGCGTCCGGAAGTGGAAGCAGACGATGTTGTAGCCGCCGGCGCCGATCGTCTCGACCTTGGCCTTGCCCTCGGTCCCGATGACGAAGCCGTTGATGTTGCCGCCGTTCCCGATGTAGAGGTGGGTGGCGTCCGTGATCGTTCCGACGACCTTGTTGATCCTGCTGATCAGGTCGGCGAGCTTGGCCTTCTTCTCGTCCTCGAGGAAGTTGTCCAGCCATGTCTCGCGCTCGGCCTCGTCGCGGATCTCGAGCAGCCGGTTGGTGACGTAGTCGCTGCGGGCTGCGAGCTTCTCTTGGATGCTGCGATAGTCGAGGCTGCGCTCCTTCAGGAACTCGTCGACCGCTTTGCGCGGCCAGAGGTTCAGAAGGTCGGAGTCGGAGGGCTCGCGGTCCTTGTAGATCTCGCGGTATCTCTCGAGCTCCGGGAGGGTCCTGAGGGCTTCGAGGCGGGCCTCGCGCTCACGCTGCCGGAGGTCTTTGCGGTAGGCGATGAAGTCGATCCGGTTCTGCCTGAAGTATGCAGCGGCCTCGATCTTCCAGCTCTCGAGGAAGTCCTTGATCACCTGCGGCGCGTTCGCCTCGATGAAGGCGTCCCGGCTGATGTGGGCCCCGAGCTTGTCCTCCCAGTTCTTCGCGATCCGCTCGGCCTCGGCGAGCTTCTTGGTGGCCTCCTCGATGTCCTCGCGCTTCCTGCGGATGTCCCAGTCGTCCGCGCCCTTGCTGATCATCTTGGCCAGCTGGTCGCGGTGCTTCTGGATGATGGCCTTCTTTTTGGTGACGGTCGCCTGCGCGTTGATCACCTTGGTCTCGAGCTCTTTCTTCGTCATGTTCTTGCTCCTTTCTTCGGCCCGCCGGTAGCGGCGGGGGCTTTGTTGTGTAGCTCACTACGCTCTATTGTAGCGACTTCCTTGTTGATTGTCAAGCTACAAATGAAAATAAATTGCAAAAATGTTGATTTTGTCGCCATTTCTGCGTATAATAGAAGAACGTATAAAGAAGGAGGTGGCCGCCTTGTTTAGTGGAGAGCGACTGCAAAAAGTCCGCCGCGAGCGCGGATGGTCTCAGGAGAGACTCGGCGAAGTGATCGGGGTGTCTCGGTCCGCTGTGAATAAATACGAGATGGGCGTCGTCACGGATCTGAAGGCCTCGCAGGTCGAGCTCATGGCCGAGGCCCTTCACGTGGCCCCGGAGTACTTGGTCTGCTGGACTGACGACCCGACGCCTGTCAGGATCTCGGCTTCTAATATCCAGAACTCGGCCGTCGTGCAGGGAAACAATGCCACGACGCTGATCGTCCGGAACGGATCCGTCGAGCGGAAGGAGCTCAGCGACGAGGAGGTCGAGCTGCTGCGGATCTTCGAGGCTCTTGATGTGAAGGGCCGGACGGCGCTGCTGTCCGCTGCCTT
>JBGUOB010000041.1:0-2164 GCA_045117755.1 Candidatus Cryptobacteroides sp.
CAACCCCTGGCACAACTCCTGCGCGAGGTGGCCACAAAGGGTAGCGTCGACATCAGCGACCCGATGTTCCAGGAGTCGTTGTTCCGTGCCTATACGCTGGTCAACCGTCTCGACGACCTGCAGCGTAGCGGCGACCTGACGGTGACGCCGACCACCCTGCAGCGACTGGTCACGCAGGTTATCCAGCAGACCAGCATCCCCTTCCACGGCGAACCCGCCGAAGGCCTTCAGATCATGGGCGTGCTGGAGACGCGCAACCTCGACTTCGACCACGTGCTGCTGCTCTCCTGCAACGAGGGTAACATGCCGAAAGGCGTCAACGACTCGTCGTTCATTCCCCACAGCCTGCGCCATGCCTACGAACTGACGACCGTCGAAAACAAGGTTGCCATCTACGCCTACTATTTCCACCGCCTGTTGCAACGCGCCAGCGACATCACCATCCTCTACAACAATTCCACTGAGGACGGTCAGCGCGGCGAGATGAGCCGCTTCATACTCCAGCTGATGGTCGAAAGTCCACACACCATCTCGCTCCACTCGCTGCTCTTCGGACAGTCGACGCCGAAGTGGCAACCCGCGCCCATCGACAAGACGCCGCACGTCATGCAGGTCATCCAGTCGCAGTTCACCACGCAGCACCCAATGCTCTCGCCGACGGCCATTGCCAAATATATGCGCTGTCCCCTGCAGTTCTACTACGGCTACGTGGCCGACATCCAGCAGCCCGACGTTCCCGACGACGAGCAGGAACTCGACAACCGCATCTTCGGCAACGTCTTCCACGAAGCTGCAGAAATCATCTATCGCCAGTTGCCGCGTGAGATTGACAAACCCCTGCTCGACCACCTCCTAAAGTCAAAGGTCGAAATCGAGCGTGCCGTCGACGAGGCCTTCCACAAGGTGATGCCCTTTGCAACAAAGAGCGGACTGCACCTCATCAATCGCGAGGTCATCATCCACTACCTCCGCCAACTCATCATCATCGACCGTCGTCTGGCGCCCTTCACCATCCTCGGCCTCGAGCGTGACGTCAAGCGCCCGCTGAATGTTCAATGTTCCTCGCAACTCCACACTCTCTCCGAGAGAACGTTCAACGTTCCAAGTTCCATCGGTGGCCGCATCGACCGGCTTGACCTCATCAACGACGAATACATCCGCGTGGTCGATTACAAGACCGGCAGCAAACGCCTGAAGCCGCTGGCTGACGTCGATGCCATCTTCGAGCCCGAAAACATCCACGAACATTCCGACTACTACCTGCAGACCTTCGTCTATGCCGACATCGTCAGCCGCCAGATGAAGGCCCGCAATCCCCAAGCCAAAGTCTCCCCCGCCCTGCTGTTCATCCAGTATGCCGGCGGCGAGGACTACGACCCCACGCTTTGTCTGGGCCGCGAACCTGTCCGCGACATCGCCGAAGTGTCAGCCCGTTTCAACGAGCTGCTGGATGCAAAGATTCAGGAAATGTTCTCGCCCGATGTGCCGTTCGTGCCTACCGACGACATGAAGACGTGCGGCAAGTGTCCCTACCGCTTGATGTGCCGACGCTGAACCCACCCGGCGGGAAGCGCGCGGCGACTGACGGGAAGCGTTCGACGTCCGACGGTATTCACGTCGGGCTCTGCGGGAATGGGCATACGACCGATGCCGTTCTGAAGTGCCGGCGAAATGCTATCCAACGCGAAATCATAAATCAAGTTTTCCTCGTCGACGAGCACGAAATGCTCCTTGCCCTGCACGCTATCCTTCGGTGTCTCCCAGATGATGCGCTCGAAGCGCAGCGAGTCCTCGACGACGGGCGTGCGCAGCATGCAGTCGGCAAAGTGGTAGTCAAACAGCGAATCGGCATTCTCCACAACCTCGCCCATCACCACGTCGTCCGCATAGCCCGTCGCCAGCGTCCACCGGCAGTCGAGCAACATCGGCAACTTCGTATTGGCAAAGCGTAACGCCGCACCGCGATTGGCCGAGAAAGGATAGAACTGTGCCAGCGTCGAGTGCTCAACGATGGCCTCGCAGCCGTAGAACGACAGGCAGTCGCCGTAGGTATTGCTAAACTGGCAATACTCGACATACACGTCGGAATGGCGCGCCGACAGGCCTTCTCCACTGGCGTTGTGCACAATCGTATTATACATATAGAGCGACGTACTGTCACACA
>JBGUOB010000042.1:0-31626 GCA_045117755.1 Candidatus Cryptobacteroides sp.
CCCACCAGGTGGGAGAGTAGGTCGCTGCCGCTTTTCGGAAGGTCCGATTGACATTTGTCAGTCGGACCTTCTTCTTTTATATCCACCGTCCTGCCGCCTTTCCGCCAAAAGGCTATAGCGTCAGCTGCCCCGCGCACGCTCCCCACGGCCCCCGACAGCGCGGGCAAACGGCCACAGGCCCACGCGCGCCTCCGCGCCAGCTGCCGCCTGGAAGCGACTCGGGATGAGGCGAATAGAGGTCGGGGATTAACCCGTTTTAGATTTCGTCGGAGATGTTGTAGTGGTTGCGGTCGGAGGAGGAGCGGGCGATCATTTCGCCGAGGAAACCGGCGAGGAAGAGGACGACACCCAGAATCACGGCCACGAGAGCGAGATAGAACAGCGGCTGGTCGGTGACGGCGCGGTATTTCAGGCCGTGGGCTTGATGGATCAGCTTCGCCACGATGATCCAGACCGTCATCACGAAGCCCACCAGGAACATCAGCAGGCCGCTGTAGCCGAAGAAATGCATCGGATCCTTGCCGAAACGCGTCAGGAATGACAGTGTCTGCAGATCCAGGAAGCCGTTCACGAAACGGTTCATGCCGAACTTGCTCTTGCCGTACTTGCGCTTGGCATGCATGACCGGCTTTTCGCCGATCTTCGTATAACCTGCATTCTTCGCGAGATAAGGAATATAGCGATGCATCTCGCCGTACACCTCGATGCTCTTGACCACATCCTTGCGATAAGCCTTCAGGCCGCAGTTCATGTCGTGCAGCTTGATGCCGGTGATGCGGCGCGCGGTGGCGTTGTAGAGTTTCGAAGGTAGATTCTTCGTCAGGGCGTTGTCCTTGCGATGCTGCTTCCAGCCGGACACCAGATCGTAGCCCTGCTCCGTAATCATCCGGTACATCTCCGGAAGCTCGTCCGGGGAGTCCTGCAGGTCGGCGTCCATCGTAAAGACGACCTCTCCCTGTGCGCGCTCGAAGCCGCAATACAGGGCGGCGGACTTGCCGTAATTGCGCCGGAAGCGCAGCCCGTGCACGTGCGGATCGTCTTTCGCCAGAGCGGAAACCGTCTCCCAGCTGCCGTCCGTACTGCCGTCATCGACCACCAGTACCTCGTAGCTGTAGCCGTTTTCCTGCATCACGCGGGCAATCCAGGCGGACAGCTCGGGCAGGGACTCGCGCTCGTTGTAGGCGGGGATGATGACGGAAATATCCATATTACTGCTCGTCGATGAAAGGATTCGAGGACGCAACGCTGCGGGAGAAGATCGCCGCCAGGATGGTGCCGAACAGCCAGCAGTAGATCAGGTTGCCGAAAAAGGCGATGGTCGGCATCTTCGGCATGATCTCTTCCATCTGGCTCATGGTGTTCGAATCGATCATCGGGTTGTCCTGCAGCACCTCCAGCGCCTGCGAGAAGGTGTCCGGAGCGATGAAACTCGTATAGGCCAGGTAGAAGGCCGAGTAGATCAGGGCGGAGAGCAGGGCCGTGAGCGTGCCGAAACGGAAGGCACGGGAGCTGTCGACCGCGGGGTCGGCCTGGGCGAACTTCAGGATGAAGAGACGCATCAGGTAGATGCAGCCGACGAACTTGGCGAGCCACAGCAGAACGTTCAGCAGGCCCAGCAGGATGGCGGGACCGTTGCCGGCCAGTTTGCCGGTCAGCATCGTGATAAGCATATACGCGACGGAGACGCCGCCGAGAACCAGTCCGGCCTTGCCGGCTTGCTCCAACATGTTGTTCTTCTGTTCTGCCATAACAAGTACAAATATAGCAATTTTTTTGTGCTTGGAGATGCCGGATCGCGGTCCGGCATGACTCAGTTGTCTGCCGCTCTTGCTAGACCAACCCGGATTCTTTGGCGGAGGAGATGAGCTCGGCGACGTTCGCCACGTCGAACTTGTCCAGCAGCTTGCGCCGGTACCATTTGATGGTCTCGGCGCTGAGCGACAGCGCCTCGGCAATCTGCTGCGTGGTGTAGCCCTTGGCCAGCAGGTCCAGGATTTCCCGCTCACGCGGGGAAGTGTCGGGCGCGGGGGCCGCCGGCTTGCTCGCGCTCGCCGCAGGCGCCTCCTGCTTCCGGGTGCGGCGCCGCTGGAACCAGAAGCCCAGGCCGATGGCGAGGACGCCCGTAGCCATGCCGCACAGCAGGCCCAGTCGGCGCTGCTGCTTCTGCTGGGCGGCGGAAATGTATTCGTAGGTCTCTTTGCGCCAGGTCAGCTGCTCCCGCTCGTGCGCGGCGAAGTACTCGTTGGCCGCGCGCAGGTGCCGCAAGGCCTTGCTCGGGTGCCCGCGCTCGATGTACACGCGCCCCAGACCCATCTGCGCCGCCGCCACCATCAGCGAGTCATTCGCCGTATGGCCATAGGCGAGCGCCTTGTCATAGGCCTCGTATGCCTTTTTCGGCTCGCCCTCCTCGATCCAGGCCTCGCCGATGTTGTAGTAGAGTACGGAATTGCTCTCGTTCCAGCCGTAGCGCTCGAAGATCTCGCCCGCCTTGGCGTACCATTCCATCGCCTCCGGCATGTTTCCCTGCGCGTTGTAGAGATTGCCGAGGGTGCCGTATAGCGCGGAGCGCTCATCGTCGAGGGCAAGCTGGTCGCCCTCGATCCGCTCCACGGCGTCCAGCGCCAGGTGGTAATAGACCAGGGCGCTGTCGTACTGTTCCTGGCCGTAGAAATGCTGCCCCAGGTAGCGGAACGCGTCCGCATTGGCCTCCTCCCAGCCCCGGGGCAGGCTGATGGCGAGCGCCCGCTGGGCGTAGAACGCGCATTTCTCGCCGTTCAGCACGGAATAGCCCAGCATCAGGTCGCGGTAGGCACGGTTCAGGTTCAGCAGCTCCTGCTCGTCGGCCCGGTCGACGGCATCCGGCGTCCAGCGCGCGACGGCGCGTTCGAGCGAGTCCAGGTTGTGCCCGCGGTGGTCGTTGTAGGCGACGGCCGAAAGGCTGGCGACGAGCAGCGCAGCGGCGCAGAGGAGGGAGGGGAGGCGGTGGTTCATAGTGCGAAGATATCAAGAAATACGTCATTTCCACCCTTTTGGGTGGTTTTTTTCGCTGCGGGATTTGCGACATTTGGTCGATTGAAACCAATCAACATAATTAATAGTAGTTGTATGAAAAAATTATTGATGATCGTGACCGCCGCGGCGCTCGTCTGCGCGCCCGCGTCGGGACAGAGCATGCTGGAACGTCTGGCGAACCGCGCCAAGAACGCGGTGGAGAACAACGTCGGCGAAAAGATCGAGAAGGGCGTCAACGATGTCCTGAACGGCAACGTCGGCAAGGGCAAGAACAAGCAGGAGCAGGCAGAGAAGCCGGCTGCAGCGAGCGCGCAGGAAGCGGCAGAGCAGCAACCGGCTGCCCAGGTTGCCCCCAAGAAGCAGGTCGAGTCCGCTTACGCGAAATCCGATTTTGTTCCCGGCGACGAAATTTTCTTTGAAGATACCTTCGAGCAGGAGCAGCTGGGCGAGTTCCCGTCCCAGTGGGACCTGCTGTCCGGCTATGCCGAGACGGGTTCCTTTGCGGGCCGCAAGGTCATCGCCTTCACCGATGACGGGCAGGGATGTGTGATTCCGTTGATGAAGGAGCCCCGCGCCTTCCTTCCCGAGGTGTTTACGCTGGAGTACGACGTGTTCCTGGGCGAACCCTGCGATTCCGAGGACGAGCGCGAAAGCGGCACCAGCATCCTGAGGCTTGTCTTTGCCAATCCCGAAGCCGTCGACTACAGCGAGGGCGAATGCGGTGACATCGATTTCTTTTATAGAGGAGACGGCTCCGCCAGCATCTCCTGGAGCATCATGAAGCCGGATGCCTCCTCCAACCTGCAGGGAAGGAAGGAGCTTGGCCTGAACTCCGGCCTTTCGGATTATAACGAGACGGACAACCCCCTCATCCCAGGCGCGTGGAATCACTTTGCCGTCTCCTTCAACAAGCGGGCTCTCAAGGGGTATATCAATGGTGTGCGGGTGATCAATATCCCCCTGGCCCTGGCCCCCAGGTGCTTCTGGTTCGACCATTCGGGTAACTATATCTACAGCGGTGTCTCCAATGTCCGCCTGGCGCAGGGCGCCGTGCCGCTCTATGACCGCCTGGCCTCCGAGGGTAAGATCGTGACCTACGCCATCACCTTCGATACCGGCAAGGCAACCATCAAGCCCGAGTCCATGGTCGAGATCAACCGCATCGCGGACCTGATGAAGAAGGACGCGAGCCTCAATTTCGAGGTTCAGGGCCACTGCGACGCCACCGGCTCCGACGCCGTTAACGACAAGCTCAGCCAGCAGCGTGCCGAGGCCATCGTGGCCGCGCTCGTGGAGCAGGGTATCGCCGAAGCCCGCCTGACCCCGGTCGGCAAGGGTTCGCACGTTCCCATCGCCGACAACAGCACCGACGAGGGCCGGGCGAAGAATCGTAGGGTAGAATTTGTCAAGAAATAAGATGAAAAAGCTCGCAGTCATCGTGCTGGCCGCGTGCCTCGCGGTCGCGGCACTGGCGCAGGAGAAACCCCATTGGGCGGGCTCCTATGCACTTCGTATTCCGGACGATCATTTCCGCATCAGCCTGCGGACCTTCGACAGCCAGGGACGGACGGTCACGAAAGAGACCGTGGCCCGCATCGACTACATGATCGCGCACAATACCCTCTTCCTGGGAGAAGATCGCGCCGAGGTGCATGAGCGCTTCGACTATCAGACGGAGCTGGGCTACAACGGCGGCCGCGGCGCGGACGACCACGTCCACCTCTACTTCGGCGACGGCAACCCGCCCCTGCCGGAGAACGAGGACGAGGGCCACGACTGGTTCGAAGAATACGCCCCCGAACCGGCTGCCAGCGCTGTCCTGGCCTTCGTGCCGGAACTGTGCGAGTTCGGCTGGGACAACCAGGCCGATCCGGACACGGATCCCGGCATCGTGCTGCAGCGGATGCGCCAGCTGGGGCGCGCGCAGTCCTTCCTGGACCGCTTCTACGCGGGGGAAGAGGAGATCTGCGGCGTGAAATGCTGGGTCTTCGACTTCCGCGGAAAAGGCTCTTACGGCCTGGGCGATTCCTGCTGGTGGATCGATCCCGCCACGGGACTGGCCCTGAAGCGTGTGAGCCCGGACGGCAGCGGCTTCACGGTCGAGGTCTTCGACCTGGAATACCGGCTCTGGACGATCGATGTCCGCCCGGAACTGAAACCGGAGCGCTGAGAACAGCGCAAGCCGATCAAGAGCAGCCATTTTCCTGCGGGAAAGTGGCTGCATTTTGTATCAGAATTTTTGCTATCTTTGTAGGCTTAAACAATTTTAAACGACATGTTGACGATAGCATTCACCGATGGCACCATCCGTCCCTGGGACGACGATGAGGCAAAACACATCTTCTGGCACTCTTCCGCGCACCTGATGGCGGAGGCGCTGGAGGCACTCTACCCGGGCGTCAAGTTCGGCGTGGGTCCGGCCGTCGAGACCGGATTCTACTATGACGTGGACCTGGGCGACCGGCAGATTTCCGAGGCCGACCTCAAGGCGGTCGAGGACAAGATGATCGAGCTGGCGCGAACTAAGGAGACCTTCGAGCGCAAGGAAGTTTCCAAGGCGGATGCGATGGCCTATTTCAAGGAGAAAGGCGATCCGTATAAGTGCGAACTCATCCAGGACCTGGAGGACGGCACCATCTCGTTCTACACGAACGGCGCCTTCACCGATCTCTGCCGCGGCCCGCACGTCAAGCATGTCGACGACATCAAAGCCGTCAAGCTGACCGCCATCGCCGGCGCCTACTGGAAGGGTGACCAGAACCGTGAGCAGCTGACCCGTATCTACGGCGTCACCTTCCCCAAGAAGAGCATGCTCGACGAGTACCTGACCCTGCTGGAGGAAGCCAAGAAGCGCGACCACCGCAAGCTCGGCAAGGAGATGGAGCTCTTCACCTTCTCCGGCCGCGTGGGCCTCGGCCTGCCGCTGTGGCTGCCCCGCGGCGCCGTGATGCGCAACACGCTCGAGAACTTCCTGCGCAAGAAGCAGGCGGATCTGGGCTACCTCCCGGTGGTCACCCCGCACATCGGCAGCAAGGATCTCTACGTGACCTCCGGCCACTATGCCAAGTACGGCAAGGACAGCTTCCAGCCGATCCACACGCCCCAGGAGGGCGAGGAATATATGCTCAAACCGATGAACTGCCCGCACCACTGCGAGATCTTCCGCAGCAGCCCGCGCTCCTATCGCGACCTGCCGCTGCGCTTCGCGGAATTCGGTACGGTGTACCGCTACGAGCAGAGCGGTGAGCTGCACGGCCTGACCCGCGTTCGCGGCTTCACCCAGGACGACGCCCACCTCTTCTGCCGCCCGGACCAGCTCCAGGAGGAGTTCGAGAAGGTCATCGACCTCATCCTCTACGTCTTCAAGACGCTGAAGATGACGGACTACATGGCCCAGATTTCCCTGCGCGACCCGGACAACAAGGAGAAATACATCGGTACCGACGAGAACTGGGCCAAGGCCGAGCAGGCGATCATCGACGCCGCCGCCAAGAAGGGCCTGAAGACCGTCGTGGAGAAGGGCGAGGCCGCCTTCTACGGCCCGAAGCTCGACTTCATGGTCAAGGATGCCATCGGCCGCCGCTGGCAGCTGGGTACCATCCAGGTGGACTACAACCTGCCGGAGCGCTTCGAACTCGAGTTCACGGACGCCGACGGCAGCAAGCAGCGCCCGGTGATGATCCACCGCGCGCCCTTCGGATCGCTGGAGCGCTTCACCGCCGTGGTGCTGGAGCACACCGCCGGACACCTGCCTCTCTGGCTCTCGCCGGATCAGGTTAAGGTGCTGCCAATCAGCGAAAAATATGAAGATTATGCTGAAAAAGTTTGCGAATTGCTGAAAAATTCCGAAATTCGCGCTTCCATAGACGCCCGTAACGAGACGCTCGGTAAGAGAATTCGGGAAATTTCCCTTCTCAGAGTGCCTGTGATTGCGATTGTCGGCGAGAAAGAAGCTTCGGAGGGTACCGTCTCTGTCCGCAGGGAAGGTGTCGACCAGGGCTCCATGTCTGCTGAACAGTTTGTGGAATATTTGAAAGCAGCGCAAGCTGAAGAACTTAAAAATTAAGGAGGATTTAATTATCGCCGGACCTTACAGACCGAAGCCCGCGGGCTTCAAGCCGGGTGGCCGCAAACCCGACCCTCGTCAGATGCAGAAGCGTGACGAGAATGAGCTCAACATCAACGAGCAGATTACCGCGACGCAGGTGCGACTCGTCGGAGAGAACATCCCTGAGCAGGGGGTGTATCCCATCGCCAAGGCCCTGCAGATGGCGGAAGAGCTCGAGCTGGACCTCGTCGAGATCAGCGGCAAGGCCGATCCTCCCGTGTGCAGGATCCTGGATTACCAGAAGTTCCTGTACCAGCGCAAGAAGAAGGCCAAGGAAATGAAGGCGAACGCCGCCAAGGTCGTGATCAAGGAGATCCGCTTCGGTCCCAATACGGACGAGCACGATTTCCAGTTCAAGCTCAAGCACGCGCAGGAGTTCCTCCAGGAGGGCTCCAAGGTGAAGGCGACGATCTTCTTCCGCGGACGTTCGATCATGTTCAAGGACCAGGGCGAGAAACAGCTCCTCCGCTTCGCCGTAGAACTGGAAGAGTTCGGCCGTGCCGAGAACATGCCGGTGCTGGAAGGCAAGCGCATGACGATGATGATTGCTCCTACCAAGAAAAAGTAGGGATCATATATTTTATTAACAATTAATTACAAACACAATGGCAAAGCTTAAAACGATCTCCGGTGCCAAAAAGCGCTTCACGCTTACCGGATCGGGAAAAATCAAGAGGAAGCACGCTTACCACAGCCACATCCTCACCAAGAAAACCAAGAAGCGCAAGCGTAACCTGGACCACTTCGCCCTCCTCGAGAAGGTCGATTATGGTCGTGTCCGTGAAATGTTGGTTCTCTAAAAGTATTGAATTATGCCTAGATCAGTTAATTCTGTCGCATCCCGCGCACGCCGCAAGAAGATTCTTAAGAGAACCCGCGGTAACTTCCTCTCCAGGAAGAATGTTTGGACCGTAGCCAAGAACACCTACGAGAAAGGTTTGACCTACGCATACCGTGATCGCAAGACCAAGAAGCGCAACTTCCGCGCCCTCTGGATCCAGCGTATCAACGCCGCTGCCCGTCAGTACGGTATGTCCTACTCCCAGTTCATGGGCAAGCTGAACGCCCAGAATATCGGACTGAACCGCAAGGTCCTCGCCGACCTCGCGATGAACAATCCGCAGGCGTTCGAAGCGATTATCAAGTCTGTAAAATAGTTTGAGAACGTGAGCCTGAAGGAATTCACCCGCAACAAATGGACAAAGTTCGCCTTTTGGGCTTTGCTCTATACGGCGTGGGTGGTCTGGCTCGGGAACTTCTGGTGGCTTTTCGGCCTGGTGGTGGTCTTCGACGTCTTCATCACCCGCAAGGTCCACTGGAACTTCTGGAAAAAGCGTTACAAGGAAGGGGAGAAGCACAGCTCCTGGAATGACTGGCTCGACGCTGTCGTCTTCGCCGTCCTCCTGGTCACCTTCCTGAACACCTTCTTCTTCCAGGCCTTCAAGATTCCTTCATCCTCGATGGAGAGCAGCCTCTACACAGGAGACCGTCTCTTCGTGAGCAAATTGACATACGGTCCCCGGATCCCCCAGACTCCCCTGACCATTCCCTTCACGCACAACGTGATCTTCGGACGCGAGTCCTATTCGACCCTCATCCAGAACGATTACCGCCGGCTGAAAGGATTTCGGGAAGTGCGACGCGGCGATTGCGTGGTGTTCGGTTTCCCCAACGGGGACACCGTGCTGCGGAAAGACCCGGTCGCGGACTACCACATGCTGGTGCGCATGCTTGGCAAGCCGGCTGTGGACAAACTGGGAGAGAAGGTTGTCCGCCCGATGGACAAAAAAGACCACTACGTGAAGCGTTGTGTCGCGATCCCCGGGGATACCCTGGAGGTCAAGGACGGCCTGGTGTGGATCAACGGCGAGCAGCAGCCGACTTATCCCGGTCTGCAGCTCAGCTATCAGGTCATCACCTCCGGCCAGAAGATCAACGCGAAGACGCTGGAGAAGCTCGGCATCAACCCCGCCGAAGCCTGGTTCGACGCAGCGCTGCCCGGTTATCCGGCGCTCTGCCTGACCGAGGCGATGCGGGAAGAACTGGCCAAGGTTTCCTCCGTGGAGCGCATCACGGCCAACCTGGAGACCGATCCGGCGGCCGTCGCGCAGGAGATTTTCCCCTTCACGAAGAACTCCGGCTGGACCCGGGACTACTACGGTCCGCTGTGGATTCCCTGCAAGGGGGCCACGGTCGCACTCACGCAGGACAATGTCGCGCTCTATGAGCGGATCATCACGGCCTACGAAGGCGGCGATCTGCAGCAGGCGCTCCGCGAGGGCAGCTACACGTTCAAGCAGGACTATTACTTTATGATGGGTGACAACCGGCATAATTCGCTCGACTCCCGTTACTGGGGCTTCGTCCCCGAGGACCACATCGTCGGCCGTCCGGCCGTGATCTGGCTCTCCACGGACAGCGGAAAGCGGTTCCCCCACAGCATCCGGTGGCGCAGATTCCTGAAGTTTCTGTAGTTTTCAATTTGGAAATCAGAAAATTAAAAGCGATATTTGCACCCCGCGTTAAGAAAAAAAGAATAAAAAAGATACAACCATGGCAAAAGTTTGTCAAATCA
The DNA here is from genome assembly GCA_045117755.1 of Candidatus Cryptobacteroides sp. Taxonomy (GTDB): domain Bacteria; phylum Bacteroidota; class Bacteroidia; order Bacteroidales; family UBA932; genus Cryptobacteroides. Next base: position 9,696 of record JBGUOB010000042.1, read on the forward strand.
CCGGAAGGAAGAGAATGAAAGGCAACAACGTTGCCCATTCCAAGCTGCGCACCAAGCGCGACTTCTCCCTGAACCTCAAGAACAAGCGTTTCTGGAGCGAGGAGGAGCAGAGGTATGTGACCCTCAAGGTTTCTTGCAAGGGTATGCGGATCATCGAGAAGAATGGCCTCGAGGCCACGCTTCGCGAGGCCAGTAAGAAAGGATTGATTAACCTTGTTTAAACTCTAGTATTATGGCAAAGAAAACGAAAGGAAACAGGGTGCAGGTCATCCTCGAGTGCACGGAGCAGAAGGCCAGCGGTGTCCCCGGTATGTCCCGTTACATCACCACCAAGAACAAGAAGAACACCCCTGACCGCCTCGAGCGCAAGAAGTACAATCCGTTCCTGAAGAAGGTGACGGTCCATCGTGAAATCAAATAATTAAAGGAGATTAGAATATGGCAAAGAAAGCCGTTGCAACCTTCGCAGCCAAGGCCGGTGCCAAGAGCATGGTCAAGTGCATCCGCATGGAGAAATCCCCGAAGACCGGCGCTTACGTTTTCACGGAGCAGCTCGTCGAGGCCGAAAAGGCCAAGGATTATTTCGCCAGCAAGAAATAATTTTCTCCTGAACTGAGATAAAGCCGGTCCTTCGACCGGCTTTTTTCGTTCATTTTTTGTATCTTTGTAAGCTATGGCAATGAGTTTCTTTCAACGGATTTCCCGGGCCGTGATCGGCAAGTCGAGGGTCGACGACGACACCCTCGACGCGATCGAGGAGGCCCTGGTCGAGTCGGATATGGGCGTCGAGACGACCCTGAAGGTCATCGACAGCCTGGAGGAGCGCGTCGAGCGCGACAAGTTCATGTCGTTCGACGAGCTGGTGGGCCTGCTTCGCGAGGAGATCGGGTCCCTGGTGGGGGAGAGCGTGGCGCCGTTCGACTTCAGCAAGAAACCCTATGTCATCCTCGTGGTGGGCGTGAACGGCGTCGGCAAGACGACGACCATCGGCAAGCTCGCCGCGATGCTCAAGGCCCAGGGCAAGAAGGTCATCCTCGGGGCGGCGGACACTTTCCGCGCCGCGGCGGTGGACCAGCTGACCATCTGGGCGGAGCGTGCCGGCGTGGACATCGTCAAGCAGGCGATGGGCTCCGACCCGGCATCCGTGGCCTACGACACCGTCCAGGCGGCGGTGGCGCGTGGGGCGGACGTCGTCCTTATCGACACGGCCGGCCGCCTGCACAACCGCATCGACCTGATGAACGAGCTGACCAAGATCCGCAACGTCATCCGCAAGGTGGTGCCCGACGGCCCCCACGACGTGATGCTGATCCTGGACGCCTCCACGGGCCAGAACGCCTTCGCGCAGGCGAAGGAATTCGCCCGGGCGACCGACATCACCAGCCTCGCCGTCACCAAGCTGGACGGCACGGCCAAGGGTGGCGTGGTCGTGGGCGTGTCCGACCAGTTCCACATCCCGGTCAAGTTCATCGGCGTGGGCGAGGGCATGAACGACCTGAAAGTGTTCAATAAGCAGGAATTTGTGGAGCAGCTGTTTGCTCCGGAGGATCTGAAATAAAAACAACCCGATATGAAACTCAGTTACAATTGGCTCAAGGAGTATTTGAAGTGTGACCTCACGCCGCAGGAAGTGGCGGACGCGATGACCGCGATCGGCATCGAAGTCGACGGCGTGGAGGAGCAGGAGCAGATTCCCGGCGGACTCGCCGGGGTCGTGGTGGCCCGCGTGCTGACCTGTGAGGCGCACCCGGATTCCGACCACCTGCACGTGACCACCGTGGACGCCGGCAACGGCGAGCCCGTGACGGTGGTCTGCGGCGCGCCCAACGTGGCCGCCGGCCAGAAGGTCCTCTTCGCCCAGCTCGGCACCGTGCTGCCGGGCGACTTCAAGATCAAGAAATCCAAGATCCGCGGCATCGAGTCGTTCGGCATGATCTGCGCCGAAGACGAACTCGGCATCGGTACGGATCACGCCGGCATCATGGTGCTGCCGGAGGACGCCGTGGTCGGCACGCCGGCCAAGGAGTACCTCCACCTGGGCACCGAAGCCGTCATCGAATACGAGATCACGGCCAACCGCATCGACGCGGCCTCCCATTGGGGCGTGGCCCGCGACTTGTATGCCTGGCTTCGCCTGAACGGCCGTCCCTGCGAGCTCGTGAAGCCCTCCGTGGAGGCCTTCCGCGAAGGCCAGGGCGAGGGCCTCGAGATCGAGGTGCGCGACGCCGACGGCGCTCCGCGCTACACCGGCATCACCCTGAAGGGAGTCAAGGTGGGCCCGTCGCCGGAATGGCTCCAGAACCGCCTGATGAGCATCGGGCTGCGCCCGATCAACAATATCGTCGATATCTCCAACTTCGTGCTCTTCGAGCTCGGACAGCCCCTCCATACCTTCGACGCCGGCAAGGTCGGCGGCCGCGTGGTGGTGCGCCGCGCCGCGCAGGGCGAGATCATCCGCACGCTGGACGGCGTGGAGCGCAAACTCGACGCCCGCGACATGGTGATCGCCGACACGCAGGTGCCGATGTGCATCGCAGGCGTGTTCGGCGGCGAGGACAGCGGCGTGACCGAGGCCACCACGGACGTGTTCGTGGAGAGCGCCTGGTTCGATGCCGCCTCCATCCGTCGCACCTCCAAGAGCCTGGGCCTGCAGACGGACGCCTCCTTCCGCTTCGAGCGCGGCGGCGATCCCGAGATGCCCATCTACGCGCTCAAGCGCGCCGTGCTCCTGATCCAGGAGTGCGCCGGCGGCGAGGTCGTGGGCAAGATCCGCGAGTCCTATCCGAAGCCCTACGAGCGCAAGCGCATCGAGCTCGACTACGCCCGCATCGAGCGCTTCGCCGGCCAGGAGATCGGCCACGACACCATCGAGAATATCCTGACCTGGCTGGGCTACGACTTCCTGGAGAAGCGCCCCGGCGGGGCCCTGGTGGCCGCACCGTCCTACATGGTGGACGTCTATCGCGAGTGCGACGTGGTGGAGGAGATCCTCCGCATCTACGGCTACGACAACATCGCCCTGCCGCACCACATGAAGATGTCCGTGTGCGCCACGCCGAAGCCGGATCCCGAGGCGGTGCGCAACGCCGTCTCCAACTTCCTGGCGGCGAACGGCTTCGTGGAAATCATGAACAATTCCCTGACCAAGGGTGACTATTATACCGGCCTGCAGACCTTCCCGGCCGAGAAGAGCGTCCGCATCGTGAACCCGCTCAGCCAGGATCTCAACGTGATGCGCCAGACGCTTCTGCTGGGCGGCCTGGAGGTGGTTGCCTACAACCTGAACCGCCAGCTCAGCTCCCTGCGCACCTTCGAGTACGGCAGCGTCTACAGCCGCCTGACCGACAAGCCGGGCGAGACGCTGGAGGGTTACGAGGAGCACACCTGCTTCACGCTGATGCTGACCGGCACGCCGGAGAAATCCTGGCGCGCGGAGGCCGCCAAGAGCGACTACTTCCAGCTGAAGGGCTACCTGGAGCTGCTCCTGCGCCGCTACGGCGCGGACCTGGACCAGCTCTGGACCGAGGCCGCCCCGTCCGATATCTGGGCGGAGGGCATGGTGTATTCCCTGCCGGGCAAGGGCCCCGTGCTCGCGACCATGGGCACGATCAGCCCCGCGCTCACGCGCAAGTTCGGCATCAAGCAGCCGGTGTTCGCGGCTGAGATCAGCTGGCCGGCGCTGTTTGCGCTGGTGAAGCGCGACAAGGTGGCCTTCACCGAGCTGCCGAAGTTCCCGGCCGTGCGCCGCGACCTTGCGCTCCTGCTGGACGAGAACGTCAGCTACGCCGACCTGCGGGCCGCCGCCTTCAAGCAGGCGAAGAAACTCCTGCGGCAGGTAGGCCTGTTCGACGTGTACCGCGGCGACAAGATCCCGGCGGGCAAGAAGCAGTACGCCCTGAGTTTCCTGATCCAGGATCCCGAGCGGACCCTTACGGACCAGGACACCGAGCGCCTGATGGAGCGCCTGCTGGAGACCTTCAAGAAGGATTTCGGCGCGCAATTGCGATAAGACGATGCGCCGTGCGGCTCATATCGTGGTGCTGGCGGTCGTGCTGGCGGGGCTCTGCGCCTGCGGACATCGCGGTCGCGTGATCCCCGAGAACAAGATGGTCCGCATCTATCACGATATTTTCCTGGCCGACCAGTGGGTCCGGGACCATCCGGACGCCCGCGTCGCCGCCGACACGACGCTGCTCTTCGATCCGATCTTCCGCCGCTACGGCTGCAGCTTCGAAGATTACGACCGCACGGTCCAGTATTATCTGGACCACAGCGACCTCTACTTCAAGCTCCTGGGCAAGGTAGAGAAACAGCTGCGCAAGGAGGGCGACGCCCTCCAGCTGGAGGCGGACCGCTACGCCGCCCGCGAGGTGGAGCTGAGCAGGTACCGCCGCGGCTTCCGCCGGAAGGATTTCTCGACGGATTCACTGCGCTGGGCGGGCATCCGGCCCCTGTGGCCGGTGGACACGCTCGCCGCCCGTACGGATTCCCTGGCGCAGGCAGACACGGCGCGAGGGGTCCTGCTGCCGGAGGCGCTGCTGCCCGTGAAGATGCGCCACCGCCTGGAACAGAACATTAAACTGGATGAAACAGAATAAAACTATGGATTATTTGGAAAAATACGGCTATGCTCCCGTGGATACGGAGCTGGCGAAGCGCCTCGACCTGGTGGTAGCTTCCGTGGATGGCCTGGCCTCTCCGGAGGTGCTCAAGCAGTGCTTCTCCTTGATGGATCTGACGACCCTGAAGTCCGACGATACGGCGGCGTCCGTCAGCAAGCTGGTGGACAAGGTGAACCGCCTTCAGAAGGAATACCCGGACTATCCGCTGCCCGCTTCGGTGTGCGTGTATCCCAATTTCGCGCCCGTCGTGCGTGCGCGGCGCTGCAGCCCGGAGCTGCACGTGACCACGGTCGCGAGCTGCTTCCCCTCCGCCCAGAGCTTCCTGGAAGTGAAGGTGCGCGAGTGCGAACTGGCTGTGCAGGCCGGCGCGGACGAGGTGGACATCGTCCTGGCGCTCAACGCTTTCCTGGCCGGCGACTACGCCGCTGCGGCGAATGAGATTGCGCAGATGAAGCAGGCGATCGATGCCGAGGCTGCTAAGCAGGGCCGCCGCGTCGTGCTCAAGGTGATCCTGGAGACGGGCCTGCTCGGCACGACGGAGAACATCGCGCGCGCTTCCTTCCTGGCGATGGAAGCCGGCGCGGACTTCATCAAGACCTCGACCGGCAAGGTGGAGGTCAACGCCACGCCGACGGCCGCCTGGGTGATGTGCGAGTGCATCAAGGCTTTCTACGCCAAGACGGGCCGCAAGGTCGGCTTCAAGGCCGCCGGCGGCATCTCCAACGACCGGGATGCCCTGCTCTACTATGCCATCGGCGTTGCGATCCTGGGCAAGGACTGGGTGGAAAAGGATCATTTCCGCTTCGGCGTGAGCCGCCTGGGCAACAGCCTGATGAGCGCAATTGAACAAAAGACCGTTAAATTCTTTTAATTTATACGAATCTTTCGGTCGCGAAATCGCGAAAACAGGCCCCGCACAGCGCTGTGCGGGGCTTTTCGTAAATTAAACGATTAAACGGGAAATTAAACGGATAAATCCTTCGAATTTTGCCCGAGACAAAAACTCAGGCTTATGAAAAGGTTGATTCAATTCGTTCCGACGGTCCTGCTGGCCGTCTGCTGCTCCGGCCCTGCGCTGGACCTTCCCGTCAACAACCCCGAGGACCCGGGGAACGGTCATGATCAGATCGTCCTGGGCAAGCGGCTCGAGGATCCCTATTCCGTGGCGAATATGGAGAGAGCACTCTCAGAAGTCTATGGGACCAAGGCGACGCGCGTTCCCGTCCCCACGACCCATTACTACGTCCGCTTCCTGCCCAAGAATGACAAGCAGTATGAATTGCTGGAACGTGAGGGCATCGAGCTGCTGGATCACCCGATGGATTATGAGATCATCCGGGAGGGCGACTGGTACCATGACCCGTCCGTCCCGGAAGACGATATTACCTGGCAATACGCCGTGGTGCCCAAGGACAGCCACCTGCCGGCGTTCGTGCCCCACGAGATCCTGCACGAATGCTATATCCCCGAGGATCAGGATGGGACCAAGAGCGCCGACGGCATCGACTGGGCGGCGGTGGAGCGCGCGTCCTTCCGCCTGACCGGCAACGGCGACATGCTCGAGGACCTTCCCCAGACCAAGGGGAGCAGCGACCAGACGCCCAGCGGCCGCATCACTATCGTGGATCCCGACCGGGGCTCGCCGGAGGGTGTGCGCGGCGTGCGCGTGGCCTGCAACATCTTCGTGAAGACGGCTCACGCCTTTACCGACGAAGAGGGACGCTACCGGATGTCGCGCAGCTTCTCCGGCAAACCCCGCTACCGGCTGGTCTTCAAGAATTCCAAGGGCTTCTGCATCGGTCTGAACCTGCTGCTGGTGCCGGCGTCGATTTCCGCGCTGGGCAAGGGGGAGGCGTCCGGGCTGGACGTGCAGGTGACGCGCGATTCCGACCGCCGGCTCTTCAGCCGCTGCGTAGTCAACAATGCGGGTTTCGATTATTTCCAGCGCTGCGCGTCGGTCTCTCCGTCCATCAAGACGCCGCCGTCCAACCTGCGCCTCTGGCTCTTCCAGGGGATGGACATCAGCATCACGCCCATGCTCCAGCAGGGCGCGTTGATCGACAGCGGTGAGGTGGGCCGGCTGCTGGGCCAGTATTCCATCCTGCTCAAGCTGTTCCTGCCCGACGCCCTGGTGGGCCTGAAGGGGAAGGAGTCGTATGCCGCCGCCTATGCGGAGGCGCTGCATTCCTTCGCCCACGCCAGCCACTTCATGCTGGCGGGGCGCGATTACTGGGACCATTACGTCCGCTTCCTGGCGAAGTCCTATCTGAGCTCCGGCTTCACGCTCTACGGCGTGGGCTCGGAGGAGGACCACGGCCACTGCGAGGTGGCGGAGATGTGGGCGTTCTTCGCGCAGACGGTTCTCTTCCGGGAGCGTTACGGGGACGCCATCGCGCCGCGCTTCGGCCTGGACTGGTGGTTCCACCCGCAGATTTTCACGTCCATCTCGGAGGCCGGGCTGGCCTGGCAGCGGATTTTCCAGGTCCTGGGCCCGGATGTGACGGGCCGGGAGATGCTTCAGAAGAAGCTCAAAAGCTATTACCCGGAATACAAGAGTGCTATCAATCAAGCGTTTGCGTTGTACAACTAAAACTTATGAAAAACGATCGGGTGGAATGCAGTCCATAGTGCGAAGTTTTTTTTGTCATTGTTACAAAAAGTTGTATCTTTGCAATCCATTCGAGCGCGGGTGGCGGAATGGTAGACGCGCTAGTTTCAGGAGCTAGTACCGTAAAAAGTGTGTGAGTTCGAGTCTCATCCCGCGCACTTAGGATGACTTTTGAAGTCATCCTTTTTCTTTTCTAAAATGCCCTACATATTGCTGGATGGCCGTTTTTTAATAGAGATAGTGCCATTTCAACAGAGCGAAGTCGCCCTTTTTTCCCCTATTTTACACCTGCAATGCTCTAAATTACCGTGATTTTACATATATTTGCAGGAAGGAGAATAGGATTATATGGCAAACGTGACAAGCCGGACCAGTCCCACCGCCTTTCGGCCTCCAAAAAACTCGTGGCCCTGGGCGAGTGCTACCAAAAAGCCCTGGCAGAAGACAATGAACAAAACTAACTAACTAACCAATATAATTATGAGGAAATCAAGATTATTCATTGCAGCCATTGCCCTTATGGGCATCGCCGCCTGTTCAAAGATGGAAACTCCCAAACCCGAGGTAATTGACCCGGAGCAAACCGTAGCTGCAGAATCTGAGCAGACTGCGGATGTTAAGTCAGTTGCCGGTACCCTTAACAGCCTGTGCAAGATCTGCGAAGTAAGAGATTTCATCAAGAGCCTTATCGTTAAGGTAAACAAGCCCGAAGAAACCCCTTGGCACCTTGATATCTACGTGGCCAAACCCAAGACCGAGGAACAGGAGGAATTCCCCTATATCAGCGGCTCTGTTGGCTTTGTCAAAGGCATCTTCCGCCCCGTTGTTTTGGATGTGGACCTCACGATTGTGAAATTACTCACCATCGCCGGTACCATTGATGTACATCAGATTGTGGGTAACTACGCTCACGCCATAAAGCACCTTGACTCCACTATGGGAGATCTCGTGGCCCAGTACTATCTGGATAAGGCCACTGAAGGCCTGGATATCACCATCCAGGGTACTCTTAGGTTCTTCTTCCAGGTAGAGGAGGATGAGGAAGGCAATCGCTACATCGATCTCTATCTGTACAATCCCGATGTTCCCACCTACGAGCCGGTGTCCGTTAAGGATTTCCTTGATATGTTCACTCCCAAGGGCTGATAACAGAACTAAAGTTTATAAAACCTCAACCTGTCGCAAGGTTGAGGTTTTTTTGTTTTTTTGTGGGTATGAAAGAGCGGTTGCCCTTCTTCGTTATTATCTTTTCAACTATTCCGCCATTGCCGCTTTGAACGTTTCGTCGATCTGGAGATAGAGGTGGTAGTACGCCTTGTCTCCCAGCTTGGTGTAGCGGCCCACGAGGGCCTGGACCTGCGTCATCAGATACTGCTTCTCCGCGGCCCATTCCTTCGGGTCGGGGGTGATGCCGTCGCGCTGCTTCGCGAAGGCGAGGAACTGCTGCTCCAGACCGGAACGGTCGAGGTAAGCGAGCAGAGCGTCGTAGTTGTCGATGGCGGCGAGCTCGCGGCCGTGGCGGTCGAACCAGGCGGAGGCGAAGCGCATCGCCGTGGCCTTGCGGTTGCAGGCCACGTAGAACGAGCCGGCGCGGGTGGTGTCGATGGGCACGAAGACGTCGGGCAGGATGCCGCCCTTCTCCACGCGCATGCTGTCGGCGGTCACCATTTCGCCGCTCTCGTAGCGGCGGAGGACCTCATAGTCATAGTCTTCGCCATAGGGCTTCTGGATGCAGCGCCCGGAGGGCGTGTAGTAGCGCGCCACGGTGATGCGCATGCCGGAACGGTCGCTGAAGAAGAACGGCTCCTGCACGAGGCCCTTGCCGAAGGTGCGGCGGCCGTAGAGCCGTGCGCGCCCGTTGTCCTGCAGCGCGCCGGCGAGGATCTCGCTGGCGGAGGCGGAGCCCTCGTCCACGAGGAGCTTCACGCCCAGCTGCTGGAAGGGGCCGGTGCCGTCGGCCCGGAACTCTTCACGCTTGCGGTGGCGGCCCTCCAGGTAGACGATCATCGCCCGGCGGGGCAGGAAGAAGTTGGAGAGCTTGCAGGCCTGGTCCAGGTAGCCGCCGGAGTTGTCGCGCAGGTCGAGGATGAGCTCCTTCATGCCTTCCGAGAGCAGCTCGGTGCAGTGCAGCAGGATCTCGTCCTCCGTGGTCCGGGAGAATTTCGACAGGCGCAGGTAGCCGGTGGTGTCGCTGACCATGAAAGCGGCGTCCACCGACCAGGTCGGAATCTTGCCGCGGGTGATCTCGAAGGGAATCACTTCCCGGCCGCGCTGGACGGTCACGAGAACCTTGCTGCCGGCCACGCCCTTGATGCGGCGGACCATGCTGTCCTGCGGGAAATGCACACCCGCGATGTTGGTGCTGTCCACCCGGAGCAGGCGGTCGCCCGGCTGCATGCCGATCTTCTCGGACGGCCCGCCGGGGATGACTTCGATCACGACGGCGGTGTCGTTGGGGACGTTGAACTGGATGCCGATGCCGTCGAAATTGCCCATCAGGTCGGCCTCGGAGTCTTCGAGCACCTGGGGCGGCATGTAGGCGGAATGGGGGTCCAGGGCGGACAGGGCGGCGGCCGCCATGGCCTCGCTGACCTTGGCGCGGTCCACGCTGTCCACATAGTTGTCGTCGATGCTCTGGAGGACCAGGGAGACCTTGCGCCAGTCGTTGCCGCTCACGCGCAGCATGCGGCGGTTCTCGCCGATGCGGTAGATGAGCAGGGCGATCAGCAGGCCGATGACGACGCCCAGCAGGGCGACGAGGATGGATGACTTTTTCATGCGGCTAGTCCTCCGTGTCGATCCGTTCGACTTCTATGCCGGCCCGGCGCAGCAGGTCGATGCCGTCCGTGAGCCGGTATTCGTCGCGGTAGACGACGCGCTTGATGCCGGACTGGATGATGAGTTTGGCGCACTCCACGCACGGGGAGGCCGTGACGTAGAGCGTGGCCCCGTCGGCGCTGTTGGCGGACTTGGCCACCTTGGAGATGGCGTTGGCCTCGGCGTGCAGGACGTAGGGCTTGGTGACGCCGTTCTCGTCCTCGCAGATGTTCTCGAAGCCGGAAGGCGTGCCGTTGTAGCCGTCCGAGATGATCATCCGGTCTTTGACCAGCAGCGCGCCCACCTGGCGGCGCTTGCAGTAGGAATTGCTCGCCCAGATGGCGGCCATCCGCATGTATTTGTCGTCGAATTTGCTCATCGTCCCGTTTCTCTTTGGTACAGGTATCGCTTGATGCTGCGTTTCGGAGTCCGCTCGAAGTCTTCGGGCAGGAACTCGATGTGGTTGATCTGCGCGTAGGCGGGCAGGAGCTTGTTGATCTCGGGCAGGCTGTCGTTGATGCGCTGCTCGAGCTGCTCGCCGCTCATGCCGTCCAGCTCGCCCTGGTGGTAGTCGGGATAGACGAGGGCCGTCAGGCCGATCTTATCCTCGACCACCAGCGAGTCGACCACGTAGGTGACATTGTTGATGACGGCTTCCAGCTCCTCCGGATAGATGTTCTGGCCGTTGGCGCCGAGGATCATGCACTTGGAGCGGCCGCGCAGGTAGACGTAGCCGTCATAGTCGATCACGCCGATGTCGCCGGTCTTGAACCAGTTGTCGTTGGTGAAGGAGGCCTTGGTGGCGTCCTTGTTCTTGAAGTAGCCCAGGAAGACGTTGTCGCCCTTGACCTGGATCTCGCCGGGCTCCTTGTAGGGGTTCTTGGAGTCGATGCGGATCTCGCAGCCCGGCACGGGCACGCCGCAGGAGCCCTTGCGGGCCTTCCACCATTTGGCGTAGGTGATGATCGGACCGCACTCCGTCATGCCGTAGCCGACGGTGAAGGGGAAGTGGATCTGGCGCATGAACTTCTCCACCTCCGGGTTGAAGGCGGCGCCGCCGAGAATCACTTCCTCGAAGCGGCCGCCGAAGGAGTCGATCAGGCCGTTGCGGATCTTCTTGCGGATCACCTGGTCCACGAGGGGGATGCGCATCAGCGACTTGTGGCGGTCCACCACGGGTTTGATCTGGGACTTGTACACCTTCTCGAAGATCAGCGGCACGGCGATGATGACGTCCGGATGGATCTCGGAGAAGGCCTGCATGATCACCTTCGGACTCGGGGTGCGCGTCAGGAAATAGACGTGCGCGCCGATGGTCATCTCGAAGAGGAACTCGAACATCATGCCGTACATGTGCGCGGAGGGCAGCATCGCGACCATCTGCGACTCGCAGGTCATCTGCGGCTCCGCCACGGTGGTGGCGAAGGAGATGTTGCACCACAGCGAGCGGTACGGGAGCATGACGCCCTTGGAGAAGCCGGAGGTGCCGGAGGTGTAGTTGATCAGGGCGAGCTCCTCGGCCTGGTCCTCATAATAGTTGAGGTGCTCGGGCTTGAGGCCTTCCGGATACATCTGGTTGAAGGTACGCGTGAGGTTCTTGCGCACGGTCACGAGGTCCTGGTTCTTGGCGTAGATGTAGTTGAGGGTGTTCATCTGCACGATCACCTCCAGGCCGGGCATCTCCGCCTCGGAGAGGCCCTGCCAGATCACTTCGTCCACGAAGAAGACCTTGGCCTCGGAATGGTTGACCAGATAATGTATGTTCTCGGGTTTGAATTCGTGAAGCAGGGGGACGGGCACGGCTCCGTAGGTCATCGCGGCCAGGAAGCACACGCCCCAGTGAGCCTGGTTGCGCGAGCAGAGGGCGACCTTGTCTCCCTTCTGGAGCCCGCATTTCTCGAACGCGATGTGCAGGAGCTCGATGCGCTCCGCGACGTCGGAATACTTGAGCGTGACGCCCTGGTAGTTGGAGAGGGCTTCGCGCTCCCAGTTCTCCTTGATGCTCTTCTCGAGCAGTTTGTTTACTGAGTGGAATTCCATATCAATTTAATGCCTTTCTTGCCCCAGGCAAGGGTCTTTCCGGGTTGATGAATGACGAAGCGGCAGCCCTTGCCGGGCCAGTCGAAGGCCACTTCTTCGGGACGGGCCGCCTCGATGAAGGCCGTGACGGCCTCGGGGCTGCCATAGATCTGCCACCCGCGCGAGCAGGCGGTGCAACTGTCGTCGGCAAGCGCGAAGGCGCCGCCGTAGAGCGCGGGCAGGAAGCCGCGCCAGGGATTCTCATAAGGTTCGCGCTCCGTCGCGGGCTTGGCGGGCCGGACCAGCGCCACGGCGCCGCCCTCGAAGTGCACGAGCGCAATCTCGCGGACATTCTGCTCCTGTTCCCATTTGAGCGGGTCCTTCCCGCTCTCCTTGCGGAGCGCCTCCAGCTGTTTCTGGTAGGCGGTCAGCTTGACGGACGCGTCCTGCCAGCGCTCCACGGCCTCGCGGGTCTGGGGGAGCGCAACCGGCAGGGCCAGGGCGAAGCGCACTTCTGTCGGGAGGATGGCGCCGAGCCGGCTTTCGCCGAATGGCATAGCGCCGAGGATGTTCGCGTAGAAGCTGTCGTCCTCCGGACAGACGGGCAATACGTCGAAACCGTCCGCCGCGGGAGTGAGCACGGTCCAGTCGGCCACGCTGCCGAGGAACCGGGTCAGCGCCCGGCGGGGGAAGAAGTCCTGCAGCCAGCCCTTCGGGGCCAGGCGTTCGGGGGCTCCGCTGCCGCGGAAAATGATGAAATCCCGCCCGCCGGCGGTCGCCAGGGCCTGGCGGAATCCGGGGGCGTCCAGGATGGAGGTATGTTCGGTGAGGTGCCGCCGGACGGCGGTCAGCTGGGCGTCCGAAGGCGTGATCAGCACGAAGCCGCGCCGCTTCGTTTCCGCATCGGGCTGCACGTACTCCGTCTGCAGGCGCAGCGTGGCGGCCTGGGCGAGGAGCGTGCGCACGGCCGACACGGAGTCGGCCTCGGCGCGGCCGGTCTCCAGGGCGAGCACGGGCACGAGCGAGCCGTTATAGCACAGGGAAAGGGCCATCTTGGACTGCTTGAAGGCCGTGAGGTTCAGCCGGTGCAGGACGTTGGTCGAGTCCAGCAGCCGCAGGCCTTCCTCCAGGCGGTCGTAGCAGACCACCGCCAGCGCGTCCGAGGGGACGGCGGCGAGCAGCTCCGGAACGCGGCGCGCGTCGCGGGCGGCGTCCGTCTTCGGGGACGGATTTCCGCAGGCGAAGAGCAGCGGCAGGGCCGCCAGCAGGGCCAAGATGCTTTTTTTGCACATAACTTGCAAATATACTAATATTTTGGATTATGATTTTCCGCGGAAATCCGTAACTTTGCACGATTTTACGACCAACGATTATAGTACAGTAACAGAATATGCAAGAAATCAGAAACATAGCGATCATCGCCCATGTCGACCACGGTAAGACGACGCTGGTGGACCGGATGATCTACCAGGCCAACCTGGTGCGCCAGCCGGAAAACCTGGGCCAGCTGATCCTGGATAACAACGACCTGGAGCGCGAGCGCGGTATCACCATCCTCGCCAAGAACGTCTCCGTCATCTATAAGGGGGTCAAGATCAATATCATCGACACCCCGGGCCACAGCGACTTCGGCGGCGAGGTGGAGCGCGTGCTCAACATGGCCGACGGCGTGCTGCTGCTCGTCGACGCCTTCGAGGGCTGCATGCCCCAGACGCGCTTCGTGCTGCAGAAGGCCATCCAGATGGGCAAGAAGCCCATCGTCGTGATCAACAAGGTGGACAAGCCCAACTGCCGCCCGGACGAGGTGCAGGAGGAGGTCTTCGACCTGATGTTCAACCTGAATGCCACCGAGGAGCAGCTCGACTTCACGACGGTGTACGGCTCCGCCAAGCAGGGCTGGATGTCGCTCGACTGGAAGAAGCCGACGACCGACATCACCGCGCTGCTGGATACGATCCTCGACGTCATTCCGGCTCCGCCGGTGGTCGAGGGCACGCCGCAGCTGCTCATTTCCTCCCTGGAATATTCCCCGTACGTGGGTCGTATCGCCGTCGGACGCATCACCCGCGGCTGCCTCAAGACGGGTCAGAATATCAGCCTCTGCAAGCGCTACGACGTCGTGCAGAAGCAGAAAGTCAAGCAGCTCATGGTCTTCGAAGGCCTGGGCAAGGCCAATGTCGATGAAGTCCAGTGCGGTGACATCTGCGCCGTGGTGGGCATCGACGGCTTCGAGATCGGCGACACGATCGCGGACTTCGAGAATCCCGAGGCGCTGGAGCCGATCGCCGTGGATGAGCCCACGATGAGCATGCTCTTCACCATCAACAATTCCCCCTTCTTCGGCAAGGACGGCAAGTTCGTGACCTCGCGCCATCTCAAGGAGCGCCTGGACAAGGAGCTGGAGAAGAACCTCGCGCTGCGCGTGAAGCCGGGCCTGACGGCCGATTCCTTCGTGGTGTACGGCCGCGGCGTGCTGCATCTCTCCGTGCTCATCGAGACGATGCGCCGGGAGGGCTTCGAGCTGCAGGTCGGCCAGCCCAAGGTGCTGGACAAGACCATCGGCGGCCAGCGTTGCGAGCCGATCGAGGACCTCTCCATCGAGGTGCCCGAGGAGTTCGTGGGCGCCGCCATCGAGATCTCCACGCGCCGCAAGGGCGCGCTGGTGCGCATGGAACCGCGTGGCGACCGCACCCTGCTGGAGTTCGAAATCCCGACGCGCGGCCTCATCGGTCTGCGCTCCAACCTGCTGACCGCCAGCCAGGGCGAGGCCATCGTGGCGCACCGCTTCAAGGAGTACCAGCCGTACAAGGGCGAGATCGAGCACCGCAACAACGGTTCCCTCGTCTCCATCGAGACCGGCCAGTCCATCGCCTATTCGATGAACAAGCTGCTGGACCGCGGCCGCTTCTTCGTGGAGCCGGGCGAGGACATCTACGCCGGCCAGGTGGTGGGCGAGCATACGCGTGAGCGCGACCTGAACATCAACATCTGCAAGACCAAGAAGCTGACCAACGTCCGCGCCGCCGGTTCCGACGAGAAGATCATTCTGCCGCCGGCCATCAAGTTCTCCCTCGAGGAGGCGCTGGAGTACATCCAGGACGACGAGCTGGTGGAGGTGACGCCGCATTTCATGCGTATCCGCAAGATCCTGCTCGACCCGCTGGCGCGCAAACGCAACAGCGACAACGAGGATTAATTTTTAGTTGCTAATAGCAAAAAAATTACTAACTTTGCAACCCTTTGTAGTTCAACTGACAAGTCTGGCCCCCGGAACGAACCGCCTGGAGTGGCACGCGGGAGCCGAGTTCTTTGAAACATTCGGGAACGTGGAGATCCTGGACGCCGATCTGAACGTGACGGCACAGGTGATCAGCCGCGGGTTGACCGTGGACGCCGCCTGCACGATGTCGGGCAGCGTGACCGTCGCCTGCGACCGGTGCCTCGAGGACCTCGTGATTCCGGTGGACGCCTCTTTCGAAGAGACGTACACCCCCGAAGGTGGCGAACTGGACCTGTCGCAGGATGTGTACGATTACGTATGCACCTCGCTCCCGCTCCAGCGCGTGCATCCCGAAGGAGAATGTAACCAGGAGACTACGAAGTATTTGTGCAAATAATATTTAAAAAGATAAAGCAATGGCACATCCGAAACACAAACTTTCCAAGCAGCGTCGTGACAAGCGCCGTACGCACGATTTCGCGCCGGTCCCGACCCTCGCCACCTGCCCGAACTGCGGCGCGACCGTGATGTATCACCGCGTCTGCCCTGAGTGTGGCTACTACAGAGGCCGTCAGATCGTTGTCAAAAACGCTGAGTAACCTCTAGAAAAGCCGCCTAGCGCGGCTTTTTTCAGCTTGATGGCTCTGTAGTTCAACGGATAGAATAGTGGTTTCCTAAACCATAGATAGCAGTTCGATTCTGCTCGGAGCTACGAAAAAAAGCCAGGCATTTCGCCTGGCTTTTTTCGTTTTGGATCCGTGGACTCAGCGCGTCTTGAACTCGAAGCGGATGTCCACGGGGATGTTCTCCAGGCCGAGATTCATCAGGTCGGCCTTGTACTCCTCGCTGCGCTTGGCGTACGTGTCCTCGAACTGCAGGGCGTACTCCCGGTTGCCGGTCGCCTGGGTCTCGAGCACCAGCGCGGTGAGCTCGGACAGGGCGCTCTCCATCTTGCCGTGGTCGAGCGAATACTGGCCGGACGCGTGGCGCTCGAAGGCGCCCGCCTCGTGGAGGTAGTTGTAGATCATCGTGTTGGCCCGACCCAGGGCGGAGCCTTCGCCGAAGCGCTCGGCGCGCACCAGCGTGGCGAAGAAGGTCGTCAAGGCGTCCTCTTTCGTGAAGAGATGATGGATGTCGTAGTGGCGCTGCAGCTGGCAGACCAGCAGCACGCCGCCCGCCAGGGCCTTCACTTCCTCAAAGGTGAAGGCGGCGCTGCCCAGGGCCTGCTCGACGCTGCCCCGGCCGTTCACGGTCTCCTTGACGCCCAGGCCATGCGCGACCTCGCGGAACACCACGTTCCAGAAGAAGGCGTCGGAGGACAGGTGCATCGCGTCGTCGGTGGTCAGCAGCACCTCTCCCGAAGGGGCCACGATGCTGTTGAATTTGGCGCGGATCACGTTCTCGAGCACGATGGTGCGGGAGCCTTTGTCCTTCTGTACGTCCGGGTCGAGGGGCAGGTTCAGCGCCATCACCTTGATGCCGGCGTTGGCCTTGCCTGCGTAGTACAGGGCGTCGCAGGAGAAGATGTTGGAACCCGTGCCGGGCTGGAAGGTCTTGTAGGCGGGATCGCCGGGCAGCTCTTCCTGGAACTCGCCGATGCGGGAAACATACTGCATCAGTTCGGCGGTCCGGGCCTCGTTCTTCAGGAGGACGAACGCCTCATAGGAACGCTTGATGCCCAGCAGCTGGTCGTCGGCCGTCTCGTTGGGGCCGATCACAAGGTCCATCTTGCTGTCGTCCATCTCCAGCCACTTGAGGCTGCTCTCGTAATAACGGTCGCTCCGGAGGGCATCCGCCTTGGAGAGCAGGTATTCCTTGACGCTGGGTTTGATGGTGATGTCGGCCGCGGCTTTCAGATAGTCCGCGATCTTGTCGAGGTGCGCCTTGTAGGCGTCGTGGTACCAGACGGCCTGGAGCGAGCCGTCCTCGGCGCGGCGGATCATCGTATAGGGGCTGCACTTGTCCGGGTTGTTCCAGGCTTCGAATTCCTGGACGGTCATGTCGGCCGGGTAGAAGCCGGCGCCGGGCAGCCGGTCGGCATAGCCCTCGACGAAGGACTTGCCGTCGGCGCGGTCCCAGGGACCGTAGTTGATCTCGGCAAAGGTTTTCTGCGTGGGATCGGTGAGGCTCTCCAGCAGGGCGTTCCGGTCGCCGAAATACTGCTCCCAGTAGATGGCGTCCACCTCGGCCGCGGCGAAGCGGTAGAGGTTCAGGACTTCCTTGCCGTTGTCGGAGATGCCGCTGAGATCCGGCGTTTCAATGCTCACAAGCGCGTAGTCGGCCACCTTTCTGGTCAGGGGCGACTTGGGGGAATGGTCGCAGGCGCACAGGGCGGCCGCGACCAGGATGGAAATGAAAAAATAGTTAAGTTTCATATAGTTATCTTGCAACGATTGTTAGACGATATGCAGGGCCCGGGCCCCCATCAGGATCAGATAACCGATCACGATGCTGAGGACGCCGACGATGGCACCCATCTTGGCCATGTCTTTCTGCTTGACCAGGTTGGTGGCGTACGCCAGGGCGTTGGGCGGGGTCGAAATGGGGAGGATCATGGCGCTGCTGGACGCGATGGCCACGCCGATCAGGACGGTGGTGGAGCCGCCGATGGCTGCGAGCTTGTCGCCCATGGCCGTGCAGACCACCACCAGGATGGGCATCAGCAGGGCCGCCGTGGCCGAGTGGGAGATCAGGTTGGAGAGTCCGTAGCAGATGAGGCCGGACAGGACCAGGATCAGGATCGGGGAGAAGTTGCCGAAGGGGATGGCCTTGATGAAGAGCGCGGCCAGGCCGGAGCCGTTCATCGCGTAGCCCAGCGCAAAGCCGCCGGCAACCATCCAGATGACCGACCAGTTGATTTCTTCGAGGTCGTATTTCGTGATGATGCCCGCCATGGCGAAAACGGCAAAGGGAATCAGCGCCACCGTGTACGTGTTGATGCCCGTGACGGTGTCCAGCATCCAGAGCAGGATGGTGACGATCATCGTCACGATGACCAGGGTGGTCTGCCGGCCGCGTTTCATCTCGCCGTCAATGTGGAGCTCGATGGTCTTCTGGGAGAAGGGGAACAGCTTCTTGAGGATGAACCAGGCGATCACGATCATGATGAGGACCATCGGCACCATGAACAGCATCCACTGGCCGAAGCCGATGCCGAAGGCCAGCCCGTCCGGGTCGTTCAGATATTTCAGGGCGATGGTGTTGGGCGGCGTGCCGATCGGCGTGCCCATGCCGCCCAGGTTGGCCGCGATGGGAATGCTCAGCGCCATCGCGATGCGGCCTTTCCCGGCCTCCGGGAGCTGCTTGAACACGGGCGTGAGGAAGGTGAGCATCATCGCCGTGGTGGCGGTGTTGCTGATGAACATCGAGAAGAGCGCAGTCACCAGCATGAAGCCGAGCAGGATGTGCTCGCTCTTCTTGCCGAAGGGCGTGAGCAGCACCTTGGCGAGGTAGACGTCCAGGCCGGTCTTCGTGGTGGCGATGGCCAGGATGAAGCCGCCGATGAACAGCATCACCACCGGGTCGGCGAAACTGGCCATGACCTGTTTGTAGCTGAGCAGCTGCCCGGCAGTGGCCGGGTTGCACAACCATTTGATGCCGGAATCGGACGTGAACAGCAGGAGCAGGACCATGATGGAGACGGAGGTCGCCCAGGCGGGAACCAGCTCCATGACCCACATCAACGTGGCGTAGACGAAGATGGCGATGATCCGCTGCTGGATCTGGGTCAGCCCCTCCAGACCGAAAGTCTCCGAGGGCAGGAACCACAGGAGCAGGAACACGGCGGCAACGAAAAGCAGCCCGAGGGTTTTCTTTTTGAAAATAGCCGGATTGTAGCGCTTGTCGTGACGCAGCTTGTGCATCTGCTCCACCAAGTGGAAGCCTGTGAAAATCTTAAACATGGTGCTCTTTTTCTAATTCGACCGCGAAGTTAGAAAGAAAGGAGACCCATTTTTATTGACGAATAAGGTATTTTTCGATAAAACCATTAGATATTTTCGATAAATCGCCCTATCTTTGCGGGCGCGTATAATAGGTATAAAATGGAGCTTCGTCAGTTGAAATATTTTGTGGAAGTCGCCAAGCAGGGGAGTTTCTCGCTTGCGTCCAAGTCCCTGTACATCACCCAGAGTACCATCTCCCAGCAGATCGGGAAACTGGAAGAAGAATTGGGTGTGCAGCTGCTGACCCGCGACACGCGGCACGTGGCGCTCAGCGACTACGGGGAGCAGTTCCTCCCGCACGCGATCGAGGTCATCGAGGACGCCCAGATGTGCTCGGACATCATCCGGGATGTCAAGGACCTGAACACCGGCTCGCTCCGGATCGGGTCCACCTATTCTTTCGGACCCCTGATCCGACAGTCCGTCCGCGATTTCTACAGCCTCTATCCGCACGTCCGCCTGAGCCTTTTCAGCGCCTCCTGGGCGGAACTGCAGCAGAAACTGCTGGACCGGGAGCTGGATATCGCCCTGGCCTACAAGTCCACCGTCAGCGACGAGCGGATCGAATCCAAGTTGCTTTTCGAGAACCGGCTATGTCTGATCGGGCGGAAGGACGAACTCAGCGACTGCGCCAGCCCCGTCCCGGTCGAGGCGCTGAGCCGCTATCCGCTCGCGCTGCCGCACAAGGGCTTGCAGGCCCGGGACATGCTGGAGTCCGTCCTGTTCGCGCACGACGTGGACCTGGACATCCGGCTGGAGAACAACAATATCTTCGCCATCCTCGACCTGGTGCGGTCCAGTCCGCTCCTGACCATCCTTTCCGGCGAAGCCGTCCAGGACATCCGGGAACTGTCAGCCATCCCCATCGACCATCCGGAAAGCCGGATGCAGGGGTGTTATCACTGCATGAAAGGGGTGTATCGGAAGAAATCCACCCAGGCCTTCATCGACATCCTTATCGAGAACAACAGTCTGCTACCTCGCACTCCATTTCGATGAGCCAGGCGGGGCGGCAGACCCGGGCCTCCAGCAGGACGCGGGGGACGCTCGGGAAGCGGCGCTGCATGTAGGCGTCGATGAGCGGGTAGTCGGAGATATTCCGCAGGTAAATAATGAAATACGGCACCTGGTCGAGGGACGATCCACCCTCGGCGAGCAGGCAGTTGATGTTCTCCAGCAGGCGGTCCGTCTGGGCCAGGACGTCGCCTTCGTGGAGGACGTGTCCGCGGTGGTCGATGCTGGCGGTGCCGCTGATGAAGATGTGCCCGTCGGAGAGGCGCACGGCGCGCTCGAAGGCCACGCCGTAGTCGTGGGTCGGGCTGAGGTGCGAGAGCGCCTTGAGGTAGGTCTTGTCCTCCTCGCGGATGCCGGGGTAGGTCAGAAAATCGATGGCCACCACGGCGGAGCGGCCTTCGGTGGCGCCGCCGATGCCGGTGGAGGCGATGTAATGCGTGTCAT
Organism: Candidatus Cryptobacteroides sp.; assembly: GCA_045117755.1. Lineage (GTDB taxonomy): Bacteria > Bacteroidota > Bacteroidia > Bacteroidales > UBA932 > Cryptobacteroides. Next base: position 30,384 of record JBGUOB010000042.1, read on the forward strand.
GAGTGAGCCCTTCTGCGTCGAAGACGTCGTTGCGGGCCTTCACCAGGCCGGCGTAGTTGGCGTCGATGTCGCGCACATAGATCCAGGTGCGCACGCAGTGCGTCTTGAGATCCAGCCCGAGCGGGCGGATGATGTCCAGGTATTTCTCGAAGAGCAGGCGGCTCTGCGCGTAGGAGTCCCGTCCGGCGGCCTCCTCCTCGGTGAGCCGCAGGCTGTGGAACAGGCAGGCCGGGGCTTCCGGCGCGGTCTGTACGAGCGCCACGATGTGGCTGTGGTCGAGCGGCGGCTGTTCCACGATGGAGATGGCGGTGCCGGCGGACCAGGGGGCGTCGGCGAGCGCTGCCTGCAGCGCGTCGGCCTGATTCTGCGCGTCGCTCAGGAAGAAGCGCACGAAGACGGGACGCCGGCCCTGGGCGGCCTCGGCGGAGAAGTGGTTTCGGAGTTGCTCGAACAGCGAGGCCAGCGCCTCGGAATAGGTGCCGCCTGCAGCGGGGGAGAGGATGCTAAAGTGATTCACAGGTCAAAATTACGTGTTATTATGGATGGCTACGTCGTCCAGTAGGCGACGAGGACCAGGAGGATGCTGATGAAGAGAATGGCTGCGCCGTAGAGGATGCCGTACCAGATGCCGGTGGCGATGGCCCGGCCGAAGCTCTTCTTCCACCGGAGGCCCAGCCACTGGTGATAATCGACCGTCAGCAGGACCAGCATGAGGGTGGCGCTGATGGTCGTCTGCTTGCCGAAGCTCATCAGGACCGCGAAGAGCATGAAGAAGCTGAACTGGCACAGCGTGTAGGCCGATGCGGCCGAACAGGCCGACAGGCGTTGCTTATAGCGCCGCAGGGCGATCCACATCGCAAACCACAGGACGAAGAACTTGCCGAGGAAGAGGGGAATGCCCTGGCTGCGCAGCTTCCCTTCGAACGCGGCGATCGACGCTTCGTGCCGCGTGTCGACTTCGTCGGGATACTGGTCCAGGTGCAGGTAGATATAGCCTGTCCGGAGGAGCTGGTAGGTCTTCAGGACCAGGGTCTGCGCGCTGTCCGACAGCTGCTCTTCCGTCATTTCTGCCTGCGTGTTCTCGATGGTGTCGCCGAATCGCCTGAAAGGATCCTTCTTGTCCTGCTGCAGGGGCTGCAGGACGGCGGAGATGAGGGCGAAGAAGGCGTAGAAGATGATGAGCGAGGCGAAGGGGGCCAGGTAGCGCTCGTGCTGCCCCGACACGTAGTCCCGGATCATGTAG
>JBGUOB010000043.1:0-1847 GCA_045117755.1 Candidatus Cryptobacteroides sp.
GGCCGCGAGAACTACTTCCGGCAGCAATATGAAAAGACCGGCGACTACTGGGACTGGTCCCTTCCGGATCCCTATGACGCCGGATAAGGAGGAGACGCATGAGGAACCAGATCATCACAGGAGACGCCCTGACCGTGCTCAGGACGATGGAGACCGAGAGCGTCGATATGTGCGTCACGTCTCCGCCCTACTACAACCTGAGGGACTACGGGATCGAAGGACAGCTCGGCCATGAGGAGACTCCGGAGGAGTACGTCGAGAAGATGACCGAGATCTTCAGGGAGGTCCGCCGGATCCTGCGGAAGGACGGGACGCTCTGGGTGGTCATCGGGGACAGCTACGCGACATCCTCGGGGCCTCAGGCTCCGAGGAACACCAGAAACAGCCAAGGGCACACGCCGAAGCGGGTCCCGGAAGGCTACAAACTGAAGGACCTGATCGGGATCCCGTGGATGGTCGCCTTCGCTCTCCGGGCGGACGGCTGGTACCTGAGGCAGGACATCATCTGGAACAAGACCAACTGTATGCCGGAAAGCGTCCGGGACAGATGCACGAGGTCGCACGAGTACGTGTTCATGTTCTCGAAGGCCCGCGCCTACTACTACGACGCCGAGGCCATCAGCGAGCCGATCACCGGGAACAGCACCGAGCGCTACCTCCGCGAACTGAAAAGCGGAGAACACGGGACGCCTCACCTGCCACGCTTCGGCGGGAATAAGTACGCCACCGACGGCGATCCGGTCGATCGCAGGAAAGACGGCAGCACCTACATCCCGAAACTGAGGCGGAACAAGCGAGACGTCTGGTCGATCTGCACCGGAGGCTTCAAGGGCGCCCACTTCGCCGTATTTCCTCCGCAGCTCGTCAGGCCGATCATCCTCGCAGGATGCAGGCCCGGCGGCACAGTCCTCGACCCGTTCGTCGGATCCGGAACGACCGCGGCGGTCGCGATCGAGGAGGGCCGGGACTACATAGGCATCGAGATCAACCCGGCATACGTCGAAATGGCCACCGAGAGGATCGCCTCAGCGAAAGCGAGGTGAGGCCATGGAGATCCGCAGCATCACCCTGAAGGAGGCCAACAGCTTCGTCACGGAGCTGCACCGGCATCACGGTCCGGCGGTCGGACACAAATGGAGCATCGCGGCCTACAAGGACGGCCGGCTCTGCGGCGTCGCGATCATCGGAAGGCCTTCCGGCAGATACCTCGACAACGGCAAGACGCTCGAGGTCACGAGGCTCTGCACGGACGGCACGCGGAACGCCTGCTCCTGCCTTTACGCAGCAGCGGCCCGCAGGGCTGAGCGCGAGGGATATGAGAAGATCATCACCTTCATCCTGCAAAGCGAGCCCGGGACAAGCCTGAAGGCTGCCGGGTGGATCCTCGAAGCAGCAAAGGCCGGCAAGCCAAGGTGGAACCGGCAAAGATACGCCGGGAAGCCGGTCCAGCTCTCGCTATTTCCCAAGAAGGAGCCGCCCGCCGAGTATAAGCAAAGGTGGGCGAAGCATCTGAACACAAAAGCGCGGCCAAGAGCCGCCGAAGAAAGGAGCACACCATGAGCAACATCACGAACGCGGCCATCGAGGCCGAGAACATGACCGAGGAGATCAAGAAGATCGAGCCGGCCACCATCACCATCGACGAGGTCGAGAACTACGACCTCCCGAGCACCTACGAAGAAGGAACCCCCCCTCCTGCCCCGTTCCGGATCGCGGACGACGACGTGGCCGACTGGGCCATCAAGAAGATCGCCGAGAAGAAGGCGGAATACGACCGCCTGAAGGATCTCGCCGACCGCGAGATCGAGCGGATCACCATGAAGGTCGAGCAGGCCAAGCGCCGCTAC
>JBGUOB010000044.1:0-1565 GCA_045117755.1 Candidatus Cryptobacteroides sp.
CCGTAGACGATGCGCGCTTGATGGCGCACCATCTTGCCATCAGGCATCAGCTTGTCGTCCGAAACCTTCTCGAACTTGAGAAGCGGCGGCTTCTCGGCCTCCGCAGGGCGCCGCCCAAACTCGTTGTCGGTGAAGAACACGACAATCTCCTCGCGCGACTTCTCCCCGATTGCATTGATCCTCGTTTCCGCTGCGCCAGCGGAAAACGCAAAAGCAATCGCCGCAAGACATACGATAGCACGCGCGAGCATTCTCTCCAAGTTCATTTAACCCTCCACAAGATTTTGTTAGTATTTTATCACTTGTGTGGGAATCTGCCAACCCCTATTGCTGCTGGGGAAGTTGTACAATCTCGTGGGTCAAATTGGAAAGGCAAGCTGTCGAGGTGGAGGAAGGAGGTTCTGAAGAAGAAGGACAGGGACCGAAAGCGGAGGGAAAAGCGAAGGAAGGGACGCCCACATGGGGGCGTCGCGCGAAAAACCAACAAAGGCGCCGCGATCTGTGGTATGATGAATGCGACCAAGCAAAAACACCAAGCCACAGGAAAGGACGCCGTGAGAAAGTATATCACACAACACGTGCCAGGTACATACCTAACATTCGACCAGCGGCAGACGCTGGCATCCGACTGGAACGAGCTTGTCCGGGCCGGATGCAGGGTCACGCTGCGGCAGTTCGCCGCGAAACACGGCCTGCGGTACGAGACGTGGAGGCGGGAGTACAACCGCGGGGCCACGGGGGAGGCGGTGCCGGACGCAAGGGACAGGCGCAGGCGGAAGTACGCCGAGTACGACCCGTTCAAGGCCCAGGACGCCATCAACGACAACAACGCGAACAAGGGCACGAGGATGCTCGTGACGAACCAGATGGCCTTTCTCTTCAAGAGGCACGTGCTCGAGGAGAGGCTCTCCCCATACGACGCGATATGCCGCATGAAGGACGAGATGCCGGGGCAGCGCATCCCCTGCCTGTCGACGTGGTACAAGCACATCAACGCCGGCGACGTCGGAGTCATGTACGGGCAGACCCCATACCATCCCAGCAAGAGGCCAAAGGGACCTAAGCCGCACCCCGCCATGACTGTCCCGGGCAGGCTTCTCCTCGACGACAGGCCCGCGGGCGCGACCAACCGCAGCAGGTTCGGGCACTACGAGATGGACACCGTCGTCTCGTCGACCAATGGCACGGGCGGGCTCCTCGTCCTCATAGACAGGCGGAGCCGCAGGTACGTCATCGAGCTCATGGCGCACGTCACGCAGGACGAGGTCGTCGCGGCCCTGAGAAGGATGCTCGCCAGAAAGGCAGTCGGCAAGGTGCTCTCCATCACCACCGACAACGGGTGCGAGTTCCTGGACCCGGACAAGATCAAGGCCGTCGTCGGGTGCAACGTCTACTACACGCGCGCCTACGCCTCGTGGGAAAAGGGCTCCGTCGAGAACTGCAACAGGCTCGTCCGCAGGTGGTACCCGAAGGGAACGGACTTCGGCAAGTGCACGACGGCGGACATGCACCGCCTCGAGCGCGTCATCAACTCGATCCACCGCAAGCTCCTCGACGGGCTTACG
>JBGUOB010000045.1:0-2754 GCA_045117755.1 Candidatus Cryptobacteroides sp.
GGCTTGCGCCCTCGTGCAGATATCGGCGGGGGCGGAAAACGGAAACCTCCTCCGATGCATCACGTGAGGCGCCTGAGAGAGCCCGGGAAGATACATCGAAGGAGGCTAAACTGCGCTTTCAGGGCAGTTGTCCTTTCGTGCGTCTTCCGGTGAAGTTTCTCAGGCTTTCACGTGACGCGTCCCGCGACAGCGGAGGCTGTCGCCTCCCACCATGCGGGTTATATGTCCGTCGAAAGGACTTGCGTCCCAAACGACATCCACAGTCTTCCACAATCAGAGCCTGCGGGCAAACCGCCCGCGCGGGGGCGTTTGCCCGGCAGGCCCGCCCGGGCTCTCTCAGCCGGGATCTGCCAAGTGGCACTGTGTCATACGATGGAACCGCGGAAATCTGACAGACATAGAGAATGGGGCGCAAAGAAATTTCCATGCCGATGCAAAAGACATCGGCAATGCCGTTCTGGCAGCTTTCCGCTGAATTTGGCCGGACTTGGAAAAATCGGCCGTGTAGAAGTGTAGATATTGTGTAGATGGGGAACGCGGGACGGGGTTTGGCCGTGCGGAAGCGTAGAACATCTGTACTGGCCATATTGGAAATTGGAGCTGGATATTGGCAACATTTTCACACTGGCAACATTCATTTCGGGCGGCCTTCACCCCGGAAATGAGATTACGGTGCGTATGAAATCTATGACGGGGGCGGGAGGGGCGTTTTGCGGGGCGTTTGCGGTAATGGGTTAGTGGGTTGCGCAGCCCACCAACCGATCTGAGGATTAGGGTCGTCTCTCCGCAAGGGTTCGGTCGCTTGGCGTCCCCAAAATGAAGAAAAATGAAAAAAGTTCATTTTTCCACTTGCGCTCTTGTATACGATATGTTATAATAAACGGCATGAAAACAAAGGCAAATAAGGTCAAGGCGCAGCCCGCGTCTTTCCTGGAGAAGGTCGCCGGGTTCATGCCCGTTGCGAGGGGATCGCTTGCGCTCGTGCGCAAGGCGTGCGGCAAGCCCGGATGCAAGGCGTGCAAGTCCGGCAGGAAGCACCCCGCGTGGCTGTTCGTGTACCGCGAGGGCGGAAAGCAGAAGAGCCGCCACGTCCCCGCGCAATGCGCACCGCTCATGAAGCTGGCGATAGAGAACGGTCGGAAGCTGGAGCAGGCGATCTGCGCGGAGGGCCTGGCATATCTCGACTCGCTGGTCTCGGAGGCCGCGCGGTAAGGTGCCGCCTGCGAAGTGCCAGTACTGGAACCGGTGCGGGAAGTACACCGAGCTGGCGGTCAGGATCGACCGTCTGGAGGAACGCCTTGCCGCGAAAGACCGGAGGATTCGGGCGCTGGAGGAGGAGATCGCCCGGCTCAAGGACGCACAGTGCGGTGGCAAAGCCAATCCCGCCACGGCGAAGCCGTTCGGGAGCTCCACCCCGTCGTCGCTGATCCCCATAAAGCCGAACTCGTCCGAAGAGGATAGGAAGCGCGTCGGGGGCCAGCCGAAAGGCCATCCGGGACACGGGAGGAAGTCCGTCTCGGACGGCGAGGCGGACGAGGTGGCCGAACTTCCGAGGCCGACGTCATGTCCTGTCTCCGGCCTCCCGCTCACGAGCTGGACGACGCGCACGAGGACTGTCGTCCACATGGTTCCCGCAAGGCGCATCGTCAGGAACTACACGATATACAGGGCGTGGTGCCCCGTCTGCGGGAAGTACCACGAATCCGAAGTGCCCGGCGTCATGCCCTACTTCGCGTTCACGAACGACCTGATCTCGCAGGTCCTCGTCGACCACTTCCGGGCGGGCATTCCGCTCGGGACGCTCGCGAGGCGGGCCGGCGTGAAGAAGGCCGCGCTGAAGAAGATGGCGCACAAGGTCGCGGAGCTGCTGGAGAGCGGCGTCGCGAGGCTTGTCGAGGAGTTCTGCGCGGCCCCGGTCAAGCACGCGGACGAGACCACGTGGTCGTGCGACGGGAAAAGCGGCTACGCATGGGGCTTCTTCACCCCGACGGTCTCGGTGTACAGGTTCCGAGGCACCCGGGCGTCGACCGTTCCCGCGGAGATCTTTGGCGAGGGCGCGCATGTCGGCGTCCTCGGCGTGGACCGCTACAGCGCCTACAACTGCGCCTGGAGGGGAAGGATGCAGTACTGCCTTGAACACTTCAAGCGGAACGTCCGCGACCTGCTCGAGGCGGAGCCGGAGAACAAGGAATACCAGAAGCACATTCCCCGATTCCTGGAACTGCTCGCCTCGGCGATGACGCTCCGCAACAGGAAGCGCGGCAAGGAGTACGACGAGGAGTCCGTGTCCATCCGCGACGAACTGCTCGCCATCGCGAGGAGTCCCGTCAAGGACGGCAGGCTCAAGGGGTACTTCGACCTCATCGTCAACAGGCGCGACAGGTTCTTCCAATGGGTCTGCAACCCCGAGGTCGAGGCGGAGAACAACCTCGCCGAGAGACGTCTCAGGCCGCTTGTCATCGCCCGGAAGGTCTGCTTCGGCTCACAGTCGGAGAAAGGACTGAAGACCCGCGAGACGCTGATGACCATCATCGACACGCTCTCGCTGAGGTGCGACGACCCGGTCGCGAAGCTGTCGCAGGTCCTCGACGCCATCGGCCGCGACAAAAAGACGAACGCCTCGGAACTGCTCTGGGGGCCGAAGACCCAGCCCGCCAACGTTGCGAAAGCCTAAGCCACTGCGGACGGGGCGGGCGCACCCTCAATTCGGTTGGTGGGCGAGCAGCAACGCCGCGCAACCCACTAACCCATTAC
>JBGUOB010000046.1:0-1976 GCA_045117755.1 Candidatus Cryptobacteroides sp.
CGGCCAGTGGAGCGACTCTGTCAGGAGGCTGAGACCATCTGCCACGACGCTGCCACGATGACGCGCGAGGAGATGGCGCAGCGGCAGGCCGTCATCATCAAGGACTCGGAGACCATCACGCAACTGTTGGACAAACTTATGAAGGAGACCGCCCTATGAAACGACCACTGCACTATATGCGCCAGCACCTCTCGCTGCGCCTCGGATTGATCATCACACTCATCATCGCCGTCGCCTTCACGCTGCTGATCAATATCCTGTTCCAACGCAGCAGGCAATTCATCCAGCGCGCCGCCATCGACCATGCCTCGCAGCTACTCGACAATACCGCCGAGCGTATCACTGGCATCATGGACGAGACGGAACTCGTGACCAACTTCATGGCACGCACCGTGCCCAGCCACCTCTCGCCCGACTCGCTGCTAGCCTACTCGCGCCGGGGCATTGAAGATTACGACTTCCTCACAGGCCTCGCCATCTCGATGGAGCCCGATTTCTTCCCCGAGATGGGACGCTACTTCTCCGCCTACTCGCTGCGCGGCCCCGACAGCATCACCACCGTCAGGGAGGGGCCGTTCGAGTACTTCGACGCCGTGTGGTACAAGACACCGCGCTCGCTCGGCACCAGCTGCTGGGTGGATGCCTACGACGACTACAACGAAGGCACGCTATCCTCGCCCGACATCCTGACCTCCTACTGCTGTCCGATGCGCGACGCCGAGGGCCGCTACGTCGGCTCCATCACCGCCAGCCTCACGCTGAAGTGGCTCTCCGCCTCGATCAGCGCCCTGAAGCCATACCCAAACTCCTCGGCCATCATGATTGGGCGCGATGGCACGTATCTGGTCCACCCCGACACAGCGAAGCTCTTCCGCCAGACCATCTTCAGCGACGCTGCCCCCGAATCGCGCCGCGACATCGAGACGCTGGGCCGCGCGATGATTGCCGGACGCAGCGGCATGGTAGAGACTAAGGTTGACGGCCACGACGCGTTCATCTTCTACCGTCCGCTGGAGCGCACGAGCTGGAGCATCGCCATCGTCTGCCCTGAGAGCGACGTCTTCGCCCGCTATTACCGCGTGCTCGCCATCGTCTGGGCCGTCATCGGCATCGGACTGCTGCTGTTACTCATCGTCTGCTATCAGACCGTGCGCCGTGCCATCCAGCCGCTGCGACAGCTGGACACCGAGGCGCAACGCATCGCCGAAGGACACTTCGACACCAACCTCACCGAGAGTCCGCGACAGGACAGTATCGGCCGGCTGCAGAACAGCTTTATCAGCATGCAGCAGTCACTCGCCACGTCGGTGAACGACATACGCCGCGTGAATGCCGAGCTGGAGCAGCGCAACGAGGAACTCACCCGCGCCTACCAACTGCAGCTCGACACCAACCGCGAGAAGGCGGCCTTCATTCAGAAGATGTATCACGAGATCCGCACGCCGCTCAACATCATCGGCGGCTTCACGCAGGTGCTCACCGCCAGCCTCCCCGACCTGCCTGCCGATGAAGTCGCCGACATCACAGGCCGCATCTCAGAGAGTGCCGCCGACATCGCCCGTCTCGCCAAGGACCTCGACCTGGCGGCAAAAAAGTAAACAATGTAATTATTATACTTATGGACAGAAGAGATTTTATCAAGAAAGCAACGATGGCAGCTGCAGGAGCGGCGGTCGTTTCGCCAGTGTCGGCGATGTTGAACAACGTAACTGGTGGCAAGACTCCTAAAGTCCTGCTGGTGAACGGCAGCCCGCGAACTGATGGCAACACGTTCTGCTGCCTGAAGGAGATTGAGGCGACGCTGCAGAAGCACGGCGTAGAGTCGGAGATTGTTCAGATCGGCCGCAAGCCCGTCCGCATGTGCATCAACTGCGGTGGTTGTCGACAGAACAATGGCGCAGGCTGTGCGTTCGATGATGACATGTGCAGTGTGATTACGGAGAAGATGAAAGACGCGGATGCGCTCATCGTGGGCA
>JBGUOB010000047.1:0-38659 GCA_045117755.1 Candidatus Cryptobacteroides sp.
TACGCGGCGGAAAAGCGGAGCCGGAATTGGTTTTTCGAGCAACTGCACGAAAAATAATTCCGGGCCGCCCGTCTGGAAGACTCCGCCGCGCTACACGGATACCCAGTGAATCCGGGCGCCTGAACGCTCCATCCCGCGGAACCAGGTCATCTGCCGCTTGGCAAACTGATGAATCGCAATCGCGAGCTTCCCACGCATCTCGTCGTAGGGGAGCTCGCCTTGTAAATAGAGGGTAACGAATTTGTACTCAAGCCCGTAGGCAATGAGCGTCTCGGCGGGAACGCCGCGCTCCAGCAGCCCGCGGATCTCCTCGACCATCCCTTCCTGCAGGCGCGCGTCCAGCCGCGCGTCGATGCGCGCATTGCGCGTGTCGCGGTCCACCAGCGTGCCGATGAAGAACGGCCGCTGCGGGAACCCCGCCCGCTCCGGCGTCGATTCCCGGGCGGCGCTCAGGGGCGTTTTCTCCGAAAAATCGTAACCGCGCGTGACGGCATTGATATACATGCCTGTGCCGCCGCAGAGGATGGGCACGGCGCCGCGGCTGCGGATGTCGGCGTACGCCTGCAGGAAATCCTGCTGGAACTGCCAGACATTGTATTGCGTGCCGGGCTCGGCGATGTCGATGAGGTGGTAGGGGACGGTGCCGTATTCGGCGAGGTCCTTGCCCGTGCCGATATCCATCCCGCGGTACACCTGGCGGGAATCCGCCGAAATGATCTCCCCGCCCAGCTGCTCCGCGAGACGCACGGCGTAGCGCGTCTTGCCGGAGGCCGTGGGGCCGAGCACCACCACGAGGTCGCACGCGCCGGACGCGCAGTCGCGGGCGAGCTGCGCGACGTCCAGCTGCTCGGGGACGGGCAGCTCGGCGACGATGCTATGCTTGAGGCGGGGCATGGGGGATTATTCTCTCTCCATCTCGCGGCGGATGTCCTTCTCCTTGATGGTCGCGCGCTTGTCGTACTCCTTCTTGCCCTTCGCGAGGGCGATGTGGAGCTTGGCGAAGCCGTTGTCGGCGATGTAGGCGCGCGTCGCGATGATGGTCAGGCCCTTGGTCTTGACCGCCTGCGCGAGGTGCTTGAGTTCCCGCCTGGTGAGCAGCAGCTTGCGGTCGCGCAGCGGTTCGTGGCTGCTCCAGGCGGAAGCCCAGAAGTAGGTGGCGACGTTCATGCCGCGCACGTAGAGCTCTCCTCCGGAGAAATAGCAGTAGGCGTCCTGGAGGGAAGCCTTGCCGGCACGGATGGACTTGATCTCCGTGCCCACCAGCACGATGCCTGCGTCGTACTCCTCGAGCCACTCGTAGTCGAACGACGCCCGCTTGTTGTTGATGCGGACCTGCTGGGGCTTTTTCTCCTTGCTCATAGCACGAAGGCCTGCTTGATGTAGTCGACGCTGTCCAGCAGTTCCCAGCCGAAGAACTGGATGCCGTCCTGGACGTAGGGTTTGCGGCCCATGTGGCCGTAGGCGGCCGTGGGCTCGTAAATCGGGTTCTTCAGACCGAAGCGCTGGATGATGGCGGCGGGGCGCAGGTCGAACATTTCGCGGACCTTGTCTGCAATCTCCGCGTCGGATTCCACCGTGTGGCGCGTGCCGTAGGTGTCCACGAAGACGCTCACGGGCTCGGCGACGCCAATGGCGTACGCGAGCTGGACGAGGCACTCCTCCGCGACGCCCGCGGCCACGAGGTTCTTGGCCAGGTAGCGGGCGGCGTAGGCCGCGCTGCGGTCCACCTTGGACGGGTCCTTGCCGGAGAATGCGCCGCCGCCGTGGGCGCCGCGGCCGCCGTAGGTGTCCACGATGATCTTGCGGCCGGTCAGGCCGGTGTCGCCGGCGGGGCCGCCGATGACGAATTTCCCGGTCGGGTTGACGTGCAGGATGGCCGTGCCGTCGAAGAGCTTCGCCGTGCGCTCGGGCAGGGAGGCGATGAGGCGGGGGAGGACGATCTCCCGGACATCCTTTTCTATACGCGCGCGCATGCGCTCGTCGTCGGTGTCGAACTCGTCGTGCTGCGTGCTCAGGACGATGGTGTGCACGCGCACGGGGGTGCGGCGGCCGGTGAATTCGATGGTGAACTGGGACTTGGCGTCCGGACGCAGATACGGCATCAGGGCCGGCTCGTTGTGCCGGATGTCGGCGAGCACCTGCAGGAGCTTGTGCGAGAGGGACAGGGCGAGGGGCATGTACTCCTCGGTGTCCGTGCTGGCGTAGCCGAACATCATGCCCTGGTCGCCCGCGCCCTGCTCTTCGGGCTCCTGGCGGACGACGCCGCGGTCGATGTCGGCGCTCTGCTCGTGGATGGTGGAGATGACGCCGCAGGAGGCGGCGTCGAAGCCGTACTCGGCCTTCGTGTAGCCGATGCGCTCGATGACGCGGCGGGCCGTGCCGGGGATGTCCACGTAGGCGCGGTCGGAGTTGACCTCGCCGCCTACGACCACCAGGCCGGCGGTGCAGAAGGTTTCACAGGCGACGTGGGCCTCCGGGTCCTGGCGGAGGAATTCGTCGAGAATGGCGTCGGAAATCTGGTCAGCGACTTTGTCGGGATGACCTTCGGAGACGGACTCCGATGTAAAGAGGTAGTTCATCTTTTTAGCATTTTTGACGAGGTTGCAAGCAGTCAAATCTGTCCTCGTATTGTTAATAATTCGGCGCAAAGATAGCAATAAAAGTTGATAAAAAATCGTTAAAGAACTTGGCTGATTCAAAACTGTAAACTATCTTTGCGGCGCGGGAGAGTCCCTTTATAAGGAAATTGGCATATAAGTGATTCAATTTTACCATATTATCAACGTTATGAAACAAGCAATCAAGAGTGCGTTGCTGTCCTTCGCAGCGATGCTTTTCGTCGTTTCTGCCGCCGCGCAGGTGACGACCTCTTCTTTTGGCGGTCACGTGTCCGATAAGGACGGTGCTGTGGCCGGTGCTACGGTGGTTGCGGTCTATCAGCCGACGGCTGTGACCTACTACTCTGTGACCGACAAGAACGGTTACTACCGTATCAACAACGTGGTCCCTGGCGGTCCTTACACCGTCACGATTTCCATGATGGGCTACCGTACGGATGAGAACGAGAACCTCTACGCTCCGCTGGGTGAGACCCTCGTGGTGGATGCTGTCCTCGAAGACGACACGATCAGCCTGGATGCTGCCGTGTTCGTGGCCGACGGCAACCTGTCCAACATGAACATCCACCGCTCCGGCGCCGGCACCTCCGTCGGCCAGGGCACGATGCGCAACCTCCCGACGGTCAGCCGCAGCCTGAATGACGTGATGAAGCTTACCCCGCAGGCTTCCTCCACCTCCAACGGTCTTGCTATCGGTGGCGGTAACTATCGTTCTTCCTATGTCACCGTCGACGGTGCTGCGTTCAACAACGCCTTCGGTATCGGTTCCAACCTGCCTGCCGGCGGTTCTCCGATCTCCCTCGACGCCCTCGAGCAGATGAGCGTGAACATCACTCCGTTTGACGTGCGCCACTCCGGTTTCACCGGCGGTGCCATCAACGCCGTGACCAAGAGCGGTACCAACGAGTGGCACGCTTCCGTCTATAACTATTACACCTCCCAGGCCGTCCGTGGCTACAAGATCGAGGGTGAGGATCTGAACAAGACCGACTTCCTCGACAATACCACCGGTTTCACCGTGGGTGGTCCGATCATCAAGAACAAGCTCTTCTTCTTCGTGAACGCCGAGTACAGCGCCGACGTGGTGCCTGGTTCCAGCAAGGTCGTCAGCACCGCTTCCGGCCGCGTGGACCCGAACTTCGTGCCGAACAAGGACGTCGTCCGTCCGACCGAGTCCTTCATGAACGAGGTGCTCGAGTTCCTTAGCAAGAACTACAACTACAACCCGGGCCGCTACCAGGGCTACTCCATCAGCACCCCGGACTACAAGGTGATGGCCCGTCTGGACTGGAACATCAACGACAACAACAAGTTGAACGTCCGTTTCAGCCACACGCACAACGCGACGGCTTCCAACCCGTCCAACTCGGTCAACCCGATCAACCCGAACCCGTACAACCGTAATACCTACGGCCGTACCTCCACCTACGCCCAGTACTTCGAGTCCAACCGTTACACGACGGATATGAACTTCACCTCCGTGGCGGCCGAGCTCAACTCCCGTCTCTTCGACGGCCGCGGCACCAACATGTTCCGCGTCACCTGGTCCCACCAGAACGAGCCCCGCAGCTTCGTGGGCGGCAACTTCCCGACCGTGGATATCCTCGAGAACTACGGCACCAACAAGGCTGTCCTGACCTCCTTCGGTCCGGATCCCTTCACCTACGGCAACCTCCGCGACGTCCACACCGTCGTGGCTACCGACGAGTTCACCTACACGGTGGGCAAGAACAACTTCGTGGCCGGTCTGCAGTACGAGTACGACAACACCAAGAACGGTTACATGCAGGGTGGCCTCGGCTACTACGTGTATGACAGCTGGGAGTCCTTCAAGGCCGGCGGCAAGCCGGTGGCCTTCGCCATCACCCACTCCAACCGTGACGACCTCGCCCAGGTGTATCCGTCCTTCGACTATCACCAGGCTTCCGCTTACCTCCAGGATGAGATCACGCTCAGCGAGTACTTCAAGCTGACCGTCGGTCTGCGTGCCGAGCTTCCGATCTACCCGACCATCGAGGGTAACGAGAACAAGGAGCTCCTCGCCCTGGGTAAGGAGCATGTCGCTTTCAGCCGCCTGAACACGGCCAACATGCCGAAGTCCCGCGTCAACCTCAGCCCGCGTATCGGCTTCAACTGGGATGTCCTGAAGAACCGCAAGCTCGTCGTCCGCGGCGGTAGCGGTCTCTACACCGGCCGTATCCCGTTCGTGTGGATCGTCTCCGTGGCCGGCAACAGCAACTGCCTGCAGGCCCAGTACATCGATACGGACGGATCCAACCCGAACACCCCGAGCTTCCACGCCAATGTCTCTGAAATCCTGGAAGACATCTACGGTGGTACGTTCAAGGCCCAGGATCTGGCCGCCCCGACCGGCGCCACCCTCATCGACACCGACCTTCAGATGCCGACCACCTGGAAGAGCTCCCTCGCCATCGACGCCGAGCTGCCTTGGGGCATCAAGGCTTCCCTCGAGGGTATCTTCAACTATGACCTGAATGCAGTCTCCGTCCAGCGTCTGGGTTACTACCAGAACAGCGTCAAGCTCCCTGGCGAGCCGAAGGCCCGCTACCACTGGACCTCCATGAATATCAAGAACTCCATGGGCAGCACGGTCTCCCCGTACTATCTGACCAACTGCAACCTGCACGGCACCTACTACTCCGTGACCGCTTCCCTGTCCAAGAGCTTCCCGTTCGGCCTCAGCCTCATGGCTGCTTACACCCGCAGCGACTCCAAGTCCATCCAGGAAGGCTACGGCGACCAGGTTTCTTCCCTGTTCAACGGTGGCAACTACAGCGTGAACGGTTCCAACGTTCCTGAGCTCGGCCACTCCGCCTATGTCTCCCCGAACCGTGTGATCGCCAACGTGAGCTACCGCATCCCGGAGGGCAAGCACCTGGCCACCACCATCGGTCTCTTCTACGAGGGCTACAACCACTGCTACGTGGGCAGCTACTCCTACACCCGCTACTCCTACACCTTCAAGAGCGATCTGACCGGCATCGGCGGTTCCTACAACCTGATCTACATCCCGACGGATGCCGACATGGTGGATATGAACTTCTCCAGCGCTGAGAACAAGGAAGAGTTCCGCAAGTTCATCATGGAAGATGCGTACCTCAACAGCCACCGTGGCGAGTATGCCGAGCGTGGTGCCAAGGTCGCTCCCTGGATGAGCCGCATCAACCTCAAGGTCGCCCAGGATATCATCGTGGACATCGCCGGCAAGCCGACGACCCTGCAGATCGGTGTCGACATCAACAATGTCGCCAACCTGCTGAACTCCAGCTGGGGTCTCTGCAAGCAGGTCAGCACGGAGAACATCCTCGACTACAAGAACGGTGTCTACACCTTCACCGCTCCGACCGTGAAGACCTATCGCAGCACCTTCAACACCTGGCAGATGCTCTTCAGCGCCCGTCTGTTCTTCTAGTTCAGGTTTGAATATTCAAGACAAGCGGCTTGGACCTCGCGGTCCGGGCCGCTTTCTTTTTCAGGAAAAAGCAGTAAATTTGTAAGATATGAAAATCAGGAATTTATTTCTTTTTCTCGTGTCGCTGGCGCTGTGCGTCGGCTGCGCGGCGTCCCTGCCCGAGGACGCTTATGTGATCGGTTTCTACAACGTGGAGAACCTCTTCGACACGGAGCATGACGCGGGCAAGAACGACCTGGCCTTCACCCCCGAGGGCGAGAACGCCTGGACGCCGGACAAATATGAGAAGAAGCTCTCCAACATCGCTTCCGTCATTGCGGAGATGGCGAAGAAGAACGGCCGCTGGCATACGCTGCTGGGCCTCGCCGAGGTCGAGAACGACCGCGTGCTCGAGGACCTCGTGGCACGCCCGGAGATCGCCGAGGCGGGCTACAGCTTCATCCATGTGGAGAGCCCGGACGTGCGCGGCATCGACTGCGCGCTGCTCTACCGGCCGGATGAATTCAAGGTGGTGGAGACGCACACGCTGCCGTACGACTTCGACAGCGCGAGCGGCATCGTTTTCGAGAAGACCCCCGAGGAGCAGGTCGCGTTCAAGACGCGCGACGTGCTTTGCGTACGCGGCGTGCTGGACGGCGAGGTGTTCGCGGTCTACGTCTGCCACTGGCCTTCGCGTACGGGCGACAAGGGGAGCGACCTGCGCTGCCGTGCCGCGGAGATCGTCCGGGAGGACATCTTCACGCTGGAACAGCGTTATGCCGACATCAATATCGTCGTGATGGGCGATATGAACGACAATCCGGAGGATGTCAGCATGACGGATTACCTGCGCGGCCGCGAGACCATCGCCGAGATGAAGGAGGGCGAGCTCTTCTCCCCGTTCCTGCGCATGCACAAGGACGGCTTCGGCACGGAGGAGTACCACGGCGAGTGGAACATCTTCGACTGCATCCTCGTGAACGGCGCGCTGACCGACACCGACGCCCTGGGCAGCCTGCATATCTGCCCGAGCGACGCGGAGAAGCATTATGGCTATGTCTTCAACCCGCCCTTCCTCGTCCAGCAGGAGGGCCGCTACGCCGGCACGCCTTTCCGGACCTTCTCCGGCGGGCAGTTCATCGGCGGTTACTCCGACCATTATCCTACGTACATAGTAATCAGTAAATAAATGAAAAAAATCATCGCTATCGCAGCACTTTTTGTCGCCATGACAGCCTGCAACAACCGCGTGAACCCCTTCCTGACGGAATGGGACACCCCCTACGGCATCCCGCCGTTCGAAAAGATCCAGCCCGCTGACTTCATCCCGGCCGTCAAGGCCGGCATCGAGCAGCAGAACGCTGAAATCGACGCCATCACGGCGAATCCCGACACGCCGACCTTCGAGAATACCATCGCTCCGCTGGAGCTCTCCGGCAACATCCTCTCCAAGGTCGTCGGCGTGTTCTACAACATCACCGAGACCGACCGCACCGACGCGCTGAGCGCGATCGAGGAGGAGGTCATCACCCTGATGAGCGAGCATGAGAACAACCTGTCCTTCAACAAGGCCCTGTACAACCGCGTGGCGGCCGTCTATCACGCCGACCAGAGCGGGCTCACCCGCGAGCAGCAGGTGGTGCTGAAGAAGCACTTCGACGCCTTCGAGCGCGAGGGTATCGGCCTGCCGGAGGAGCAGCAGGCGCGCCTGCGCGAGATCAATGCGGCCATCGCCGCCAAGACGCAGAAGATCGGCAACAACATCCTCGCCGAGTCCAATGACTTCCTGGACAAATTCGGTTTCAGCGTGGCTGCCTATCCTGACAAGATGACGACCACGGAGGACCGCGAGCTGCGTCGCCAGTACAACGAGGCCTATACCGCCCGCGGCCACCGCGGCAACGAATATGACAACCGCCAGCTCCTGCTGGAGGTGCTCGACCTGCGTGCCGAGAAGGCGAAGATCCTCGGTTATCCGAACGCCGCGGCGTACATCCTCGCCAACAAGATGGCGGGCGACACCAGGACGGTGGACAGCTTCCTCGACGGCATCATGCAGGCCGCCGTGGCCCGTGCCAGGACGGAGCTCGCCGACATGCAGGCCGTGATGGACCAGGAGGTGAAGGAAGGCAAGCTGCCGGCCGGTTCGAAGATCGAGCCCTGGGACTGGTGGTACTACGCCGAGAAGGTCCGCAAGGCCAAGTATGACCTCGACGAGTCCCTCACGAAGCCTTATTTCCACATTGACAATGTGGTGAACGGCATCTTCACGAACGCCCACATCCTCTATGGCGTGAATTTCGAGCGCGTGGAGGACGCCCCGGTGTACAATCCGCAGGTGCGTGTCTACAAGGTCACGGCCGAGGACGGTTCCCTGATCGGCATCTTCACGACGGACTATAAGCCCCGCGCCAGCAAGCGCGGCGGCGCCTGGATGAACAACATCCGCGAGCAGTATGTCGACGCCGAGGGCAACGATGTCCGCCCGATCATCGTGAACGTGTGCAATTTCTCCGACGATTACCTCTCCATCGACGAGGTGGAGACGGCTTTCCACGAGTTCGGCCACGCCCTGCACGGGCTGCTGACCCAGTGCCACTATCCGTCCGTGAGCGGCACGAACGTGACGCGCGACTTCGTGGAGATGTTCTCGCAGTTCAACGAGAACTGGGCCTTCCAGCCTGCGCTGCTCGCGCAGTATGCGAAGAACGCCGCCGGCGAGCCCATCCCGGCCGAGCTGGTGCAGAAGATCCTGAACGCCAAGAAGTTCAACCAGGGCTTCATGACCGCCGAGCTCTGCGCCGCCTCCATCCTGGATATGCGCTGGCATGAGCTGGAGAGCACGAAGGGCGTGGACATCGACGCCTTCGAGCAGAAGATCGCCGAGCAGATCGGCCTGATCCCGGAGATTACCTTCCGCTATCGCTCGACCTACTTCAACCACATCTTCTCCAGCGGCTACGCCGCCGGCTACTACGGCTACCTCTGGTCCGAGGTGCTCGACAAGGATGCCTTCAGCATCTTCACCGCTTCTCCGGACGGTCCGTATGACCTGGAGCTCGCGAAGAAATTCAAGGAGACTTTCCTGGAGAAGGGTGGCAGCGAGGAGCCGATGACGCTCTACAAGGCCTTCGCCGGCCGCGAGCCCGACTCCGCCGCCATGCTCCGCGCCCGCGGTCTGGCGGACTAAAGATGCGTCGTCAGGAATTTCCAGCCGGACGCGGCTGGAATGAATGATACTTTTCCCTCGGTGGCAGGAATCAACACTGCTTCGCCGGGGGAAAGTTTTTTCTCGTCCTGCGCCGTCTTCAGGGTCCCGGTGCCATGAAGGCCGATGGCGATCAGGAAGGGAGATTCGCCGGTCAGGCCGGCGAATGACGGCGAAGTCAGCTCATACAGTTCCGTCGTGAAATACGGACAGCGGATGAGCTCCACGGGCGTGTCCTGCTTCGCCGCGTACGGCGTGCGGTACTCCGGGTAGACGTGATAATCGATCGCCTCCTTCGCCTCCTGCGTGTGCAGCTGGCGCGGCTTGCCGTCCAGGCCCGGCCGGTTGTAGTCGTAGATGCGGTAGGTGATGTCGGAGGTCTGCTGGATCTCGGCGAGGAAACAGCCGCCGCCGATGGAATGGATGCGGCCGGAGGGCATGTAGAACACGTCGCCGGGCGCGACGGTATGCTCCGCCAGCACCTCGGTGATGCGATGCTCCTCCACGAGACGGACGTATTCGTCCGGGGTGATCTGCTGCTTGAGGCCGGAGATCAGCTTCGCGCCGGGTTCGGCCCCGATCACGTACCACATCTCCGTCTTGCCGCTGCAGCCGTGACGCTTCGCGGCCAGCTCGTCGCCCGGATGGACCTGGATGCTGAGGTCGCGCTTCGCGTCGATGAATTTGATCAGAAGCGGGAAGGTCCCCGGATAGAGCTCCGTGATCTTCTTGCCCGCCTCGGGCCCTTCGGCCACCACCGATTCGCTGCCCGGGACACCGGAGATCACCCAATCTTCCGTGCCCCAGACCAGCGTTTTGCGTATCGGTGTGAACTTATACATAAGAATCCTTAAATCAGCGGTTCGGCCGTCATCGCGGCCGGCTGCGGGATACCCATGAGCTTGAGGATGGTCGGCGCCACGTTGCAGAGAGCGCCGTCCTTGACCGTCTTCACGGCGTCGCCGGCGTTGATCACGACGAACTGGACCGTGTTGAGGGAGTGTGCGGTGTTCGGCGTGCCGTCCGGGTTGACCTCGAAGTCGGCGTTGCCGTGGTCGGCCGTCAGCAGGACGACGTAGTCGTGCGCGATGGCGGCGTCCACCACCTGGCCGACGAGCTTGTCGATGCACTCGACCGTCTTGGTGACGGCGGTGTACACGCCCGTGTGGCCCACCATGTCGCCGTTGGCGAAATTCAGGATGATGAGGTCCTCGACCTCGGAGTTGATCTTGTCGATCAGCTTCTCGGCCACCTCGGGGGCGCTCATCTGCGGCAGCAGGTCGTAGGTCGGGACCTTCGGGGAATTCACGAGGATGCGGTCCTCGTTCTCGAACTGCAGCTCGCGGCCGCCGTTGAAGAAGAAGGTCACGTGGGCATATTTCTCCGTCTCAGCGATGCGCAGCTGGCGCTTGCCGGCCTTGGAGACCGTCTCGCCCAGAGTGTCGTTCACCAGTTCCTTGTCGAAGAGGATGTGCACGCCGGTGAAGGAGGCGTCGTACGGCGTGAGGCAGCAGTAGTACAGCGGCAGGGTGTGCATACCCTCTTCCGGCATGTCCTTCTGCGTGAGCACGGCCGTCAGCTCGCGGGCGCGGTCGTTGCGGAAGTTGTAGAAGATGATGGCGTCGCCTTCCTCCACCTTGGCGAGGGGAGCGCCGGCGGCGTCGGTGATGACGATCGGCTTGACGAACTCGTCGGTTACGTCGGCGTCATAGGACGCCTGGATGCCCTCGATGGCGGACTTGAACGCGGTGCCCTTGCCCTCGACTAGCAGGTCGTAGGCCTCTTTCACGCGGTTCCAGCGCTTGTCGCGGTCCATGGCGTAGAAGCGGCCGCAGACCGTCGCGATCTTGCCGGTGGTCTCCGCCATCTTCTGCTCGAGCTCCTCGAGGAAGCCCTTGCCGCTGCGCGGGTCGGTGTCGCGGCCGTCCATGAAAGCGTGGACGTAGACCTGCTCCAGGCCGTATTCCTTCGCGACGCGGAGGAATTCGTACACGTGCTCCAGGGAGGAGTGCACGCCGCCGTGGGAGGTGAGGCCCATCAGGTGGAGCTTCTTGCCGGAGGTCTTGACGTAGTCATAGACTGCCTTGATCTCGGCGTTCTCGAGGAACTTGTGGTCGCGGACGGCCATGTTGATCTTGACGAGGTCCTGGTAGACCACGCGGCCGGCGCCCAGGTTCATGTGGCCGACCTCGGAGTTGCCCATCTGCCCGTCCGGCAGACCGACGTATTCGCCGCAGGCCTGCAGGTGGCCGGCGGGATATTTCGCACGCAGGCCGTCGATGACCGGCGTGCCCTGCGCCCAGATAGCGTTGGAATAATCGTGTTTGCCCTCGCCCCAACCGTCGAGGATCATCAGAAGTACTTTACGGTTCATATCTTGTGTCAATTATAATCTAATCTACAAAGATAATCAAAAAAGGATAGCATTCTCGAAGAGTGCTATCCTAATTTATAGGTATATCCGGTTTGACCGGTGTCCCGGGCTAGATGAAGATGTACCGCAGGACGAAGAGGACCGAGAGGACCCACATCGGGACGGAGATCTCTTTAACGCGGCCGGCGATGGCGTGAGTGATCACGTAGGAGATCACGCCGATCAGGATACCGTCAGAGATACTGTAAGCCACCGGCATCATGATAATCGTGATGAAGGCCGGGATGCTCTTGCAGTAATCTTCCCAGTGGATGCGCTTAATGGAAGGCATCATCATCACACCGACCATAATCAGGGCCGGAGCCGTAGCGGCACTCGGGATGGACAGGAAGATCGGCGAGAAGAAGAGAGCCAAGGCGAAGCAGATCGCGGTGGAGAAGGCGGTGAGGCCGGTGCGGCCACCCTCGCCGACGCCAGCGGCGCTCTCGACGTAGGTCGTGGTAGTGGAAGTACCCAGGCAGGCACCCGCCACGGTGGCGATGGAGTCAGCCAGGAACATCTTCTCAGCACCGGGGACATTGTCGCGCGGGCCGTCGTCCGGGATGAGGCCGGCACCCTGGTGGACACCGATGATCGTACCCATCGTGTCGAACATATCAACGAAGAGGAAGGTGAAAACGACCACCAGCATATCCCAGCTCAGGATCTGGGAGAACTCGAACTTGCAGAAGATCGGGGAGACGCTCTCCGGCAGGGAAAGGAGCTGGATATTGCCGGCCGTGTTGCGGCTCAGCTGCGTCACGGCGCTGCCGGTTGCAGGATCCTTGACGACCAGACCGATCAGCGTGGTGACAATGATACCGATGAGGATACCGCCGCGCACCTTCAGCATGACCAGGGCGGAGGTGATCATCAGGCCAAGGAACGCCACGAGCGCCGTACCCTCCGTGATATTACCGAGGGTCACCAGCGTGGAGTCGGAGTTGACGATGATACCGGCGTTCTGGAAGCCGATGAAGGCGATGAACAGACCGATACCGGCGCCGATGGCCTTCTTGAGCGTGCCCGGAATGGAGTTCAGCAGCAGGGTACGGACTTTCGTCACCGTCATGATGATGAAGAGGATACCCTCGAGGAACACAGCCGTCAGGGCGAACTGCCAGGAGTAGCCCATCGTGAGGCAGACCGTATAGACGAAGAAGGCGTTCAGGCCCATACCCGGAGCCAGGGCGAAGGGCTTCTTGGCGTAGAGCGCCATCACGAGCGTACCGACGATGGCGGCCAGGGCCGTGGCGGTAAATACCGCACCGCCGGGCATGCCGTCCAGGGCGCTGAAGATGCTGGGGTTGACGGCCAGGATATAGGCCATCGTCAGGAAGGTGGTGATGCCGGCGATGATCTCGGTCCGGACATTGTGCTTGTCGGCTTCGAAGCCGAAAGCCTTGTTCAGGAAATTCGACATACCGTCAGCCGACTAGAAGACCCACTTGATACCGGCGCAGGGACGGCACCAGAAACCGCGGGCGGTACCGAAATCGTAGGAGAGTTCGACCTCGCCGCCGATGTTGAGGTTGTCGCAACCGAAGTGCTGGCCGACATTGTACCAGAGCTGCGGCTCGGAGATGAACACGGTGTGGGACGTCTCAGGCAGGATGGTGCCGTTGTGGTCGGTGAAGAGCGTGTGATCCTCCCACCAGAAATCGGCGAAGCCGGAGAAGCGGAGGCCCTGCACGCCGAAGAGGTCCTGCAGACCCCAGACGAAGGTCAGCTGGATGGGAGCCTTCTGGGTGGTGTAGGTGACCTTCTTGAAGAGCGCCTTGAAGTTGAAGGTGTTCTTGAAGTCAGCGCTGTGCAGGAAGTAATCCACACCCACGAGGAAGGCGCTGTTGATGGTGAAGCCGTTGTACACGCCGCCGTTGTACTCGACCTGGAGGCTCAGCGGAGCGATGGCGCTGTTCTGCCAGAAGTTCAGGCAGCGGGCGATCTCGAAATAGGTGCCGCTCGGCGCGTAGACCTGGTTCTTGCTGTCACGGGTGTTGAAGTCGTGGTCGATGAAGAAGAAGGTGTTTCCCCAGTTGTCGTTGTAGAAACCTTCGAGGGTGGTCGTCACGTGCTGACGGTCCGGGCCGAAGTCATAGAAGATCTGGAGATTGGTCTGCGCCTTTGCTCCTTGAGCAAAAAGCAACGCGGCGGAAGCGACCGCCATCATGAGTACTTTTTTCATTGTATGATAATGATATGATTCTCAGACTTTGATGATCGACGTCACCTCGACGCCTTCCGGCAGGGTCTCCCGACCCGGGAGGCCTTCAATTTCGATGTTGAAATTGATGTAGATGGCCTTGGGATTGAATTTCCGGACCAGCTTGTACGCCGCGCCCATCGTGCCGCCCGTGGCGAGCAGGTCGTCGTGGATCAGCACCACGTCGTCGGGGGTGATGGCGTCGGTGTGGATCTCGATCGTGTCGCGGCCGTACTCCTTGATGTAGGTCTCGCTGATCACGTCGGACGGCAGCTTGCCCGGCTTGCGCGCCATCACGAAGCCGGCGCCCAGGCGGACCGCCAGGGCCGGGCCCATGATGAAGCCGCGGGACTCGAGGCCCACGACCTTGGTAATTCCTTTGTCTTTGTAGAGTTCGTAGAGGGCGTCTTCGAGTTCGCGAAGGGCCGCTGCATCTTTGAACATGGTCGTGACATCCCAGAAGAGGATGCCTTTTTTCGGGAAGTCCGGAATGGCCCGAAGGCTGGCTTTAAGGCTTTCTACACTCATAGTGGCTACTAAGAACACACGAAGGTACGGATTTTCCGCGAGAATTCGTACCTTTGTCCTGATTATTTTATTATGCAGAAAAGAAGTGGAAAAGGCCGGAAACCGTCCGGCAGAAAGAGATCCGGCGAGCGCCATGGGAGAGAGTATCCCCAGTTCGTCGGCAAGGTACAGATGACCCGGGAAGGGTTCATCTTCGTGATTGTAGAAGGCCAGGAAGATGACATCTTCGTCAAGGCCTCCAAGACGCGCCACGCACTCCAGGGCGACCTCGTCCGGGTGGCGGTGACGCGACAGAAAGGCGGGGACAACCGCCGCCGCGAGGGCGAAGTCGTGGAGATTCTCGAACGTTCCACGCGTCCCTTCGTCGGCTTTTACCATACCGTCGGGGCCCAGGCCTGGGTCCTGATGCAGAGCAAGACGATGCCTTACGACATCCAGGTGGACGCCGAAGCGGCCGCCGCGATGGGTGCGCAGGCCGGCATGAAGGTCGCCGCGGTCGTGGACCGCTGGGAGCGCCGCGAGCCGGGTCCGTTCGGCCATCTGGTGGACGTGCTCGGCCAGCCCGGCGAGAATGATACGGAGATGCACGCCATCCTGGCGGAGTTCAATCTCCCGTACCGGTTCTCTCCCGAGGTGGAGAACGCCGCCGACAAGATCTCGGACGAGATCACGGCGGAGGACCTGAAGGGCCGCAAGGATTTCCGCGACACCTTCACCTTTACCATCGACCCGACGGACGCGAAGGATTTCGACGACGCGCTGTCGTTCAAGCCGCTGCCGAACGGGAATTATGAGGTCGGCGTGCATATCGCCGACGTGTCCTGGTACGTGCGCCCCGGCTCGCTGGTGGACAAGGAAGCCCGCGAGCGCGGCACCTCCGTCTATCTGGTGGACCGCACGGTCCCGATGTTGCCGGAGAAGCTTTGCAACAAGCTCTGCTCCCTCCGCCCGCGCGAGGAGAAGCTGACCTTCTCGGCCGTCTTCGAGATGACGCCGAAGGCGGAAATCAAGTCCCGCTGGGTCGGCCGCACCGCCATCAACTCCAACTACCGCCTCGACTACGACCAGGCGCAGGCCGTCATCGAAGGGACGCCCGCGGACGATCCGCAGTTGACCGAAGCGATCCTGACGCTGCACAAGCTGGCGGCCATCATGAAAGAAAATGAGCGGAAGCTGGGCGCCATCGACTTTGACCGTCCCGAGATGAAGGTCGAGGTGGACGAGAAGGGCAAACCGGTCCGCGTGTATCAGAAGATTTCCAAGGAGGCCAACTGGCTGATCGAGGAGTTCATGCTCCTGGCGAACCGCACGGTGGCGGAGTTCGTCGCGACGGGCGGACAGATGAACGGCGTGGCGCAGAAGAACGCCAAGACCTTCGTCTACCGTATCCACGGCGAGCCCAACGAGATCAAGCTCGAGAACCTCTATACCTTCGCCAAAGGCTTCGGCCACAAGATTCCGACCGACCAGCACGGCCAGGTCCGCGGGACCGCGAAAGCCCTCAATGAGCTGCTGAACAGCGCCAAGGGCAAGCCGGAGTTCGCCGCGATGGAGAACCTCGCGCTGCGCGCCATGGCGAAGGCCTGCTACAGCACCGACAACATCGGCCACTACGGCCTCGCCTTCAAGTTCTATACGCATTTCACCTCCCCGATCCGGCGTTATCCGGACCTCATGGTGCACCGCCTGCTGGCCCGTTACCTGGACAACGGCGAGAGTGCCAAGAAGGATAAGTTCGAGGAGGAATGCCGCTACGCTTCCGAGCGCGAGCTCGTGGCCGCGGACGCCGAGCGCACGTCCACCAAGTACAAGCTGGTCGAGTTCATGATGGACAAGATTGGCGAGGAGTACGACGGCCACGTGTCCGGCATCACCGAATGGGGCATGTACGTGGAGATCGAGCCGACCAAGATCGAGGGCATGGTGTCCGTCCGGGATATCAAGTCCGACTTCTACGAGTTCGACGAGCCGCGCTACCGCCTGGTCGGCAAGCGCCGCCACCACCAGTTCTGCCTCGGCGACCCGGTGCGCATCCGGGTCAAGAGCGCCAACCTGGAGCAGCGCCTGCTGGATTACGAACTGATCGAGGAGCCGGCCCCGGCGACGGAGTCAGCCTCCGAGCCGGAGCGTCAGGAAGCCAAGGTTCCCGCCAGGAAGCCTTTCGCCCGCAAGCGTACCCGTAAGTAAGGTGCCGATTTGGGCGTATTATGGAAAAAACCCCGGTTGCAGAACCGGGGTTTTTTCCGTTTTTGGCCCTTTTCGGTACCAGGGTTTTAGTTCCGGATTTCGACGCCGCCGAAGCCGACGCTGCCGGTGATGATGAGCCGGGGGTTGCCGGTGCCGAGTTTGGTGCGGCGGTTGTCGTTGACCCCGCCGAAGCCGCTGCTCACGGACACCTGGACGGCGAGGTTTTCAGGGACGATGATGACGACCCCGCTGAAGCCGACACTCAGGTCGATGAAGGCTTCGTCCGGGATGACGGCGCCGTTCAGGTCCAGGGTCAGGCCGCCGAAGGAGGACTGCACCTCGGCACCCTCGAAGGTCTCGCCGGCGAAGGAGATCTGTTGTTTGCCGAAGGCGGACTCGATGCGGCGGATGTTCTTGCCGTTGCGGGTGAAGGTCTTGAGTTCATGCACCTCGCAATGCTTGTGGCAGCAGCAGGACTTGAACAGCAGGAGATTCACGCCGAAGCCGATGACCACCAGCGCCAGCGCGATCTGCCACATCATATTCCAGGTGATCACGTCGCGGGCAGCCAGCAGGAGCAGCACGCCCACGCCGATGCCGATGCACGGACCCACTTTATCTTTATCATTGATCAGCCCGACAAGGCTGGGTACGATGACGAACAGGGCCCACCAACCTTTGGTGGAGAAGGCGATGTCGAGCACGCCTGTAATGTTCAGGATCCACAGGACGCCGGCGGCGATCAGCGCCAGGGCGAGAACGAGTTTGGTAGCTTGTTTCATGGTTTTGTATTGATTTAGATTGATTTCAGCCAGTCGGCCATGGCGCGGATCGCGCGGCCGCGGTGCGAGACGGCGTTCTTTTCTTCTTCCGAGACTTCGGCGAGGGTGCGGCCCGGATAGGCGTCGGGAAGGAAGACCGGGTCGTAGCCGAAGCCGCCGCTGCCGCGCTTCTCAGTGGCGATGCTGCCTTCGCAGCAGCCCTCGAAGAAGTGGGGCGCGCCGTCGGCCAGGATCAGTGTCACGACGGTCTTGAACCGCGCCCGCCGGGACTGCTCGTCATTCGCCGACTTCGATCGGCGAATCTCCAGCTCTTTCAGCAATTTCGCCATGTTCGCTTCGTGATCGTGCCCCGGCCCGGCATAGCGGGCCGAATAAATGCCCGGGGCGCCGCCGAGGGCGTCCACCTCCAGACCCGTGTCGTCGGCGAAGCACGGCAGGCCCGTCCGCTCGAAAAGGTACTGCGCCTTCTGCAGGGAGTTCTCCTGCAGGGTCGAGCCCGTCTCGGGAATATCCTCGGTGATCCCCAGCGAAGCGGGCGAAACGATCTCGTAGTCCGGGCCGAGGACCTCGGAGGCCTCGCGGAGCTTGCCTTTGTTGCCTGTGGCGAAAATGATCTTCATAACAAAGACAAAGGTACAATATTAATGCTTATCTTTGTCCAACTATGATGAAAGAAACGGAAATCAGCCAGCTTGTCGAGCGGATGTTCGACGAGATTGAATTCACCCGCGAACCCGCGGGCCTCTATGACCCGCTGCGCTACATGATCGAGATCGGCGGCAAGCGCATCCGTCCGCGCCTCTGCCTGACGACGTTCTCGTTGTATTCCGACCAGATCGACAACGGCATTCTCGCCCCCGCCACGGCGCTGGAGGTCTTCCATTCCTTCACCCTGATGCACGACGACATCATGGACCGCTCGCCGCTGCGTCGCGGCATGCCGACCGTCTGGAAGAAGTGGAACGAAGACACGGCCATCCTCTCCGGCGACGTGATGCTGATCGATGCCTACGAGCGCATCGCCCAGGCGCCCCGCGCCGTGCTGGGCCGCGCGTTCTCGCTCTTCTCCCGCACGGCCGCCCAGGTCTGCGACGGACAGCAGTACGACATGGACTTCGAGTCGCTGGAGGAGGTGCCGATGGAGGATTACAACAAGATGATCGGCCTCAAGACCGCCGTCCTGCTGGCCTGCTCGGCCGCGATGGGCGCCCTGATCGGTGGCGCCTCGGAAGCCGAGTGCGATGCCCTCTATCAATATGGATATGAACTCGGCATGGCCTTCCAGGTGGCCGACGACTACCTCGACGCCTTTGGCGACGAGAAAGTCTTCGGCAAGCCCATCGGCGGGGACATCGTCAACGGCAAGAAGAGCTGGCTGACCGTCCGCACGCTGGAGAAGACGGCCGACAAGGCTGCCTTCCTGAAGGCCTTCGCCCTCCCGGCGGACAGCCCGGAGCAGAAGGCCGTGAAGATCGCCGCCGTCAAGGATATCTACCTGCAGTGCGGCGTGGACCGCGACGCCAAAGAAGAAATCGTCCGTTTCACGGACCGGGCCCTGGACGCCGTTTCCGGCCTCGGCCTCGGACCGGTCAAACTGGAAGTGCTCCGCCGTTTCGCGGAGCGGCTGGTCGGACGCGCCAAATAAGCCGATGGAAGGGGTTGCGACAGTCGTCAAGAACGCCGGTAGCCATTATGTGCTGAGTGCGCTGCCCGTCTGGGACCTGTTCCCGGCCGTGCTGCGCGGCAAGGTGCGCCTGGAGCGCAGCGGCGCCACGAACCCCGTGGCCGTGGGCGACCGCGTCCGCTACGAGATGGACGGCCCGGCCGACGAGCAGCACCCCGCCGTCATTACGGAAATCCTGCCCCGCGACAATTATATCATCCGCCGCTCCACCAACCTCTCCCGGCAGTCGCACGTGATCGCGGCGAACCTGGACCAGGCAGTGATCGTGGTCAGCCTGCTTTTCCCGGAGATTAAGTTACCCTTCCTGGACCGTATCCTGGTGACCTGCGAGGTCTATAAGGTGCCGGTGCTGATCGCGCTCAACAAGGTGGACCTCTACCGCGAAGAACTCCCGGAGCTGGTGGCCACTTTCCGCCGCATCTACGAGGGCGCCGGCTACCCGGTGCTGGAGGTCTCCGCGCGCACGGGCGAGGGCGTCGATGCTTTGCGCGAGCGCTGCCAGGGCCGGATCAACCTGTTCTCCGGCGAGTCCGGAGCCGGTAAGTCCAGCCTCATCAAGGCGCTGGACCCCACGCTCGATCCCAAGATTGGCAAGATTTCCGTGGCCCACCTGCAGGGCAAGCATACGACCTCCCTCTATGAAATGTACCGCCTCGCCTCCGGCGGCTACGTCATCGATACGCCGGGCCTGCGCGGCTTCGGCCTCGTGGACCTGGAGAAGGAGGAGATCTCCAAATATTTCCCGGAGATGCTCCGGGAAATGGACAACTGCCGCTTCGTGCCCTGCACGCACACGCACGAGCCCGGCTGCGCCGTCAAGGCGGCCGTGGACGCGGGCCGGATCAGCGCCGAGCGCTATAACTCCTACCTCGGCATGCTCGAGGAGGACCAGAAATTCCGATGAATCAATCCCTCAACCGCGAGATCCTGCGGCTGTCGGTGCCCAGCATCCTGGCCGGGATCACCGTGCCCCTGGTGGGTATGGTGGACACCGCCGTGGCGGGGCACCTGGACGGCGACACGGCCGCGCAGATCGGTGCCATTTCCGTGGGCGCGATAGTGCTCTCGCTGCTGTACTGGACCTTCGGTTTCCTACGCACCGGGACCGGCGGACTGACGGCCCAGGCCTTCGGCCGGGGCGATTTCTCGGAGTGCGGCCGCATCTTCCTGCGCGGCACGGGGCTCGCCCTGCTCGCCGCCTTCTTCGCCCTGGTGCTCCAGTGGCCCTTCTTCAAGGGCGTGATGCTGATCCCGGATGCGACGCCCGGGGTGCGCGTCCTTGCGGAGCGCTATTTCTTCATCCGCATCTGGGCGGCGCCCGCCACGATGACGCTGATGACCCTGCGGGGCTGGTTCGTAGGGATGCAGGACTCCGTGCATCCGATGTGGATGGACCTGATCATCAATGCCGTCAACATCGGTGCCAGCATCCTGCTCGCCTTCGGCCTCGGCGCCTGGCCGGGCCTCGGCTTCGCGGGCATTCCGCTGGGCACCGTGATCGCCCAGTATTGCGGCCTGCTCTACGGCCTGCTGGTCTGCCGCTTCCGCTACGGCAAGAGCGTCTTCTCCCGCCTGCAGCGCAGCGACCTTTCCGGGCTGCTCCGGGACGGTTCCATGGGCCGCTTCTTCCGCATGAACCTGGACCTGCTCGGCCGCTCGTTCTTCTTTATCCTGATCTATATCGGCTTCACGATGCTCGCCGCCGGTTACGGCGACGTGATGCTGGCCGCCAGCTCCATCCTGATGCAGCTGCTGATGTTCTTCAGCTATTTCACCGACGGCTTTGCCTATGCCGGCGAGGCGCTGACGGGCCGCTTCATCGGCGCGCGCGACGGCGTGATGCTGCGCCTGTCGGTGCGCTATGTGTTTGTGTGGAGCCTGGTCCTGGCGCTGTTCTTCGCCGGGCTGTACGCGGTGGCCGGTTCGCCGGTCGTCCGGTTGCTGACGAGCGACGAGACCGTCGTCGAGGCCTGCCGGCAGTTCCTGCCCTGGCTGCTGCTGATGCCGCCGCTGGGCTGCGCCGCTTTCACCTGGGACGGCATCTTCCTCGGCGCCACGGCGTCGCGCGGCCTGCTGGTGTCGATGGCCGGCGCGGCCGCTGCCTTCTTCGCCGTCTGGTATCTCGGCAAATGGCCGCTGCAGCCTTCCGGCGCCACGGCCATTCACCTCCTCTTCGGGGCCTACTTCGCCCACCTCGCTTTCCGCACCCTATGGCTCACCCTCCGCTACCGCAAAGAAGTTCTCGGCAAGGTCTGACAAAAGGAAAGCGGACCCTGGTTCCGAAATCGCCCAAAAACGGAACAAACCCCGGTTCTGCAACCGGGGTTTGTTCCAAAAATCGCCAAAATCGGCACCAGCCTCTATCCTACAGATTGAACACGAACGAGCAGAACAGCTGGCTGGGCTTCTCGAAAGCCTCCACTGCTCCTCCCTGGGGCGTCCAGGCCCGCCGCCGGGTCGAGCCGTACTCGTAACCGAGCTTGACGGAGAAGCGCCCGACGTCGATACCGCCGGAAATCGCAATGAAATCAGCAAACTGCTCATTACGGGCACTCCCGTTAAAACGGATGCCCGTCCTCAGATTGACGAAAGGACTGATCTTCTGATCCAGGAAATTATATTTCGCATCCATGTACAGCGGAATGAAAAAGTCATCGGCCAGCATATCGTATCCAATACCAAATCCGGCACCCAGGAAAATGCCGTTGCCGACCCGATATCCATGCGTTGTATTCGCCTGGATCAGGCCACCGATTTTATTTTTGCCGAAGACAGCGGAATTCGTCACCTCAATCGTGGCGCGGTATCCTTTCTTGAACGCCCGGTTCGTCTGGGCAGACGCGACAGACGCCGTCGAAAGGAGAATCAATAACACTACAAATGCTTTCTTCATCGTTCTATTGGTTTTTTAATGGAGCACAAAGGTAGCGAACTATCTCCTCTTTCAGCAACAATAATCCGTCAAAAACCATCGAATACGGCACCAGGGCTAGCCCCGACGCGGATTCAGGATCGGTTCGATCTCCTCTAGCTTGAGGTGGACGACGCGGGCAATCTGCTTGGCGGTCGTTCCGGTTTCCTTTTTCAGAACCCGGGCCAGAGACGTGCGTTGTTGGACGGTCAAACGCCGGATACGATCCTCGCCATATAGCTTTCCGGCCATGCGTCGGGCCCGGGCGGCGATTTCTCCATCCGGCAATGAGATCATGGTCGCGTGCATTTCCTGGTTGATGTCTTCCTCGACACGCTTGTTCAGACAGAATTGATAATCCTGGACGGAGCTGAACTGCCGTTCCATGGCGGAAGTATTGACGAACGCGCCCGGCCAGATCAAACCGTCCGGGAGTACGATCCAATCCCCGGGAATCTCCGTCCTGCTATTGAACAGGCGCATCCTGGCCTTTCCGGAGAGTTCGGAAACCGGTTTTCCCAGGCCCTGTATCCATGCCGTATCAGAATAAAGGAGCTGGGCGGAACTCCAACGGTAGCCCGAGGGAGATAGCGCCATGCCGGCGGCGGTGGGATTTCGGTGGATATAGGCAATGGTGGTCCGGAGCCGCTCCTGGTCCGGAATCAACCAATGACCGATGTTCCAGTGTTTCCCGGAATGATTGTCTTCTCCGTGATGGCGAAGCCAGAGCTCCGTCACATGCTTGTAATTATCCATGAACAGGATGCAGTCTTCCTCTCGTCCGTACAGGATAAAGTGCACGTGGTTGTCCATCAGACAGAAACAGACGACTTGGACAGGGTGGTCGATTCCGAGCCGGATCAAGCAGAACGCGATGCGGTTGATCCCGGCGATAAACTCAGTGGTGGAACTGAATAGGACATCGTCCTTCAAGCCTTCCGTGGCGAAATGATAGAAATGAGGTTTATTCATATAGTTTCGGTTGTTTTCTCGAAAGATAGGGAGAATAAGGGCACCATCCAATGTAAACGGAAATAAAAATACGAATTTAAATACGGGGGCTGGTTCCGAAAAAGGCCAAAAACGGAACAAACCCCGGTTCTGCAACCGGGGTTTGTTCCAAAAATCGCCAAAATCGGCACCAGGGTCTATTCCAGCGTCCACTCGGCACCGTCCTTGGTGTCCTTGACCCGGATACCGAGGGCGGCAAGTGCGTCGCGGATGTGGTCGGAGGTGGTCCAGTCCTTGGCGGCCTTGGCAGCGGCGCGCTGCTCGAGGACCATCTGCATCAGGCCGTCGATGACCTTCATGCCGGTGCCGCCGGCGGCTTCCTCGTCCTTGAGGCCGAGCACGCCGAAGACGATGTCGTCGAAGAGCTGCACGAGCGTATCGAGATCCCCCTTCGAGAGCTTCAGCTGACCCGCCTTCGCGGAGTTGATCAGCTTCACGGCCTCGGAGATGTGGGCCAGGGCCACGGGGGTGTTCATATCATCGCAGAGGGCGTCGTAGATGCCCGCGAAGATGGTCTTCACGGCCTCGCTATCCGCCGGGCAGGTATCCGGGGCGACGTGCACCGGCTCCTCGCCGTAGGCGTACTGCGGGACCTTACGGCCGACCATGGCATAGAGGTCGCGCGCGGCCTGCATCAGGCGCGCGAATCCCTTGCCGGCGGCCTGCAGGGCCTCGTTGGAGAAGTCCAGCGTGCCGCGGTAGTGGGCCTGGAGGATGAAGAAGCGCACGGTCATCGGGCTGTAAGCCTGGGTCAGCTTCGGGTGGTCGCCCGCGAAAAGCTGCGGCAGGGTGATGAAGTTGCCCAGCGACTTGCCCATCTTCTGTCCACCGATGGTGATCATGTTGTTATGTACCCAGTAATGCACGCCCTGGGTGCCGCGGGAGGCCTGGTTCTGGGCGATCTCGCACTCGTGGTGCGGGAACATCAGGTCCATACCGCCGCCGTGAATGTCGAACTCGCGGCCGAGGTATTTCTCGCCCATCACCGAGCACTCGAGGTGCCAGCCCGGGAAGCCTTCGCCCCAGGGGGACGGCCAGCGCATGATGTGCTCCGGCTCGGCCTTCTTCCAGAGGGCGAAATCGTAGGGAGCGCGCTTGTCGCTCTGCCCGTCCAGGCTGCGGGTGCCTTCCAGCGTATCGTTGAGGTTGCGTCCGGAGAGGACGCCGTAGTGGAAGTCCTTATTATATTTCTCGACGTCGAAATAGATGCTGCCGTTGCTCTCGTAGGCGTAGCCCGCTTCGAGAATCTTCTTCACCGCCTCGATCTGCTCGATGATGTGGCCCGAGGCGCGCGGCTCGATGGAAGGCGGCGCCACGTTCAGCAGGCGCATCGCCTCGTGGTAGCGCAGGGTGTAGGCCTGCACGACCTCCATCGGCTCCAGTTGCTCCAGCCGGGCCTTCTTCGCGATCTTGTCCTCGCCTTCGTCAGCATCGTGCTCCAGGTGTCCCACGTCCGTGATGTTGCGGACGTAGCGCACCTTGTAGCCCAGGTGGCGGAGGAGTTTGCTCAGCACATCGTAGGTCACGCCCGGACGGGCATGGCCGAGATGGGCGTCGCCATAGACGGTCGGACCGCAGACATACATGCCCACGTGGCCAGGATGGACCGGCTGGAAGAGTTCCTTGCTGCGGGTCAGGGTATTGGTGATAAAGAATTCGCGCATAGTCAATTCATATAAGCAGGCGAAGATACGAATTTTCTGTGTATATTCGCTTTATGAAATTCATTAGTTGGAATGTCAATGGCCTGCGGGCTGTGGCGGGCAAGGGCTTCGCGGACATCTTCGAGGCGCTCGACGCCGATTTCTTCTGCCTGCAGGAGACCAAACTCTCGGCCGGGCAGCTGGACCTCGAATTCCTCGGCTACCAGTCCTACTGGAACTACGCCGACAAGAAGGGTTATTCGGGAACGGCCATCTACACGCGGCACACACCGCTCTCCGTGAGCTACGGCATCGGGGTGGACGAGCACGACCACGAGGGCCGCGCCGTTACGCTCGAGATGCCGGACTTCTACCTGGTGTGCGTCTATGTCCCCAACTCGCAGGACGGTCTGCGCCGCCTGGACTACCGGATGCAGTGGGAAGACGCGTTCCGCGCCTATGTGAGCGGCCTGGCCGCGAAAAAAGGCGTGATCATCTGCGGCGACATGAACGTCGCCCACGAGGAGATCGACCTGAAGAATCCTGCCACGAACCATTTCAACGCCGGCTTCTCCGACGAGGAGCGGGCCAAGATGAGCGAGCTGCTCGCCGCCGGTTTCCGCGACAGCTGGCGCGACGCCCATCCGGGCGAGGCCAAATACTCCTGGTGGTCCTATCGCATGGCCGCGCGTGAGCGGAACGTGGGCTGGCGTATCGACTACTTCCTCGTCTCCGAGGGCCTGGCCCCGCGTATCACCGGCACCGACATCCACAACGAGATCTTCGGCTCCGACCACTGCCCCGTCGAGCTGGTGCTGGAATAAATTCAGGTCCTGGTGCCGATTTTGGCGATTTTTGGAACAAACCCCGGTTGCAGAACCGGGGTTTGTTCCGTTTTTGGCGGTTTTCGGAACCGGGCCCCCGTTTTTTTCGCTACCTTTGCGGCATGAATCGGAAGGAATTGGAAATCATGGCGCCGGCGGGCGGTTTTGACTGCCTGGCGGCGGCGATCCAGGGCGGGGCGAACTCCGTCTATTTCGGCATCGGCCGGCTGAATATGCGCAGCCGCTCCGCGGCGAATTTCCTTCCGGAGGACCTCCCCGAGGTGGTGCGCATCTGCCGCGAGGCGGGCGTCAAAAGCTACCTGACCCTGAACATCACCCTGTTCCAGGATGATCTGGCCGCGATGCGGGAGGCGCTGGACGCCGCCCGCGCTGCAGGCGTCGACGCGGTCATCGCGTCGGACATCGCGGCCATCCAGTACTGCCGCCAGATCGGGCTGGAGGTCCACATTTCCACGCAGCTGTCCATCTCCAACGTGGAGGCGCTGCGCTTCTATGCGCAGTTCGCCGACGTGGTGGTGCTGGCGCGCGAACTGACGCTCGACCAGGTAAAGGAAATCCACGAGACCATCGTCCGCGAGCGGATCTGCGGCCCCTCGGGGCAGCTGGTGCGCATCGAGATGTTCGCCCACGGGGCGCTATGTATGGCCGTGAGCGGCAAATGCTATCTCTCGCTGCACGCCGCCGGCGCCTCCGCGAACCGCGGCGCCTGCTACCAGATCTGCCGCCGCAGCTACGAGGTCCGCGACCGCGAGACGGGCAACGAACTGCTGATCGACAACGAATACATCATGTCCCCCAAGGACCTCTGCACCATCGAGTTCATGGACCGCATCATCGACAGCGGCGTGCGGGTCTTCAAGATCGAAGGGCGGGCCCGCTCCGCGGAATATGTCAAGCGCTGCGCCTCCTGCTACCGGCGGGCGGCCGACGCTGTCTGCGACGGGACCTATACGCCCGAGCTCGCCGCCGCGCTGAAGGCGGAGCTCGCCGAGGTCTTCAACCGGGGCTTCTGGGACGGCTATTACCAGGGTGCGCGCCTCGGCGAATGGAGTGCTGTCTACGGCACCCAGGCCTCCCGGCGCAAGGTTTACCTCGGCAAGGTGACCAACTGGTTCGACCGGATCGGGGTGGCGGAGATCTCTGCGGAGACTTCCGACCTGCACCGCGGCGACCGCCTGATGGTCATCGGCGCCACCACCGGCGTCGTCGAGTTCGACGCCGAGGACATCCGCCTGGAATTCGATCCGGTGGAGCTGGCGCCGAAAGGCAGCCGCTGCTCCGTGCGCGTGGACACGTCCATCTGTCCCGACGGCAAACTCCGCCGCGGCGACAAGGTATTTCTCTGGGTAGAAGCTTAAAGCAACGTGCCGAGGAAACGGCGTTTCTCTTCGGGGGAGAAGCCCCGGAGGGTGGCGTAGGCGTCGACGGCGGCGGGGGAGATTTTCCGGATCTCCGGGTAGGTGGCCTGCGGATGCGCGAAGACGAGTCCGCAGATGCTCGCGTCGGGAATCATGGCGCAGGACTCCGTGAGGCGGATGTCCAGGGCCTCCGCGCCGGGCAGCAGGGCGAGGATGTCGCGCTTGAGGCTGTGGTCGGGGCAGGAAGCGTAGCCCGCCGCGGGCTTGACGATCTTGACCGGGGAGCCCTTCGGCAATTGCTGCTGCAGCTCGGCGTCGAGCCAGCCTGACGCGGCCTCGGCCAGCGTCAGCCGCAGCGACCGCTCCAGCAGTGAATCATATTCCATTCGACAAGCTGGACAATCGCATCCATTCGGATGTGTTTCGTGCACGCTGATCGCGAACATGCCGGCGGGGGAATCGAAGCCATACGCCTTCGGCGCCACGAAATCCGCCAGCGAACGGCCGTCGGCGCCTTCCTGGCGCAGCATCGGCAGGCGCCAGTCCGGCGCGACGATGACGTCGTCCTCCGCGTGGCAGGCATCGAAACGGGCGGCGATGCGGATGCGGCAGCCGCCCTCGCGCTTCAGCGCCTCCAGCCTCTCGATGGCGTCGGCGCTCAGCTGCACGACCTGCTCGTCGTCATGGCCGGAATCTTTGATTCCCCAGATGGCGTAGAACAGTTTCCAGTCGAAGTAGGGGAGCACCTCCTTGATGCTGAGCTCCCGCGCGGGGATGTCCGCGAAGAATGCGCCCCGAAGGTAGCTGTCGGCGACAGGGGATTCGCCGGTCGAGCCGGCGAATGACGAGGTGGCCTTGTCCGGCGAATCTCTTCTTTCCCGCAGTGCCCTGATATCTTCTTGCTTCCGGTGCTCTTCCGCTTCGGTGGCGCTGCGGTCGGACATCAGCCGGCCCGCGAGCACGGCGCTGGCCGACGCGTCGGTGGCGTGGAAAACATGCGCGTAGAGCGGCGCTAGCTTGACGGCGGTGTGCAGGGCGGAGGTGGTGGCGCCGCCGACGAGCAGCGGCGTGGAGAGCCCCCGGGCCGTCATCTCCCGGCAGAGCTCCTCCATCTGGAAGAGCGACGGGGTGATGAGTCCGCTCACGCCGATCAGGTCGGCGCCCCAGGCGGCAGCCCGGTCCAGGATGGTCTCGCGGGGGACCATCACACCGAGGTCCTCGACCTCGAAACCGTTGCATCGCAGCACGATGCCGAGGATATTCTTACCGATGTCGTGGACGTCGCCCTGGACCGTGGCGAGCAGGATTCTGGGCTTGGCGGCCGCGCCGTCGGCGGAAGATTCCATATAGGGTTGCAGGATGGCCACGGCGTCGCGCATCACCTTGGCGGACTTGACCACCTGCGGGAGGAACATCTTGCCGGCGGCGAAGCGCTCGCCGACCCGGGCCATGCCGTCCATCAGCGGCCCCTCGATGACGTCCACCGCGCGGCCTTTCTCCCGGAGCGCCTCCAGCAGGTCGGCTTCGGGGATGGTCGCGCCGGCGACGAGGGCCTTCGCGAGGCGCTCGGAAATGGATGGAGATTCGCCGGTCGAGCCGGCGAATGACGAAGATTCGTTATTTCCAGATGTCCCTTTCCCGTCATTTGCCCCTTTTCCGTCATTCGCCGACTTGATCGGCGAATCTCCCGCCTCTGCAATATCCTGCGCCAGCGCAATCAGGCGCTCGGTCGCGTCGGGATCCCGGTCCAGGATTACGTCCTCGACGGCATGCAGCAGCGCCGGTTCCACGTCGTCATAGACGCGCAGCATCCCGGGGTTCACGATGCCCATGTCCAGGCCGGCCTCCACGGCGTGGTAGAGGAAGGCGCTGTGCATCGCCTCGCGGACGATGTTGTTGCCGCGGAAGGCGAAGGACAAGTTGGAGATACCGCCGGAGGTCAGCGCTCCGCCCAGGTTCTTCTTGACCCAGCGGACGGCTTCGATGAAGTCCAACCCGTAGCGGGCGTGCTCGGCGATGCCGGTGCCGACGGACAGGACGTTGACGTCGAAAATGATCTCCTGCGGCGCATAGCCCGCCTGCTCCGTGAGCAGCCGGAACGCGCGGGCGCAGATCTCGATCTTGCGCTCGTAGCTCGTCGCCTGGCCCTGTTCGTCGAAGGCCATGACGACCACCGACGCGCCCAGGCGATGGATTTCCCGGGCCTTCTGCAGGAAGATTTCTTCCCCTTCCTTCAGGGAGATGGAGTTGACGATGCAGCGGCCCTGGGCGTTCTTGAGCCCGGCGAGGAGGGCCTCCCAGTGGGAGGAATCGATCATCAGCGCCGCCTTCGAGACGGCCGGGTCGCCGGCGACGTGGCGCACGAAGCGCTCCATCTCGACGGGGGCGTCGAGCATCGCGTCGTCCATATTGATATCGATCACCGCGGCGCCGCCTTCGATCTGGCCGGCGGCCACCTGCAGGGCGGTGTCGTAGTCGCCCGCGGCGATGAGTTTCGCGAATTTGCGAGAGCCGGCCACGTTGGTGCGCTCGCCGATGTTGGTGAAGCGGCTCTGCCGCACATCCAGACAGACGCTCTCCAGGCCGCTGACGTAGGGGCGGGGGTCCGGTGCGGGGATGGCGCGCGGCGCGATGCCGCGCACGGCTTCCGCGATGGCGGCGATATGCTCGGGTGTGGTGCCGCAGCAGCCGCCGACAAGGTTCACAAGCCCGTCCTGCGCCATTTTCTGCAGGGCGGCGGCCGTCGTGGCGGGAGCCTCGTCATAGGCGCCCAGTTCGTTGGGCAGGCCGGCGTTGGGGTAGCAGCTCACGGCGCAGTCCGCCCAGGCGGCCACGTCGGCCACGAGCGGCGCGAGGTCGGCGGCGCCGAGCGAGCAGTTGAGGCCGAAGCAGAGCGGGTGAGCGTGCCGGATGGCCCGGAAATAGGCCTCCAGGGTCTGTCCCGTCAGGGTGCGTCCGCTGCGGTCGCTGACGGACACGGAGATGAGCAACGGCAGCGCCGCTGCCTCCGGGATGCCGCTGATGGCGTACAGGGCGGCCTTGGTGTTGAGGGCGTCGAAACAGGTCTCCAGCAGGAGCGCGTCCACACCGCCTTCCACCAGCCCGCGGATCTGCTCGGCGTAGGCCTCGGCCATCTCGTCGAAGGAAACGGCGCGCCAGGCGGGGTTGGAGAGGTCCTGGGGGAGGGTCAGCGATTTGCCCGTAGGGCCGATGGAGCCGGCCACCCAGACCTTCCGCGGCGCGGTGTCCGCGGCCGCCCGGGCAATGCGGGCGCCTTCCCGGGCGAATTCCTGCGCCTGCGCAGAGCAGCCGTAGTCCGTCTGCGAGATGCGGTTGGCGCTGAAGGTATTGGTCTCGATGATGTCCGCGCCGGCATCGATGTAGGCGCGGTGGATGTCCCGGACGACGTCCGGATGGGTGAGGTTGAAGGTCTCGTTGTTGCCGCTGAGGCCGTGACGCTGGAGCATCGTGCCCATCGCCCCGTCCAGGATCAGGATCCGTTCGGCAAACGCTTGCTTCAACGCGTCCATGCTAGAAGCAGTCCCGGAGGACGTTGATGATGTTGTCGCTGCGGCCCATGGTGTAGAAGTGGATCTCCTCGTAGCCGTGCGCGAGCAGGTCGCGGCACTGCGCCTTGCACCATTCCTGGCCGATCTCGTAGGTGTCTTTGGGATGCGCGGCGATCTCCCGGGTCAGTTCGACCGGGATGTCGATGGAGAAGCTTTCCGGCAGCAGGTCCACCTGCCGGGCGGACGAGAGCGGCTTGATGCCGGGGATGATGGGAATGGTGATGCCCGCGGCGCGGCAGCGCGCCACGAAATCGTAGAAGACCGCGTTGTCGAAGAACATCTGGGTGATGATCTGGTCGGCGCCGGCATCGACTTTTTCCTTGAGGTAGTGGATGTCCGTCTCCAGGTTGGGGGACTCGAAATGCTTCTCGGGGTAACCGCCCACGCCCAGCGCGAACAGGCGCTCGCCGCCGTTCGCCGCTTCGAAGCGGCGGATGGCCGCGACCAGCTCGCTGGCCCGCGCGTAGCCGCCGGGCTCGGGCGTGAAACGCTTCTCGCCCGGAACGGCATCGCCGCGCAGGACGAGGATGTTGCGGATGCCCATGAACTTGAAGTCCTGCAGTTGCGACTCGATCTGCTCGGCGCTGGCGCCGCCGCAGATCAGGTGCGGGACCACCTCCACGTCGGGGAAGGCCGCCTGCACGGCGGCGCAGACCGCGGTCTGGCTGATGCGCTTGCGCAGCAGGTGCCGCGTGAAGCTGCCGTCCGCTTCCGCACGGAACTCGTACTCGTCGCGGTGGCAGGTCACATTGATATAACGCGGACCGAACTCCATGAACGGACGGATGCTGTCCAGGAGCTCGGCCTTGGTAATGCCCTTGAGGGGCGGAACAATCTCAAGCGAAGGAAACGGCTTCATCGGGTATACACTGCTTTTCCCGGTAAAGATACGTATTTTCCGGAAAAAAGCTACCGCTCGAAGAGCGTCGTGGAGAGGTAGCGCTCGCCGGTGTCCGGCAGCAGGGCGACGATGAGTTTGCCTTTGTACTCGGGCTTCTTCGCGAGGGCGTAGGCGGCGCTGAACGCGGCGCCGGAGGAGATGCCGACGAGCAGGCCGAGCTTGTCGGCAAGCAGGCGGGCGCCGGCGAAGGCGTCATCGTCCGTCACGGTGAGCACGCTGTCGACATATTCCTTGAGGAAAGTCTGCGGAACGAAGCCCGCGCCGATGCCCTGAATCTTATGCTTGCCGGGGACGCCCGTGGTGATCACGGCGGAGGAGGCCGGCTCCACGCCGAAAACCTTCACATCAGGTTTGTGCGCTTTCAGGCCCTTGCCGGTGCCGCTGACGGTACCGCCCGTGCCGATGC
Source organism: Candidatus Cryptobacteroides sp. (assembly GCA_045117755.1). Classification (GTDB taxonomy): domain Bacteria; phylum Bacteroidota; class Bacteroidia; order Bacteroidales; family UBA932; genus Cryptobacteroides. The sequence goes on from JBGUOB010000047.1 coordinate 31,680, forward strand.
CGGCGACAAACACGTCCACCAGGCCTTCGGTGTCGCGCCAGATCTCCTGGGCGGTGGTCCGCTCGTGGGCGGCCGGGTTGGCCGGGTTGGTGAACTGGCCGAGAATGACGGCGCCCGGCGTGGTGTCGCGGATCTGCTCCGCCTTGGCGATGGCGCCCTTCATGCCTTCGGCGCCGGGGGTCAGCTCGATCGTAGCCCCGAATGCCTTCAGGAGGTTTCTGCGCTCGACGCTCATCGTGTCGGGCATGGTCAGGATGGTCTTATATCCCTTGGCGCGGGCTACCCAGGCGAGGCCGATACCGGTGTTGCCGCTGGTGGGTTCCACGATGGTGGCGCCGGGTTGGAGGGTGCCGCTCTTCTCGGCATCTTCGATCATGGCGAGGGCGATGCGGTCCTTGACGCTGCCGCCGGGGTTATTCCTCTCGAGTTTGAGCGCGATGCGCGCCTGCTGGCCTTCCAGGCCACTGACCTCCAGAAGAGGAGTATTTCCGATGAGGTCAGTAAGGTTCTTATATATGCTCATGGCGTAAATTTACTAATTTATTCAAATGCTTGTTCCAGGTCGGCGATGATATCATCAATATGCTCGACGCCGATGGACAGGCGGATGGTGGTGGGGGTAATGTGCTGCTCGGCGAGCTCTTCCGGACTCAGCTGCGAGTGGGTGGTGGTGTACGGATGGATCACCAGGCTCTTGACGTCGGCCACGTTGGCCAGCAGGGAGAAGATCTTGAGGCGGTCGATGAAGCGCCAGGCGTCTTCCTGCGTGCCCTTGATCTCGAAGGTGAAGATGGAGCCTGCTCCGTTCGGGAAATAGCGACAGTACAGGGCGTGGTCGTGGTGCTCCGGTAGGGCCGGATGGTTGACTTTCGCCACCTTGGGGTGCTTCGCGAGGTATTCGACGACCTTGAGGGCGTTCTGCGTGTGGCGCTCGATGCGCAGCGGCAGGGATTCGACGCCCTGCAGGAGGATCCAGGCGTTGAAGGGGCTGATGGCGGCGCCGGTGTCGCGCAGGATGACGGCACGGATGCGGGTCACGAAGGCGGCCGGACCGGCCACGTCGGCGAAGATGGCGCCGTGGTAGCTCGGATCGGGTTTCGCGAGGGTCGGGTACTTGTCGGCATTCGCCTTCCAGTCGAACTTGCCGCCGTCCACGATCACGCCGCCCAGCGAGCTGCCGTGACCGCCGATGAACTTGGTCGCGGAATGGACCACGATGTCGGCGCCGTGCTCGAGCGGTCGGATGAGGATGGGAGCGAAGGTGTTGTCCACGATGAACACGATGTTGTGCCTGTGGGCGACTGCCGCGATACCCTCGAAGTCTGCCACGTCCGAGTTCGGATTGCCGAAGGTCTCAGCGTATATCACCTTCGTATTGGGCCGGATGGCAGCTTCGAGGGCCGACAGGTCATTTACATTGATAATGGTATGTTCAACTCCCTGGGTGGAAAGGGTGTGGGTAATCAGGTTGTAGGAACCGCCGTAGAGGTTGTCGGCAGCGATGATATGGTCGCCGTTCTGCAGGACATTCTGCAAGGCGTAGGTGATGGCGGCGGCGCCGGAAGCGACGGCCAGGCCGGCCACACCGCCTTCCAGGGCGGCGACGCGCTCTTCGAACACGGACTGCGTGGAGTTGGTCAGACGGCCATAGATGTTGCCCGGGTCGCGCAGGCCGAAGCGGTCGGCCGCGTGCTGGGAGTTGCGGAACACATAGGAAGTGGTCTGATAAATGGGAACCGCGCGGGAGTCGGAGGTAGGATCGGGGGTCTCCTGGCCGACATGGATGGCCAGCGTCTCAACGTGTAATTTCTGCGTGCTCATATTCTTATCTTTTTAGTTGTTTTCTTTCTTTCTTTCCGGCCGGAAGTTTCGTTTCTCCGCTATCGTGCTTCGCACGACCCTACCCGGGTGAACGGCTGCGAAACGAAACTTCCGCTCCGGCTTCGATGACAAAGGTCGGGGTTGTAGAAATTATTTCCAAAGACTTTTGGAAAATTGGAGAATATCTCTAAATTTGCAGAAACCAGTTATAAAATAATCTGCACGAGCTCGCTGATTGCCGATTCGACAGAAGAAAAATCTTTTGAGCCTTATGAGCGGACTTGACGCCACCGATTTAGCCATCCTGCGCATCCTCCAGGAGGATGCCGCCCTGACCAACAAACAGGTCGCCGCGCGCGTACACCTTTCCCCCACGCCCGTGTTCGAGCGCATCAAGCGCCTGCGCGAGCAGGGGTATATCAAAGGCTACGTGGCCGTGCTGGATGCGGAGAAGCTCGACTGCTCCTTCATCGCCTTCTGCTACATCAAGATGAAGCAGCACACCTTCGAGAACGCGCAGCGTCTGATGGAGGCCGTGCAGGGAATGGAAGAAGTCGGGGAATGTTATAACATATCCGGAGACTACGATTTCCTCCTGAAGGTCTACGTCTCCAGCATGAAAGAGTACCAGCAGTTCGTGCTGCGTATCCTCGGCGAGCTCGACTGCATCGGCGGCCTGAACAGCTCCTTCGTCATGGGCGAAGTCAAGAACACCCACGCCGTCCCGGTGCGGTAGCTTGGAGCCTGGGGATTCCGGGTCAAGCCCGGAATGACTATGACTGCGGAATAACCATTTAAATCCCGGCTCCGTCGGTGAATAGCGGTTGCTCGGTGGCGCGGGATTGGAGGATGCGCGAGCGGGGCGGGACGTCGTGGGTGAGCCAGACGTTACCGCCGACGACGGTGTCGTGGCCGATGGTGACGCGGCCGAGAATGGTCGTGTTGGCGTAGACCGTGACGTTGTCCTCGAGCACCGGGTGGCGCGGAAGGTCGATCGGACGGCCGTCAGAGTCATATTTGAAGTTCTTGGCGCCGAGGGTGACGCCCTGGTAGAGCATCACGTGATTGCCGATGATGGAAGTGGCTCCGATGACGACGCCCGTGCCGTGGTCGATGGCGAAGTATTCGCCGATCTGCGCGCCCGGATGGATGTCGATGCCGGTGGCGGAATGCGCCATCTCCGTGAGGAGGCGCGGGGCCACGGGGATCTCCAGGTCCAGCAGCTCATGCGCCGTGCGGTAGTGGAGCATCACCTTGATGCTGGGGTAGCAGAGCACGACCTCCGTGCGGTCTTCGACGGCGGGGTCATTCTCGGCGATGGCTTCTACGTCGGTGTGGAGCAGCCTGGAAATCAAGGGGATGCGCTCCATGAAGGCGTCGGCCTTCTTGTCGCCGGCCAGTTTGCAGACGACGTTACGGATGCGCATCAGGTCCAGTGCGCGGTCTTCCTGCCCGAGGTACTCGGGAAATACGGTACGCCGCATCAGGGCGATCAGGCGGGTCAGCAGTTCTTCCATATCGGTTGGAGATTCGCCGGTCAAGCCGGCGAATGACGTTTTGTTGGTTTTAATAAAAGGGGCCGGACAGTCATTCCACTGGCCGGCCCCTCTGAAACATTCGATCTATCGTTACAGCTCGTTGAGCTCCTGGGTCATCTCGTCCTTGCGGCCGACGATGATATCCTGGTAGTTCTTGAGACCGGTACCGGCCGGGATCAGGTGACCACAGATAACATTCTCCTTGAGGCCTTCGAGGTGGTCGACGCGACCGCGGATGGCGGCCTCGCTGAGCACCTTGGTCGTCTCCTGGAAGGAGGCGGCGGAGATGAAGCTGTCGGTCTTGAGGGCGGCGCGGGTGATACCCTGGAGGATCAGGCGGGCCGTAGCGGGACGCGTCGGGCGGGCGACGAGGGCGCGGAGGCCCTGACGCTCCAGCGAAGCGTTCTCGCTGCGCATCTCGCGGGCGCCGATGATGTCGCCCTGTTCGAACTTCTGGGAGTCACCGGGATCTTCGACATAGTACTTGCCGTAGATATTGTCGTTGACATCCATGAAGCGCCACTTGTCCACCATTTCCTCAGCGAGGAACTCGGTGTCGCCCGGGAAGGTGATCTCGACCTTGCGCATCATCTGGCGGACGATGATCTCGAAGTGTTTATCGTTGATCTTCACGCCCTGCAGACGGTACACGGCCTGCACCTCGTTGACGATGTACTCCTGAGCCTTGACCGGTCCGAGGATGGACAGGATGTCGCTCGGGGACACGCCGCCGTCGGACAGCGGGAAACCTGCGCGGACATAGTCGTTGTCCTGGACGAGGATCTGCTTGGTCAGCGGAACGAGGTAGGACTTCTTCGCACCGGACTTGTTGGTGACGGTGATCTCACGGTTACCGCGCTTCACGCTGCCCAGCTTGACCTCACCGTTGATCTCGGAGAGGATGGCGGGGTTGGACGGGTTGCGGGCCTCGAAGAGCTCGGTGACACGCGGCAGACCGCCGGTGATATCACTGGCCTTGCCGATGGCGCGCGGGATCTTCATGATGACGTCACCCACCTTGACGGTGCTGCCGTTCTCGGCCATGATGTGGGCGCCGACCGGGAGGTTCAGCGAACGGAGAATGGTCTTGCCATCCTCGGCCACAATGTGCATGACCGGACTCTTGGTCTTATCCTTGGACTCGATGATCACCTTGTCGGTGCTGATGGAGAACTCGTCGGCGGAATCCTTCTGGAAGGTGGAGCCTTCGATCATGTTCTCGAAGCGGACCGTACCGGCGTTCTCGACGATGGTCGTAGCGTTGTAAGCATCCCACTCGCAGATCAGGTCGCCCTTGACCACCTTGTCACCGTCCTTCTTGTAGAGCACGGCGCCGTAAGGCACATCGTACTGGGAGTAGGTGATGCCGGTGTTCTCGTCAAGGATGCGGAGCTCAGCCATGCGGCTGACGACCACGGTCTCGATGTTGCCGTCTTCCTTGACACGCTCGATGGTACGGAGCTCCTCGAACTTGAGGATACCCTCGTACTTGGACTCGATGGAGGAGTCGGCGGCGGAGGAAGAAGCGGTACCACCGACGTGGAAGGTACGGAGGGTCAGCTGCGTACCAGGCTCACCGATGGACTGGGCGGCGATGACGCCGACCACTTCGCCCTTTTCGACCATGCGGCTGGTCGCGAGGTTGCGTCCGTAGCACTTGGCGCAGACGCCCTTGCGGCTCTCGCAGGTGAGCACCGAACGGATCTCCACTTGCTCAATCGGCAGGGAGTCGATCAGGTCGGCTTCCTTCTCACGGATCTCCTCGCCGGCCTTGATGATGAGCTCACCGGTCAGCGGGTTGAAGATATCGTGGACGGAAGTACGGCCCAGGATGCGCTCGCCGAGGGACTCGACGACTTCGTCCTTGTTCTTGATGGCCGTGGCGATGAGGCCGCGGAGCGTACCGCAGTCCTCCTCGGTGATGATCACGTCGTGGGACACGTCCACCAGACGGCGGGTCAGGTAACCGGCGTCAGCCGTCTTGAGGGCGGTATCGGCCAGACCCTTACGGGCACCGTGGGTGGAGATGAAGTATTCAAGCACGGTCATACCCTCCTTCAGGTTGGACACGATCGGGTTCTCGATGATGTCCGCGCCGGAGGCACCGGCCTTCTGCGGCTTGGCCATCAGGCCTCGCATACCGCAGAGCTGCTTGATCTGGGTGGTGGAACCACGGGCACCGGAGTCCAGCATCATGAACACGGGGTTGAATCCCTGCTGGTCGGCGGAGATCTGCTTCGTGACGATGCCGGTCAGACGGTTGTCCACGGAGGACCACAGGTCGATGACCTTGTTGTAACGCTCGTTGTTGGTGATGAAGCCCATGTCGTAGTCGTCGCGGATGGCGGCCACCTGCTTGTAGGCCTCGTCCACCAGGGTGGTCTTCTCGACCGGGACGATCACGTCGCCCAGGTTGAAGGAGATACCGGCACGGAACGCCTGGTCGTAACCGAGGTTCTTGATGTCGTCGAGGAACTGCGCCGTACGGGTCACACCGGTGTGCTTGATGACGTCGGTGATGATCTTGCGGAGGGCCTTCTTGCCCAGCAGTTCGTTGACATACGGGACCTCATCCGGAACGTACTGGTTCACGATGATGCGGCCGGCCGTCGTCTCGACGAGATGCAGACCCTTGGAAGCGTCCAGCTTGTCCACGGGGATGCGGACGTTGATCTTGGCGTGCATGTCGATGGCCTTCTCGTTGTAGGCCACGATGACTTCCTCGGCGGAGTAGAAGCTCTTGCCCTCGCCCTTGGCGCCCGGACGGATCTTGGTGATGTAGTACAGACCGAGAACCATATCCTGGGACGGCACCGTGATAGGCGCGCCGTTGGCCGGGTTGAGGATGTTCTGGGAACCGAGCATGAGCAGCTGCGCCTCCATGATGGCGGCGTTGCCGAGCGGAAGGTGGACAGCCATCTGGTCACCGTCGAAGTCGGCGTTGAAAGCCGTACAGGCGAGCGGGTGCAGCTGGATGGCCTTGCCTTCGATCATACGCGGCTGGAAGGCCTGGATACCGAGGCGGTGCAGGGTAGGGGCACGGTTGAGGAGCACCGGATGGCCCTTCATCACGTTCTCGAGGATGTCCCAGATGACCGAGTCCTTGCGGTCCACGATCTTCTTGGCGGACTTGACCGTCTTGACGATACCGCGCTCGATGAGCTTGCGGATGATGAACGGCTTATAGAGCTCTGCGGCCATGAACTTCGGCAGACCGCACTCGTGCATGTTGAGCTCCGGACCGACGACGATAACCGAACGGGCGGAGTAGTCGACACGCTTACCGAGGAGGTTCTGGCGGAAGCGGCCCTGCTTGCCCTTGAGGGAGTCGGACAGGGACTTGAGGGCCCGGTTGGACTCGCTCTTGACGGCAGAGGACTTCTTGGAATTATCGAAGAGGGAATCGACGGCTTCCTGGAGCATGCGTTTCTCGTTGCGGAGAATCACCTCAGGAGCCTTGATTTCGATGAGCTTCTTCAGACGGTTGTTGCGGATGATGACGCGGCGGTACAGGTCGTTCAGGTCGGAGGTCGCGAAACGGCCGCCGTCCAGCGGTACCAGCGGACGCAGGTCCGGAGGCGTAACCGGAATCACCTTCATGATCATCCACTCGGGACGGTT
>JBGUOB010000048.1:0-1654 GCA_045117755.1 Candidatus Cryptobacteroides sp.
GATCTTCGTGCCACCGATGTAGAAGACGTCGCAGTGGCGTGCGAGATAGGGTAGGGTGACGTCGCACCCTTCGGCCATGAGTCCGTAGCCCAGCCGTGCTCCGTCGATGTAGAGGGGTATGTCGTACTGCTTGCAGACCTGATAGATGTCGTCCAGCTCGCGGGCGGTGTAAATCGTTCCTAATTCCGTTGGGAAGGTGATGTAAACCAAGCCCGGATGTACGGCGTGGTCGCGATTGCCGTCGTGATAGAAATCGTCGAGATACCGGTTGAGCGTCTTGGCCTCCATCTTACCCTGTGCATCGGGGATGGTGATGATTTTATGTTCCGTAAACTCGACGGCACCGGCCTCGTGGACGTTGATATGACCAGAGCTAACGCAGATGACGCCCTCATACTGGTAGAGCATGGAGTCGATGGTGGTGGCGTTGGTCTGCGTGCCGCCCGTCAGGAAGAATATCTGGGCGTCGGGCATGCCGATGGCCTCGCGGATGCGGTCCTTGGCACGCTCGGAGAAGGCGTCGAAGCCGTAGGGCGTCGGTCGCTCATTATTGTATTTAATGAGGTTCTCGAGCACCTTGGGGTGTGCGCCGTTGTTATAATCGCATTCGAAGGAAATCATAAACCATTAATCATTGACCATTAACCATTGACCATTATAGTGCTTCGAGCATGCGCTTGATGACCACGGAGCAAGATATTTCGCGGTTGGCAGCTTCGGGGATGACGAGGCTGTTGGGCGACTCGATGACGTCGTCGGTGACGATGAGGTTACGACGGACGGGCAGACAGTGCATGAACTTGCCGTTATTGGTCCACGACATGTGCTCGGTATCGACAGTCCATGAGCGGTCCTCACAGGTGATTTTGCCATAGTCGGCAGGATTGGTGACACCTGGGTTCGACCAGTTTTTGGCATAGATGAAATCGGCACCTTCGAAGGCTTTGCGTTGGTCGTATTCCACGCGGGCATTACCGACGAACTGCGGGTCGAGCTCGTAGCCTTTGGGGTGGGTGATGACGAGGTCCACGTCGGGTGCGGCATTCATCCACTGGGCGAATGAGTTAGGCACAGCCTGAGGCAGAGCGCGGCAATGGGGGGCCCAGGTGAGGACGACCTTGGGACGAGACCCCTCCAACCTCCCCTGTTCAGGGGCGGCCTTTGGTTCTCCCCCTAGACAGGGGGAGTTAGAGGGGGTCTTCCAATATTCCTCGATGGTGATGAGGTCGGCGAAGGCTTGCAAGGGGTGCACGGTGGCGGTCTCCATAGCGAAGACGGGACGACCTGAATACTTGATGAACTGCTGGAGCACGGTCTCGGCATAGTCGTACTCGCGGTCGGTAAGACCTGCAAACGAGCGTACACCGATGAGGTCGCAGTAGCAGCCCATGACGGGAATGGCCTCGAGCAGGTGTTCGCTCTTGTCGCCATCCATGATGACGCCACGCTCGGTCTCGAGTTTCCAGGCACCGGCATTGACGTCGAGCACGATGACATTCATGCCGAGGTTCATGGCGGCCTTCTGGGTGGAGAGACGCGTGCGCAGGGAGTTGTTAAAGAAGATCATCATGAGGGTCTTGTTCTTGCCCAGATGCTGATACTTGTAACGGTCGTTCTTAATCTCAAATGCTTCGGCCATCGCCTTATCCAGCGG
>JBGUOB010000049.1:0-2042 GCA_045117755.1 Candidatus Cryptobacteroides sp.
TGACCTCCATCACGCTGCCCGACAGTATCGAGTACATCGGTGCCTCGGCATTCAGCGGCTGCACAAGTCTGGAAACCATCAGCGTGAGCTGCGACAGCGTACCGACATTGGAGGCTGACGCCTTCGCATCGCTGCCCACCGACTTCAAGATTTATGTGCCGAAGAGGTTATGCAAGCTCTACCGCGAGACGTGGACACAGTATGCCGACCACATCAACGTCGACGAGCGCGACTATAGCAGTGACGACATCATTACCGTCACCGTCACCGAGCCGAACAAATTGGCCGAAGCATTAGGACTGACCATCCACTTATACACTGCTCCAGGCGACCACACTGTTGTCGATGCTGTCAGAGGCGACTACACCAAGTACCGCAAACTGAAGGTGGTAGGCCCCATCTCGGGTGCCGACATCGACGTGTTGAAATACATGGCGGGCTACTGCCCGTGGCTCCTGTGTCGCAACTATGCCGGCCGTCTGGAGTACATCGACCTGTATGACGCAGATATCAAGGCTACCAGTGTTGGCGTGACGGGCTATACTAGACCAGCGGCATCGTTCATGTTGAAAGAAAATGTACAAGCAAGAAGGTTTGACGACAATGTTCTGGCGACTCACGCCTTCCTGCGTGCCTACAACCTGAAGACGCTCATCCTGCCGAGGACTTGTAGGGAAGTAGAAGACCGCGCCCTGCAGGAGTGTGAAGGTCTGGAGGTGCTCGTCGTCGGCGACAGCATCCAGGAATTCAGCTGGTCCGCCCTCGACGACGATGCCATGCTTACCCGCATGTACATCCTTTCCGATAAGGTGTTGAATATAAGCAACGAATTATTCGTCCTTCGCTGGCTTAGCAACAACTACAATCCGACGTTCGACGCCTTCTATGTACGTCCGAGCCAATATCAGGACTACATCTACGGTGAGGACTACAACGGCTCGGCACAGCGCACAAACTTCATCTCGAAGGGAATGTTCGAGGACGACGAGTCGTTCTGCGCCTTCGCTGCCCATGCCGCTGCTACGGCCGATGACCTCACTGGCGTCCGCAGCGTGAAGGGTTGGTTCAACCTGCGTACCGGCATCCGCGACCTCACGCCGTTAGTCTATACTGCTGTTGACTCGCTGCATACCGCCGACATCCAGCCGCTGACAAAACTGGAGAAGATGGTCTTGCCCACGACGCTCAAAGCGATGGAGGACAGCCTCTTCTCGAAGGCCACCAACCTGCGTTACGTGGATATGCACCTGTGCGACTCGACCAATATCGCCGTTGACTTGAAGAACCGCGGCTTCGGCCGTCTCGGCATCGACAGCCTGCAGACGCTGGTCTATGTGCCCGCCACATATGGTGAGAGCAACGGTACGAACATCATAGTAAGTAATGGCACCGGCTTCAGCGCTCAGGGCTTCCGCCTGATTGACGGCCGTGACTACTACGTGCCTTACGCCTTCAAGACCGACAAGGTGGAGAACACCCGCACCTTAGGCAAGAGCGATGTGCCTTACACCATCTGTCTGCCTTACGACCTCTCGATTCCCGCAGGCGCCAAGGCCTACAAACTGTCGGGTCGTAGCACCAACGAGCTGATCTTCACCGAGACGCTGGAGACGCTGCAGGCCCTGCAGCCATACTTGATCTGGACGGCCGACGGCGATGCATCGTTGAATACAGCCGCCGCAGACATCCCGGCTAATGGCCCATTGACCGTGGGTCAGCAGCAGGACGCACCAGGCTTCTCGATGCGCGGCACGCTCTACAATATCAGCAATGCCGAGGCTGCCGAACTGGGAGCCTACACCTTGCAGAACGACGGTCTGTGGCATCCGGTGAAGAGCGACACCGACGAGCACCGTGCTGCCCGTATCCTGCCCTATCGCGCCTATCTGCTGCAGAGCGCAAGGACCAATGCTCCTGCCATCGGCATGGTGCTCGAAGGCACCACTGGTATCACACAGCTGCGCACCGTCGACCGCGACGGCACGGAGCGCATCTACGACCTCAACGGCCGCCAGCTCTCAGCTCCCGCCAAGGGTATCAAC
>JBGUOB010000050.1:0-2671 GCA_045117755.1 Candidatus Cryptobacteroides sp.
TCCGCGTAGTTGATGACCTTTACAAGCTCTTCACGGCTATAAAACCTCATGATCGGGTCGTGAACGCCCCGGCGCTTGGCCTGCCGCGCCAGGCTCTGCCTGAGAGGCCCGTCGCCGGCAAAAATCAGTTGGATCTCATCTTTGTAGCGGGATCTGGCCACAGCTTCGATCAGAACTTTGTGGCTTTTTTCTGAACTGTACCGGCCGGTAAACAGCACGACAAACCGGTCCTTCAGTTCTTTTGGCTTCTCTGCCGGTTTCGGCTGAAAAATGTGATTCACGCCGTTTGAGATGATCCGATGCGGCGTGGGGCCGACGATCGCTTCAAAGGTGTCGCAGATAAATTGGGACGGGTAATGGATACAGTCGCAGTAGCGATAGAGATTCCGATAAAACACGTGATAGGCGATCCAATTGGCGAGGGGGAAATCCTTCATAAAGATATGCCCGGTGAAGTTCTCCGCCTGGCAGTGAAATCCCGCCGTGAGAGGGAGCCCCAGCTTGTGAGCAAGCCTAGCCGCGGCGGAGCCAAGCGCGAAGGGCATCATGACATGGACATGATCCACTCCGTTGAGCGCCACTGTCAGGATGTTCCTGTCCGGATTCGCCAGCGCGACGCCGTTTTTGGCTACATACGCGTTCAAAGGTCCGAGATTCAGCGTGGGAACAACATAAAAGTCCTTCTGTCCCGCTCTCTCCGGGTCCGAGCATACGACACGCACATCGTACCCCTTTTCCCGCAGGGAGCGGATCAGATTCATGGCGGCGATGGTCGTACCGTTATTCTCTTTCCCCAACACGTCACAGATTACGGCTATCGTCATAGTCAAACACTCATTTTCTGCTTATTTCAATTTCCCGTCTCGGAGCCATTTCCGGATCTCTTCGTTCAGCGGTTTCAACACACCCTTCGGGCTGATCTCATCCAGCAGTTCGATCATCAGCTGCACTTGCTCGTCGGTCAGCGCAGGGTTTCTTGAAACACTGCGAAGCTTGGCCTTTACGACCTGAAGGCGGATCTCCTCAAGCGAAGCGTGGTCTTCGATCATCAGGCGAACCTGCCCGCTCGCTTTTGCCGTCTGGATTAGATCCTTGTTCAGGAGCGTATAGGAAAGCCGCCCGTCTTTGTCGCTGTAAGCGTCGACAACGCGCTGATATTCCGCGCTGTCAATAACCGCCTCGATCTCCGGTTGAGCGGGAGCTTCTTCCGCCTCCTCCGGTTCAACAGCAAGCCCTTCGGGCAGCTGTACTTTGCCGAGGTTTTTGTAAGGCAGCCCGGCAGTCAGCTTGATTGCCTCCGCAAACGCCTCCGGAGGATAATACTCCAAAGGCGTATTTGCAGTGGGGATCGCCTCGCCGGAAGTCTTGCTGATCGAGGCAAGCCCCGGTTGCCGGACATTGTATCCCCAAATGGTAATCCCTGCGCCGCCGGATACCAGCTTTTGCCGATAAGCAACGGCGGAGATCGTTGTCAATTGGACCGTACTGGTTCTTATCATGCCTGATTCCTTCCTTCCCAAGAATCGAAGTCTTTCCAGAAAGCCAGAACAGCGGCCGTATAGCGTTCCGGATCTGTGAAATAACTCATGCCATGGTCCGCCCCGGGTACGATCAGCAGCCGTCGCGGCCCGCCGCAGGCGAGATAGTTTTCATAGGTCATCTCCACCGGAACAAAGTGGTCGCCTGTGCCGTGAATCAGCAGCACCGGGATTCTTGTGTTTTTCAGAGCCTCCGTCGTGGAGAAGTCGTTGGAGCCTACCTGGATCTTATGGCGCAGGATTTCGCTGGCAATCACGCCGCGCACGCCGTAAGCAATATGCAGATTGTTGTTGGCCACGTGCTTCCAGACAGCGTGCGGCGAGGTGTAGCCGCAGTCGGCGATGATTCCATGTACGTTCTCGGGCAAGCAAAGATCTGACGCCATCAGCACAGTCGCCGCACCCATGGAAACGCCTACGAGATAGATTGGGAGATCTGCGCCGACACTTCGGTTTACCCAGGATACCCAGTCGAGGCAGTCAAAGCGTTCTATCAGGCCGAAGCCCATGTACTCGCCGCCGCTGTTGTCATGGGCGCGCTGCTCGATATACAGGACGCTGCAGTCGTTCGCCGCCCAGGAGTCGGCCACGATACCGAAGGTTTCGTACCAGGAGGCGCGCCAGCCATGGACGGCAATGATGATCCGTTTCGCGTTTTCCACAGGGAGCCAATGTCCGACCAGAAGGATGCCGTCATGGCTGATGGTCTCTACGGTCGTGCTGGCCTTTTTCGAGAGCCTGTCCCCGGCTTCGATCCTCGCTTTGAAAAAGGCATCGTCCTCTATAAACCCAGCGACACGCTTCTCCGCCAGCTTCATCAGCTTCGGCTCCTCTCGATCCACCGCCATCTTCAGCAGGTACTTTGTGGTAGCAAAGGCGTAGATCGACGCTACAGCGGCTGAGCCTGCAAGGACACCGCCCCACTTTATGATTTTTCTTGAGGGGCTCGTCATGTATTTTTCTCCTTCCCCGAATCATCCAGATAACAGTCGGCCATTTTTTGGATCCGCTCCATCCTGTTCTCCAGCTCGGCGCTCAGCACAGCGCATTCAAACAGCTCTCTTTCCAAATCCGCAACAGTTGGCAGATTCTTTTTATACCGGATCTTGTGCTCAAGGCTGGCCCAAAAGTCC
>JBGUOB010000051.1:0-1816 GCA_045117755.1 Candidatus Cryptobacteroides sp.
GTCCTACTACCTGGACATCGCCGGGACGGCCCTGCCGGCGTCCGGGGGCACCAATGTTGCGATCTGCGGGCCGGACGGCAGCTTCCTCCCGGCCTACGAGGTATGGAACATCACGTACAGCGACGGGTTCTACACGATCCGGCAGAGGGGCACGGACATGTGCCTCGACGTCGCAAACGCGGACAGGAAGTCGGGCGCGAACATCCAGATGTGCCAGTCCAACGGGTCGAGCGCCCAGAAATGGGCCGTCTCCCGGTTCGGGGACGGGAAGGGGTACAGGCTCCAGGCGAAGTGCAGCGGCTACAGCCTCGACATCAACGGGGGCAGCGTCACGAACGGGACGAACGTCCAGCAGTGGGTTGGGAACGACAGCGACGCGCAGAGGTGGCTGTTGATCCCGTACGAGCCCGCGAGGACCGTGGCGGACGGGAGATATGTCCTGGTATCCGCGCTGGACCCGAGACTGGTCCTCGACATCTCCGGCGACACGGCGGACGTCCCGGATGGCAGGAACGTGCAGGTGTGGAACGACAGCGCGCCGAGCAGGTACAACTCGATCGACGTGAAGTACCTGGAGCACGGCTACTACAGCCTGATCCACGCGGCGTCTGGGAAGAGCCTGGATGTGTATGACAACAGCACCTCGAACGGGGCGAACATCCAGGTATATACGGCAGGAAACAAGAACAACCAGAAATGGGCGATCATGAAGCTCGGGAACGGCTACATGGTGGTATCGAGGTGCAGCGGCCTCGTGATGGACGTGGAAGGCGCGGGGACCGCGGACGGGACGAACATCCGGCAGAACTATTATAACGGGACCAACGCGCAGGTCTGGAAGTTCGTGCAGGCCGAGTACAAAGTCACGTATGACGCGAACGGGGGGAGCGGCGCCCCTTCAGCCCAGACGAAGTACTACGGGAACCCGCTCGCCCTCTCCGCCACAAAGCCGGCGATGACCGGGAAGAACTTCAAAGGGTGGGCGACGAGCAGGACGGCCACGTCCGCGAATTACCAGCCCGGTGGCAGCTATACGGACAACAAGGCCGTGACGCTGTACGCCGTATGGGAGGACGTCCGGGTGACGGGCGTGAGCCTGAACGCTTCATCCGCGACCATGAGGAAGGGGGAGACGAAGCAGCTGACGGCAACGGTCAGCCCGTCGAACGCCCTGGACAGGTCGGTGACATGGACGAGCAGCAACACGTCCGTGGCGACGGTGAGCGCCGGCGGCCTTGTAACAGCGGTCGGCGCGGGCAGCGCGGACATCACGGTAAAGACGAAGGACGGCGGGAAGACTGCGGTCTGCGGCGTGACGGTGCCGTCCGCCTACCTGGACCTGAACGGCCATCTTGACGGCGCGTCGTCCGGGAGCATCAAGGACTACGGCACGGCGGACGTCTATATCGACGGGAAACTGGTGTCCGACGACTGCGCGGATTACTACCAGCAGCTGGCCGCGGGGACAAAGTATGAGGTCAGGGATATCAAAGCGCTGCCCGGGCACGTGTACAACGGCGTGAAGGGCGGCAGCCTCACAGGGACGATCGGGACGGAGAAGGTGACGGTGGTCCTGGAATTCTCGGCCAGGAGGGTGACAGGGGTGAGCCTCAGCGCGTCGACGGCGGCGATGAAGCCCGGGGAGACGAAGCAGCTGACGGCGACGGTGAGCCCGTCGGACGCCCTGGACAGGTCGGTGACATGGGCGAGCAGCAATACGGCGGTCGCGAAGGTGGACGCCTCCGGAAAGGTGACGGCGGTAACGGAAGGGACCGCGGACATCACCGTCACGACGACGGACGGCGGGAAGAAAGCG
>JBGUOB010000052.1:0-1889 GCA_045117755.1 Candidatus Cryptobacteroides sp.
CGTCGCTTCCGAAACTAAACGCAAAAGTCCAGAGGTAAACGCAAGTTTTGTGTGGTAGTTTTGTGCCGATTGGCTTCTGGTTGCTAATGGCGTAGTGATGCGGAGTCCGCATGTCGGTCTTGTGTCGTGGTTCCAGGTCGTTTTGCCGGGCGGTTCACACGTGAGGGCCGATTTTTGGTACAATGCTCCCGCTGCCCGTCCCGCAGACCTCATTTGCGGTGCTGACTGCGAGCGGGCTTGGCCTTGCGGCCCCCGGAAGGGGGTCGCCTTTACTTCTTCAGTTCGTCAGTCCCCGGCTTCTTGACTCCGTTCTTCCTGAGCACCGCCTTGTCGGCGATCCGCTGGAACTTCTCGCCGAGCAGGAACGGGTGCAGCGTCACCTGGCTGGCGGGGATGCGCCTTATGCCCAGCGCGTCGAGGAACATGCGTCCCCTGGCCCCGAACTCCTTCGCGAACGCGTCGTAGGCGGTCGCCCCTCCGAGGGAGTCGCGGGTGAGCGAGTTGACGTGCGACATCGCGAGATTGACGTGCTCCTGCCTGAGCGAGTCGAAGGGCGCGCCTTTCTCGAAGATGCGCCTGAGTTCGATGTGGACGCGCTCGACGTGGGGCTTCTGCGACGAGCAGTACGGGTCGCAGAAGAACACCTTCACGCCGCGTGACGCGAGCTTCGTCGAGTTGTGGACCGGGTCCGGCCTGTACTTCTCAATCATCTCCGGGTCGGAGAACTCCGGGCCATTGTCGGGGAGCACCACGGCGAAGAGCCTCCTGAAGAGCCTCGGACCCGCGATCTCCCAGAGCATGTTGAAGATGCGCGTCGTGGTCTGCGACGTCTTCGAGTCCCTGAGGAAGGCGAGGGCGAGCCTCGACTTCGGGAAGCACATCGTGTACAGCACCTTGCCGGAGACGGAGCCGACCACCGTGTCGATCTCCGTCGGTGTGACGCCGGGGTGCGCCTGGAGCCATGCGTAGAGCTCCTTCATGGTGCGCCCGACGCGGCACTTGGCGTTCGTCTTGGTGACGGGCTTCTTGTGCGGCTTCCGGCGGGAGCATGCGAACGGGAGCATGGAGCGGCCCGCCCCGGCGAACAGCCCGTCGTTGATCCACCCGTACACGGTCGAGTCGGCGTAGTCCCCGAAGAGCCCCGCGTTCGCTCGCAGGATGTGCCTCACTGACTGCCCCTTACTGAGCCCGTCCCTGACGGCGTCGCCCATCTTCGCGGCCGTATCGTCGTCGGGGTGGACGCCCGAGCGGCTGTTCACGAGCGCGCTGCGGTACGCGGCCTCGGCCCCGTCAGCGAGGTAGAACCTCTTCATGAGCGGGCACGACCTCTCCTGCTCGCACCCGTTGCAGACGAACGGGGCACTGGAGAGGCGCTCGCAGGCGGCCTCGCGGAAGTCGGGGCACGCCTCGAAGCAGCCCGGCTTGTTCTTCGCGAGGGACTTGTAGTCCGTCGCCCCGTACGACGGGCGCGTGCAGACGTCGAACTTCGCGCAGAGGCGGTTCGAGCATCCGTAGCCCTTGTCGCTGGGCATGCGGTGGTTCAGTATCTCCCGCCAGATCGTAGACGGGGGCTTGCCGAGCGAGCGCGCAATCCACGCGACGCTTTTGTGGGACTCGATCCAGAACTGGATCTGTCCGCGCATTATCGAGTCCATGTGCTTTGCCATGGTCATTCTCCTTGTTTTGGTTTCCGCCCTCGGCCAAGGAGCACCCGCTCCCCGGCCTCGGACGTGAAGCGGACATGATACCGAATCCGGCGCGGCTTATGGAAGTAAACGCAACTCCCCTCCCCGGGGAGGGTGGATGGGGAAATCCACCTCCATCAATTCCAACCCCCGTTTCCAGCACTCAACGCAAATACCACTTTGCATTCACTTCTGGAAATGGCG